>DASRDZ010000029.1:0-5450 GCA_035652335.1 Candidatus Dormiibacterota bacterium
TGGCCACCGATGAAGTTGGCCAGGGTCGCGGTGCCCACGATCAGCACCAGGGCGGTGCGCACGCCGGCGAAGATCACCGGTGCCGCCAGGGGCAGCTCGACCTGCCACAGCGACTGCCAGGCGGTCATCCCCATCCCCCGCGCCGCCTCGACCGCGGCGGGGTCGACGCCCTGCACGCCCACCATGGTGTTGCGCAGCACGGGCAGCAGCCCGTAGAGGGCGAGGGCGATCACCGAGGGCCAGAGACCGAGGCCGAGCACGTTGTAGAGCAGTACCAGCACGCCGATGCTGGGCAGCGCCTGCCCCAGGTTTGCGACAGTGAAGACCAGAACCCGCAGCGGCCGGCTCGACTTGGCGACGGCGACCCCGAGCGGCACACCGACCACCGCCACCACGCCGAAGGAGACGAAGACCAGCTCCAGGTGGCGGAGCACCCGATCGGTGAGGAAGGGCTGGTTGAGCACCTCGGCGTCGGTGGTGCCCCCGTTGAGCGTCTGGAAGACGAGGATCGACAGCCCGACGCCCAGCACCACCGCGATGGGCAGGTACCAGACCCGCCCGCGCGACGCCGGCATGCGGGTCACCGCGAGGCCGCCCGGCGGATCTGCTCCGCGTCGAGGACGCCGACCACCTCCGCGCCGCGCTGCACGGCCACCCGGCCGTCGTCGCTGCGCAGCACGGCGTCGAGCGCGTCGCGCAGCGAGGCCGTGTCGGGGACGCGCGCGCTCGGTGGCGCCGCCCCGTCCAGCGGCGCCAGGTCGACCGCCGAGACGGCGATCAGGCCCAGCCGGCGGACCATCCGCCCCTCGCCGAGGAAGTCGCTGACGAAGGCCGAGGCGGGATGGGCGAGCAGCTCGGCCGGCGTGGCGTACTGCGCCAGCACCCCGCCCGTCTGCATCAGCGCCACCCGGTCGCCCAGCTTGATCGCCTCCTCGATGTCGTGGGTGACGAAGACGATGGTCTTGCGGACCACCGTCTGCAGCCGCAGCAGCTCGTCCTGGAGCCGCTCGCGGGCGATCGGGTCGATGGCGCCGAAGGGCTCGTCCATGAGCAGCACCGGGGGGTCGACCGCCAGCGCCCGCGCCACCCCGACGCGCTGGCGCTCCCCTCCGCTGAGCTCCGCGGGCAGGCGGCGGGCGTACTGCGCCGCCGGCAGCGCGACCAGGTCGAGCAGCTCCTCGACGCGCGCGCGGATGCGCTGCCTGTCCCAGCCGCTCAGCCGGGGCACGGTGGCGACGTTGTCGGCGACCGACAGGTGCGGGAAGAGGCCGACGTGCTGGATGACGTAGCCGATCGAGCGCCGCAGCGCGTTGACGTCGCCGCTGCGGTTGTCGCGCCCGTCGATGGTGATCGTCCCCGAGGTGGGCTCGACGAGGCGGTTGATCATCTTCAGCGAGGTGGTCTTGCCGCAGCCGGACGGGCCGACCAGGACCACGATCTCACCGTCGCCGATCTCCAGCGAGAGGTCGTCGACCGCCGGCCGCCCGTCGCCGTAGCGCTTGCTGACGTGGTCGAAGACGATCACGTCGCCGCCACCACCACGCGGCCGCGCGAGAGCAGGCGCTGCAGGCCGGCGAGGACGAGGTCGGCGAGGATGCCGATGGCGGCGACGGGGAGCATGCCGCTGAGCAGCCGCTCCAGGGTGCCGCTGCTGCGTCCCACGGCGGAGAGGATGGGCTGGCCGAGGTCGTTGGCGCCCACCGTGGCGCCGACGGTCGCGATGGCCACCACCATGACCGTAGCCTGGCGCAGCCCGGCGATGATCACCGGCACCGCGAGCGGCAGCTCGACGCGAGCCAGGATCTGCAGGGGGCTCATGCCCATGCCGCGCGCCGCCTCGACCACCGAGGGGTCGACGGCGAGGATGCCGGTGCGCGTGTTGCGCAGCACCGGCAGCAGGGCGTACAGGGCGAGCCCGACGACCACCGGCTGGCTGCCCAGGCCGAACCAGATGGTGAGCAGCCCGAAGAGGGCGTAGCTGGGCACGGTCAGCAGGGTGCTGGTCACCGCCAGGCTCGCCGCGGCGAAGCGCTCCCAGCGCGAGGCCAGGACCCCGAGGGCCAGGCCCACCACGGCGGCGGCCAGCATGCTGAGGCCGACGATCTCCAGGTGGGTCGTCGTCTGGGGACCCAGGGTGTCCCAGTTGTCCGCGATGTACTGGAAGACGCTCAGGTCCGGGCCTCCTGACGCGCGCCCCGCCGGGGTGAGGTGCCATCGTAGACGAGTGGGCGCTCTGAGCTGGCTGGGCTTCTGCGCGGGGGCGGCCATGGTGCTGGGCACCGTGGCCAGCGTCACCGCCACCCTGGTGGTCCCGCGCGGGCTGCGCTCGCGGCTCACCGCCGTCGTGAGCACGGCCATCGGCGACGTCTTCCGCATGATCGCCGCGCGCCGCCCCCGCTACGAGGACCGCGACCGCCTGCTCTCGCTGCAGGGCCCGGTGGTCCTGCTCGGCCTGATCGGCTCCTGGGTGGCCCTGATCTACCTCGGCTTCGCGCTGATGATGTGGCCCTTCACCACCTCGCTCGTGGCCGCGCTCACCGCCGCGGGGTCGTCGATGTTCACCCTCGGCTTCGCCGTGCCCCAGGGCGCGGCGCCGACGGCGCTCACCTTCTTCGCCGCCGCCTTCGGGCTCGTGGTGGTGGCCCTGCAGATGGCCTACCTGCCCACCCTCTACGCCGCCTTCAACCGCCGCGAGACGCTGGTGACGATGCTGGAGAGCCGCGGCGGGGTGCCCTCCTGGGGCCCGGAGATCCTCGCCCGCCACGAGCTGATCGACAACGTCGCCAGCCTCGGCGACCTCTACACCCAGTGGGAGCAGTGGGCGGCCGACGTGGCCGAGACCCACACCACGTACCAGGTGCTCATCTTCTTCCGCTCACCCCACCCCCTGCGGTCGTGGATCACCTCTCTGCTCAGCGTCCTCGACGCCGGGGCGCTGCACCTCTCGCTCAACCCGCTGAGCGCGCCGGCGCAGGCGCGGCCGTTCATGCGCATGGGCTACATGGCGCTGCGCGAGATCGCCACGGTGATGCGCATCCCCTTCAATCCCGACCCCACGCCGGAGGACCCCGTGTCCCTGACCCGCGAGGAGTTCGACGACGCGCTGGAGCACCTCGACGGGGTGGGCTGGCGGTCGGATCGCGAGCCCGACCAGGCGTGGGTCCACTTCCGCGGCTGGCGGGTCACCTACGAGGCGATCGCCCACGCCATCGCCGATCGCGTCGACGCGCCGCCGGCGCTGTGGTCCGGGCCGCGCCACGCCTTCGGCACGGGCAACGTCGCACCGGCGCGGCCGCCGCACCGCTCCCCGTCGGCGGAGCGCGTCCAGGTGATGAAGATCACCCAGGCGCGGCGGCAGACGCGGCCCATGAGCGTCTCCGGGCGCAGGCGCGGGACGCGCGAGGGGGAGGAGGGCAACGGCGCGGCGCGCGAGCTGCCCCAGGAGCTGCGCGCCGAGGTGGCCGACGCCGCCGCGGAGGAGCCGCCGGACTGACCCGCGGCGGCCTCGCCCGGTTGGCGGGCGTCAGGCGTCCCTGGTGGCCACTGCTCAACCGGGCAGGGTCTCGCCCCCGATCGGCGCGAGGACCTCGCCCGTGTAATACCCGGAGAGACGCTCCGACGCGAAGAAGACGTAGGACGGCGCGACGTCGTCGGGGTGCGCCGGCTCCTGCATCGGCACCTGCTTGCCGAACTTCTCGACCTTCTCCTCCCCCATCGTCGACGGGATGAGCGGCGTCCACACCGGGCCAGGAGCCACCGCGTTGACCCGGATGCGACGGTCGACCAGCGCCTGCGCCATCGAGTACGTGAAGGCGTTGATGGCGCCCTTGGTCGCCGCGTAGTCGATGAGCTGCTTGTTGCCGCGCAGCCCGTTGATCGAGCTGGTGTTGATGACGCTTGCGCCGTCGTGCATGTGTCGCAGGGCTTCGCGCGTGGTCCAGAAGTAGCTGTAGATGTTGACGCGGAAGGTGCGGTCCCACTGCTCGGTGGTGATCTCCTCCAGCGATGCCTTGGGTTCCTGGTAGGCGACGTTGTTGACCAGGATGTCGAGCCTCTCCAGCTTCTCCACGGCGCGCTGCACCGCGGCGGCGCAGTTCTCCTCCTGGGAGAGGTCGCCGGGGATCAGCACGGCGCGGCGCCCGGCCTGCTCGACGAGCTCGGCGGTGTGGCGCGCGTCGTCGTGCTCGTCGAGGTAGGCGATGGCGACGTCGGCGCCCTCCTTGGCGAAGGCGACGGCCACCGCCCGCCCGATGCCGGAGTCGGCTCCGGTGACCAGGGCGGCGCGGCCGTCGAGGAGGCCGCGGCCCTCGTAGTCGGCCATCTCGTCGCGCGGCGTGGGCTGCATATCGGCGGTGCGGCCCGGGTACTGCTGCTGCTGCGGGGGGAAGGTGGTCTTGCTGTCCGGCATGCGCCCACGCTAGGAGCGGCGTACCGGAACGGGCAAGGCGTCAGCCTCGGGTCGAACCCTGCGGCTCCATCCGCCCCCTCGGCGGCACCACCTCGCCGTAGCCGGCGGCGAGCTGTGCCTGGACGCGCCCGGCCAGCTCCATGGTCTCCAGCGACAGCTCCGCGACGAGCCGGGCCGCCAGCCGGGGCCGGCAGCTCTCCTCGACCACGGCCAGCGCCTGCTCGACCGCGTGCTCCCAGCCGGCGCGCGTGGCGTGCTGCACGGCACTGAGCAGCCGCCACAGCGGCGCGCCGGTGCATCCCACGGCACGGCCGAGGCGCCGGACCGCCTCCAGCTCCGCGCCTTCGAGCGGGCGGCTGTGCGTCCAGACCGACAGGGCGACGCGCGCCGCCCCGTCGAGCCGGCGCTCCAAGGCCACGTCGCCCACCTCGAGAAGGCTGGCCAGGCCGGCGCGGCGCACCGCCGCCGACATCGCGTCGACCAGCGAGCTGCGCCGCTCCTGCAGCGCGCCCACCACCTCGGCCCGGAGCGCCATGCCCTCCCCGGGAACGGAGCTGATCGGGAGGTGGAGGACGCGCCCCATCATCCGCTCGTCGACGTCGATGCCCATGTGCTGTCCACTCCCGCAATGGCTGCCTGGCGCTGAAAGCGCCGCGGATCATGGCATGGGACCGCCGGCGGCGGTTGGGAGTGAATGCCAGACGTCCTTGTCACCGCCTCGGGGCACCCCCTCGCCCTTGCTAGCATCGACCTCCGTGACCGGCACCGCACCCGTGCGCACGACCCTCCACCTGGTCCGCCATTGCGACGTCCAGAACCCCGAGGGCGTGCTCTACGGCCACCTCCCCGGCTACCGGCTCAGCGAGAAGGGAGTGCGCCAGGCGCACGCGCTCGGCGAGCACTTCGCCGGGCGGCCGGTCCGGCAGATCTACGCCAGCCCCCTGGAGCGCGCCCAGCAGACGGCGCACATCATCGCCTCGTATCTCGAGGGAGCGGCGGTGGTGACAACGCCGGAGCTGGTCGAGGCGCGCTTCGGCCTCTA
>DASRDZ010000030.1:0-90305 GCA_035652335.1 Candidatus Dormiibacterota bacterium
TGCCGAACGCGTTCCCCCTCTGTCCCACCATTGGCACTCTGGCCGGAGTCGTTGTTGTCAGCGAGCATGACGTACAGCGCTCGGTGGGCGTTGTCGTAGTCGAGCGCCGCCACGACCGGGGTATCGCCTGAGGCGGTGAGACTCGCGCCGGTCCCGGGGACGACCCCAAAGGGCAGGCATCCGAGGGGAAGCTCAGTCCAGGTCAGTGTCGTTTCGTCGAGGACGCCAAGCTGGTCGGCTTGGCTGGAGCAGCTGCCCTGCGTTGGTGTGATGGGTTCCTGCTCCACGAAGATGATCCGGTGTCGTGCTTCGTCGACGGCAGCAAGCGGCGCGACGCCCGCGGCTGGATTGCTGACATTGCCCTGCCCGTAGCCAACAGATACCTGCGGCCCCGTGAAGTCGCGGATCCGCCGCAACGCCTGCAGGTCGTACTCGTGAAACACAGACGGCGCCGCGTTCCCTGCGCTCGCCACGGCGAACCCCAGGTCCGTCACCGGATCAACCGTCAGGACGTAGCTGAGCTGTCCGTTCACGCCGCCGTACGCCGCCGAGCCCGGCGCCATGGTGCCAAGCGACCTGAGCCCTCCCGTCCCCTCGGCGGAGAGGAGATTGACCTGGCTCAACGCAGCTGCGATGGCGACGGCCGCCAGAATGGGTGCGACACAAAGAGAGCGGACAGCAGCGTCCGGGCGACAGCGGTGGGTTGATCTCATCTTGCTCGTCGTGGAGGGAGGTCGGAGTGCAGCCTTCGCGCACTCCGACCTCGTTGGTCTGGATGCGGCCTTAAGCCGCGCTATGTGATGTGTCGAGTCGCTACGGCAGCGCCCCGGCGGCCTTGAATGCTCCGGCGAAGGTCGCGCTGGTCAGCGTCGACGGCGGAGTCTGGTTCGGAATGAACAGGCCGCCGACGTAGATCACGACCGTGTACGAATACCCGTTGATCGTGACGGTGCACTGCAGGATGATGTAGACGTAGACGCCCACCCGGACGTACACGCCCGCGGTGCATGTGATGCTCATCGACAGGTTGCAGATCCCGATGCAATGGTTTCCGCTGCTGTCCCAGCATGCACCGATGCAGGTGAGTCCACCACTTCCGCTCGCGGTGAGATTGCCGGCGCCGCCGGCGGCGTTCTCGGCGATGCTCGACCCTGACGCGGCCGCGGTGAAGGTGCCTTCAGCGGCTCCGGCGAGGGCGCTGCTCGGAGTTCCCGCTCCGACGAATGCACCCGTCGCACTGCCGGCGAACGTCCACGCCTGATTGCACAGCGGCAAGCAGCCTGTGGCGAAGCCGGGATTCAGATTCACGTTGCCCTGCACGGCCCCGGCGCCGGCGATGGCGCCCTGCGCGGACGCGGGGACGGCCATGGCGAGACACGTTGCAACACCTGCTGCAACCAATGCGAGACGCTTGAAACGATTCATGAGCTCCTTCCCTTCTTTGGTGGCACGCGTCGGCAGCATCGGACCCTGCTCCTTCCGCTGCCGCCGTGCTGGTGAGAACCCACCCTCTCGACCGCCTGCTCGTACAGCAGGCACCGTGCTGCTCCGACGCCCTTACACTTGACTCCTCCCTTCGTGTGGGCGCAGCCATGGGCCGATCTCGTGCTAGCAATCCCAGCCTGCGCGTTGCTCCGGCGAAGCACCTCGATCGGCGCCTCGCCGGTAATTACGGCGGATGAGCTTGTTCGCTACGCTCGGTTTGTTCGCGGCGGTCAAGAGCCGGAGCACGCCGGGTTCTCTGCGGGCTACTCCTCGACCAGCGCCGGCCGTGGCACCCGCGACCCGAGCAGAGTGAAGCTGCGCATCACCGGCAGGCGGTCGAGCTGCTCGGCAAGCAGCGCCAGCGCACCGTCGAGCGCAGCGCTTCCCGACGTCGCGCCGGCGTCGAGCCACGCCTCCACCGCCTCCCGCGACCGCGCCAGCAGATCGACCAGCCCGTCGTGCTCCGGACCGCCACTGCCGAGCTGGGTGCGCAGCCGCTTGCACTCGCGCAGCTGCGACTCCTTGTGGACCTTGGCGAACAGGGCCCGCCGGCGCCAGGCCGCGTAGTCCGCGGGCGACCGACCGGTCCGTCCGCACCAGGAGGGCTGGTCCTCGGCGAGCTGGGCGAGGATGAGGCCGATGTCGTTGCTCAGGGAGAGGATGGCCTGGTCGGCCTCCTCGCGGGTGGCGGGCGGCGTCCATTCGACCACCGGCCGCAGGTCGGTGCTGAGGTTCTCCATTCCTTCCTTGCTCCCGCCGGGGTCCGCGAAGGACACCGGCCCAGTCGGTTGCGGGTTCGCTGCAACCCTCCCCGACGACTCACGAGGGGACGCCCCCAGCACTACACCCTGCTACCATCGCCCGGCTCCGCCCGCCCGGAGCACCTTTCCTGCGCCCCGCCCGAGCGAGGCGCCACAGGTCCACAGGAAAGACGGAGGTGCGCGCATGGTGCGCGACTACGAGCTGATGTACATCGTCCGCCCGGACGTCGACGAGGACGGCCTGCGGGCCGCCATCGACTCGGTGCGGTCCCTCATCGAGGGGCAGGGCGGTGAGATCCGCAAGACGACCAACTGGGGCAAGCGCCGCCTCGCCTACGAGGTGAAGCACCTCCGCGACGGCCACTACGTCATCGTCGAGATGAAGCTCGACGGCGGGCGTGTCGCCGAGATCGAGCGGGCGCTTCGCATCCACGACGCGGTCTTCCGCCACCTGCTGGTCATCCAGGAGGAGCCCAGCGCCGACACCGGCGAGGGCGAGGAGGTGGAGGTCGGCGACGGCGCCGTTGCGGCTCCGCCGAGCGACGACCGGGTCGAGGCGCCCGGCGCCGAGGCCGCCGAGGACGAGGCCGCCGGCGTCGAAGCCGCCGAGGACGAGGAGGTCCCCGCCGCCGACGAGGACGCCGAGCCCGCAGCCGTCGGCGTCGACGACGCCGACGAGGAGGCCTAGCCATGGCCGGATCGCTCAACCGCGTGATGCTCATCGGCCGCCTCACCCGGGATCCCGAGCTGCGCTACACCCCGAGCGGCACCGCCGTCTGCCAGCTGGCGCTGGCCACCAACCGCTACGGCTCCGACCAGCAGACCGGCGAGCGGCGCGAGTTCACCGACTACCACGACGTGGTGGTCTGGAACCAGGGCAACCGCAAGCTCGCCGAGCTGAGCGCGCAGTACCTGCAGAAGGGCCGTCTCGTCTACGTCGAGGGCCGCCTGCAGACCCGCTCCTGGGACGACCAGGCCACCGGCCAGAAGCGCTACCGCACCGAGGTCAACGCCTCGGACGTGCAGTTCCTCGACAGCCGCCAGGACGGCGCCGGCTCGGGCGGGCTCGCGCCCGAAGGCCCCGCCGGCGGCGGCCAGCCCCGCGGCGGCGCCGCGCCCTTCGAGGGCGGCGGCGACGTCGATCCCGACGACATCCCCTTCTAGGACGACGAACGATGGCTGACTACGACCGCCGCCGCAGAAAGGTCTGCTCCTTCTGCCTGGAGCACGTGAACCACATCGACTACAAGGAGGTCTCCCGCCTGCGCCGGTACCTCAGCGACCGCGGCAAGATCCTCCCCCGCCGCATGACCGGCACCTGCGCCCTCCACCAGCGGGCGCTGACCGTCGCCCTCAAGCGCGCCCGCCACATCGCCCTGCTGCCCTTCGCAGCGGACGTCCGCTAGAACAACCGCCGCCAGGCCACGCCGGTCCAGCGCCACAGCCCGTCCAAGGGGTGGTGCGGACCGGCGCCGGCGAGGCGTCCCACCAGCAAAACGCTCCCGGCGGCGTCCGTGGCCACCGCGCCGACGTCCTGCAGCGCGGGCAGCGACGCCTCCGCCGGGCGGGTCCAGTCGGCGCCGTCCCAGACCCACGTCTGCGGCGGCCCGACGGTGCCGGCGTCGAGCCCAGGACAGCACGCCGCGACCAGGACGACCCGCCCGTGGACGGGGTCGGTCGCGATGGCGGCGTCGAGCGGCGGGGAATGCAGCGTCTGCAGCCGCTGCCAGGTGGCGCCGTCCCAGAGCCAGGTCTCGGTGCGCTGGGTTGTCGATGCCGGACAGCACGGCACCGCCAGCAGCATCCCGCCCGTCGTCGGGTCGTAGGCGAGGCTGGACGCCGCACGCAGCGGAGGTTCGGCCGCCGGCAGGTGCCGGCTCCAGCCGGTGCCGTCCCAGGTCCACGTCTGCGCCGACGGCAGCGCACCGGTCCCGTCCGGGATGACCAGCAGCGCCGTGCCGTGCACCGGGTCCCAGGCCATGGGCGCCCCCTGGCTCGGCGGCGGCAGGAGGCCGGGCACCAGCCGGCGCCACGAGCTGCCCTGCCACACCCACATGTCCCGTGCCGGGGCTCCGCCGGCGAGCTGGCCGCCGACCAGGAGCGCCTGCCGGGTCAGGGGGTCGTAGGCCATCGACGCGCCCAGGCGGGCCGCGGGGCTCGGGGTGATGGAGAACGCCTGGGTCCAGTCGCTGCCGCTCCACACCCAGGTCTGGTCGGGCGTCTCACCGCCGCCGAAGAGGAGCAAACCGCCGGTGCCAGGCTCGGTGGCCACCGCCTCCCCGAAGGACGCCGACGGCTGGTCCGCGACCGCGGGCGGGCGGATCGACTCCGCCCAGCCCGACCCGGTCCAGTACCAGCGCTGGGTGAGCTCGTCGCCCTGGTCGGTGCCGCCGTAGAGGACGGCATGCCCGTCGACGGGCTCGCCCAGCACCAGACCCACCACCGGCGGTCCGCCGCTCGCCTCGCGCGTGGTCCAGGCGTTGCCGTCCCACGCCCAGGTGACGTGGGCGCCGTCGGCGCCGGCGACGACGTCGAGGACGCTGTGCGAGCGCGGGTCGTAGGTGAGCTGCGGGCGCGTCCCCGCGGCGACGGGCGGCTGCGCGCCTCCGCTCCGCGACGACCAGGCAGCCCCGTCCCACACGAAGGTGAGAGCGCCGCCCGCACCGTCGGAGGCGAGCATCAGCACCGTGCCGTCCCAGCCGTCGGTGACGAGCGCGGCGGTGGTGACCCAGCCGGGGGCGGGCCCGAGCATGGTCCAGTCGGCTCCTGTCCAGCGCCAGGTCTGCATGCGCTCGGCGGTGGGGACGGGGCCGAGGGCGCAGCACGCGGTGACGAGGATGACCCGCCCGGTGGCCGGCTCGGTCGCAGCCAGGGCAACGCCCGCGGGCGGGGCGTGCTGCGGATTGAGCTCGGTCCAGGTGCCGGCGAAGCTCCAGGTGTCGCCGAGCGCCGTGTCGCCGGGACCCTCGCCGCCGAAGAGGAGCACGTCGCCGGCGACGGGATCGGACGCGGCGGCGCCGTCGAGCCGGGGCGAGGGCCCGCCCGTCGCGCCGGCCACGGGTGTCCAGGCGGCGCCCGGCTGCAGCGCACCGCTCCAGGTGTCCCCGAGCGGATCGCCGTGCCCGGGCCCGCTCTCCGCGCCGGCGAAGAGGATCACCTGAGCCGTGCGATCCCAGGTCGCCGCCATGGGCGCGACGCGCGCCGCCGGCGCGCCGCCGGGCGCGGTGTGCGCCGCGCCTGCTGCGAGGTGGGCGCCGGACGGCGAGGCGCGGTGGGTGATGACCCAGCCCGCGCTGCCGGCGGCGACGGCGGCGATGAGCAGCGTGGCCAGCGCGGCGCCGAGGCGCGACGTGGTTCGCGAGTGGCCGGCGAGACGGCCGGCGACGCGTTCCAGGAGAGCCGGCGGGCGCCGTCGCGATGGTGCCACCGGCGCGGGAAGCGCGGACGCCGGCGCCGGCACGGCGACGCGCCACAGCAGCGATCCCTCACCCCGCCGCAGGCCGACGGCCGCCCATGCCTGGCGCGCGTCCCGGAGCAGGACGAGGTGGCACCGCCGCAACGCCGCCGGTGCCGAGCCCTCCGCCGCCAGCGAGCGCACCTCGTCGACCGAGCCCGCGTCGCACTGGAGGAGCACCACGCGATGCGACGCGCCGTCGCAGCCGTCGACCAGGGCCGCCGTCGCCGGCGCAACGGCGCCGAGCCCGACGGCCAGCGAGACCTCCCCGCTCGCCGGCACCTGCGGCGGCGCGCCGATCACCGAGAGCCCGTACGCCACCGACTCCGCCGGTCCCGACAGCAGCGCCACCCACCGGCGCCCGGCGACGTCGAGGACCCGCAGCAGCTCCTCCATCCCGGCCTCGAAGCCGGCGCGCGAGCCGGCGGACGCGCGCAGCAGGTGCAGGTCCATCCCCGCCGTCGCGCAGGCGCGCAGCCAGGGCTCCTCCGCATCCGCGGACACCGGCGCGGCCAGCAGTGCCATGTCGCGTTGCTCCCGCCCGGCATTGTGGTCCCGCGCGCGGCGGCACACCAGAACTGCGCACGGGCGGCGGACTTCCCGCACACCCGTGCGCCCGGCCTTATACTCGCCCGCAGCGCCATGCGCCACCGGGCGACACCTCCACTCCACGTCTTCGCCTGCGCCCCGGTCGCCGCGATCCTCGCGGCCACCTTCGCGCTGACGGCGCACGCCCAGACCCCGGCGCCGGCGCCGAGCAAGGAGCCGCAGCCGTACGTCGTCGCCATCGACCCCGGCCACGGCGGGAGCGCCGACAACAGCAACCCCGACCAGCCCTTCGACCCCGGCGTCATCGCCGCCAACGGGCTGCAGGAGAAGGACGTCACCCTCGACGTCGCCAAGCGGCTCGCCACCCTCCTCGAGGCCGACCGCGTCAAGGTGGTGCTGACTCGCAGCACCGACACCTACGTCGACATCGGCCCGCGCATGCAGACCGCCGTCGACGCCGGCGCGCAGCTCTTCGTCAGCATCCACTTCAACTCCTTCACCGACGCCACCACCGGCGGCGCGCTGGTCCTCTATCCCAACGACGACTCCCTGCAGTTCGCCCAGACGCTGAGCGACTCGCTGCGCGACGGCCTGCTGCAGCGCTGGCAGATCGCCGACGACGGCGTGCAGTCGAAGCCCGACCTCTGGGTGCACGCGACCATGCCCGCGGTGACCGTCGAAGGCGCGTACATGACCAATCCGCGTGAGGCGGGGCTGCTGCAGCAGAACGACTTCCGCGACTCCCTCGCCGCCGCCATCAGGACGGGCGTCGAGGCACAGGCCCCGCAGATCCTCACCCTGAGGCAGCAGATCACCGCGTGGGAGGCGGCGCACGGACGCACGACGAGGCCGGTGGTGGCCACCCCGTCGCACCCTGCCGGGGCCGCCGCCGGCGCCGGTGCGGGGGCGACGCTGCTGCGCTGGGTGGTCGTCCTCGGATTGCTGGCGGCGCTGGTGCGCTGGCGGCGCGGGGTCGCGCGCGGCGTGCGCTGGGCGTGGGCGATCGCCTGTGCGCAGGCGACGAATTCGCGGCGTGGCCGGCCCGCACCGCGCCGCGCCACCGTGCGCCGGCGCGGCGCGCCCCAGCTCGGCACCCACGCGCTCACCCTGGCCACCTCCTGGCGCCCCGACTCGCCGCTCCTGCGCAGCATCCCCGCGCACCGGCGGCGGCGCAGCACCTCCCGCCGCCTCGTGCTGCAGCGCTCCGCGCGTCCGGCCCCGACCCGCCGCTCCGTCTACGACGAGCTCTGGTTCTAGGCAGGCCTCGCGCGTCCGAAGGGCGCAACCCGGGCGCTGGTAGACTTGCGCGGTCGCACGGACCCCGCAATCGCCTCGTGCACAGGAGCGCCATGGCCTTCGAGCAGCAACTTCGCGTCCCCGGCCCGACCCCACTCCCCGAGCGTGTGGTGCGGTCGAGCAGTCGGCCGATGATCAACCACCGCGGCCCTGAGTTCGCGGCGCTGCTCAGCGACTGCGTCGAGGGCCTGAAGTGGGCACTGCAGACCGACAACGACATCCTTCTCTACCCCGCCAGCGGCACCGGCGGGTTGGAGGCGGCGGCCACCAACCTGCTCAGCCCCGGCGAGAAGGCGCTCTTCTGCACCATCGGCTCGTTCGGTGAGCGCTGGGCCGACATCGCCCAGGGGTTCGGCGCCGACGTCGTCCGCCTGGCCATGCCCTGGGGGGAGCCGGTCGACCCCGCCGACGTGGAGCGCATCCTCGACGAGAACCCCGCCATCCGCAAGGTCTTCGTCACCCACAACGAGACCAGCACGGCGGTCACCAACGACATCAAGGCGATCGCCGAGGTGGTGAAGCGGCGCGGCCTGCTCATCGCCGTCGACAGCGTCAGCGGCGTCGGCTCGCTGCCGCTGCCCGTCGACGAGTGGGAGCTCGACGTCGTCGTCACCGGCTCGCAGAAGGGCTGGATGGCCCCGCCAGGGCTGGCCATGATCAGCGTCAGCGCCGACGCCTACCGCGCCGCCGACGAGGCCAGGTGCACGCGCTGGTACTTCGACTTCGCCCGCGAGAAGAAGTTCCAGGACAAGCAGCAGACGTACACCACGCCGCCGGTCAGCGTCATGTACGCGCTGCAGGAGGGCCTCGCCATCATGCGCGAGGAGGGCCTGGAGAACGTGTGGGCCCGCCACGCGCGCGTCGCCGAGATGACCCGCCAGGGCCTCACCGCCATCGGCCTCGAGCTCTTCGCGCCCGACGGCTACCGCAGCAACACCGTCACCGCCGTGCACGCGCCGACGCCGTCCGCCGACGAGCTGAAGGGCCTCCTCGGCCATCTGCGCACCACCTACGGCCTGGTCCTCGCCGGTGGACAGGGACAGCTGCAGGGCAAGATCTTCCGCGTCGGCCACCTCGGCTACATCGACGAGGGCGACGTGTACTCGATCCTCGCCACCATCGAGCAGGGCCTGCAGGACAAGGGGCTGCTGAGTCGCAGCGGCCTCGCCGTCGCCGCAGCGCAGGCCGCCGCCCGCGGGGCGGTGCCGCAACCCGCCGGCGTCGGGTGATCGACCAGAAGCAGGCGCCCGCGACCCAGCTCTCGCTCGAGTCCGGCCCAGCGCGCATCCTCGTCGCCGACCCCATCGCCGAGGACGGCGTGGCCCGGCTGCGCACCGCGGGGCACGTCGACGTCGCCACCGGGCTGCCCAAGGAGGAGCTGATCGCCCGCATCGGCGAGTACGACGCCCTGGTGGTGCGCAGCGAGACCAAGGTGACCGCCGACGTCTTCGAGGCGGCGCACCGGCTGCGCGTGGTCGGGCGCGCGGGCGTCGGCGTCGACAACATCGACCTCGACGCCGCCACGCGCCACGGCGTGCTGGTGCTCAACGCGCCCACCGGCAACACCCTCGCCGCCGCCGAGCACGCCATCGCCATGATGTGCGCGCTGGCGCGCAACGTCGCCGCCGCCGACGCCTCGATGCACGACGGCAAGTGGGAGCGGGGCAGGTTCATGGGCTTCGAGCTGCGCGAGAAGACCCTGGGGCTGCTGGGGCTCGGCAAGATCGGCTTCGAGGTGGCCCGCATCGCCGGGCAGGGACTGCAGATGCGCGTCATCGCGCACGACCCACTGGTCACGCCGGAGCGGGCCGAGCAGGCGGGGGTCGAGCTGGTCGACCTCGACGCGCTGGTGCGCCAGTCCGACGTGCTCTCGGTGCACGTCCCGCTCACCGACCAGACGCGCGGCGTCATCAACGCGCAGCGGCTGCGCCAGATGAAGAAGGGCGCGCGCGTGCTGAACGTCGCCCGCGGCGGCATCATCGACGAGCAGGCGCTCGCCGACGCCCTCGCCGACGGGCACATCGCCGGAGCCGCCGTCGACGTCTTCACCAAGGAGCCGCCGCCGCCGGAGAACCCGCTGCTCTCCGCGCCCAACATGGTGCTCACCCCGCACCTGGGCGCCTCGACGGTGGAGGCCCAGGTCAACGTCGCCTTCGACGTCGCCGACCAGATCGCCGCCGTGCTCAGCGGCGGGGCCGCTCGCTACGCGGTCAACGCGCCGGTCATCCTCCCCGAGGAGATGGCCGAGCTGGCGCCGTACCTCGACCTGGCCGGGAAGATGGGCCAGCTGGCAGCCCAGTTGGGACCCGCCCAACTGCGCCGCGTGGTCTGCACCTACACCGGCGAGCTGGCCGACCAGCAGACCATCGTGCTCACCGCCGAGGCGATGCGCGGACTGCTGGCGCCGTTCACCGAGACGCGGGTCAACCCCATCAACGCCAAGACGGTGGCGCGGCAGCACGGCATCGACGTCGAGGAGCGCAAGTCGACGCGCTCGATCGACTACACCACCGCCATGTCCCTGCGCGTCGAGGGCACCGAGCCGCTCTCGGTCACCGGCACGCTGCTCGGCGGCGAGCCGCGCATCACCCGCATCGACGACCTGCGCGTCGACATGCGGCCGAACGGCATCTACCTCGTCGACTCCCACCACGACCATCCCGGCGTCGTCGCCGCCGTCGCCTCGCTTCTGGCCAAGAACGACATCAACATCGCGGGCCTGGAGCTGGGACGCAACGAGAAGCGCGGCCGCGCGGTGATGCTGATGCAGATCGACGAGCCGGCCAGCGACGCGCTGCTGGAGGAGATCCGCGTCGGCGCCGGCCTCGAGACGCTCCGGCAGGTCCGCCTCTAGCGCATGGCCCGTCTCCAACCATTGCGAGGCGTCCGCTACGACCCCTCGGTGGTCGACCTCGGCGGCGTGCTGGCCCCGCCCTACGACGTCATCAGCGAGACGCAGCAGCAGGAGCTCTACTCCCGCGACCTGCGCAACATCGTCCGCATCGACTATGGCGCCGACCTGCCCGGTGACGTTGCGGACAGGGACGACCGATACACGCGCGCCCGCGGCCACCTCGACTCCTGGCTCACGCTGGGCGTCCTGCGGCGCGACGAGGCGCCCGCGCTGTATGTCACCGACCACGAGTTCCTCGGCTCCGACGGGCGGCGCCACGTGCGACGCGGCATCCTCGGCCGCGTCCCGGCGCGGCGCTGGGAGGACTCCGAGGTGCTGCCCCACGAGCGCACCCTGCGGGGCCCCAAGCAGGACCGCCTCTCGCTGATGCGCGCCACGCGGATGCAGACCAGCGCCGTCTGGGTGATGTGGGACCGCGCGCCCGGTGTCGCGGAGGCGCTCGCCGCCGCCACCGGACGGGCGCCCGACATGGAGGGCGAGACCGCGGGTGAGCTCGGCGCGGAGCAGCTGCGCCTCTGGGTGGTGGACGGCGCGCGCCACCTCGCGCAGATCGGCGAGGCGATGGCGCCCGCCACGCTGTACATCGCCGACGGCCACCACCGCTTCGAAACCGCGGCCGCCTACGCCGAGGAGCGCCGCGCGGCGGAGCCGGACGCGCCCGAGGATGCCGACTTCGCCATGACGCTGATCTACGCCAGCGCCGCCGACGACCCCGTCCTCGACATCTGGCCGACCCACCGCCTGGTCAAGCCGGTCGAGGGCCTGCCCCGCAGCGTGGCCGACCTCGCCGCGCGGCTGGGCGCCGACGGCTTCGTCACCGGCCGCCGAGCGGACCTGGCCACCGCCACGGACGACGCCCACCAGGCACGCCGCACGCACCACGCCTTCGGGGTCCTCGCGCCCGACGGAGCCGCCCTGCTCACCGCTCCGCGCGAGCGCACCGCGTCGCCCCGCGAGTCGCTCGACGTCACCGTCCTCGCCGAGCGGGTCCTCGGCCGCGGCCTCGGGATCAGCGCCGACGCCATCGCCGGCGGCGCGCTCGTCTACACGCGCGACGTCGCCGAGGCCGAGCGCGCCGTCCGCAGCGGCGACGCCAGCCTCGCCTTCACCACCAACGCCAGCACCACCGCGGAGATCATCGCGGTGTCCGACGCGCGCGAGGTGATGCCGCAGAAGTCGACGTACTTCTACCCCAAGGTGCCGACGGGCCTCGTCCTCTCCCCGCTGTAGCCCGATGGACGACCTCGACCGCAGCCGCGCCCTGCTCTTCGACGGCGAGGCCGAGCGCTACGACCGCACCAGGCCCGGCTACCCCGAGGAGCTCGTCGACGCCGTCCTCGGCCCGGCGCCGCAGGGCCTGCGCGTCCTCGACGTCGCCTGCGGCACCGGCATCGCCGCCCGGGCGATGGCAAGGCGCGGCGCCGAGGTGCTCGGCGTCGACCTGAGCCCCAACATGGCCGCGATCGCCCGGCGCCACGGCATCCCGGTCGAGGTGGCCCGCTTCGAGACCTGGGACGACGCGGGCCGCCGGTTCGACCGCATCACCTGCGGCCAGGCGTGGCACTGGCTGGACCGCACCGCCTCGGCCGCCCGCTGCGCCGGCCTGCTCGACGGCGACGGACGCCTCTGCATCTTCTGGAGCAGCGGCCAGCACCCCGACGATCTCCACGAAGCGCTGGTCGAGGTCTACGCACGCACCCTGCCCGCTGACGTGCTGGCCAACACCAGCTACGGCGCCGCCCGCGGCGACGACCTCGCCGCCAACCACGCGCTGGTCGCCGCCGAGCTGCGCGGTGCCGGCTTCACCGCGGTCGACGTCGCCGAGTTCACCTGGACGCGCCGCTACACGCGCGACCTGTGGCTCGACCAGGTGCGCAGCCACAGCGACCACATCGCCCTGCCCCCGGACCTGCGCGAGCGGCTGCTCGCCGAGGTCGGCGCCACCATCGACGGGCACGGCGGCGGGTTCGAGATGCCCCATGCGGCGACACTGCTGACGGCGACCCGGGGCGGATGAGCCGGGATGCGCAGGGCGTGGCTTACCATTCGGTGCAGACCATGGGACGCCGCATCTCCGTCTACATCGACGACGACGTGCTGGACGCGCTCAACGCCCACACCCAGGCCTCGCCGCTGAGCCGCAGCGAGCTGGTCGGCGTGGCGGTGCGCCGCTTCCTGCGCGACGAGCGGCGGCGCGCCCGGACGCCCAACCCGACGACCCAGCTGGCCAAGCGCATCGCCCAGGGCGACGTCCCGTCGCGCAAGCTCGACGGGCGCACCCGCGTCCGGGTCGGCGCCCCCTGGGACAACTAGCGGGGTTTGAGCGCCGCCGCCCGCGGGTAGAGACCGGGGGCGCCAGATCGCTGAGGAGAACCACACCCGAGTGCCCACCTATGGATACCGCTGCGAGCAGTGCGGCCAGGAGTTCGACGTCTGGCAGCGGATGAGCGACGAGGCCAAGGCCGACTGTCCCAAGTGCGGCGGCGCGGGCAGGCGGCTGTTCTTCCCGGCGGGCATCGTCTTCAAGGGCGGCGGGTTCTACAAGACGGACTCGCGCAAGAGCTCGTCGAGCGACGCCACCTCGTCGTCGCCGTCCCCGTCGAAGCCGTCGAAGGACAGCTCGACCGGCTCGCCCTCCAGCAGCACCGCGGCGGCCGCCGCCGACTGAGCGCCCACGGAGCGCTCGACCCCATTCAGTAGCATGGGCAGCAGCCCCCGCTGCCCCAGGAGAACCCCATGGCCAACGCAACCGCCGTCACGGACACCAGCTTCAAGACCGAGGTGCTGGACGCTGACGTCCCCGTCCTCGTCGACTTCTGGGCCTCCTGGTGCGCGCCCTGCAAGATGATCGCCCCCATCGTCGAGGAGCTCGCCGCCGAGTACGAGGGCCGGATCAAGGTCGTCAAGATGGACATCGACGCCAACCCGATGACCCCGGGCTCGCTGGGCATCATGAGCATCCCCACCCTGATGGTCTTCACCGGCGGCAAGCCCGAGCAGCGGATCGTCGGCTACCAGCCGAAGGCGGCGCTCAAGTCGAAGGTCGAGGCGGTCCTGGCGGCCTCCTGACCGCACGGCGGGCGGGGGGGCGCATGGGTCCAGGTGGGCCCCACCGTCTTCAAAACGGCTGGGGGGCGTGCACGCCGCGTCCCCGGAGGGATCGTTCCCCTCGCGCTCCCGCCAGCCCCGCCTACCAGGGGATCGAGGTCAGCAGCAGGGCGATCGCCGCCGCGGCCATCACCACGGTGGCGGTCCAGGCGCCGGCACGGCTGAGGCGCCCGCTGACCCGGTCGCCCATGATGCGGCGGTCCCCGGCGGTGACCGTGATGAGGGCGAGGAGCGGCGGGGCCACCAGACCGTTGGCCACCGCGGTGAGGAAGAGCGCCCGGATCGGGTCGAAGCCGAGGGCGTTGAGCAGGACGCCGACCACCGTGGCGGCGCAGATGATCCCGTAGAAGGTCGGGCGGTAGCGCGGCCGCAGCCCCAGGCCGCCGCCGAACCCGGCCACCTCGCGGACCGCGTAGGCCGCCGACGCGGTCAGCACCGGCACGGCCAGCAGCCCCGTGCCGACGATCCCGACGGCGAAGAGGATGCCCGCGAAGCGTCCCGCCACCGGCTGGAGTGCGCTGGCCGCCTGCTGGGCCGTCTCCACCCCGGTCCTGCCGTGGGCGTGCAGCACCGCGGCGGTGGTGGCGATGATGCAGAACATCACCACCTGGCTGAAGAGCATCCCCACGGTGACGTCGACGCGGGCGGCGCGGAGCTCCCTGTCCTTGACGCGGCGGCGCTTGCGTCCGGCGGCGCGCAGCTCGTCGACCTCGGTCGAGGCCTGCCAGAAGAAGAGATAGGGCGAGATGGTCGTGCCCAGGATGGCCACCAGGGCGGCGATCCAGGTGGCGTCGGGATGGAGGCGCGGGACGACGGCCCCGGTCAGCATGCTGCGCGCATCGGGGTGGGCCAGCACCAGGCTGGCGACGTAGGCGAAGAGCGCGAGGGTGAGCCACTTGAACACCGTCACCAGGCGGGCATAGGTCGAAAAGAGCTGGAAGCCGAGCACCGCGGCCGCGGCGAGGACGACGTAGACCATCGCCGGGATGCGGCCGAAGAGCAGCCCGGCTCCGGCCGCCACCGCCCCGAGGTCGGCGCCGACGTTGATGGTGTTGGCGATGACCAGCGTCCCCACCGCGGCCGCGACCAGCCAGGTGGGGAACCGGCGGCGGAGGCTGACGCCCAGCCCCTGGCCGGTCTGCAGGGCGATGCGCGCGCACATCTCCTGCACCGCCGTCATCAGCGGGAAGGTGAACAGCGCGGTCCAGAGCAGGCCGTAGCCGAGCTGGGCGCCGACCTGGGAGTACGTGGCGATGCCGGAGGGGTCGTCGTCGCTGGCACCGGTGATCAGCCCGGGCCCGAGGATGTGGAGGACGCCGCGCAGGCCACGCTGGCGCGCCAGGGCGACGGAGCTCAGGCCCGCGGCCGGCGTGCCCGAGGCGGCGTGGCCCTCCGGAGACGGCTTGAGCAGCTTCTCCTTGGGAGGATCGGCCTCACGCGCGGCGGCGCGCAGGGGGTCCGCGGCGGGGGAGCGCACCCTTCCACGCGCGCCCATAACACCAAACATGTCAGCGACACTATCGCATTCGGCCTCCGTGCGGGAGGCCTCAGGCTCAGTCGCGGAGCAGCGGCTCCGGCTCGGCGGCCGGCGCGACCGGGGGCTGGGGCGGGGTGCCGCGCCGCCACAGGCGGCTGGGCCACCACACGCGCGCGTCGAGGTCGAGGACCAGCGCGGGCACCAGGACCGAACGGACCAACAGGGTGTCGAGGAGGACGCCGAAGGCGACCAGGACGCCGATCTCGGTGAGGAACACCAGCGGCAGGAGCCCCAGCGCGGAGAAGGTGGCCGCCAGCACCACCCCGGCGGAGGTGATCACGCCTCCCGTGGTGGCCAGGCCGACCAGCACGCCGCGGCGGGTGCCGAGGCGCAGCGTCTCCTCGCGGACGCGGCTCATCAGGAAGATGTTGTAGTCGACCCCCAGCGCCACCAGGAAGACGAAGCCCAGCAGCGGCAGGGTCTGGTCGGCGCCGGCGAAGCCGAGCAGGTGGTCGAAGATCAGCGAGGCGCCGCCCAGCGCGGCCAGGAACGACAGCGCCACCGAGGCGATGAGCAGCAGCGGCGCCACCACCGCACGCAGCAGCAGCACCAGCACCGCGAGCACCACGGCGAGGATGAGCGGCATGACGATGAGCCGGTCGCGCACCGCCGCGTTCTCCACGTCGAGGGTGATCGCCGACTCGCCCCCGACCAGCGCGTTCGCGCCGGGAATGGCATGAACTCGGGCGCGCAGGGCGTCGACGGTGTCCCACGCGGCCTGGGAGTCGTTGACCGCGCTGAGCGTCGCCTCGACGCGCACCAGCCCGTTCGCCTGCTCGGCGACGCGCGCGGCGACGATGCCCGGCGTCGACTGCGCCGCGCTGACCAGCTGAGCGGCGGCCGCCGCGCTGCCGATGGTCTCCACCGGACTGCTCACCCCCGCCGGGAAGTGCGTCGCCAGGGCCCGGTCGGCGAGCACCGAGGCGGGCGCCTGGCGGAAGGCCTGGTCGTTGGTCAGGCCACCGTGGAAGTCGAGGACGCCAAGCGCCAGCGCGACGAGCAGCGCGGTCGACACCACCCAGGTGAGCCGCGCCCGCCCGGCGATGCGCACGCCGGCGCGCCCCCAGGCGCTGCGCAGCGGGTCGTGACCGCGTCCCGCGTGGGGCACGAAGGGCCAGAACAGGAACCGGCCGAAGATGGCCAGAAGAGCGGGCAGCAGGGTCATCAGCGCGGCGAAGGTGCAGACGATGCCGGCGGCGCCCACCGGGGCGAGGCCGCGGTCGGAGGCCAGCGTGGCGGCGAAGAGGCAGAGCAGGCCGAGCACCACCGTCGACGCCGAGGCGAGCACCGCCGGCGAGACCCGGCGCAGCGCGGTGCGCATGGCGTCGTGGCGGTCGTCGTGGCGGGTGAGCTCCTCACGGTATCGGGCGATGAGCAGCAGCGCGTAGTCGGTGCCCGCGCCGAAGACCAGCACGGTGAGGATCCCCTGGGACTCGCCGCTCACCACCAGCCCCGCGTGCGCCGCCAGCTCGTACACCAGCGCCTGGGACAGCGTGTACGACATCGCCGCCGCGATCAGCGGGACCACCCACAGCACCGGGCTGCGGTAGGTGACCAGCAGGATGACGACGACGATGGCCAGCGTGGCGTAGAGCAGGGTGCTGTCGATGCCCTTGAAGGCGTCGATCTCGTCGGCGGTGAGCGCGGCGATGCCGCCCACCGACACGGCCAGCCCCGGCGGCGCCGCCGTGGTCGCCCGGCGCATCGCCGTCACCGAGTCCTTGACCTGGTCGCCGTCGAGGCCGCCGTGCAGGGGCACGGAGACGAGCAGCGCCCGGCCGTCGGGCGCGGCGATGGGCGCCGACGCGTTGGCGGCGAGGTGTGGCGCGGTGGCGTCGATCTGCTGGGCGATGGCGACGAGCGCGGCGCGATCCGCCGCCGTCACCCCGGCGCTGCGCTCGGCGAGCACCACGGCGGGGAAGGTCTGCCCGCTGGGGAAGGTCTTGACCAGGTCGATGACCCGGGTCGATTCGGCGTCGCTGGGCAGGTAGCTCGCCTGGTCGTTCTTCACCACCGAGGTGAGCTTCCCGCCCACGGGACCGGCAACCCCGGCGACCAGCAGCCAGAACACGAGCACCGCCCACTTGGCGCGGCGTCCCGCCGGCAGGGTCGCCAGGCGGCGCAGCAGGCTCGTCGGCCGTGTATCCCCCATCGGCCTGGCATGGTGCCAGAACGCACGGGCGAGTGGCGGCGCGAGCGTGAGGTCGCGCCGTAGGGTACGAACGCGCCACCATTGACGGTGACCGCCCCTCGCGCGGTTGGGGTGGAGTGGAAGGGGATCGACTGTGCAGCTCACGGGAGCCGGCCGGAGGGGGCTCTGGACCCGCAAGGTCGGGCGGCCGTCACGCGTTTCACTGTCGGTGAGCCGCGCCTCCGTGTGCGGCCCGCGAGCAGCCCGACCACCCCGCGGAGCCTGCCGGGAACAGGCCCTTCGAGCGGGAGGGGAACAACCGTGACGAGGATTCGGCTTTCATCCAGGCGGGGCGCGCCGCATGCCTAGCGCCACCCTGGGGGGCATCGACGACACCCTGGTGCTGCGCGCCCAGGCCGGTGATCCCCAGGCGGTGTCCGACCTGGTCGCGGCGACGCGGCCCATGCTGCAGCGGTTCGCTCGCCGCTTCTTCCCCGACCCGGCCCGCGCCGAGGACATGGCCCAGACGGCGCTGATGAAGGCCTTCGCCCGCATGGGCGACCTGCGCTCCCCCGAGGCCTTCCAGACCTGGCTGCTGCGCATCGCCCGCAACGAGTGCCTCAACGAGCTGACCCGCTCGCGGGTCGCCCAGATCCCCATGTCGACCCTGGAGGACCAGGGCGGCGCGCTGGAGGCGCCCGCCGGTGGCGCCGACGACCCCGAGGAGATGCTGGTTCGCAACCAGATGCAGGACCTGGTCCGCCGGGTCACCGCCACCCTCCCCGAGCACTACCGCCAGACGCTCACCATGCGCGCCCTCGAGGACCGCACCTACGAGGAGATCAGCGAGGCGCTCGACATCCCGGTGACCGTGGCCCGCCTGTGGTACTGCCGGGCCCGCAAGCGCTTCCGCACCGCCTTCATCCAGACCCTGGTGGCCCGCCGCGACGTCAGCGACGAGTGCCAGGAGATGGGCGCCCTGATCGCCGAGATGATCGAGGGCACCCTGGCGCGCAACCGCCGCGACCACGTCCAGGCGCACCTCGTCGACTGCGCCGCCTGCCGGCAGACCGAGGACGAGCTGCGCAACACCGCCTTCCGCGCCCCCGCCCGGCTCACCCTGCTGGCCCTGGGCCTGGCCCGGCTGCCCCTGCACCTGCGCCGCGGCGTCGCCAGCCTCGGCTCACGCTCACAGCAGCTGGCGGGCGAGATCGCCCTGGGCGCCGGCGCCACCGTGGTGCTGGTCACCGGCAGCGGGCTCGGCGGCTTCGGCAGCGCGCCGACCATCGTCCACGCGGAGACCCTGCCCGGCGTGAGCGCCGCCGTCGACGCGGCGGGCGGTCCCGCCACCGCGCTGGCCACGCCCCGGGTCGACGCGGTGCGCGACTGGAGCCACGCCAACGCCGGCGACCCCTCCGCTCCCGCCACGCTGATGGTCGCCATCCTGGCGCCGAGCGCCGCAGAGCTGGTTCCCCCGATGTCGGCCTCGACCGGTCCCTCGCTGCCGGTGACCACGCCCGGGCGGCCCAGCCTTGGTGATCCCGGCCAGCTCGGCCGCTCGCTGCCCCAGCCCTCGACCCAGGCGGTGGTGGCCACGGTGCTCGCCGCCGGCCCGCCCGCGCTGCCGGTGCCTCGCACTCCCGCGCTGACCGTCATCAGCCAGTAGGCCGCACCGAGCTCAGACCGGGTCGGGCGCCTGCCCCAGCAGTCGGAGCACGTCCCCGGCGAGGTAGAGCGAGCCGCAGACGAGCACCGCGCCGTTGCGCCCCGCCAGCAGCCGCGCCGCCTGCAGGGCGTCGGGAAGCGAGCTGATCGCCCGCGATCCCGGACCCCACTGCCGGGCCAGCTCGATCGCGGACATGGCCCGCGGCGTGCCCATCTGGGTGAAGACGGGCGGCGCCCCGAGCGGGCGAAGCAGCTCGAGCATGGCGGGGACGTCCTTGTCGACCA
Organism: Candidatus Dormiibacterota bacterium; assembly: GCA_035652335.1. Classification (GTDB taxonomy): domain Bacteria; phylum Chloroflexota; class Dormibacteria; order Aeolococcales; family Aeolococcaceae; genus DASRDZ01. The sequence goes on from DASRDZ010000030.1 coordinate 19,186, forward strand.
TGGCGCCGAAGAGGATGGCCAGCGGGCGGCCCTCGGTGAGCTCCCGGACGGCGGGGATGATCGCCTGCAGCGCCGCGGGGTTGTGGCCGCCGTCGAGGAGGAGGGTGGGCGTGCCCGGGAGCCACTGCAGCCGCGCCGGCCAGCTGACCCGCGCCATCCCGTCGCGCACGGCCTCGTCGGGGATGGCGACCCCCCTCTCGCGGAGCGCCAGCACGATCCCCAAGGCGACGCCGGCATTGGCGGCCTGGAACACGCCGGGGAGCGGAAGCTGCAGGGTCGCCTGCAGCCCGGGCGCCTCGACACGGACCTCGGTGCCGCCGCGCCCCAGGCTGCGCCCCTCGGCGCGGATGTCCTCGCCGACCACGCGCAGGCTGCGCACGCCCACCGTCTGCGCCTGGCGCCGCACCACCTCCAGCGCCTCACCGCCGGCGCCGGTGACCACGTCGTTGCCCGGCTTGAGGATGCCCGCCTTCTCGGCGGCGATCTGGGGCACGGTGTCGCCGAGATACTGCATGTGGTCCAGGGCCACGTTGGTGATGGCGGCGACGCCGAGGTCGAGGACGTTGGTGCTGTCGAGCCGCCCGCCCAGCCCCACCTCGCAGACCACCACGTCCGGCCGGCGCTCGGCCGCGGCGAGGATGCCCAGCGCGGTGAGGATCTCGAACTGCGTGGGCGCACCCGCGACGGGCTCGACGGCCTCGACCGCCGGCTGCAGCCGCTCCACCAGGGCCGCCCACGTCGCCTCGGCGATCAGCTGGCCGTCGATCACCACCCGCTCGCGGTAGGAGCAGAGGTGGGGCTTCACCAGCAGCACCGAGGACAGCCCCGCCTGGCGCACCACCGCGTCGACCATGGCGCAGACCGAGCCCTTGCCGTTGGTGCCGGCGACGAGCACGCCGCGCAGCCCCTGCTCGGGATGGCCGAGGGCGTCGAGCAGCGCGGCGATGCGGTCCAGGCCCGCCTTGATGCCGCGGTTGCCGGTGCCGATCAGCCAGTCGAGGGAGTCGCGGTAGGTCAGCGCCATCGCGTCTCAGCCCGCGTTCTGGCCATCCTCGTCACGAACTACCATCACGCTGGTGGCCTTGACGAGCGCGCTGACGCGCATGCCGACCTGGAGGTGCATCTCGGTGGCCGCCTCGGCGCTGATCAGCGCGACCACGTGGTTGTCGCCGACCTGGATGTCGACCCGGGCCATCAGCCCCTCGATGCGCACGTCGCGGACCACACCGGGAAGACGGTTGCGCGCACTGGTCTGCATCAGCGTTCCTCGTGTCGGGTGGCCCGGCGGTGCAGGCGCACCGCGACGGCGAGCAGCAGCCGCTGCTCGGGATCGTCGAGGCTGCGCCCACTGATCTCCTCGATGCGAGCGCGACGATAGAGCACGGAGTTGCGCAGGAGGAAGAGCCGGCGGGCGGCCCGCGAGGCGCTCCAGCCGGAGCCGGCGAGCACCTCGACGGTGCGGACCAGGTCGCCGTGGTGGCGGGCGTCGTAGTCGAGCAGCGAGCCGAGCACGGCGCGGACCATCTCCTCGGCGCCCGGGCTGCGGGCCAGGCCGGCGTCCAGCCACTCGAGCCAGCGCTGCGCGTCGCCGCTCACGCGAAGACCCGGGCGGCGGTGGCCTTGAAGCTGGCCCACACCGGAGCTCCCGTCGAGATGCCGAGCTGGGCCGCGGCGCGGGCGGTGATCTCCACCACCAGAGCGGGGTCGGAGTCGAGCGTCACCCGCAGCGGGCCGCCGACGTCGACCACACCGGCGACGCGCGCCTGGGCGACGTTCTGGGCGCTGCCCTCGGGGTGCTCGCGGTGCAGGGTGACGTCGCGCGGGTCGACCAGCACGTAGGCCGGCCGGCCCAGGCTCGGCGGCTCCTGGGGGTCGGCGACGGCCCGCAGCTCCAGGGCGCCGGTGCGGACCGTCCAGACCTCGCCGTCGCGATCGGAGGCGGTGCCGGGCAGCCAGTTCTGGCCCATCAGCGCAGCCACCGGCGCGGAGCGCGGGCGCTGGGCCAGCTCGGCGGGGGCGCCCTCCTGGACCACGTGCCCGTCCTCCAGCACCACGGCGTGGGCGGCCAGCTCCAGGGCGTCGCGGGCGTCGTGGGTCACCAGCACGGTGCAGGCGCTGCGCTCGCGCAGCAGGTCGCGCAGGCTGCCGCGCACGGTGGCGCGCGAGGCGGCATCGAGGGCGGAGAGCGGTTCGTCGAGGAGCAGGAGGGTGGGGTCGAGGACGGTGGCCCTGGCCAGGGCGACGCGCTGCCGCTCGCCGCCACTCAGCGCCTCGGTGCGCCGCCCGGCGAGGGGGACCAGCCCGTAGCGCTCCAGGGCGTCGCCGGTCCGCCGGTGCTGCTCGGCCCGGGGCAGGCGGGCCGCGCGCAGCCCGTAGGCGACGTTCTGCTCGACGTCGAGATGGGGGAAGAGCACGCCCTGCTGGGGGACGACGCCGACGGCACGGCGGTGGGCGGGGCGGTCGATGCGCCGCTCGCTGTCGAACCAGACCTCGCCGTCGACGTCGATGCGGCCGCGGTCGGGCGTGTGCAGGCCTGCCAGGCAGCGCAGCAGGGTGGTCTTGCCGGCGGCGTTGGCGCCGATCAGGGCGACGGGCCGGCCCGGCTCGGCGCTCAGCGCGGCGTCGAGCTGCAGCGTGCCCGCGTGCGCGGCGAGGCTGGCGGCGAGGCCCACCGGGTCATCCCGTGGCGCGGGCCAGGCGCAGCCCGCGGACGCCGAGCAGCAGGGCGAAGCTCACGACGGCAAGTATGACCGCGAGCGCGACGGCGCCATCCGGGTCGCGCTCGAAGGCGACGTAGATGGCGGTGGGCATGGTCTGGGTGCGGCCCTGCAGGTTGCCGGCCACGGTGATGGTGGCGCCGAACTCGCCGAGGGCACGCGCGCCGCTCAGCACCACGCCGTAGACGACGGCCGGGCGGATCAACGGCAGGGTCACGGTGCGGAAGACGTGCCAGGGCCCCGCTCGCAGGGTGCTGGCCACCTCCTCGACGCTGCGGTCGACGCCGCTCAGCCCGGCGGCCACGGCGTACACGTAGAAGGGCCCGGCGACGAAGCACTGGGCGAGGACCACCGCCGACTCGGTGAGGGGGACGTGGGCGCCGAGGGGCCGCAGCGCCTGTCCGAGCGGGCCGCCGGGACTGAACGCGAGCAGCAGGGCAAGGCCCGCCACCACCGGGGGGAGCACCAGCGGCAGGCCGACCAGCGCGTCGAGCACGGCGCGCCCGGGGAAGCGCCCGCGCGCCAGGGCGGTGGCCAGCGGCGTGCCGACGAGCACGACGACGGCCACGCTGACGGCCGTGGTGACCAGGCTGACCCGCAGCGCGTCGAGGACGACGGGGTCGGTGACGGCGGCGCGCAGCGCCCCGGGTGAGGTGTGCGTCACCAGGACGATGAGCGGGATGGCGACGAAGGCCGCCGCGACGGCGCAGGCGAGTGCGACGGCGAGGCGCACGGGGGTGAGGCGCGGGAGGAGGGCGCGCGCGCCGGGGCCTGCGGCGCTCATGGCGACGGTGTCGCCGGCGCGCCTCCAAGCGGCTGGGCGGTCGGCGCGGGACCGCCGAAGCCGGCTGCGGCAAGGATCGACTGCCCCTGCGCCGAGAGGAGGAACGTGACGAAGAGGGCTGCGGCCTCCGCCTGGCGGGACTGGCTGGTGGCGGCGACCAGGTACTGGGTGGGCGGCTGGTCGCGCTGGGCGATGGGGATGGCGGTGATGCGCGAGTCCGCCCTGGCGTCGGTGGCGTAGACGATGCCGGCGTCGACGACACCCGCGGCGACGTCGGCGACGACGGTCTCGACGTCGGTCGGCCGGGTGGCCACGTTGGCCAGGGCCGCCCTTGCGAAGCCCGCGGGCACGTCGTGGTTCGACTCGGCGACGGCGAAGGCCTGCTCGGCGTAGCTCCCTGCCGGCACCGACCTGTCGGCGATGGAGAGCCTGACGCCGCCGCGCGCGAGATCGGCCAGGCCGGCGATGTGCCCGGGGTTGCCCGGCGGGACGGCGATGACCAGCCTGTTGGTGGCCAGCTCGTGCGGCGTGGCGACCAGCGACCGGCTCCGCGCCGTCGCCATGTGGGCGCTGTCGGCGGAGACGAAGACGTCGGCGAGGGTGCCGTCGGCCTCCAGCTTGGTGAGCAGTGACTGGGTGCCCTCGTAGTCACCGGCGACCGAGATTCCCGGATGCGCCTTCTCGAAGCTGCTGATCTCCTCGGGCATCACCTTGGCCAGACTGGCCGCGGCGAACAGCGTGATGGAGCCGCTCGCCTGCGAGGAGGAGCCTCCGCCCGCGGCGGTGCCGCCGCCGCAGGCGGCGAGCAGCAGGCACGGCACGACGGCGGCTCGGCGCAGCGGCACAGCCCGCGGACTCTCGCATGCGCGTCACGCCCACGGCTATGGGCGAAACGCCAAGAGTGGCGCCAGGCCGCGGCGCCTGCGAGGGTTCAGGCCGAGGTCGGCACGAACTCCGGAGCCCGCCGGCCGCGGGCCAGGTCGACGGTGTTGCGCATCAGCATGGCCACCGTCATCGGCCCGACGCCGCCGGGCACCGGCGTCAGCCAGCCGGCGACGGGCTCGACCGACGCGCGGTTGACGTCCCCGACGATGCGACCGTCGACGCGGTTGATGCCGACGTCGAGGACGCAGGCGCCCGGCTTGACGTGGGAGGCGTCCACGAAGCCGGGGCGGCCCAGCGCGGCGACGAGGATGTCCGCCTCGCGGCAGACGGCGGGGAGGTCGCGCGTCCGCGAGTGGCAGACGGTGACCGTGGCGTCGGCGTTGGTGAGCAGCGCCGCGATCGGACGCCCGACGAGGTTGCTGCGGCCGATCACCACGGCACGGGCGCCGCGCACGGGGACGTCGTAGCGGCGGAGCAGCTCCATGCACCCCGCGGGTGTGCAGGGCGCGACATGGGGACGCCCCTGGGTGAGCAGCCCGAAGTTGAACGGATGCAGGCCGTCGACGTCCTTCTCCGGGGCGATGGTGTTGAGGACCGCGCCGGCGTCGATCTGCCTGGCGAGGGGGAGCTGCACCAGCATGGCGTCGACGTCGTCGTCCGCGTTGAGCTGCTGCACCAGGGCGACGATCTGCTCGGTGGTGCTGTCCAGCGGCGGAGTGTGCACCGTGCCTCGCATCGCCAGGCGCCCCGCCATGCGCTCCTTGCTGCGCACGTACGACTCCGAGGCGGGGTCGTCGTTGCAGAGGACGACGTCGAGGCGCGGCGAGCGCATGCCGGCGGCGACCATCGCCTCGGCGTCGCGACGGACCTCCTCGCGCACCGCCGCGGCCACCGCGGTGCCGTCGATGATGGTGGCGCTCATGTCAGGTCCTCCGTGAAGGCGGCGCGGGCGGCGGCGGTGATGGTGTCGATGACCCGGTGCAGGGGCATCCCGGTGCGGTCGGCCACGGCGCGGCAGTCGTCCAGCTCGGGGCGCGCGTCGACGACGCGGTCGCGCAGGCGCTTGCGCTTCACCCGGACCATGCCGAGCGGCGACTCGAAGTCGACGACGTCGCGCTGCGCCACCATGCGCAGCGTCTCGGTGCGGCGCACGCCGAGGGTCGGCGCCGTCTCCAGCAGCAGTGTCGCCAGGGCGACGTCGCTGCCCGGCGGAGCCAGGACGTGCAGCACGCTGCCGGGACGTCCCTTCTTCATGGTGGCGGGGACGACCCAGGCGTCGAGGGCGCCGGCGGCGAGGCAGCGCTGCATCACGTCGGCGACGACGACCGGCGAGGCGTCGTCGATGTTGGTGCGCAGCTCGGTGCAGACGTCGTCGAACTCCAGCGGCGCGTCGTCCGCGGCGCCGACGGCGTCGCCGATCCAGACGCGCGCGATGTTGGGCCGTCGCGGATCGTCACGGGTGCCGGCGCCGTGACCGATGCTGCGCAGCCGCAGCGGCGGTGCACCCGGCGTGCCGAGGGTGGTCAGCAGCGCTGCGGCCGTCGGGGTCACGTGCTCGACGCCGTCGACCGCGGGCAGCAGCGTGGCACCGGCGGTGGCCAGCATCGCCAGCGTGCTCGGTGCGGGAAGGGGGATCTCGCCGTGCTCGGTCTCCACCGTGCCCTGCCCCGCGGGCAGCGGGCCGAAGCGCACGTGGTCGACGCCGAGGTGGTCGAGCGCGGCGCAGACGCCGACGACGTCGACCAGCGTGTCGGCGGCGCTCAGCTCGTGGAGGTGGACGTGGTCGGGGCTGACGCCGTGGAGCTGGGCCTCCACCACGCCGAGGTTGACGAGCGTGAAGGTCGCGTTGGCGCGCACCCGGACGGGGAGCAGGGAGTCGTTGAGGGCGCTGATGCAGGCGTCGAGGTCGCGCTCCACCAGGGCCGCGCCGGGCACCGCCTCGATGCGCAGGTGCAGGGCGCGCAGGCCGGCGCGAGAGACGTCCTCGGTGTCGATGCGCACGTCGTCGACGCCGCAGGCGTGCACCGCCTCGCGCACCACCTCCAGCGGACAGCCGGCGTCGAGCAGGGCGGCGAGAAGCATGTCGCCCGCCGCACCGTTGACGCAGTCGAAGACGGCGACCGCCGCGGCTCAGCCCTCCCCGCGCCCGCGCTCGACCTCGACGGCGAAGCGCTGGAACGAGCCGCGCACGGGCGGCTGCTTGGCGACGCGGACGCGGACGCTGCCGGCGCGCGAGTGCTCGCGGAGCAGCGCCTGGGCGATCGCCTCGGCGAGGGCTTCGAGCAGCCGGAACTGACGGTTCTCGACGAGGTCGCGGACCACCTGGAAGCAGCGGACGTAGTCGATGGTGTCGTCGATGGAGTCGCTGCGGCCGGCGCTTCGCAGGTCGGCGAGCAGCTCGACGTCGACGCTGTAGCGGCCACCCAGGGACCGCTCCGCCTCGATGTCGCCGTGGAAGCCGTAGAACTCCATGCCCTCGAGGAGCAGGCGATCGGGACGCGGCGACACGGGAACGGTCATCGCCCCGATTGTAGGGGCCGCACACCCGCGGCCTCGCCGCCGCCGGGAGCGCCTACATCGCCTTGAGGTCGCCCTCCGGCTTGAGCACCACCTCCCGGTTGTTGGTGGGGTTGACCATCACCACCTGGAAGAGGTCCTCGAAGTCGCACTGGAACAGCTCCATCAGCGCCTGGCGCAGGCGCGGCCCGGGGTTGCGGGTGCCCGCCTCCAGCGCTGGGATGTAGTTCTGGGTGACCCCGAGGCGGCGGGCCAGCTCCCGCTGCGTGAGCTTGTGCTTCTCGCGCATGGCCCGCAGGCCGATGGCGCGAACCTCGACATTCATGTCGTACAACTTACGACCGCAGAGTTGTTTTGTCAAGGCGACCCCACAAAGACCTCGCGGGTGCCCCGGCCGGTCCCGCCCGGCCGGGACCGCTATGCTCCCAGGCCGATGTGCCGCGTCTGCCTGAAGAGGCCGGAGATCCCCGACGAGCGCTACGGGCGCTGTGAGGCCTGCGCCAAGGCGGGCCGGGTGCCGGTGCGCTTCCGCCTCGGGCCGGCGCGCGGCGGCGCCGGGCTCTCGGTGCGCGCCGGGGAGATGTCGCCGCGGGCGATGCGCAGCAAGCTCCACGAGCAGCTGGCCAGGTTCGGCGGCCAGCCCTCGGTGAAGACGCACCTCGGCCTGCACGAGGTCGAGCTGGTCCTGGCCAAGGACCGCCTGGAGTCGGTGCGCCTGGCCCCCGACCTCAAGGAGCGCAGCGCCGACGCCATGGACGCGCTGCGCGCGGCGGCCGAGCGCACCGACGCCGCCTGGTAGTCCGGACCTCGGCGGCGGCGGCGAGGCGCGTTGCGGCCAGCATCGGCCAGAACGCTCAGCCCCCGGCGTGCAGCAGCCGCCACCACCAGGACGGGCCCGGCAGGTCGTCGTCGAGCAGCACCACCCACTGCATGCTGGCGCCGGCGCCCTGCACCGTGCCGTCGACGACGGCGACGCGGGTCCCGGCCGGGGCTCCGGGCTCGACGGGGAGCAGGCGCATGGTGAGGTCGATCCTGGTTCCCTGGCGCACCGCGAACGAGGTGCTGTTGCGCGGCTCGGCACGGACGAAGGACTGCGCGCCCCAGCGCGTGGTGACCTGCCCGTTGACGTCGATCGGCAACGACGCCGGCACCACGCCGTAGCCCGCATACCCGGATTCCACCGCGGACCTGGCGGCGTCGAGCGCGGCGTTGAGGTCGGTCTGGGCCAGTACGGCGCCGACCATGGTCACCATCGCCCCGCTGCCCACGTCGCGGCGCGCCGCGAAGAGCAGGCAGCCGCCCGCCTGCGGCGTCGAGCCCGTCTTGATGCCGAGCCATCCCGGCACGCTGCCGAGCAGGGAGTCGAGGTTCTCCAGGTCGGTGCCGTCGGGCAGCCGGGCGCTCGGGGTGGCGACGATCGCCGCCAGCGCCGGCACCTGCAGCACCGCTCCACCCAGCTTCACCAGGTCGCCGGCGCTCGACACCGTGTCGGGGCTGAAGCCGCTCGGGTCGGCGAAGTGCGTGTGCGACATGCCCAGCTGCTGGGCCGCGTCGTTGAGCTGGGCGACGAAGCCGTCGACGCTGCCCGCGGTCCAGCGCCCCAGCGTGTCGGCGAAGTTGTTGGCCGAGGGCAGCAGCAGGCCGAGCAGGAGCTGCCGCTCGGTGAGGTGCTCGCCCGCCACCACCGGAAGCGACGAGCCGTCCTCGGCGAGCACCGCCCTGTAATCGGCGACGTCGGCGGCATCCATGGTGAGCAGCGGGCCCTCGTCGAACTGGTCCTTGAGGGGATGCGCGCGCAGCACCACCAGCGCCGTCATCGCCTTGGCCACCGAGGCGATGGGGCGCGGGGTGTCGGCGTCGAGCAGCGCCAGCGGCTGGCCGTTGCCCAGCAGCGCGAGCGACCCCTGGGGCGGCTGCTGCACGCGCGTCAGCGGACCGGGCACCGGAGTGATCGACGCCGGCGCGTTGACGTCGACGGCCGGGGCCGGCGGCGTGGCGCTGATGCGCAGCCCTGCAACCGTTCCGCCGCCGACCAGGACCGCACCCGCCAGGGTCGCCGCCGCAACCCTCCCCCGGTGCCTCATCCGCTCCCGCCGCGACAGGCGGCGCACTGGCCGCGGATCATCAGGTCGACGGTGCCGATGTGGAACTCGTGGCGCTCGGCCAGCCGCACGCCGATCTCGCCGAGAACCTCGGCGGGGACGTTCTGCACCTTGCCGCAGGTCACGCAGACGAGATGGTGGTGCCGGTCGGGGTGGTCCACCACCTCGTAGTGGGCGCCGCCGTCGCCCAGGCGCGTCTGCTGCACCAGGCCGATGGCCGAGAGCGTCTCCAGCACGCGATAGGTGGTCGATCGGTTGAACGACGGATAGCGGTCCTGCACCGCGCGGCAGACGTCGTCGGCGGTGAGGTGGCGGCCGTTGGCCTCGCGGAGCACCTGGAGGACCATCTGGCGCTGCGGTGTGGCACGGAAGCCGGCCGCCCGCAACAGGTCGGTGGTGGTCTCGCTCACGGCGCCGCCATCATGCCATTCCCCGCCCGCAAGGGCGGAGGGGCTGCGCCGTAGCATGCATCGAGATGGACGCGACCGACCACGCGCACGACCACGACCACGACCACGACGGTCACCATGGGCAGGGCGCGTCCCGCGGCCACGGCCATTCGCACGGCACCCTGACGTCGGGACCACACGCGCTGCGCGTCACCCTGGTCAGCTCGGCGGTGCTCGGTGCGGTCGCGGCGGTGGAGCTGGCCGTGGCCGGGTTCTCCCACAGCGCGGGCATCCTCGCCGACGGGCTGCACAACCTGGGCGACCTCTCCACCACGATGGCTCTCGCCGCAGCCTTCCTTCTCTCGCGTCGCGCGCCGACCAGGCGATTTCCCTACGGGTACCACCGCGGCGAGGACCTCGCAGGTCTCTTCGTCCTGCTGCTCATCGTCGCCAGCGCCGTGGCGTCGGGTGTCACCAGCGTCGAGCACCTCATCCACCGGCAGCAGATCTCCCAGGCGGGCGCTGCGCTGGCGGTGGCGCTGGTGGGCTTCCTCGGCAACGAGGGAGTGGCCCAGTACAAGACGGTCAACGGCCGCCGGCTGGGCAGCGTCGGCCTCGTCGCCGACGGCCAGCATTCGCGCGTCGACGGCTTCGCCTCGCTGGCGGCGGCGGCGGGAGTGGCCGGCGCCTGGGCGGGCGCGCCGATCCTCGACCCGGTGGCCGGGCTGGTGCTCACGGTGATCATCGGCTGGGTCGCCGTCGACACCGGACGGCACGTCACCGCTCGGCTGCTCGACGAGGCGGACGCCTCGCTGGTGGCGCTGATCACCGAGACGGCGTCAGCGGTTCCCGGTGTCGTCGCGGTGGTCGAGGCAAACGCGCGCTGGACCGGGCGGCGGGTGCGCGCCGAGCTGACCCTCGCGGTCCCGCCCACCGACACCGTCGCGCGTGCGCACGGGTTGGGTGAGGAGGTGCGACACCGCCTCTTCCACCGCGTCGAGTCGCTCGACGAGGTGATCGTGCACCTCGATCCCGCCGGAGACGCGACGGCTCATCGCGAGACGAGCCACCACAGGTCCTGACCGAAGCGCCCGGGCTCCGCGCCGCGCCGTCGCCGGCGTCGAGCGGCGCGGAGCCCGGTGGGAGCGACTCGCCCGCTTACCTCTTGGCGGTGCTCTTCTTGCGCGAGCCGCCCCGCGACGACTTCAGCGAAGCGCTCAGCGTCGTGCTGGGCGAGAAGCGCACCACGCGACGGGCGGGCACCTGGACGGACTCGCCGGTGCGCGGGTTGCGCCCGACGCGGGCCGCGCGCTGCGCCGTCTTGAAGGTGCCGAAGCCGTGGATGCGGACCTCGTCACCACCGGTGAGCGCACCGGAGATGGTGTCGAAGAACCACTTCACCTCGTCGCGCGCGGCGGCCATGGTGATCTCTGCCCGCTCGGCAAGCTGCTCGGCCAGCACGTCTCGCGTCAATACAGCCATGCGAAGTCTCCCTGAGGGGAATGGAGGATGCCGCGGAATTGTAGGAGGGACAAGGAACTTTTCGCAATGCGAATTCCGCCGCGGGCTGGCCCGAGCCGGGACGGGCTAGCGCCAGACGCGCTTCATGATCACCCGGGCCAGCTTGTCGGGATCGTGGTGGGTGGAGACCTTGCCGCTCACCACGTCGGCCAGGATGTAGTGCACCGGGCGCTGCGCCGCGCGATCGCGGTCGAAGACCACGCGGGTGATCCCCGCCTCCACGGCCGAGCCGGGCAGGGGCAGCTGGTAGTTGCTGTTGACCACCACGTAGTCGAAGAGGTTGCCGCCGACGTGGGACTCGATGGCGTCGAGGTGCTGCGACACGGTGAACCCGGTGGTCTCGCCCGGCTGGGTGGCCACGTTGCAGACGTACACCTTGACCGCCGGCGTGGCCCGCAGCGCCTCGACCATGCCGTCGACCAGCAGGTTGGGCAGGATCGAGGTGTAGAGCGACCCCGGGCCGACGATGATCAGCTCGGCGTCGAGGATGGCCTGCTCCGCCTCGGGGTTGACCGGCGGGTTGGGCGGGTCGAGGAAGACGTGCTCGATGAAGCCGCCGCCCTCCGGGATGTGCGACTCGCCGACCACCAGGGCGCCCTCGACGTGGCCGCAGAGGGTGACGTCCTGGAGGGTGGAGGGGATGATCTGGCCACGAACGGCGAGAACCCGGCCGGACTCGCGCAGCGCGTGCTCGAAGTTCCCGGTGATCTCGCACATGGCCATGATGAAGAGGTTGCCGAAGCTGTGGCCGCCCAGCTCGCCCTCGCCGCTGAAGCGGTGCTGGAACAGCGAGGTCATCAGCGGCTCGGTCTCGGCCAGCGCGGTGAGGCACTGGCGGAAGTCGCCGGGGGGCAGCACCTGGTACTCGCCGCGCAACCGTCCGCTGCTGCCGCCGTCGTCGGCGACGGTGACGATGGCGGAGATGTTCCCGGTGTAGCGCTTGATGCCGCGGAGCATCGCGCTCATCCCCGTCCCGCCGCCGATGGTCACCAGCCGCGGGCCCTTGGTGAGCAGGCGGTGCGCGTAGAGCTGCTCGATGAGCCCGCGCTCCCCGTTGCTGCGGGCCAGCAGGAACGGGCCGAGCAGCGACTGTCCCAGCTTGTAGAAGCTGAGCACCAGCACCCCGATGCCGATGACCGCGAAGAGCAGCGCCCGGATGGAGCGCGGCAGGAACTGCAGGGTGAGGGGTCCTGCGAAGGACGGGAAGGTGAAGGTCTGGTAGGCGTCCTTGAGCGCATACCCCACGGCCAGGCTGATCATCACGATGCTGGCGAACAGAAGGAGCAGCCAGCGCTTGATGTTCAGCCCCGGGGTGAACCAGCGAACCAGCGACGGACTGGGCCGGGGGAGAGGGGGCATGCTGGCGCGATTGTCCCACGGGGTGCCCCACCGGGCGGCGCGCTAGCCTTGGGCCCCATGCGCATCGCCGTGCTGGGGGGAACCGGGTTCATCGGTCCCTTCGTCGTCCGCCGGCTGGCCGAGGCCGGCCATCGCGTCACCGTGGTCCATCGCGGCGTCACCGAGCGCGACGACCTCGGCGCTGCGCGCCACGTCCACGCCGAGCGCGCCGACTTCGCCGCGGCGATGGACGCGGTGGGCGACGTCGACGTGGCCCTCGACATGGCGCCGTTCACCGAGGCCGCGGCGCGGACCGCCCTGGCGGCGGTGCGTGGTCACTGTCCGCGGCTGGTGGCCGTGAGCAGCGTCGACGTGTACCGCGCCTTCGGCGCGCTCAACCGCCTGGAGGACTCACCGCTCCCCGAGCCGCCCGTCGACGAGGACGCGCCGCTGCGCACCGTGCTCCACCCGTACCGCAACAGCGTGCCCGCAGGCGGCCCGGAGTGGCTGCGCGACTACGACAAGATCCCCGTCGAACGCCTGGTGATGAGCGATGCCGAGATCGCCGGAACGGTGCTTCGGCTGGGTGCGGTGTACGGACCTGGCGACCAGCAGCACCGGCTGCTCCCCCTGGTGGCCCGCGTCGACGCCCGCCGCCCCGCCCTGCTGCTCGAACCCACCCAGGCGGCATGCCGCTGGCCGTACGTCTACGTGGAGAACGCCGCCGCCGCCATCGCCGCGGCCGTCGTCGACCCCCGCGCCGCGGGACGGATCTACAACGTCGGCCCGCCGCTCACACCGACCAACGAGGAGTGGACGCGCCGCGTCGCCGAGGCGCTGGGGTGGAACGGTCGCATCGTCATGGTGCCGGACGGCACCCTCGACCCGGCCCTCGGCGGCATGCCCGACGCCGACCTGCGCCACCACGTGGACGTGGTCAGCACGCGCATTCGCGAGGAGCTCGACCTGGAGGACCCCGTCGACTTCGCCACGGGCGTCCGGCGTACGGCGGAATACGAGCGCGCCTTCCTCGGTGGTGGCGGGAGCGGACCGTCGCTCGCCGACTACGCGCGCGAGGACGCCATCCTCGCCGCGAAGCCCGGACCCTAGGCTTCGATCGGGGTCCGCGCCCGCAGGCGCTGGGTGTCGTGCTGGGCCTCGATGTAGCGGATGGTCCCGGAGTAGGAGCGCATCACCAGGGAGTGCGTCTCCGCGTAGCGGCCGCGGAAGCGCACACCGCCCAGCAGCTCGCCGTCGGTGATCCCGGTGGCGGCGAAGAAGACGTTGGTGCCGCTGCAGAGGTCGTCGAGCTGCAGCACGCGGTCGGGGTCCTTGCCCTCGGCGCGGACGACGGCGCGCTCGGCGGCGTCGCGCGGCCAGAGGCGCCCCTGCATGCCGCCGCCGACACACTTCACCGCGCAGGCGGCCAGGACCGCCTCGGGCGCGCCGCCGATGCCCATCAGGACGTCGACACCGGTGCGGTGCTCCATCGCCGCCATCAGGCCCGCGGCGACGTCGCCGTCCATGATCAGCTTGACCCGCGCCCCGGCGGAGCGGATCTCGCGGAGCAGCTTCTCGTGCCGCTCACGGTCGAGCACGACCACGGTGAGGTCCTCGACGCTGCGGCGCTCGGCGCGGGCGATGCGGCGCAGGTTGTTGCCCACGGTGTCGGTGATGTCGATGACGTCGGCGGCGTTGGGACCGACGATCAGCTTCTCCATGTAGGCGCAGTGCGTCTCGAACATGGTGTCGCGATCGGCCAGGGCGACGGTGGCGATGCCGCCGGGCAGGCCCCGGGCCACCAGGCGGGTGCCGTCGATGGGGTCGACGGCGACGTCGACCTGAGGCTCGTTGCCGTTGCCGACGTGCTCGCCGATGTACAGCATCGGCGCCTTGTCCTTCTCGCCCTCGCCGATGACGACGACGCCGTCCATGTCGACGTAGCCGAGGCTGCGGCGCATCGAGTCGACCGCGGCGCGGTCGGCCTCCTCCTTGTTGTTGCGGCCCATGAAACGGGCGGCCGACATGGCGGCGCCCTCGGTGACGCGCACCAGCTCGAGGGCCAGGTTGCGGTCGATGGGGGTGCCGAGGTCACGGCCACGGCGCGGCGCTGGACGGGGAGGCATGGCGTCGGGATGGTTGCGGACCCGTTCCGAGACTGTCAAGGCGACGGCTCCCCCGCCGGCGCGCGGGTAGCGTGAGCCACCGTCATGGACGGCGTGCAGTGCTTCGCGCATTACCGCGCGGCGGTCGCCACCTGTGCGTCGTGCGCGCGCGGGCTCTGCTCCGACTGCGCCCAGCGCGGCGGGGACGGGCGCTGCTCGGAGTGCGTCGAGCGGGAGCGCGGCGCCGCGGAGCTGCTGCGGATGCAGCGCAGCGCGCGCCTCGCCCTGCGCCGTGCAGGCGTGGCCGTGCCCCGGGCGCACGGTGACCCCGTCTTCGTCCGGGCCAACGGGCACCCCCTGGCCGCCGGGCTGTCGCTGGGTCTCTGCATCCTCGCCGCCCTGGGGATGGGGGCCTGTGCCGTGCTCGCGGAGCAGCGCTGGGGCATCCCTCGCTCGGCGATCGCGCCGGTGCTCGGCATCGCCCTGGCGACCGTGGTCACCGCGGTGCTCGGCGGGACCTCGCGCGTCGCCGGCGTCGGCGCGGTGCTGCTCACGGCGGTGGCCGTGGCCGGCGGGACCGAGGCCCTGAGCATGGTGACCGCCGTCGCGCTGCCGGGCCCGGGCGACGCCGCCGCCTGGCTGCAGGACCACCGGCCCGCCGCGCTGGGCCTCGACGTCGTCGCCCTGGTGCTCGCCTACGTCACCGCGGCCGGCCGCCGGGTGTAGCCGGGCCCGCCGGTGCTAGCATCCGGGGTCCTGACACGCGCGGGACAGAGGGGCTGGCCGAGCCGACGTCGCGCTCGCACCCGCTGAGAGCACAGCCAGAACGGAAGGAGCCCGTAGACATGGCCAAGAGCGAGTCCGAGCAGGCGGCGGTCGAGGAGCCGGCTGGCGACAGCGCGCCGGCCGAGGCCGCGGTGGCGGCCAACGGCAGCGGTGGCGCATCAGGCGGCCTGGGAGGAGCGACGTCCATCCGCGGCGTGCCCATCCCCGCCGGCGCGGTCAACTTCGGCGAGCTGACCTCGGCCTTCGTCGACGGCCCGCGGCTGCTCCGCTACCTCGGTGATCGCAAGCACACCGGCGCCCTGGTCGACGCCGGCGGCGGCTCCACCCAGGTGGCCATCCTCCACGAGGGCAACGTCGTCGCCCTGGTGGGCGCGGGCAGCGCCGGCGCGTCCACCCGTCGCCTGGAGAAGCTCAGCCTGCCCGCGCCCAACGCCGGCGACGAGCACGAGCTGACCGTCCTCACCTACCGGCCCGAGGTGGCCCTCGCCCTCTCCCAGCTGGTCAACCTGCCGGAGCGGTTCGAGCGCATGCACGGCTCCTTCGTCGACCTCCCCGCGCTGCTCGCCTTCCTCCGCCGCGAGAAGGCCAACGGCGCGGTGCGCGTGAGCAGCGGCCGCGACACCGGCATCGTGCTGATCCGCGGCGGCGAGGTGCTGGGCGCCTACACCCGGCAGAAGCCGGAGCTGGAGGACGCCGAGGTCGTCTACCCGCTGGCCCGCGAGGCCGACGCGGAGATCGACGTCCACGTCGGCGCCCTGACCCTCCCGCCCCCCTCGGTCAGCGCCTCCTCGGTCGTCGCCTAGCGCCGTCCGGGCCAGGCCCGGTCCCCCGTGCCCTTCGCGCGGCTCGCCCGCGCGCCGGCGAGCTTCAGCCCGCCGAGGGTGGGTCAGGCGCCGTGCGGCCCCGCGGCCGAACGGGCGCCGCAGGGCGGGATCTGCCCGCCCTGCCTGCTCGCCGGGGCGAGCAATAGATAATGACCCGGCCCCGACCGTGGCAGGCACGGTCGCCACCAGCCCATCGCGAGCCGGGATGATCTTCCTCAGCGACTTCCTGCGCGCCGACGTGGTCGACATCCACCAGAAGACGGTGGGGTCGGTCCGCGATCTCATCGTGCGCCTCCAGGAGCCCTACCCCGTGGTCACCGCGGTGGCGCTGCGCCCGCGCGGCGGTGCGCCGGAGACGATTCCCTGGCAGCAGGTGCGCGCCTGGGACGATCGTGAGCTGTCGCTGAAGGTCCCGGCCTCGGCGCTGGCGCCGTACGCGAACGCGGATTCCGAGCTCTGGCTGTCGCGCGACGTGCTCGACAAGCAGATCGTCGACACCGACGGGCGGCGCGTGGTGCGGGTCAACGACCTGCAGCTGCAGGAGTCGGACTCGCAGCTCCTCCTCGTCGGCGTCGACATCGGCGCGCGCGGGTTGATGCGACGCCTCGGCGTGGAGCAGATCGGCCGCCGGTTCCGGCGCCTCACCGGCTCCGACTTCCCGCAGCGCATCGTGTCCTGGGATGCCGTCGACCCCGTCGAGTCCGACGAGCGCTCGGTGCGGCTGCGCATCTCGCATCAGAAGCTGTCCAAGCTGCATCCCGCCGACATCGCGGAGATCGTCGGCCAGCTCGGCGGTCGCGACCGCGCGGCCATCTTCGCGTCGCTCGACGACGAGACGGCCGCCGACACGCTGGAGGAGTCGAGCGAGGAGGTGCAGGCGCAGATCCTCGCCCGCCTGTCCGACGAGCGCGCCGCCGACATCCTCGAAGCCATGTCGCCCGACGAGGCGGCCGACCTGCTCGCCGATCTGCCCGAGGAGCGGCGCGAGCAGCTCATCGCCAAGATGGAGGCGGACGAGGCCGAGGACGTCGAGGAGCTGCTCACCTACGAGGAGGACACCGCGGGTGGGCTGATGACCACCGAGTTCGTCGCCATCCCGGTGTCGCTGACGGCGGCGGAGACGATCGACCGCCTGCGCGAGCTGGAACCGGACGCCGAGTCGATCTATTACGTCTACGTGGTCGACGACGACGAGAAGCTGCTCGGGGTGCTCTCGCTGCGCGACCTCATCGTGGCCAAGCCGGACACCAGGATCGCCGACATCATGATCAAGCGCGTCATCGCGGTGCCGGTGGACGCGCGTCCCGAGGACGTCGCCGCGGTGATCGCCAAGTACAACCTGCTGGCCGTGCCGGTGGTCGACGACGAGGACCGCATCCAGGGCATCGTCACCATCGACGACGCCATGGACGAGGTGATGCCAGCCGGCCTGAAGCGGAGGGCGCGAGCGCTGTGATCCTCGCGAGCAGCACCGCATGAAGCGGAGGAAGAGCCGAAGTGCGCATCGGCCGCCCGACCACCCTCCGCCCGCTCCGCCGGCGCGCCGACTCCGCACCGCCCGAGGCACCGCGCACTCCTGAGCGCCGCCCCGCGCCGCGGCCGCGACGGCTCGCGCCGGTGTGGCGGTACCTGGCGGTCCTCGGCCCCGGGCTGATCGTCGCCAACGCGGGCAACGACGCGGGCGGCATCTTCACCTACTCCAACGTCGGCGCCAAGTACGGGCTCGGGCTGCTCTGGGCCTTCATCCCCATCGCCATCTGCCTGATCGTCGTGCAGGAGATGGTGGCGCGTCTTGGGACGGTCACAGGCAAGGGCCTGATGGACCTCATCCGCGAGCGCTTCGGGGTGCGCTGGACGCTGTTCGCCTCGGTGGTGGTCATCGTCGCCAACGGCGGCACCACGCTGGCGGAGTTCGCCGGAGTGGCGGGTGCGCTGGGGCTGCTCGGCGTCCCGCGCCCGATCGCGGTGCTCGGCGCCGCGACCATGATCGGCGTGCTGGTGCTGCGCGCCAACCGCCGCATCGTCGAGCGCGTCTTCCTGGCGCTGGGCCTCGCCTTCTTCTCGTACATCATCACCGCCTTCCTGGTCCCGGTCGACTGGCACGCGGTCGCGCACGACCTGGTCGTGCCCTCCTCCTCGCACGCGGGCGTCAGCAACGGCGCCTACGTCGCCGACCTGATCGCACTGGTGGGCACCTCGATCACCCCCTACATGCAGCTCTTCCTGCAGTCGTCGATCGTCGACAAGGGCACCGTCGAAGCCGACTACAGGTACGTCCGCGCCGACGTCGTCAGCGGCTCGCTGTTCGCCGTGGCGGTGGCGATCTTCATCGTCATCACCACCGCGTTCACCCTCTTCCTCCATGGCGGCTTCGCCGGACAGGGACTCTCCAACTCCACCGGTGCGCAGCAGGCGGCCTCCGCCCTCGCGCCGCTGGCCGGGTCCCACGCCGAGCAGCTCTTCGCGGTGGGGCTGCTGGGCGCCTCGCTGCTCGCCGCGGCCGTGCTGCCGCTCTCCACCGCCTTCGTCGTCTGCGAAGCGTTCGGCGCCGAGCGGTCGGTGCAGGCCGGCTTCAGCGAGGCGCCGCTGTTCTTCACCCTGTTCATCGGGCTGCTCGCCGTCGGCGCGGGCATCATGCTCATCCCCAACGTGCCGATCAGCGGCGTCGCCATCGGCACCCAGGTGCTGGACGGCATCCTGCTGCCCGTCCTCCTCGTCTTCATCATCATCCTGGCCAACGACCGGCGCCTGCTCGGCCGGCGGCGCAACGGCCCCGTCTACAACGTGATCGCCGTCGCGCTGGCCTCCGTCCTCACCGTGCTGACCGCCTTCCTGGTGGTCACGGCGTTCCTGCCGTCCTCGTCCTGAACTGGCGGCCCGCCGGCTCAGTCGGGGACGAGATGGGCGGTGGTGGACCGGCGGCGGAGGACCTGGGTGCCGAAGGCGACGATGGCGTCGGCGGCGCAGCGCAGGCCTTCGTCGAGGGCGTGGGGGAAGAAGCCCTCGTCGTCGCGCTCGGCGCGGGCGCAGGCGCCCAGGAAGCCGCCGGCCAGGGAGTCGCCGGCGCCGGTCGGGTCCATCACCGTCTCCACGGGATGGGCGGCGCGCTCCACCACCGACGACGAGGTGACCACCGCGGCGCCGACCGGTCCCGCCTTCACCACCACGGCGCGCAGGCGACCGCGACCGCAGAGTGAGCGCGCAGCGTCGAGCCAGGCGGCGGAAGGATGCCCGGTGAGGGCCGAGAGCTCGGTGCGATTGAGGAAGAGGATGTCGGAGGCTTCGGCGACCGCGCGCACGTCGTCGCCGCGGCTGCCGATGTAGACGGTCATGCTGTCGCTGCCGACCAGTCGTGCGCGCGACTGGCGAAGCACCGCCAGCTGCAGATCGGGACGCATCGACCCGGCGAAGAGGACGGGCGCAGCCGCGGCGGCGGGAGGCAGCACAGGACGCCACGCGTCGTACGCGCCCTGCTCGGTGCGCTCGTCGGCGGTGACCCAGCGCACGAAGTCGTGGCGGGCCCACCAGTGCATGGTCGGCTCCGGCGATTGCACGACTCCCTCCCTCGACACCGAGCAGCCCTCGAACGTCGTGCGAAGCGAATCGACCCCGTCGGCGCCGACGGCGCCCACCGCGTGCACCGGCGCGTACCGCGACGCCGCCAGTGCGAAGTACACCGCCGAGCCGCCCTGCTGCGCGGACGCGCTGCCCTGCGGGGTGACGACGTCGTCGAGGGTGACGGTGCCCGCGACGGCGATCTCCCAGGCCACGAGCCCGGGTCAGCCGGCGGTGGCGACGGCCCGCGGGGCGAAGAGCGGGATGATCGGCGCCCGCCGCGGGCGACGCTCCTCGATCGCCTCGCGGAGCAGCTCCTCCTGGGCCGCGAAGAGGATCTCGCTGACGTGGTCGGGGTGGCGATTGATGCCGAGGTCGTCGCGCAGGGCGTCGTCGACGCTGCCGACGAAGCGGACGATGTGGGTCCAGAGCTGGGCCGGGAGGAGCCGGTAGCCGCGCAGGCGGCACTGCTCGATGAGGTCGAGGAGCAGGTCGGACTCGCGCAGGCGCCGCCGCGAGCGGAGCTCCCGCTCGCGCTGGAAGGCGGCCGCGCGCCGGATCAGGTCGAGCTCGGCGCAGGTGCGCTCCAGCGGACCGCCCGGATGCTCCACGGCGCTCAGTTGCATCGGCGCATTGTAAGCGCGGCGCACCGCGATTCCCGCCGCTTGTGGCGCGGACCGTGACGCCTCATCGCGGCGGGTAGCAGAGCGACCGCCAGCGCCCCTCGACGAGCACGCAGTGCACCACCCGTTCGATGAGCACCTCGCGCCCGCCGACGTCGATGAGGTACTCGACGCTGAGCTCGGCGACGTCGCGGTTGACCCGCCCGCTGTCGGGGTCGGGCCAGACCTCGAGCATCTCCAGGTGCTTGACCTGGGCGGACTTGACCTGGTCGTGGCCGCTGCCCTGCTGGGCCGCGGCGAATTCGGCCTCGCCGCCCCAGCGCGACTGGCACTCGGGGGCCAGCAGGCGGTAGGCCCGTTCGAAACGTCCCGCCCGCATCATCTCGACGAAGAGCAGCTCGGCGTGGGCCGGGTCACCCTGGCGGGGGACGGCGGGAGCCGCACCGTGGCCGGTTCGGTCGCGCGCTTCGAGCATGGACGCCACCCGCTGCGACACCGAGGCGCGCCGCTCCACCGGCTGCCCGCTCGCCTCCACCAGGGTCTCGGCGGCGGTGGCGCCGCGCGACCAGAACGTCCAGGTGCTGGCGTCGACGAGCAGCGCCGATCGGGGCGCCGTGGCCACGGCGGGGCGCTCGGGCGGTGCTGAGGGCGAGGCGTCCTCGGGCGCCTCGGCGGGGTGGCGACCGAGGCGGCGGAGCAGCCCTCTCAGCACGGCGCGTTCCGGTCGGCCATCGTCGCCGAGGAGCATAGAGGACCGCGCGGCGGGGTGGGTCAGACCTCGACGGTGTCGAGCAGCCGGCGCACGGCCTGCTCGTCCACCTCGGTGGCGGCGAGCAGCTCCTCGAGGCCGTCGCGGAGGTCGATGAGCGAGTCGACCGGCAATTCGGAGAGGCGGGCCTCGATGGATTCGAGGCGGGCGAGTGGCGCGCCCGGCGTCCGTCCCGACGTCCTGGGCGCCCGGGGTGCTGGCTTCGCAGCCCTGCGGGGCGCGGCCGCCCGTGCGACGGTCGCCGGCTTCTCGCGGTGCGTCGTCCCCTTCGCTGTGGCGGTCGCCTTCTTGCGGTGCGTCGTCGCCTTGGCTGTGGTGGTCGCCTTCTTGTGCTGCTTCCCCGCCTTCGGGGCGGTGGTCGCCTTCCTGCGGTGCGTCGTCGCCGTGGCGGTGGTGGTCGCCTTCTTGTGCTGCTTCTTCGCCTTCGGGGCGGTCGTCGGCTTCTTGCGCGGCGCCGCCTTCTTCCGGCGCGGCAACGCCGGAGCCGAGTCCGCACCGCCGTCGCCGAACAGCACATCCGCGCTGGGAAGCTCGATCCGTCTAGCCACGGGCGTCGACCTCCTCTGCCAGCTGCCGGTAGGCTGCCGCCCCCGGCGATCGCGGTTCGTACTCCAGGATGCTCACCCCGCCGCTGCTCGCCTCGGGGAAGCGGACCGAGGTGCGGATCACGGCGTCGAAGACCAGGCTGCCGAAGTGGTCGCGCACCCGGGCGAGCACCTCGTCGCTGTGCAGGGCGCGGCCACGGTGCATGGTGCCCACGATGCCGAGCACCTTCAGCTTGGGATTGTGCACGTCGCGTACCCGGTCGATGGTCTGGAAGAGCGCCTGCATGCCCCGCAGGGCGAGGAAGTCGAGCTGCAGCGGGACCAGCACCTCGGTCGCCGCGGTGAGCGCGTTGACGGTGAGCAGGCCGAGGTTCGGCGGCGAGTCGACGAGCACCACGTCGAAGCTGTCGTGCACCGAGCGCAGGGCGCGGCGAAGTCCCTCGTGGCGGTCCTTCGCGGCGGCCACGCTCACCTCGTGCGCCGCCAGCTCGAGCGTGCCGGGGAGCAGCCACACCTGGGGTCGCGGTCGCTGCAGCAGGTCGCCCGCCTTGGTCCTGCCGACCATGCAGTCGGCAAGCGTCGGCCCGCCGTTGCGATCGGGCATGACGCCGCACATCACGGTGAGGGCCGCCTGCGGATCGAGGTCGACGAGCAGCACCCGCCGGCCGCGTTCGGCCAGCGCGAAGCCGAGGTTCTGCGTCGTGGTGCTCTTGCCGACTCCGCCCTTCTGGTTCGCGACAGCGATGACGCGGGCCATGTGCCCGCGGAGTGTACGGACCCGCGCCCTGTGCGCGCAGACAGTGGCTAGGAGATGCCGGCCTCCGCGCCGTAGGGGCCGGGGAGCGGGAGCACCGCCGGCGGCACCTGCGGCGGCGGCGGCGCGTCGCCGTCGGCGTCGAGGCGGCGCGCCACGAAGCGCCGCATCTGCGGCAGCGGGACGCCCATCGGGCACACCGCCGCGGCCGCCTGCCAGTCGACGGCGTCGTAGGGCAGGTCCCGCGAGGCCCACAGGTCGGGCAGGCTGCGGGTGAGCTGCGAGGGCAGGCGGTCGGCGCGCAGGTGGCCTGCCCGCTCCGCGGCGAAGGTGCAGAGCCCGCAGGCGACGCACAGGCCGTGGGCGGGGAGCTCCTCGCGGTCCTGCGGCGTCAGCGGGGTGATGCGGTCGCGGCCGTAGAGAGCGGCGAAAGCCGCCAGGCCGTCCGCCTGGGGCCGGCGGCGGGCGGCCGTGTGCACCGCCAGGTGTCGCGCGTACGCGCCGGCGAGACGGACCATGGAGACGGCGCGGCGGCGGTCGAGCGGCATGGTGTCAGTCCCCGGCGGCCAGCACCGGCGTCGTGGCGGCGGCCGGCTCGTCGGCGAGGGGGGCCGGCTCGGCGACCTCGCCCAGCGCGTAGACGGCGCCGCGGTAGAGCTGCTCCTGCGCGGCGGTGGCTCCGCGCATCACCGACGGGCGCTGCAGCCAGCGGGCATCGAGGAACTCGTGCACCTCCTCGGCGACGCGCCGCGCGCCCCAGCCCTTCTCCTCGCCGAGCAGGCGGGCCGCCGGCCAGGCGCAGCGCATCCCCAGGCAGGCACCGCCGGTGCAGCGGACGCGCCGGTAGAGGTCCTCCAGCCGCTCCACCGACTCGGTGCGCACCACGTGCCGCAGCTCGGCGCGCGTCACGGGCTCGCACTCGCAGACCAGCGCGCGGCGGTCCTCGGGTTCGGCGTCGCCCAGCAGGGCGGCGGC
This sequence comes from Candidatus Dormiibacterota bacterium, assembly GCA_035652335.1. GTDB lineage: Bacteria > Chloroflexota > Dormibacteria > Aeolococcales > Aeolococcaceae > DASRDZ01. The sequence continues at coordinate 42,375 of DASRDZ010000030.1, forward strand.
ACGCGCACCGTGCCGGGCGACGAGGCGCTGGGCCACCGGCAGCGGCAGCCCGAAGTCGCCCGCCACCTCGACGGCGTCGGCGACGCTCTCGCCGCCCGGCAGCGGCGCCGTATGTGTCGAGGTTGGCACGAACGGCCGGCCCAGCACGCGCAGCAGGACGTCGACTGTGTCCTCCGCCATCTTGCGGAACATCGACATCTTGCCGCCGGCGACGGTGACCAGCCCGGGCACGCCGTCGCGGGTGCCGTGGTCGAGCACCGCGTACTCGCGCGAGAGGTCGTCCTCGTAGCGGCGCCATTCGTAGAGGGTGGGCCGCACCGCGGCGTTGGCGTGGGCGATGCGGTGCCGCCGGATCGAGGGGAGCACCCGCTCGAAGGCCTGCAGGATGTACTCCACCTCGTCGTCGGTGACCTCGAGGTGCTCGGGGTCGCCGTAGAAGTCGTCGTCGGTGGTGCCCACGATGGTCTGGTTGCTGTGCGGCACCAGCAGCAGGTCGCGGCCGTCGATGGCCTCGACGCCGAGCGCGCAGTTGGTGATGCGCCGGTCGTAGATCAGGTGCACGCCCTTGGCTGGTCGCAGCCGCAGCGGCGCGCCCGCCATCGCACACAGCGCCGGCGCCCACGGCCCAGCCGCGTTGCAGACAGCCCTGGCAGCAATCGTCTCGCTCGTCCCGCTGAGCCGGTTGCGCACGCGCACGCCGCGCACGGCGAGCCCGTCGCGGACGACGCCGGTCACCTCGGTGTAGGTGCGCACCTCGGCGCCGGCCTCGCGTGCCCCCAACGCGTTCACCGCCACCAGGCGCGCGGCGTCGACGCCCCATTCGTCCATGCTCACCGCACCACGCAGTCCCGGACGCAGCCCGGGCTCCAGCGCCAGCGCCTCCGCGGCGGTGAGGCGAACGTGGGGGCGCCCCGCCTTGTAGGGCTGGAAGCGGTCGTACACCTCCAGCGCCGTCTCCTTCTTCTCGATGCCGAAGGGGTCGTCCGGGTACACCGGCAGCAGGAAGACGACGGGGAAGAGCAGGTGCGGGGCGATGCGCTTGATGAAGCCGCCGTCGAGGCACGACATGCGGGTGGTCTCCCAGTCGTACTCGATGTAGCGCAGGCCGCCGTGGATCATGCCGCTGCTGCCCCAGGTGGTCCCGGCGCCGAGGTCGTGCTGGTCGAGCAGGCAGACCCGGAGCCCGCGGAGGGCGGCGTCGCGGGCCACCCCGGCGCCGGTGATCCCCGCGCCGACCACCACGACGTCGAACTCGCCCGCACCCTTCTCCTGGAGCATCGGGGCCATTGTGCGTGACGCCGAACGTGCCGCGTCGCTAGCATGCGGGCCATGGAAGGTTCGTCCAGGGGAACCGTGCTGCTCGCCGAAGCCGAGGACGCGGTGGCCAAGCTGGTCGCCGCCCGCCTCGACTCCGACGGCGTCGGCGTGCGCCGGGTGCGCACCGTGCGCGAGGCGCGCGAGGAGCTCGCCCAGCACCCGCCCGACCTCCTCGTCCTCGACACCGCGCTGGAGACCGACGGCCTGGAGTTCTTCCAGGCCCTGCGCCTGCGGCCCGACGCCCCTCGCGGCGGCGTCATCGTCATCACCGACAGGTCGGACGTGCACGCCCGCGAGCGTGCCGCCCAGCTCGGCGCCGCCGCCGTGGTGACCAAGCCGCTGCGCGTCGACGAGGTGGCTCAGGCCGTCCGCGACCTGCTCGCCTGCATCTGAGCCCTCAGCCGCCCAGCGCGGCGATCACGACGTAGGCGGCGCTGACCGCCGCCCAGAAGGCGATCAGGCCCCCGATGTACACCGGCACGGGCCCGGGCTCGTGGTACCAGGCGACGATGCGCCGCGAGGTCATGGCGAAGAGCGCCAGCAGGTCCACCAGCGCCAGCAGCAGGGTCACCAGCAGGGCGGCGACGTCGAACCCGTCGCGGACCTGGACCACGGCGAAGGACACGAGCCCGAGTCCCACCGCCATGGCCAGCACGGTGATCTGGGCGCGGCGGATCCATGCCGAATGCCTGGTCAGCACCATGCCGAGGAGGAGCAGAACGGCGCCGAAGGCGGCGTAGGAGAGGGCCACGACGATCTGCACGGCGGTGGAGAGCTGCACCGTCTTGCCGCCCACCTCGGTGCCGCCGCCGAACACGGCGAAAGCGATGAAGAAGACGAGGATGGCCCGGACCAGGTCCCAGGTGTAGACGAGCAGCAGGCTGGTGGGACGCTGCTCGTCGCCGGCGTCCCTGGGGGTGGGCACCATGGGCCCCGCAGCATACCTGCGAGGCGTGCGGGCGCCTCGCTAGGCTGGGCGCATGCCCACCGCCATCGTCGTCCTCGAAGGCGACCAGACCGGGCAGGAGCTGCTCGAGCAGGCGCTGCGCGTCATCGACCCGGCCGTCATCGGCGTCGAGCTGGAGCTGCGCCGCTTCGACCTGTCCCTGGAGAGCCGGCGCGCCACCGCGAACCAGGTGGTCCTCGACGCCGCCGACGCCATGCGCGAGACCGGCCTCGGCCTCAAGGCGGCGACGGTGACCCCGGAGCAGCCGGGCGACGTCGGCAGCCCCAACGCCACGCTGCGCGAGCGCGTCGGCGGCAAGGTCATCGTCCGCACCGGGCGGCGCATCCCCGGCGTGCCGCCCATCGCCGGCGTGAGCGCGCCCATCAGCGTGGTGCGCATGGCGGTCGACGACGCCTACGGCGCACGCGAGTGGCGCGAGTCCGCGAACGGCGACGAGCTCGCCTTCCGCACCGAGAAGGTGTCGCGGGCGACCTGCCGCGCGGTGGCACAGTTCGCCTTCGAGCAGGCGAAGCGGATGCGCGGCCGCGTCTTCGGGGGGCCGAAGTTCACCGTGTCTCCCGTGTACGAGGGGATGTTCAAGGAGGAGATGGACGCCGCCGCCGGCCGGCATCCCGACGTCCCCTACGAGCCGCAGCTCATCGACGCCACCTACGCGCTGCTGCTCTCCCGCGGCTCGGAGCAGCCGCTGGTCATCCCCACCCTCAACCGGGACGGCGACTGCCTCTCCGACATGGTGCTGCAGCTCTTCGGCAGCATCGCCGGGGCGGAGTCGATCCTGCTCGGCTTCGAGGGCGACGACATGGAGCCGCACGTGGTGATGGCCGAGGCGCCGCACGGCACCGCCCCCGCCCTGCAGGGCAAGAACATCGCCAACCCGATGGCGATGATCCTCGCGGCCGCCTCGCTGCTCTCGTTCGTGCCCGACGGCGCCGCGCGCACCGCGTCGCGCGCGATCTACGAGTCGGTGTTCGAAGCGGTGCGCGAGGGCGTGCGCACCGCCGACCTCGGCGGGCATGCGCTGACCGACGAGTTCACCGCGGCGATCGTCGAACGGGTGCGCGGCAAGCTCGACATCTGGGAGACCCTGGGGGTCGACTGAGCGGTCGCGGACGTTTGCCTATACTGGCTCGTAGAGCACGCATGGACATCCTCAGCTTCATCCACGACCGTTCGGGCGACTACGACTGCCCGGTCTGCCGCGAGCCGCTGGTCGACTGCGACCTCAAGCTGCTGCGCCAGGACGGCCGCACGTACACCGTGCAGGTCGGCTGCGCCCGCTGCCACGTCACCTTCGTCGTCGTGCTCCAGCTGCGGGGCGAGCTGCCCGCGGCTCCGCCCGAGCCGGCTGAGCCGGCGCCGCCGCCGATCAGCGCCGACGAGCTGCTCGACGTCCACGAGCGCCTGCGCGACTTCGACGGATCGTTCAGCGAGCTGCTCGCGCGCGACCCGTCGCACATCGCCTGAGGCACCTCGCCGGGGCCTGACCGGGCGCCTACACTGGGCCGTGTGAGCACGCCCATCTACCTCGACCATGCCGCCACCACGCCCGTGGCCCGCGAGGCGGCGGAGGCGATGCTTCCCTGGTTCAGCGACGGCTACGGCAACCCGTCCTCGCTGCACTCGGTGGGGCAGCGGGCGCGCCACGCGGTCGACGAGGCCCGCGACCGGGTCGCGGCGGCGCTCGGCTGCGCCGCACGGGAGGTGGTGTTCACCGCAGGGGGGTCGGAGGCGGACAACCTGGCGTTGCGGGGCGTGCTCGACCGCTGGGGCTCGTCGCGCGGCCGCCACCTGGTGATCAGCGCCATCGAGCACGACGCCGTCATCAAGACCGCAGAGCAGCTCGTCGAGGAGGGGCGCAGCACCGTGTCCGTCGTTCCCTGCGACGGGTCCGGCCGCATCGACCCGGCCGCGGTGGCCGGGGCGGTGCGCGACGACACCGTGCTGGTGTCGGTGATGCTGGCCAACAACGAGGTCGGGACGGTGCAGGACGTCGGCTCGATGGTGGCGCTGGTGCGGGCGCGCAACCCGCGAACGTTCGTGCACACCGACGCGGTGCAGGCGCTGGGCAAGCTGCCCCTCGACGTCGCCGCGCTGGGCGTCGACCTGGCCAGCGTGAGCGCCCACAAGGTCTACGGCCCCAAGGGCGTGGGCGCGCTCTACGTGCGCCAGGGCGTCACCCTGTCGCCGCAGATCAGCGGCGGGGGGCATGAGCGCGGGCGCCGCAGCGGCACGGAGAACGTCCCCGGCGTGGTCGGCTTCGGGGTGGCGGCGACGCTGGTCACGGCCGAGCGCGAGGCGGAGATGGCGCGACTGGCCACCCTCTCCTCGCGCCTCACCGAGACGGTCGCCACCGGCATCCCCGACGCCGTGGTCACCGCCGCCGGGGCGCCCCGGCTGTCGAGCTTCGCCACCTTCGCCTTCCCCGGGGTCAACACCGAGGTCCTGCTCACCCTGCTCGACTCCTGGGACCTCTGCGCCTCCGGCGGCTCGGCCTGCTCCTCCGGGGCCCACATGCCCTCGCACGTTCTCGTCGCGATGGGCTTCCCGCCCTCCCTGGCCACGGGAGCCCTGCGCTGCACCCTGGGCCGCGCCACCACCGCCGACGACGTCGACCGCGCGGGGGAGCTCATCGTCCGCGCCGTCCGCCAGCTCCAGGGAGCGGCGGCGGCCAGCGCCTGACCCCTCGGGCCAGAGCGGGCGAGCGGGGCGACTCGGTACAATCCTGACTGTGCCAGTCGGAATTTCCCGTCCCGCCTCCGCCGCGTCGTTCTCGATGCGCGTCAGCAGCAAGGCCCACTACGGGCTGCGCATGATGACCGAGCTGGCCAAGGCCTACGGCAGCGGCCCCATGAGCCTGGCGGAGGTGGCCCGCGTCGAGAGCCTGCCGCTGGCCTACCTGGAGCAGCTGGCGGGGGCGCTGCGCCGGGGCGGGCTGGTCGAGTCGACCCGCGGCGTGCACGGCGGGTACGTGCTCGGCAAGCCGCCGGCGGAGATCACCGTGCTGGACGTGGTGACCCTCGTCGACGGAGAGGTGGCGCCCGTCGAGTGCGTGGCCCACACCTACGAGACGGGCAGCTGCCTGCGCGAGGGCGAGTGCGCCTCGCGACCGCTGTGGCAGCGGCTGAAGCGGAGCATCGACGCGGTGCTCAGCGCCACCACCCTGGAGGAGCTGGTCGCCGACCACAGCCTGGTCGACGCCTTCGCGCCGGAGGTCCGCCACGAGCCGGAGCTCCAGGCCGCATCTGCAAACGGAGCGCACGAGGTCATCGATGTCTGACACGCCGACGCTGGTCGTCGAGGGGCTGCACGCCGAGGTCGACGGCAAGGAGATCCTCAAGGGCGTGGACCTGCGCGTCCCGTCCGGGGAGATCCACGCGCTCATGGGGCCCAACGGCTCGGGCAAGTCGACGCTCGCCTACACGCTGATGGGCCACCCCAAGTACACGGTCACCCGGGGCGCGGCGAGCTTCGACGACCACGACCTGCTCAGCCTCACCCCCGACGAGCGCGCCCGGCTGGGCGTCTTCCTCAGCTTCCAGTACCCGACGGCGATCCCGGGCGTGACCATGGTCAACTTCCTGCGCGCCTCGCTGCGCAGCCTGGGCAGGGAGATGCCCGCCCGCGAGTTCATGCAGTCGCTGAAGCGGGAGATGGACGCGCTCAGGATGGACGAGCAGTTCCGCTCGCGCTACGTCAACGAAGGCTTCAGCGGCGGCGAGAAGAAGCGCGCCGAGATCCTGCAGATGGCGCTGCTCCGGCCCAGGCTGGCCATCCTCGACGAGACCGACTCCGGGCTCGACGTCGACGCGCTGCGCACCGTCGCGGAGGGCGTCAAGCGCCTGGCGGGGCCCGACATGGGCATCCTCATCATCACCCACTACTACCGCATCCTCGAGTTCCTCACCCCCGACGTGGTGCACGTGCTCCACGACGGGCGGGTGGTGAAGTCGGGTGGCGCGGACCTGGCCCGCGAGATCGAGCACACGGGGTACGACCCCATCCTCGGCGTCGCGGCGGGAGCAGCCTGATGGCCGTCGAAGCGCACGAGCTGACCAAGGACTACAAGTACGGCTTCCACGACGTCGACGTCTCGGTGTTCCGCACCGAGAAGGGACTGTCGCCCGAGGTCGTCGCCGCCATCTCGGCGCACAAGAACGAGCCGGAGTGGATGCTGAAGTTCCGCCTCAAGGCGCTGCAGCACTTCGAGAAGCGAGCCATGCCCGCATGGGGCGCCGACCTCTCCGGCATCGACTTCAACAACATCTACTACTACGTCAAGCCGATGGAGGAGCAGGGCGGCCGCGAGTGGGACGACGTGCCCCAGTCGATCAAGGACACCTTCGACAAGCTCGGCATCCCCGAGGCGGAGCGCAAGTTCCTCGCCGGCGTCTCGGCGCAGTACGACTCCGAGGTCGTCTACCACAACATCCGCGCCGACCTGGAGAAGCTCGGCGTCATCTTCGGCGACTGCGACAGCGGGCTGCGCGACCACCCGGAGATCTTCCGCAAGTACTTCGGCACGGTGATCCCGCCCAACGACAACAAGTTCGCCGCGCTCAACAGCGCGGTGTGGTCGGGCGGCTCGTTCGTCTACGTGCCCAAGGGCGTGCGCGTCGACATCCCATTGCAGGCCTACTTCCGCATCAACAGCGACAACATGGGCCAGTTCGAGCGCACCCTCATCATCGCCGAGGAAGGCTCCTACGTGCACTACATCGAGGGCTGCACGGCGCCGACCTACAGCAGCGACTCGCTGCACAGCGCGGTGGTCGAGATCATCGCCCACAAGGACGCCCACGTCCGCTACACGACCATCCAGAACTGGTCGAACAACGTCTACAACCTGGTCACCAAGCGGGCCATCGCCTACGAGGGAGCCACCGTCGAGTGGATCGACGGCAACCTGGGCAGCAAGGTCACCATGAAGTACCCCGCCATCTACCTGATGGGCGAGCGGGCCCACGGCGAGGTGCTCAGCGCCGCCTTCGCCGGCGAGGGGCAGCACCAGGACGCCGGCGCCAAGTGCGTCCACGTCGCGCCGCACACCACCTCGAACATCGTGTCGCGCTCGATCAGCAAGGACGGCGGGCGCACCTCGTACCGCGGTCACATCAAGGTGTACCCCAAGGCCCACGACGTCAAGGTCAGCGTGCGCTGCGACGCGCTGCTGCTCGACGAGGCCTCGCAGAGCGACACCTACCCGTACTCCGACATCGAGAACTCCGAGGTCACCTTCGGCCACGAGGCGACGGTGTCGAAGATCGGCGAGGACCAGATCTTCTACCTCACCTCGCGCGGCATCCCCGAGGCGGAGGCCACGGCGCTCATCGTCAACGGCTTCTTCGAGCCGTTCGTCAAGGAACTGCCGATGGAGTACGCGGTCGAGCTGAACCGGCTCCTGGCGGTGCAGATGGAAGGCAGCGTCGGGTAGATGGCCGCGACCGTCGAATCCGTCGCCGGGATCACCGCGACGGCGGTTGAGGCACGCGCCGCGGGCGACCCGGCCTGGCTCGCGGAGCGCCGCCGCGCCGCCTGGGAGGCCTTCGCCTCGCTGCCCATGCCCGACCACATGCGCGACGAGGACTGGCGCCGCACCGACATCGCCAAGCTGGACCTCGACGCCTTCAGCGTCGAGCCGCCCACCACCGTGGTGCAGGGCGAGGCGCTGCTGGAGGCGATGCGCTCGCTGCGCGCCGAGGCGGCCCCGGACTCCGCCTTCCTGGCGGTGACCCGTCGCGGCCTGCGCGCCTGCGACGACATGGACATGCTCACCGCCCAGGGCGTCATCGTCTCCACCCTGGAGGAGGCGGCGCACAACCACCCGGAGCTGGTGCAGCGCGCCCTGGCGGCGGTGCGTGTCGGCGAGTCGAAGTTCCTGGCGCTGTGGGACGCGCTCTGGCGCACGGGCGTCTTCGTCTACGTGCCGCGCTCGGTGGACGCGCGCGTGCCTGTGTGGGCCGCCTACAGCGTGGCCGGCGACAACGGCGCCATCTTCCCCGCCACCCTGGCGGTGCTCGACGACAACGCGTCGCTCACCCTCGTCGACGCCTACGCCTCGCCCGCGGGCCCGGCTCCTCTGCTCTGCAGCGCCGCCGCGCTGATGGTGCTCGGCGACGGCGCCCGCCTCGACTACCACCACGTCCAGCAGTGGGGCGCAGGCGCGTGGCACTTCGCCACCCATCGCGCCGTGCTCGGTCGCAACGCGCGGCTGCGCGTGTTCGGGGCGACGCTGGGCAGCCGCCTGCAGAAGGTCTACTGGGACGCGCTGCTCGACGGCAACGGCAGCGAGGCGCTGCTCACCGGCGTCTGCTTCGGCGACGAGACCCAGCACCTCGACCTGCAGTCCCTGCAGCGCCACCGCGGCGAGTCGACGCACAGCGACCTGGTCCACAAGGTGGCCGTGCGCGACAAGGCGGTCAGCGTCTACAGCGGCCTCATCGACGTCGAGAAGCAGGCGCAGCACGCCGACGGCTACGTGCAGAACCGCAACCTCATGCTCGGCGAGGGCGCCAAGGCGTCGGGCATCCCCCGGCTGGAGATCAAGGCCAACGACGTGCGCTGCTCGCACGGCGTCACCGCCGGGCACATCGACGACGAGCAGCGCTTCTACCTCGAATCGCGCGGCGTGCCGCGGGAGGAGGCCGACCGGCTGATCGTCCGCGGCTTCATGCAGGACGCCCTCGACCGCACCCCGCATGCGGGTGTCCGCGACCTGGTGGCGCGCCTGCTCGACGCCGAGATCCACGGCCGCTCGCAGGCCGGTCTCGAGGCTGCGGAGGACGGTGCGCTGTGAGCGACTGGATCACCATCGCGCCCGCCGGCGACATCCCGCCCGGCCACGCGGCACGGGTCGAGATCGACGGCGTCCCCATCGCCATCTTCAACTGCGACGGCACCTTCTACGCCGTCGACGACACCTGCTCCCACGCCGAGGCCTCCCTCAGCGAGGGCGAGCTGGACTGTGACTTCTGCACCGTCGAGTGCCCGTTGCACGGCTCGGCGTTCGACCTGCAGACCGGGGAGCCGACGGCGCTGCCCGCTGTGCTGCCCGTGCGCGTGCACCAGGTGCAGGTCGTCGACGGAGTGCTGCAGCTCGCACTGAGCGAAGAGGAGGCGGCATGAGCGCGCTGCCCGCGCGAGCCGGCGCCCTGCCAGCATCGCCGCTGGACGTGGCGCGCATCCGGGCCGACTTCCCCATCCTCTCGCGGCGCATCGGCGACAAGCCGCTCGTCTACCTCGACTCGGCGGCGACGTCGCAGAAGCCGGTCAGCGTCCTGGAGGCGATCGAGGGCTACTACCGCCACTCGAACGCCAACGTGCATCGCGGCGTGCACACCCTGGGCAACGAGGCGACCGACGTCTTCGAGAACGCTCGTTCGCGGGTCGCGCAGTTCATCGGCGCGCCGTCTGCGGACGGGGTCGTCTTCCTGCGCAACACCACCGAGGCGCTCAACCTGGTGGCCTCGTCGTACGCACGTGAGCTGCTCGCGCCCGGTGACCGCGTCGTGGTGACCGAGATGGAGCACCACAGCAACCTGGTGCCCTGGCAGCTCGCGGCCGAGCGCCGCGGCCTCCAGCTCGCCTCCGTCCCGGTGCTCGACGACGGCACGCTGGACATGGACGCGCTGCCGGCGCTGCTGGAGCCGCCCACCAGGCTGATCACGCTTGCGCACCAGAGCAACGTCCTGGGGACGATCAACCCGGTGCGCGAGATCACCCGCATGGCGCACGAGCGCGGCGTCCTGGTGTGCGTCGACGCCGCGCAGTCGGTGCCGCACATGCCGGTGTCGGTGCGCGACCTCGACGTCGACTTCCTCGCCTTCTCGGGGCACAAGATGTGCGGGCCGATGGGCGCGGGGGTGCTGTGGGCGCGTCCCGAGCTGCTGGAGCGCATGCCGCCGTTCCTCGGCGGCGGCTCGATGATCATGAAGGTCGAGCTGCAGCGCTCCTCGTGGAACGTGGTCCCCCACAAGTTCGAGGCGGGCACGCCGGACGTGGCCAGCGCCGCAGGGCTCGTCGCCGCCTGCGACTACCTCGACGCCGTCGGCCTCGAGGCCGTCCACGCACACGAGCAGTCGTTGACCGCCCACCTGGTCTCGATGCTCGGCGAGCTGGGCGGCATCACCGTGCACGGTCCCGCCGACCTGTCGCAGCGCGGCGGCACGGTGTCGTTCAACGTCGCCGACGTGCACCCGCACGACGTGGGCACCATCGTCGACCGCGAGGGCGTCGCCATCCGGGCAGGCCACCACTGCTGCCAGCCCCTCATGCGCCGCCTCGACGTCGCGGCCACCGCCCGCGCCTCCGCCTACCTCTACACCACCCACGAGGAGATCGACGCCCTGGGCGCCGCGCTCCAGGAGGTCAAGCGGGTCTTCCGCGTCTGATCGCGGTTGGGCCGGTCTCAGCCCGCCGGTGCAGCGGCTCCGGGCGCGGGGATGAGGCCGAGCTGCTCGAGCATGGCCATCCGGTCCATGTAGAGCCGGTCCGACTGCACCACGCCGTCGCGGACCGTGAAGAAGTCGGCATAGGCGAGCTCGACGCGCCGGCCGGTGGGCGGGATCAGCTGGCCGTCGGGGCTCGGCATGGCCCCCGTGTGGGTACCGCGGAAGACTCCCTCCTCGACCGCGGTGTCGCCGTCGACGGTGACGCTCCTGACCGTCATGTCGAGGTCGGGGAAGGCGTTCCACCACACGCGCGCCATCTCCATGTAGGCGTCGATGCCGGTAACGGCCATCCCCGGCATGACGAACTCCACGTCGGGCGCGGCCGCCGCCCGCAGCGCCGCCTCGTCCTTGCCCTTGAATGCGTCGTGAAGCCGCTGATACGCGTCGCGCACCGACATTGGCTTGCCTCCTCGTCGTCCCCCACCCGCCGCTTGCGAGGAGTCTGTCCGCGCCGTCACATGGCGTCAAGACAGGGCATGGCGGGCCGCGACCGCCGAGCTCAGGCGGCGACGGTGACCTGCTGCTGGGTCACGAAGCGCCAGGTTGGATACCGCTCCACCTCTTCGACATTGAACCCGAAGATGGCACGAGGCATGAGAACTCCGAAGAGCGCCACCGACACGGTGCACACCGTCGCCGAGACGAAGCCCGCGAGCAGAACGGCACCAGCAGGTTCCATCCGTTCGCTCATCGACCAGAATCGTCGCACCCGACGAGCGCTGCGACGAACACCTGTGCCGCCAGAGATCACTGGCATTCCCGTCAAGCGACGGGCGTGGCCCGACGCACGGTGGGTACAATGTTGACCATGGCAGTCGGATTTCACGGGGTCGACGACGACCTCTACCGCGAGATCATCCTCGACCACTACCGCAACCCCCGGCGCAAGCGGCCGGTGGCGGAGGCGGACGTGGCTGTGGAGGCGAGCAATCCGCTCTGCGGCGACGAGGTGACGCTGACGCTGCGGGTCAAGGACGGCACCGTCGAGGACGTCGGCTTCACCGGGCGGGGCTGCTCGATCAGCCAGGCCTCGGCCTCGATGATGTGCGAGGAGGTGGCGGGGCGCAGCAGCGGCGACGCCGCCGCGCTGGGACGCCGCTTCAAAGAGATGCTGACGCAGGGCGCCGACCCTGACGACCTCGGCGACCTGGAGGCGCTGCAGGGCGTGCGCCAGTACCCGGTGCGCATCAAGTGCGCGGTGCTGCCGTGGAACGCGCTGCTGCGCGGCCTGGAGGGCGACGCGGGGGACGACGACGAGGAGACACACGTCCATGAGTGAGCTCGACCCCACCACCCGGACCGCGCCCGCCGAGGGCAACGGCGAGAAGGCCAGCCCCGAGCTGATCCGCGCCGCGCTCGGCCAGGTCTACGACCCCGAGATCGGCATCGACATCGTCTCGCTCGGACTCGTGTACGACGTCGACCTCGACGACGCCGGCCTGCTCAACATCGACATGACGCTGACGTCGCCCTACTGCCCGCTCGGCGGCGTCATCCAGGCACAGGCGCATGCCGTCTGCACTCCGCTCCCCGGGGTCAAGGACGTGACGGTGAACCTCGTGTGGTCGCCGCCCTGGGACCCGCGGGTGATGGCCTCCGACGAGGCCAAGCTGGAGCTGGGCATCTACTGACGCCCCCGTCGGGGTAGCATCGCCGCCTGCGATGGACGAGCGGCTCTTCACCCGCGACGAGGCGAACGCGCTGCTGCCGGCGCTGCGTCCCCTCTTGGCACGCCTCCAAGAGGCGCAGCAACGGCTCGGTGACCGCGCGCTGCTGCAGCGGCTGCGCGCCGCGGCCGCGGGCAACGGCGGAGGCGTCGCGGCTCGCGACGTGATGGCGACCGGCGACGAGTTCGGCCGCATCGCCGCGGAGATCGAAGGTCTCGGCGTCGTCGTCCGCGACCCCGCCAGCGGGCTGGTCGACTTCCCTGCCGAGCGCAACGGGGCCGCCGTCTACCTCTGCTGGCGCGTCGGTGAGGACGAGGTCGGCCACTGGCACGACCGCGATTCCGGGTTCATCGGGCGGCAGCCGCTCTAGCGGCTCAGCCCGAGCCGTCCTCGTCGAGGTCGTCGACCGGACGCCGCCACCGTCGCCAGGCGGAGCGGAGGCCGGCCATCAGCCCCGCGTCCTCCGGCTCCTCGGGCGCGGCGTCGAGCAGCAGGTCGCGCATGGTGCGCTGCGGCTCGCGCGAGCGCGACCGCGACGGTGCAGGACTGACGCCTGGCGGCGTCGTGTCCGGTGCAGCCGGCGGCATTCCGTTGAAGGCGCGCAGCGCGCGGGGGATGCGCGGGGCGGCGGGCGCCACCGGCAGCCCCTCACCCGGCTGCTGCAGCGGGGAGGGGAGGCGGTAGGGCTGGTCGTCGGGCGGGGTGGCGCCGTCGCGCGGGAGCGTGTCCACCGTGACGCCCCTCTCGTCAGCCGTCGCGGCGCGCACGGCCGCCGGCCGCATCACGGTGTCTCGACAACGGCCTCCTCCAGCACCTCGCAGCGAAGCAGGTCGTCGAGAGTCTCCCGCCGCCGCACCAGGCGCGCCGCGCCGGCGGCGACGAACACGACCGCGGGCCGGAAGTTGACGTTGTAGTTCGAGGCCATCGCCAGCGAGTAGGCCCCCGCCGCCGGCAGGGCGACGAGGTCGCCGGGCTGCAGCCGCGGCAGGGTGCAGTCGCGCACCAGGATGTCGGTCGACTCGCAGTACCGTCCCGCCAGCGACACGGTCTCGACCGGCCGGTCAGGAGCGTCGACCACCATCACCGGCTGGTAGCGCGCGCCGTACAGCTTGGGGCGGATGTTGTCGCCCATGCCACCGTCGACGGAGACGTAGGTGCGTACCCCGGGGATCTCCTTGCGCGCGCCCACCGTGTACACCGCGAGGCCGGCAGGCCCGGCGACGCTGCGGCCCGGCTCGACCATGAGCGCGGGCAGCGGGAGCCCGCGCGCCTCGAAGCTGCGGCGCACAGATTCGGTCACGATCTGCATGAACTGAGCGGGCGTCGGCGGGTCGTCGTCGTCGGTGTAGGCGATGCCCAGACCACCGCCCACGCTCACCTCGCGCGCGGTGAAGCCGAGCGAATCGCGCGCGCCCGCAAGGAAGTCGGCGACCATCTCCACGGCGGCCGGGTAGCAGCCCAGGTCGAAGATCTGCGAGCCGATGTGCATGTGCACGCCGCGCACGTCGAGCCCGCTCGCCTGGAGCGCCGCACGCAGGGCGTCGTGCGCCGCGCCCGTCTCGATGGAGAACCCGAACTTGGAGTCGAGCTGGCCCGTGCTGATGAAGTCGTGGGTGTCCGGCTTGATCCCGGGCGACACGCGCAGCATCACGCCTGCGCCCGAGGCCTCCGGCAGGGCCGCGAGCATCGACAGCTCGTGCTCGGAGTCGACGACGAGGTGCCCGACGCCCGCGTCGACGGCCGCACGCACCTCGGACTCGTCCTTGTTGTTTCCCGGGAACCCGATCCGCGCCGCGTCCATCCCGAAGCGCAGCGCCACGGCCAGCTCGCCGCCGCTGACCACGTCGATCCCGCAGTCCTCCTCGACCAGCAGCCGCACCATCGCCGGGCTGAGGTACGCCTTCGCGCTGTAGAGCACGTCGCCACCCGCCGGCCAGGAGCGCAGCGCCGCCCGGTAGCCGCGCAGGCGCGACCGCAGCGTCGCCTCGTCGTAGACGTACAGCGGCGTCCCGAAGCGGGCGGCCAGGTCGACCAGGTCACACCCGCCGACGACGAGGTGTCCCGCGGCCGAGCGGCCGGCGGTGTCCGGGAGCAGCACCCGCCGAGTCTACCGGGGGGAAGGCTGTCATCCGGCCGCACTCCAGCGGCGGATGATGGCCTGGGGGGGCTCCCCCGAACCTGACGCGCGTCAGCGTGCCGGACAGACCGCGGAAGGCTGTCATCCGGCCGCACTCCAGCGGCGGATGATGGCCTGGGGGGGCTCCCCCGAACCTGGCGCGCGTCAGCGTGCCGGACAGACCCCCAGCTGTGGTCATCCGGCGCCCGGGCCCGCGCGTTCCGTGCAGTCCCGGGATGGGTAGTCTGGAGGCGTGCGCAAGCTCACCCCCCAGGACGTCATCCCCGTCGACGACTACCTCCGCGTCCGCGACCAGATGCGCGCGCGGGTCCGCGCCGAGCGCGCCGTCCGCCGGGTGCCCGTCGGCGACCGCGTCTCGCTGCACTTCGAGAACCGCGACACCGTGCTCTTCCAGATCGAGGAGATGCTCCGCGTCGAGAACATCCGCGACGCGGAGAAGATCGCCGAGGAGGTGCGCGTCTACAACGACCTCGTCGCCGGCGACGGCGAGCTGCGGGCCACCTTCTTCGTCGAGGTCACCGACCGCGCCCGCATCAAGGCGGACCTCGACTCGCTGATCGGGCTGGAGACCGAGGGCCTCTCCCTCATGGTCGACGGCGAGCGCATCCCCGCCGAGTTCGAGCCAGGCCACGCCCGCGAGGACCGCATCAGCGCGGTGCACTTCGTGCGCTTCCTGCTCACCCCTGAGCAACGACGCAAGCTCGCCGGCGACGCCCCGGTCGAGGTGGTCATCGACCACCCGGGCTACAGCGCCGCCGCGACGCTCTCGCGGGAGACGCGCGCCGCCCTGGCGCAGGATCTCGGCGATCCAGACCCCGCCACCACCTGAGCGAATCGACAGGCTCCGGGCGGCCCGGCAGCGGGTACACTGACGGCGCGTCTCCGGCCGAGCGCCACCCGCCATCGAGAACGACGCAGCGGTGACCGGGCGCCGGCACTCCCGAAAAAAGGAGGGTCTTGCCGATGCCCGATAGTAGTCATTGCGTCCAGACGTGCGCGGGAGCGACGAGCTGACCGCCGGGATCGCAATTCCCTGGAGGCGCACAACCGCATCCCACTAGTGCGGTTGGCTCTCCTCTTTGCGCAGAGGCCGGGTTGCCCAGTCGGGCGGCCCGGCTTTCGCGTTTAAGCGCTCAGCCGAAGGTGGCCGTGCGCACCTGTGCGGCACGGCTCGACTCGGACGGCGCGGGCACGACCTGGTCGCGCTCGATGTAGCCCTCGGCGCCGCTCGCCAGGCGCACCTTCACCCAGGTGGTGCCGTGCATGCCGATCGCGGAGATGGGCGAGGCGGTGTGCACCCGCTCCCCGCGCGGCGCGTCGTAGCGAGGTTCGAGGTAGATCGCGTACTCCATGCCCGCCCACGACGCCACCAGGGTGATCGGCCCGTCGGGGATGCTGCGGTCGCGGTACACCGTGCGGCGGTCGCGCACCCCGCGGGTGAGCAGCTGCACGACCTGCAGCGCCCGTGACCTGGGTGCCTTGCCGCGCGTCGCGCTCACCTCCACCTCGGTGCCCGCCTCCGTCTCGCGCGCCGCCACGTCGATCCAGCGCGGGCGGCGCACCTTCTTGGAGAACTGGCCGAAGAGGAAGTGCTTGCGCTCTGCCTCGACGATGCGAGCGCGGTCGGGCCCGGCGGGCTCGAAGCGGTAGGGCGGCGTGCCCACCATCTGCTCGGTCACCGCGAAGACCTCGCGGACCGGGGTGGAGCAGACGAAGCGCCAGTGGTACGCGGCCTTGCGTGCGGGCATGGCCCGAGATTGTACGGAGCCCCTGCCGGCTCTCGTTGCAGGAAGGGAACGTTTGTTCGCACACGAACGAGCCGCACACAACGCCCTACGTGAGAAGCGGTCGCCCCCGCAGAGCCGCTCGCTCGGCCAAGCGCGGAAGCGGCCCGAGAGCCGGCCACAAGGGGACGTCCTGGCAGCGGATGTGCCGCACCACCTCGCCGTTCCAGCGCCGCTTGAACTCGTAGTAGCCGGCACCGTCCTCGGCAGGGTCCTCGTGATTGGGAACGCCCCACATGTCGTACACACTGCAGCCCTGCTGCAGCCCCCAGCGGATGGCCTCCCAGTGCATCAGGTAGGCGGGCTGCAGGCGCGAGTGCCGCAGCGAGCTGCCGCCGAACAGGTACACCAACCGCGACCCGGCGGCCACGGCGATCATCCCCGCCACGGCCTCGCCCTCGACCCTGGCGAGCAGGGTGACCACGGGGCAGCTCCCGCCCAGGTGGCGCACGACGGCACGGTGGTAGGCGAGGTCGCGGCCGACGAAGCCGCTGCGCTGCACCGTCTCCCGGAACAGCGGGTGGAAGGTGTCGACGGCCTCCATGTCGCTGCGCAGCTCGATGTGCACACCGCCCCGCTCGGCCTTGCGAATGTGGTTGCGGGTGCTCGACTTGACCCGCGACAGCACCGCGTCCTCGCCGCCGTCGAGGGAGACGAGCCAGGTCTTGCGGTGCTGGACGTCGTAGGGGCTGTCGCGCAGCTGCAACGCGCCGACCAGCCGCGCGGTGGCCGGGTCGTCGATGCGCCACTCTGGGTCGAGCTTGAGGACCAAGGCGCGCCTGCGCCTGGCGGCCGTGCGTGCCCACGCGACCAGGGCGGCCGCCACCGGCTCGCCGCCGTCGACGCCGCGGATGGCGGGGCCGCGTGGTGCGTAGGCGAATGCGATGCCGCCGGTGCCTCGCCGCGTCAGCACGTGCAGCACCCCGTCGACACGGCCGGCCTCGCCCTCGGCGAGGGCGCGATCGACCTGCCAGCCGTAGTCGCGCTTCAGCTCGGCCCAGCCCCACGTCTGCAGCAGGTTGCCCCCCGCCTCCCGGAGGGCAAAGCGGTCCCAGGCAGGGCGATCGGCCTCGGTGGCGACGCGAACGGTCAGGCTGCGCTGGGGGGAGGCTGCGACGGGGGCCACGGCGGGCATTGAACCGCACGCGGACGGCGCAGCGGGTGCAGGCGCGCCGCCGCCATCCGTGCGCGCCCGCGCGTGCCGGATGGGTATGGTGCGCCGGATGGGAGGCCGACCGTGAGCGACGCGATCACCTGGGCGCTGGTGGTCCTGGCGGTCCTCGCCGTCCAGGCGGCCGAGGGCCCGCCGCCGGAGCCGGGCCGGGAAGGCGGGACGCGGGGCACGACCCTGGCGGCGCCGTTCGGCACGGCCGCTGCGGTCGCCCGGGCGGTCATCGTCGCGGGAGCCGGGCTGGCGGTGATCGTCGGTCTGCTCAGCCTCGCCGGGGCCAACGGCGGCACCACCTCGACCGTGGACCGCAACGGGGAAATCGCCAGCGGCGCGCTGCAGGTCGCGGCGGGCGGCATCTCACTGCTGCTCTTCTACAAGGGCACGAGCCGGGTTCCTGGACTGCGGCACCTGAGGCCGGGCGCGCCGATCTCCTGGCTGGCGATCTTCCTCCTCTTCGAGAGCCTCGCCGCCAACCTCAGCACAGGCACCGGCACCACCGGGCAGCCGGCCGGCACCCCGACCCTGCATCCGTCGTCCGGTCCCACGGCCCGCGACCTGATGCTCGGCGAGGTGCCCTTCCTGGCCATCGCGGTCGCGTCCGTGGGGCCCGTGGTGCGGCGCAACCTGCGCGAGACGGCCGAGCGCCTCGGCCTGTGGCCCCTGCGCCTGCCGTGGTGGGTGGTCGGCATCGCCGCGGGCGTCGTGCTGGTGCCGGTCGGCGGGTTCGTCGTCGACCTGCTCAACCACCTCGCCACCGCCTCCTGCGTGGCGCAGAACGTCCAGGCCGAGCAGGCCGTCGTCGGTGTCGGCCGCACCAGCCTGGAGCAGGCTGGGATCGCGGTCGCCGCCGGTGTGTGCGAGGAGATCCTCTTCCGCGGGGCGCTGCAGCCGCGTGTCGGGATCCTGCTCTCGTCGGTGGTCTGGGCCAGCTACCACCTCCAGTACCTCTGCAACGGCTTCCCCTCCCCCGCCAACCTCTACCTGGTGCTGCTCGGCCTCCTCTTCGGCGTGCTCCGCAAATGGGGCGGGCTGTGGCCGGCGATCCTGGCCCACGCGGTCTACGACGGGATCATCCTGCTGGGCCTGCTCGGCTCCTGAGCACGGCGTTTCACGTGAAACGCCACAGACGGCGCAGGCCGCGAGGTTTCACGTGAAACGCCCTCGCCTCCTGACCGCCGGTTTTCCCCAGCGTTCCACAGCCGCTGTGTGCTTTCCGCCTCAAAACGGCACCTCCGGGCCGTGGACGACCTGGGGAAAACCACCCAACCGCCAACGGCGAACGGCCCCGCCGGACCTGGCCGCATAATCCGCGGTCGTGCCCACCCGGACCATCGCCGTCGCCAACCAGAAGGGCGGCGTCGGCAAGACCACGACCACGCTCAACCTGGGCGCCGCGCTCGCCGACATGGGCCGGCGGGTGCTCATCGTGGACTGCGACCCGCAGGCCAACGCCACGTCCGGCCTGGGCATCGACCGCGCCGACGTGGAGACCAGCATCTACGACGTCGTCGTGCTCGGACAGCCGCTGGCGGCGGCGCGCATCCACACCCTGGTCCCCAACCTCGACCTGGTCCCCAGCCACATCGCCCTGGCCGGCTCCGAGATCGAGCTGGTGAGCATGCCGCTGCGCGAGATGCGCCTCCGCTACGCCCTCGACGCGCTCCACGGCGACCTCGACTACGTCTTCCTCGACTGCCCGCCCAGCCTCGGCCTGCTCACCGTCAACGCCGCCGTCGCCGCCGACTCACTGCTCATCCCGATCCAGTGCGAGTACTACGCGCTGGAGGGCCTCGGCCTGCTCACCCACACCATCGGGCTGCTTCGCCGTGAGCTCAACCCCCACCTGGCCATCGCGGGAATCGTGATGACCCTGTTCGACGCCCGGCTCACCCTGGCCACCCAGGTGGTCGACGAGGTGCGCAAGCAGTTCCCCGACGACGTCTTCGACACCATCGTGCCGCGCAACGTGCGCCTCAGCGAGGCGCCCAGCCACGGCCTGCCGATCAGCCGGTACGACCCCAGCAGCCGCGGCGCCGTCGCCTACCGCCGCCTCGCCGAGGAGTTCGACGCCCGCATGCGGCGGGCGGCGGCGCTGCCGGCCCGGGCGCAGCCTGGATGAGCCAGCAGCCACCGCCCTCCCCGAAGCGCCGCGGCCTGGGCCGGGGTCTCGACGCACTGCTCACCAGCTCCGCCGCGGCGGCCAGCGCGCGCCAGGCGGCGGCCGCGGAGCCCGACGAGCGCGAGGCCACCGAGAGCGGGCTGATCGAGGTCAGCCCCGGCAGCGTCGAGCCCAACCCGGAGCAGCCGCGACGCGGCTTCGACGAGGAGGGCATCGCCGCGCTGGCCGAGTCGATCCAGACCCACGGCCTGCTCCACCCCATCGTCGTCGAGCGCCTGTCCGGCGACCGCTACCGACTCGTCGCCGGAGAGCGCCGCCTCCGCGCCGCCCAGAAGGCGGGCGTCGCCACCATCCCGGCCATCCTCCGACCCGCCACCGACTCGGCGCGCCACGCCCTCGAGCTGGCTCTGGTCGAGAACCTGCAGCGGGCGCAGCTCTCCCCGCTGGAGGAGGCGGCCGCGTACGCCCGCCTCGCCGACACCTTCGGCCTCTCCCACGAGGCGATCGGCCTGCGCATGGGTCGCAGCCGCAGCGCGGTCAGCAACACCGTGCGCCTGCTCAGCCTCACCGCGGCGGTGCAGGAGGCGGTCGCCGACGGCCGGCTCAGCGCGGGCCACGCCCGCGCCCTCCTCCCCCTCCCCGCACCGGATCAGGAGCGCCTCGCCCGCCAGATCGAGGCGGAGGGTCTCAGCGTGCGGCGCGTCGAGCAGCTGGTGCAGCAGCAGAATGCGGCCCCGGCAGCCACCGCACCGCGCCCCGGACGCCCTCCACAGGCCGCCGAGCCGCTCGGCGTCGACGACTCCGCCCTGCAGCGCGGCTTGGAGGAGGCGCTCGGCACCCGGGTCACCCTGCAGCGCCGGCGGCGGGGCGGCGGCCGCCTGATCGTCGACTTCTACAGCGACGAGGAGCTCGACGCCCTCTACACCCGCCTGGGGGGACCCGAGCTCTAGAACCGGGCTGAAATCCTGGCGCAAACGTTTGTTTGTGCCAAGGTCGGCCAGAACCCGCGGAGCGGAGTCGCCGCTCCTGGCTCGGACCCTATACTCCAGCGCTGTGTCGCAGGTCGCCGTCCCCCCGACCCCCCCGAAAACGAAGCGGGGACGCCGCACCCTGGTGCGCGACATCATCGAGGTCCTGCTCCTCGCCGGCGCCATCTACCTGGTCATCGCCTTCGCCCTGCAGACGGTGCGCGTCGAGGGCGAGTCGATGGTGCCGACGCTGCAGAACGGCGACCTGCTCTTCGCCAACAAGATCTCGTACCACTTCCACGGCCCCGACCGCGGCGACATCGTCGTGCTGATCCCGCCGGAGAGCCCGAGCCGCGACTTCATCAAGCGGGTGATCGGCCTGCCCGGCGACATCATCAAGATCGACGGCCGCTACGTCGACCCCAAGAACCCCAACGCCCCGCCGCACACGGCGATCCTCCTCAAGGTCGGCGGCCAGGGCGGCTGGCAGGTGCTCAACGAGCCCTACCTGCCCGACCAGAAGAAGGACCCCTGGACGGAGATGTCGAACTGCTGCGACTCCTCCGGCCGGGCCACCGCCGTGCCCACCGAGCTGACCATCCCCAAGGACCAGTACTTCGTGATGGGCGACAACCGCAACTTCTCCAGCGACTCGCGGTCGATCGGCCTGATCCCGCGCAACAACATCATCGGCAAGGCCTGGATCCGCATCTGGCCGTTCAGCCACTTCGGCTTCCTCGGCTCGGGCCCGACGCTCACCGCCGCGGGGTCGCTGGTCCTGGCGCTGCCGCTGCCGCTGGCCAGGCGCCGCAAGCAGATCTCGGCCTTCCTCCGCCAGCGCACCCGGGCCGCCTAGCTACTCCTCGACCACCCACCTGTCGATGCTGCGCTCCCACTGCAGCACCTCGGCCGGCTCGAAGAACAGCGACACCTCGCGCTCCGCGCTCTCGACCGAGTCGCTGCCGTGGATCACGTTCATGCCAAAGCTGACCGCAAGGTCGCCGCGGATGGTGCCGGGCGCGGCGTTGGCGGGGTTGGTGGCACCCATCATGGCGCGCACCATGGCCACGGCGCCCGGACCCTCCCACACCATCGCCACAACCGGTGCCGAGGTGATGAAGGACACGAGGCCGGCGAAGAACGGCTTCTCGCGGTGCTCGGCGTAGTGGCGCCCGGCGAGGTCCTCGGTGATCTGCATCAGCTTCATGCCGGTGAGCCGCAGGCCGCGCCGCTCCAAGCGGCCGACCACCTCGCCGATCAGGCCGCGCTGCACCCCGTCGGGCTTGACCAGCACCAGCGTCCGTTCGTTTGCCATGACACCTCCGTGATGGATGAAGCGGCTCAGGCGACGAGCAGCGCCTCGAAGCGCTCGGGGGCGCGGAAGGGCCCGATCACCGCCGCGCGCAGGCCGCCCTCGAGGAGACGGCGCGCCACCCGCACGATGTCGGCGGCCGACACGGCGTCGATGCGCCGCACCACCTCGTCGGGCAGGAGGATCTCGTCGGTCAGCAGCTCCTGCTGCCCGAGGTAGTTGCACAGCGAGCTGGTGCCCTCGAGCTGGAGCAGCAGCCGCCCCTTGGAGTACTCGCGCGCCTTGGCCAGCTCGGCGTCGCCGACGGGGCGCTCGGCCATGGCATGGAGCTCGCGGATGGCCGCCTCCGCCGCCTGCCTGGCCCGCCGCGGCTCGCAGCCGACGTAGACGCCCAGCGCTCCGGCGTCGCGGTGCTTGATGGTGAAGGAGTGCACGTCGTAGGCCAGCGCCTGCTCCTCGCGGAGGGTGAGGAAGAGCCGCGAGGACATGCCCTCGCCGAGCACCGCGTTGAGCATGTCGACGGCGAAGCGGTCCTCGTCGAGGTAGGAGACGCCGTTGCTGCCGAGCACGAGGTTGGCCTGCTCGGTTCGCTTGTTGACGAAGCGCAGGCGCTGCGTGGCGGTGCGCGCCGGAGCGGCCGGCGCGTCGGGGACCCGCCCCTCACCCCAGGCGCCCACCAGCGGCTGCAGCGACTCGATGGCCGCCTCATGCTCGATGGCGCCGGCGACGCTGATCACCACGTTGTCGCCGTGGTAGTGCTCGCGCAGGTAGCCGAGGCAGTCGTCCCTCTCGAAGCTGCGCACCGTCTCCTCGGTGCCGGCGGTGTCGCGGCCGAGGGGATGGTCCGGCCACATCACCTCGTCGAAGAGCGTGTGCACGTAGTCCTGCGGGTTGTCCTGGTACATGCGCAGCTCCTCGATCACCACCTGGCGCTCCTTGTGGAGCTCGGCGGTGTCGAGGACGGCGTGGTAGACCATGTCGCACAGCACGTCGGCGGCGAGGGGCAGCTTGCCGGCGGGCACCTTCGCCCAGAAGAGCGTCGCCTCCTTGTCGGTCGCCGCGTTGAGCACCCCGCCGACGCCCTCGATGGCTTCGCTGATCGCCTGCGCGGTGGGGTAGCGCGACGACCCCTTGAAGACCATGTGCTCGATGAAGTGGGCAAGCCCGGCGGTGCGCTCGTCCTCGTAGCGCGAGCCGACGGCGAACATCACCGCGACGGCGACGGACGCGCGCTCTCGCATCGGCGCGGTGATGATGCGCGCGCCGCTGGGGAGGCGGGTGAGGCGGTACGCGCCGTCGGACACGGTCCGCGGAGTCTACCGGTGTGCCCGCCGCGGGCGTCGGGAGCGCCCGTGTGACGGCGCCGCGCGGCTAGAAGTGCGCACTCTGCTGGTGCGCCAGGATCAGTGCGTCGGCGAGACCGCCTCCCGTGTCGCGCTCTCGCACGATCAACGTGCTCACCAGGTTGGCCGTGCGCCAGGTGAGCGTCACCTCGGCGAGACCCACGCCCTGCCCGCTGGTGTGCAGCTCGTCGGCGTGGGCGACGTCGCCGAGGGCGCCCGCCGACTCCGCGACCTCGCCGCTCACCGCGTCGGTCTGGCGGGTCACCGTGGCGTACGCGGTGGACGCGGCTGCGACGGTGTCGCAGCGCAGCACGGTGGTGCGCACGTCGACGGGCCCGTTGGCGGTGGCCAGGTCGGGCACGGCGCGGAAGTAGCGCTCCGTCGCCGCCGGGCACGCCGCCGAGACGCTGTGCGCCGCCTCCACCACCGCGAAGCCGGGCGTGCGCAGCTCGTCGAGGGTGAGCAGGTACGACGACGCGCTGCGAGGGGACAGCGTGGGCGCCACCGGCGCGCCCGACGACCCGCAGGCGGCGAGCGCCAGCAGCCCCGCCAGGGCGCAGGTGGCGCGCACCCCCGGGAGGCCTAGGAGTACCGCGGCCCTCGTCCGTAGTCGGGACGCCCGCCTCCTGGGCGGCCGCCGCCAGGCCCGCCGGGACGCCGGAAGCCGCCGCCACCGCCGCCGGGCCGCGGTCCGCGGGGGATGCCGTGGAAGGTGCCACGCGTCTCGTCCGGGTGCGGGGGGCCGCCGCGCGCCGGGCCGGTGGGATGGATGGTCACCCGCCGCGCCGGCTCGGCGCCGGTGGACTCGGTGCGCACCCCCTCGTCGCCCTCCAGGGTGATGTGGACGACGCGACGCTCGTACGCGTGCATCGGCTCCAGCACCATGCGCTCGCCGGTGCGCTTGACCCGATGGGCGACACGCACGGCCAGCTCACGCACCCGCTCCTCGCGGCGGGCGCGGTAGCGCTCCACGTCGAGGATGAGGCGGCGGCCCTCGGCCTCGTTGTCGCCCATCATCAGGTTGAGCACGGTCTGCAGGGCGCGCAGGTTCTCACCGCGCCAGCCGATCAGCAGGCCGAGGTCGTCGCCGGAGATGTCGAGGATGACCGGCTCGTGTCCCGGCTCCACGCCCTTGGAGGGACCGGCCCGGCGCACGGTGACCCGGGCGGGGATCTCCATGCGGGTCAGCAGCTCTTCGAGGAGGGACCGCGCGCGGGAGGAGTAGGCGTCCATGCGCCGCACCCGGACCCGCGCCTCGGAGCCGGTGAGGCGCTCGCCGGGGATGGCCCGGGCGCCCTCGTTGAGAACCTCGATCTCGGCCTCGTCGCGACTGATGCCGAGCTGGTCGAGCGCCCGTGTGACGGCCTCGGTGATGGTGGCGCCGCGCGCCTCGACCGACTCCTCTCCCTCGCTCCCCGTGGTCGTGGTGACGGGCTCTCCCGTCTCGATCTCGCTCACACTGCCTCCTGCCCGGCTGCCGCCGGCACGGTGTTGCTCAGCGGTGCCGCTTGTTGCGGCGTGCACCGCCTCCACTTCGATTGCGTGCCGCCCCACC
This sequence comes from Candidatus Dormiibacterota bacterium, assembly GCA_035652335.1. Taxonomy (GTDB): domain Bacteria; phylum Chloroflexota; class Dormibacteria; order Aeolococcales; family Aeolococcaceae; genus DASRDZ01. Next base: position 67,162 of record DASRDZ010000030.1, read on the forward strand.
CGCGGCGGCGCCGGTGCGCTGCGGCGCGGGCTCGTCCTTCGCCTGGCCGTTGCTCGACGCCCCGGCCAGCGCCGCGGCGGGCGCGGGGGCCGGCGGGAAGGAGAGCGGCGTCACCCGCCCTGCACCGGGGAACCACGGCGGCACCTTGAAGCCGCCCCAGCCGACAACGATGTACTGCTGGATGATCATGAAGATGCTCTGGGTCACCCAGTACAGCGCGATCCCCGAGGGGAAGACCATGCCGAAGACGAAGACCATCGCCGGCATGATGAACATCATCTGCCGCGACATCTTGGCCATCTGCCGCTCCTGGTCGGACATGTCCGGCCGCATCGGCGGGGCCATCATCTTCGACTGGATCAGCGTCGCCCCCGCGGCCAGCAGCGGCAGGATCAGCACGGTGGGATGGCTCAGCGCCTGCACGTAGTCGACCTGGTTGTTGGCCGCCGTGCAGCAGGACTTCAGCCCGCTCTGGGTGACGTTGGAGATCCACAGGAAGCCGAGGTCCGAGTGCAGCGTGTTCTGCACCGAGCTGATGGCGCGGTAGAGCTCGGCGATGATCGGCCACTGCACCAGGATGGGCAGGCACCCGCTGAGCTGGGAGAGCGGGTTGATGTTGTGCTCCTTGTAGAGCTTCATCATCTCCGCGTTCAGCTTCTGCGGGTCCTTCTTGTACTTCTTGCGCAGCTCGGTCATCTGCGGCGCGATCTTGCGCTGCTCCGCCTGGATGCGCCGCGAGGTGCGCAGCTGCCAGGTGAAGAGGGGGAAGAGCAGGGTGCGGATGACCAGCGTGGTGACGATGACCGCCAGGCCGAAGGCGCCGATGGCGGACCCCACGCCGTGGGCGAAGAAGTTGTGCAGGTGCTCCAGCAGCCACTGGATGGGGACCTGGAAGACGTAGTAGAAGAAGTCGCCGATCGACTGCGCGGGGTTCACGACGCACTCCCGGTGTGGGCCGCGGTCTTCTCGGCGCGGCGGCGACGGCGGGCTTCACGCCAGCTCACGTATCTCTCCGGGACGGGATCGTACCCCCCTTCGTAGAAGGGATGGCAGCGGCCGATGCGCCGCAGCGCCAGCCACCACCCGCGCCGGAAGCCGTGGCGCTGGATCGCCTCCTGCCCGTAGTGGGAGCAGGTCGGCTGGTAGCGGCACTGGCTGAACAGCGCGAAGATCGGGCCGAGGGTGACCCGATAGAGCCGGATGAACAGGATGCTGGCGCGGGTCATGCGGGTGTGGGGCTCAGCGCCCGGAGCGGGCCGGGCCTGGTCCGGCCATTCTCCGCCATCCGGCTGCGGGCAGCGCCGATGCAGCGCCACAGCTCGGTGGCGAGGTCGGCGAAGCGCATCGCCAGGACCGCGGCGGAGGCGCTGACCACGACGTCGAGACCGGCCAGCTCGGGACGGTGCGGCTCCAGGGCGGCGCGCAGGCGGCGGCGGATGGTGTTGCGCTCGACCGCGCCCCCCGCGGACTTGGGCACCGCGAAGCCGAGGCGGGCGTGGGGCAGGCCGTTGGCGGCGACGTGGACGCGGAGGGCGGCCGTGCCCGCGGAGGCGCGTCCAGCCCGCACCGCGGCGAACCGGCGGCGACCGGAGAGCCGCTCGCGGCGCTTCACCGCACGGGCGCGGGCGTCAGGCGCTTGCGACCCTTGCGGCGCCGCGCCTTGATCACCTGCCGGCCTCCCGGGGTGGACATCCGGATGCGAAAGCCGTGCGTCTTGCGCCGGTAGCGCTTCTTCGGCTGGTATGTCCGCTTGATGGGAAGGTCTCCGAGAACCGTTCGATCGAATCGCGCCCGGGGCAGCCGTGATCGGCCGCCGCGGCGGGCGGAGGGCTCAGGGAGTATACAGCGGGGCGCTTCCTTCGTGGCACGAGCGATGTACGGAAGAGCGTTGCATCCTGGGCGTTGTACCTCCGCCCCGACGTTGCTAGACTCGCCCCTCGCTCCGCCGCGGCAGGGACCCTTCCCTTTCCACATCCCATCCACAACCCCCTCTCGGCAAGCATCCTTGCCTTTTCCACGGTTGTGCACAACCTGTGTACAAGCGAACAGGCGGCAAGGGGGTGGGCGGGACGCGCGTGTCTCGAATCCGGGGGATTGGTATGCCCGTTACCGGGAGTGAACTCACCTGGGGAGGTGACCGTATCGTGCCGATGGAGAGCCAGTCCCGCGTTGGTGCCGCGGTGCCCGCGGACGTGCAGCAGATCTGGCAGGCCGCGCAGGAGGAGCTGCGCTTCCAGATCGCCACACCGGGCTACGAGACCTGGCTCCGCAACGCCGTCCTCCTCGATTGCGAGGACGGACACATGTTCACGCTGGGGGTGCCCACGCGCCTGGCGCGCGACTGGCTCACCGAGCGCTACGTCCCGCTCATCCGCGAGACGCTGAGCGGCCTGCTCTCCCGCGACTGCGAGGTGCTCATCACCGTCGACCCGGCGGCGGCGCCGCCGCCCGACGAGCCCTCGCCCTTCGCCGACGAGCCGCTCGACGCCGCGGCCCCGGCCCTGCTCGGCGAGGCGATGGCCATCGACGCCGCCGGCTCCAACGAGTCGCGCCTCAACCCCAACTTCACCTTCCTCACCTTCGTCGTCGGCAACTCCTCGCGCTTCGCGCACGCGGCCTGCCGCGCCGTCGCCGACGCGCCCGGCAAGGCCTACAACCCGCTCTTCCTCTACGGCGGGGTGGGACTCGGCAAGACGCACCTGATGCACGCCATCGGCCACGCGGTGCGCGAGGGGCATCGCCGTCCGCCCAAGGTGGCGTACGTGACGTCCGAGAAGTTCATGAACGAGATGATCGCGTCCATCCAGGAGAACCGGATGAACGACTTCCGGACGCGATACCGCACCGTCGACGTGCTGCTCATCGACGACATCCAGTTCCTGGCAGGAAAGGACAGAACTCAGGAGGAGTTCTTCCACACCTTCAACGCGCTGCACGAGGTGCAGAAGCAGATCGTGGTCTCGTCGGACCGCCCGCCCAAGGACATCCCCACCCTCGAGGACCGCCTGCGCTCGCGGTTCGAGGGCGGCCTGATGGCCGACATCCAGCCCCCCGACTTCGAGACCCGCCTGGCCATCCTCAACTCCAAGCTGGGCGCCAACTCCCGCCTCGTCCCCGACGAGGTGTGCAGCTTCATCGCCCACAAGATCCAGAAGAACATCCGCGAGCTCGAGGGCGCGCTCATCCGCGTCCTCGCCCACGCCTCGATCAGCGGCGAGCCGGTGGCCGTCGACGCCGCCCAGCGCATCCTCGCCGACATCATCCCCAGCGGCGGCCTGCGTCCGCTGACCGTCGACCTCATCCAGGAGACGGTCGCCGACTACTACAACATCGGCAAGGACGAGATGCTCGGGCGCCGTCGCGACAAGCACATCGTCTTCCCCCGCCAGGTGGCCATGTACATCATCCGCGAGGAGACCGCCTCCTCCCTGCCGGCGATCGGCACCGCCTTCGGCGGCAAGGACCACACCACCGTCCTGCACGCCTGCGAGAAGATCACCGAGCTGGCCAAGGACGACCAGCGCCTGCAGCACGACCTGCGCCAGATCCGCGACCGGCTGATGGCTCGATGAGGGGACGGGACGGGGCTGTGGAGACGGCGGGGACGCCGTGGGCAGAAGTGCCCGCCGGCGATGAGCGGTTGATGGACCGGGGAAGAAACGGGGAAGGACGCACCCCCCTGTCCCACGAACAGATGGGTCGATCCGTGCGTGCCGGCGCCGGTTATCCCCAGCGTCCCCATCCACTACTGTCTGCTTCTCTTTCAGACTCTCGTTACTGAAGGAACCTACGCTGGTGACAAGTCAACTCGAGGTCTCCCAATCCATGAAGTGCACGGTCTCCCCCTCGGCCCTGGGCACCTGCCTGAGCCTGGTCTCGCGAGCCGTGTCCCCGCGCTCCACCCTGCCGATCCTCAGCAACCTGCTGCTGGAGACGGCCGAGGACGGCCTGCGGGTCACCGCCACCAACCTCGACCTGACCATCACCGCAACCGTGGAGGCCGAGGTGGCCAACGACGGCCGCACCACCGTGCCGGCGCGGCTGCTCACCGACTACGTCTCGTCGCTGGCCGAGGCCCCCTGCACCCTGGAGCTCAACCCGTCGAGCCAGGTGGTGCGGGTCGCCTGCGGCATCCACCGCTCCAACATCCACGGCATCGACGCCGTGGAGTTCCCGCCGCTGCCGGCGCGAGACGCCGACGCGGGCATCGAGGTCGACGCGGCGGCGCTGGCCTCGGCGATCGCCCAGACGGCGATGGCCGCGTCCTCCGACGAGGCGCGGCCGGTGCTCACCGGCGTGCTCCTGGAGATGGACGGCGACCGGCTCACCCTGGCCGCCACCGACGGCCACCGGCTGGCCGTGCGCACCCTCGACGTCACCGTCAAGGGCGACGCGCCGTCGGGGACGATCATCGTCCCGGCGCGGCATCTCTCCGAGGTGGCCCGAGCGGTCAACGCCAACCGGCCCGTGGTCGGCATCACCCTCTCCCAGGCGCGCAACCAGGTGTTCTTCACCATGAGCGGGCTGGAGATCTCCTCGCGCCTCATCGAGGGCACCTACCCCAACTACGCCCAGGTCATCCCCGCCGAGTCGCGCACCACGGTGACCGTCCCCACCTCCGCGCTGCTGCGCGAGACGCGCACCGTGTCGGTGATGGCCAAGGACGCCGCCAACCCGGTGCGCTTCAAGGCCACGCCGGACGGCACCCTCACCCTGGTGGCGCAGACCGCCGAGGTCGGCGACGACGAGGCGCCGCTCACCGCGGCGGTGAACGGCGAGGAGGTGCAGATCGCCTTCAACGCGCGCTACGTGCTCGACGCGCTGGCGGTGGTGGGCAGCGACGAGGTGCAGCTGTCGTTCAACGGCTCGCTGTCGCCGGGCGTGATCCGTCCCGTGGGGGCGGACGACTACCTCTGCATCATCATGCCGGTGCGGGTGCCGATGTAGGTCGCCCGGCTCAGGTCAGCGCGGTGAAGCGCAGGCGCTTGACGGTGCCCTCGCCGACGCGCTGGTTCAGCGCCGCGATGATGCGGGGCCCGTCCATCTGCAGCTGCTGCGACAGGGCGGTGTGCGCGGTGGCCACCAGCAGCGCCCCGCGGTCCAGCGAGATCGCCCTGCAGAGGGGTGAGACCGCCGGGCCCACCACCTCGGCGAACGCCTCCTGCACCTGGGCCTCGCGCACCGCGCGGCGGACCCCCATGCGCCGCAGGGCGGGATCGAACAGCTCGGAGAGGCGCCGTTCCTCGGGCATCGGAGCGGCTCAGACCGCCTGGATGCGCAGAGCGGGATCGGCGTCGACGTGGCCGCCGTGCACGGTGAAGCGCCGGACGTCCGCGCCGGCCGGGAGGTCGAGCGCCGCGGTCTCGCTGGTGGTGAGCAGCGCCTGGGCGGTGCTTCCCGCGCCGAGCGCCGAGAGGAGGCGCAGCCGCCGTCCGGCGTCGAGCTCGCTCAGCACGTCGTCGAGCAGCAGCACCGGCGCGACCCCCGCCACGCCGGCGACGTGGCGCACCTCGGCGAGCTTGCAGGCGAGCACGATGCTGCGCTGCTGTCCCTGGGAGGCGGCCGACCGCGCCGGGCGCGAGTCGAGGAGGAGCTCGACGTCGTCGCGATGGGGGCCGGCGACGGTGACGCCGCGCGCGATCTCCTCGGCCCGCCGCTCGGCCAGCAGCGCCGCCAGCCGCGCGGACTCCGCGCCGGCGTCGGCGGCTGCGGCGTCGACGCCCTCGCCGGCGTAGCGCAGCTCCAGCTCCTCGCGCCCGTCGGTGAGCTCCGCCAGCGCGGCCGCGGCGAGCGGCTCCAGGGAGCGCACCAGCCGTGCACGCGCCACCCGGATGCGACCGCCCGCCTCGACCAGCTCGCGGGTGAAGGCCTCCACCGCGTCCCAGGAGCCCATGCGGTCGCGGACCATGCGCAGCGAGGCGTTGCGCTGCTCCATCACCCGCCGGTAGCGCACCAGGTCGTCGGCGGTCCGCGCGTCGGTCTGCGACAGCACGATGTCGAGCAGGCGCCGCCGGCCCTCAGGGCCACCCTTGACGAGCTGGAGGTCCTCCGGCCAGAAGAGCACCACCGGGCAGAGTCCCAGCACCGAGCGCGCCCCGCGCTCCTTGCCGTCGACGGTGAGGGTGCGCACCACCCGCTCACCGTCGCCGCGCCGCAGGGTGATCTCGACGTCGTGCGCCGCGTCCGGCCGCGTGATCGCCGCGCTCACCCGGCAGGCGGGCTCGCCCCAGCCGATCACCTCGGCCGCCGACCCGGCGCGCGGTGAGCGCGTCAGCGCCACGGTGGCCACCGCCTCGAGCAGGTTGGTCTTGCCCTGCGCGTTCTGCCCGACGACGACATTCAGCCCGGGGCCCAGCTCCACCGATTCCTCCGCGTAGTTGCGGAAGCGGAAGAGCCGCAGCCGCGCGACGCTGCAGGCGCCGGTGGGCATCACGCCGCCGCGGTCGGCGTCGCCAGGCGGACGATCAGGTCGGCGATCTGCGCCGTCGCGTGGGGGCGCGCCGCGTGCCGCAGCGAGTCGCGCATCGCCGCCAGCGCCGTCGAGTCGGGACGGGACAGCTCGCGCACCGCGTCGACCATGTCGGCGATGCGCGGCACGTAGCGTCCGGCACCGGTGTCGACGACGAAGTCGACGTTGCCGCGCTCCTGCCCGGGCAGATGCGAGGTGAGCAGCAGCGGCACCCGGGCACAGAGCGCCTCGGCGATCGCGCCAGGGCCCGCCTTGGTGATCAGCAGGTCGGCGGCGCGCATCCACTCCGACATGTTGCGCACGAAGCCGAGCACGCGCAGCCGGCCGCCGTGCGGCGACTCCGTGCGCAGCCGCTCCAGCGCGGTCTGGGCCTTGGTGTTGCGGCCACAGATGACCACAACATCGGCATCGTGGACGGCGTCGAGGAGGGCGCGGGTGCGCCGCGGCAGACCGCCCGAGCCCTCGCCGCCGCCGCTCAGCAGGACGACGAACCGGTCGGGCTCCAGGCCGAGCCGCAGGCGCAGGGACCGGCGTGCCGCCGGGCCCGTCGCGGAGGCGGCGGCGAAGGAGTCGTCCACGGGCAGGCCGAGGTCGTGGCAGCGCTCGGCCGGCACGCCGGCGCGGCGGGCGCGGTCGAGTCCGCCGGGCGACGACGTGACCACCGCGTCGACGTCGGCGCACGTCCAGGCCGCGTGCACGTCGACCAGGTCGGTCACCACCGTCATCAGGGGGATGCGCGGGCCTGGCAGCGTGCGCAGCGCCCGCCAGGCGACGTGGTTCAGCAGAGGGTGGAACGACACCACCGCCTGCGGCCGGAGGGTCGCGATCACCTCCCGCAGGCCGGGCTCGACGAGACGAAGCGCCGAGCCGCGCAGCGCGGCGACGGCGGCACGGGAGTTGGTCGCGTGGTACAGCGCGCCCCACAGCCAGGGCGCCCGGCGGGTGATCGGCGAGTACAACCCGACCACCCGTCCCACCACGCGCGGCGCCGCCTGCGTGAAGGGATCGAGGATGTGCGTCGCGTAGCCGCCGGGGTGGGCCGCGGCCAGGCGGCCGGCCACCGCCTCGGCGCTGGCGCGATGACCCCCGCCGGTGTCGGCGACGAGGAAGAGGAGGTGGACCGGCGCCTCGACGCGCGCCTGCAGCGCGGGCGGTGTGGCGCCGGACTCACGCGGCGGGGCGGCGGTGGCGGTCACGGGCGGCGGTTTCCCATGCAGGATTGGCGACCGGGCATCAGTGGATACCCTACCCTGTGACACCCATGCGCCCGACGGACACCGGCAGCCCAGCCCCTGGCAGCGCACGGCGAGCGCTCGCGGTCGTGTCCGTGCACGCCTCCCCGCTGGGGCCGCTCGGCCAGGGCGAGAACGGCGGGATGAACCTCTCCATCCGCCGCCTCTGCGAGGGGCTGGCCGAGCGGGGCATCCCCAGCGACGTCTTCATCCGCCGCGACGATCCCGGTGCTCCGGCGGAGGAGCTGATCTGCAGCGGCAGCCGCCTGGTGCGCCTCGACGCCGGGCCGGCCCGGCCGCTGGCCAAGGACGAGATCCTCGGCCACCTGCCGCAGTTCACCAGCGCATTGCTCACCCACGCCGCCTCCGAGCAGCGGGAGTACCGGCTGCTCCACTCCCACTACTGGCTGAGTGGCTGGGTGGCGCGCCGCGCGGTGCAGCGCTGGGGCGTGCCCTGGGTGCACTCCTTCCACACCCTGGCGCGCACCAAGGTCGCGGCGGGGCTGCCCGACGACCCGGTGCGCGCCGAGGTCGAGGCGGTGCTGGCCAGGAACGCCGACCGCATGGTCGCCGGCAGCACCCAGGAGGCCCGCGACCTGGCCCGCTACTACGGGACCGACTCCGACCACGTCTGCGTGGTGCCGCTCGGCGTCGACATGGAGGAGTTCGCGGCCCGGCCGTCCTGGAACGTCCGCGAGCGCCTCGGGCTGCGTGGCAAGCGCGTGGTCCTCTACGTCGGTCGACTGGAGCGGCTCAAGGGCGCCGACACCCTGATCGAGTCGCTGGCGGCCCTCCACCGGCGCCCCGGCTACGACGACGTCCACACGCTGATCGTCGGCGCCGACAGCGGCGACGGGTTGCGCCAGTCGGCGCATCCGGGCGGCGAGCGCGGACGTCTTGAGGACCTTGCAACTGAGCTTGGCGTCGCCGGCCGTGTCACCTTCGTCGGCGCCCTGCCGCATGCCGAGCTGGCCGACCTCTATGCGCTGGCGGACGTGTGCGTGGTCCCCTCGCGCGCCGAGACCTTCGGGCTCGTCGCCCTGGAGGCGCAGGCCAGCGGGACCCCGGTGGTCGCCGCGGCGGTGGGCGGCCTGCTCGACATCGTCGAGGACGGCGTCACCGGCTACCTGGTGGAGGGCCGCGAGCCCCGCGACTTCGCCGCCGGCATCGCCCGCATCCTCGACGACACACCCCTGCGCCTTCGCCTCGGCGACGCGGCGCGTGAGCGCGCTCAGCTGTTCACCTGGACGCGTTCCGTCGACCGCCTGGAGGCGCTCTACGACTGCGTCGAGACTCCCGAGCCGGCCCACGCGCTCGAGACTTGCGGCTGTCTTTGACCGAAACTGGAGCGCTCCCGGCGGAGGTGCGCACCATCTTCTTCGATCTCGGCGACACGCTCATGTACGTGCATCCCGACGTGCCCACGCTCTACCTGCAGACCTGCACGGAGATCGGCGTCGACACGACGCCGGAGCGCATGGCGGACGCACTGCACGCGGGAGAGCGCATGTATCGCGGCGCGCTGCGCGCCGGGCGCAGCTTCGAGTCGTCGATGGACGAAGCGCGCGCCTTCTGGCAGGAGTACAACGAGCTGATCCTCGCCGAGCTGAGGGTCGACCACGGGCGCGCTGAGAAGGCGCGGCAGCTCAGCGAGCGGTTCTGGCATCCCCATTCCTGGCGCGCATTTCCCGAGGTGCACGAGGTGCTCGGCACCCTCCGCAGTCGCGGGCTGCAGCTGGCGGTCATCTCCAACTTCACCGACGCGCTGGTGGCGCTCTGCGAGACGCACGAGCTGGACGGCTACTTCGACGTCCTCGTCGCCTCGACGGTGACCGGCGCGCAGAAGCCCGACGCGGGGATCTTCCGCGAGGCGCTGCGCCGCACCGGCGCCGACCCGGCGACGTCGGTGCACGTCGGCGACAACTACGTCGCGGACGTCCTCGGCGCGCGGGCGTCGGGGATCTGCGGGGTGCTGCTCGACCGCAGTCGCGCCGGCGGCCGCGGCATGTTCGACTTCGCGCTGCGCGACGGGATCGGCGGCACCGCCGGCGTGCAGCTCGACTGCCCCGTGATCGGCGACCTGCGCGAGCTGCTGGAAATGACCCAGGTCAGCCGTATCGGCAATCAGGCCCCGGCGCCGGTTAGACCGAAGGGTCCTGTGAAGAGGGCTGAATAGACCCTCGTCGGGTCGTTGGGGTTCGCGGTGAACTCGATCACCTGAGGGCTCACCCAGACCATCGGCTCGGCGGTACAGGGCTGCTGATTCAGGATTTCCCAACAAATCGTGCCGGTCGCGGCGAGGAGCATGATGCTGCCCTCGCGGACGTAGTCGCCGCTGAACTGAACCTGGAAGTTGCCCGAGGTGACCGGCGCCAGTGCGATGCTGGCTTGGCCGTTGCCGCCGACGGCGCCAACGCCCTGACTGATGTTCTCCACGATGGAGGAGCCGGTCATGGTGAGCTCCATGGAGAAGAGGCTCGGGATGCCGTCGATGTCGATGGCGCCGACCATGGAGGTTGAGGCGAAGGTCCAAGCCTGGTCATCGAGGGGATGGGGGGGAAGCAGCGTGAAGCCGGGCGAGAAGACGACCGCTCCGTCCATCTGGCCTATCGCTGCCGCCTCACCAGCCGCGCTGACGGGTGCTGACTGCGAGAGTCCCAGTAGCATGGTGACGAAGGCGAGTGTTCGCCGCGTCTTCTTCACAGCCCTTCCTCCTGTGCGCCGCCGTCAGGCTCTGCGCTGAGCGCACGGTACCTCGTGGACGACCTGCGGTCAAAGACCCCGCAAATCCGCCGCCTTCATACCAGCTGAGACGCTCAGCTGGCGAACTCGACCGCGTAGGCCTCGTACCCGCCGGGGGTGAAGGTGGTGAGGAAGGCCGGGTTGCTCCCGTCGACGTTCTCGATGGCGGCCTGCCGCACGCTGCGGGAGTCGGGGAGGAGGTAGGCGACCTGGCGCGCCGACGGCGTCACCGTCGCGCTGGACAGGTCGGACTCCAGCGGCTGGTTGCCGAGCCGGTCGCGCCCGCCGTCGGCGATGCTCACGCGGACCAGCCCCGAGGGGCTGTCAGGGCCCGGCCGTTCCGCAGCCAGCAGCGTCCCGTTGTCGACGAAGGCGACGGGGGTCAGGTCGCTGCCCAGGCGGTGGGGCGTGGCGTCGCCGCCGTGCAGGCGCACCGTCCAGGTCCCCTGCACGGCCGCGCCACCGTCGCGGCGGACGGCGAGCAGCGAGGCGTCGGGGCTGAGCGCGGGCGTCCCGACATCGCCCCCGAGCCCCGGAACCGGGTAGCGGACGTCGAGGTCGGGCAGGGCCAGGTCGACGTGGGTGACGCCGGTCGCCGGGTCCTGCACCGGCAGGGCGAGCAGCGACCCGTCGCCGCTCCAAGCAGGGGGGCCTGCCAGCGGGTCACCCTTGGGCAGGTGGACGTCATGGCCGGACGCGATGGTCTGGACGTGCACGCCGTCCGGCGTCTGGTAGGCCAGCCGGGTGCCGTCCGGGGACCAGGAGATGTCCTCGCCGCTGTCGGCGAGGTGCCGCTCCACCAGCGACGGCAGCGCCACCAGCGACACCGCCGCGGCCCCGCCGGCGACGCGGAGGTCGCGCTCCACCACCGCGATCCAGCGCCCGTCGGGCGACACGGTCGCCTGCTCGTAGGCCAGCAGCGGGCCGCCCTGGGGCACCACGCCGCAGGCTGTGGCCGCCTCGCAGCGGGGGGCGTCGAGCACGATGGCGGCAGCCGCCGGCTCGCCGGGCACCGGCGGCGCCAGCTGGGTGAGCAGCACCTCGGTCGGCGGCTCGCCGGCGCGTCGGGCCAGCACCATGGCGTGCCCGTCAGGGCCCAGCTTGCCGGTGCGGAAGACCGAGGTCACCGCCCTGGCGAGGTGCTGGCCGTGCTGGTCGGTCGCCCCCGTGCCCACCGTCAGGGTGTACTCGACGCCGGCGTCGAGGAGATGCCCCGGCAGCAGGACGAAGCGTCCGGGGTCACGCGCGTTGCGCACCACCTTGGTCCCAGGCACCGCCGGCGAGAGGGTGATCGACCCCGTCGTGGAGAGGGCCATGGCATTGGAGAAGGCGACCACCATCGAGGAGTCGACCGGCACCAGCGTCGAGCCGTCCGATGGGCTGATGGAGTCGACCGTGGGCGGCGGCCCGGTGGTGATGTTCCAGGAGTGGTCGAGGGAGTTGACCACTCCCTGCTGGTCGGTGACGCCCGGCGACACCGTCAGGGTGTAGCGCGTGTTGGGCAGGAACGGCGCACCGGGGTGGAAGAGGGTGAGCTGTGACGAGGAGCCGTCCCAGGTCACGTGGCACGCCGCCGAGGCGGCCGCCCGGAAGGCCGCCTGCACGTCGCAGCCCGAGATGCCGGGGTCGATGTGGAAGCGGGAGACCAGCGTGTCGCGCCGCACCGCGTGGTCGAAGACGACGATGAGCGGTGCGTCGGCGGCGACGCCGGTCGAGCCGTTCACCGGCGACAGGCGGATGATCTGCGGCGGTGCGGTGAAGCAGCCCGTGAGCAGCGCGCACACCGGCGCCACGCAGAGCAGGAGGGACGCACGCGCAGCCGCACGCCGCAGAGGACCCACCCGGTCGCCCGACCTCAGAAGGTGGCGCGCAGCGCGGCCTCGATGTCGATGCCAGGAGGCGAGCCGGCGCCGGCCTTGACCTCGATGCGGGCGGTCCGCTCCCCGGCCAGGCCGTCGATCGTCGAGGGGTTCTGCGACAGCTCGCGCTGCGACTGCGTGTAGGCGCCGTGGATCTGCCCGCGGCGGAGCAGGATCACGCCCGTCTCGCTGCCGCCGGTGACCAGCACCGAGCCGTCGACCTTCTCCTCGCCGAGGTACTCCAGCAGGGCGCCGAAGTTGATGAAGCGCCCCAGCAGGCCGGTGAACATCGGCCGCGCGGTGAGCAGCTGGGCCAGCGCCACCACCGTCTCGCCGCTCAGCTCGATGACGTCGAGGAGCCCCTCGCCCCGCTCCATGCGGCGGCGGAAGTTCTGGAACGCGCGCTCGCCCTGGCTCAGCTCGCCGGCGCTGAAGAGGGCCTCGAGCACGTGCCCGTCGTGGAGCAGCAGGACGCCGGCGAAGTCGGCGCCGTCGAGCCGCACGTAGCCGGTGTGCTTGTCGGAGTCGAGGGTGCGCAGCAGCTTGGGGAAGTCGACGAAGGCCGACTTGAGCCCCTCGTAGATGGGCTTGCCGGACGGCAGCGGGTAGAGGTCGGTGAGCGGCGGCGCGTCGGGGTTGCCCAGGACTTGGGTGGTGCCCAGCGCGGCCGGCGCGGCACCCGCTGCGAGCGTCTCGGTCACGGCGTTCTCCCTCACGGCGTCACGCGGCGCGGCGGACCAGGTGGGCTGCTCGCCCTCGGACTCCTCCTGCGCGGCGGGCGCGTCCACGGCGGCCGGCACGGCGGCCGGCTCTTTCTCTGCCTCTCCCTCCTCCTCTGCCGCGGGCGCGCTGCCGTTGCTCCCGGAGTGGTGCGCCGCCTGCCGGCGCTCCGCCTCCTGGAGGAGCTCGGTGGTCGCCGCCTTGATGGTCTCCTCGGCGGGCAGCTTGGCGCGGGGGTCGAAGGTGAAGTTGCCGTCGGTCCAGCCGAGGGCGTTGATCACCGCCTCCTCGCCCTGGCCGAGGTCGCCGGTGGCGTGGAAGAGATGCCCGAAGAGGAAGTAGAGCGAACAGGTCTCAGGACCCTGCTGCAGCGAGAGCGTGCCGGTGGCGCGCTCCGACTGCATGGCCTCGAGCAGGGACGCCAGATTGGTCTGCGCCAACGAGCCCTGGGTCTGCACTCCGTCACTCCTGACAGTGGTCGAGGTCGCTCAACACCCCCACCGTCGTCCCTCGACAGGCCCGTATAGTACCAACCGATACCCCACCGCGCCGAGCTCACGGATTCGACCACGCTCATGCACGACCGCCCCGCCGCGCCCGGCGCAGAGCGGGGCTGGGACGCACAGCTCCTCTCCTGGTCTCGCGCGCACCTGCTCCAGTCGTGGGGCTGGGGCGAGCTGCAGGCGGGAGCGGGGTGGGAGGTCGAGCGCCTGGAGGTGGATGCCGGTGGGCGCCCGCTGCCTCTGACCGTGCTGCGCGGTGGCGCCGGGGTGCCGGGCCTGCCCCCGCGGCTCTACGTGCCCAAGGGGCCGGCCTGCGACCCGTCCGACGGCGCCTCCTGGGACGCCGTGCTGGCGGCGCTCGACGGGGCCGCCGCCCGGGCCGGCGCGTCGAGCATCACCGTCGAGCCGAACGCCTGGCACGACGAGCGCCGCGGTCTCGCCGAGCACCTCGGGTCGCGCTGGCGCAGCGCCGCGACGGTCCAGCCCGAGCACACCGCCGTGGTCGACCTGAGCGGTGGCGAGGAGGCCGTCCTGGCGCGGATGAAGCCGAAGGGCCGGTACAACATCCGGCTCGCCGCCAGGAAGGGGGTCAGCGTGGAGACGCCGCCGGACCCGGCGGAGGCGGCCGGCGTGCTGGCCCGGCTCTGCGCGGCCACGGCGGAGCGGCAGGGCATCAACCTGCCCGGTGCCGCGTACTTCGAGCGCGCCCTGCGCTGCCTGCCGGGGGCGCGGGTCCACCTGGCTTGCGTCGACGGCGAGGCGGTGTCCGGCGTCCTGGTGGCCCACTTCGGCGGCGAGATGATCTACCTCTACGGCGGCTCGACCACCCGCCATCGCGATCGCCAGCCGTCGTCGGCGCTGCACCACCACGTCATCCGCGAGGCCCTCGCCGCGGGCTGCGACCGCTACGACCTCTGGGGCATCCCGCCCAGCGCCGATCCCGACCATCCCTGGCACGGCCTGCGCCAGTTCAAGCTGCAGCTGGGGGGCGTGGAACGCAGCACCGCGGGGGCGTTCGTCGCGGTGCGGCGGCCACTGGCGGCGCGCGCAGTCAGCGCCGCAAACGCGTTGCGCCGGGGCGTGCGGCGGTCGCGCCGGCTCGCGCACGTCCGCGGAAGCTCAGACTCTGCCGTACAATCGCGCCCGACTATGGAGCAGTCGGCAGGATGGTGAACGGACAGCGGAAGGTGCTCGTCATCGACGACGAGGCCATGATCCGCAAGACCGTCCGCCTCGCCTGCGAGAAGGAGGGGTACGCCGTCCAGGAGGCGGAGAACGGCACCGAGGCGCTGACCAAGGTGGACAGCTTCCGCCCCGACATCATCCTCCTCGACCTCATGCTGCCGGACATCAGCGGCTTCGACGTCTGCCGCGACATCCGCCGTGCCGGCACCAAGGTGCCCATCCTCATCCTCTCGGCGAAGACCGAGGAGATCGACGTCGTCGTCGGCCTGGAGATCGGCGCCGACGACTACGTCATCAAGCCCTTCCGGCCGCGCGAGCTGCTCGCCCGCATCGCTGCACACCTGCGCAAGTCTCGCCAGGAGGAGGACCGCGAGGCGGACGGGCGGATGGTCTTCCGCGACCTGGTCATCGACGCCAACGAGCGCCGCGTGTACCGCAACGACGAGGAGATCCAGCTCACCCACACCGAGTTCGACCTGCTCTCCTTCCTGGCGTCGAACGCGGGCAAGGTGCTCTCCCGCGAGAAGATCCTCAACTCGGTGTGGGGCTACGAGTACCCCATCGAGACGCGCGTCATCGACGTGCACGTGCGCAACCTGCGCCGCAAGATCGAGGAGGATCCCTCGCACCCGCTGTACATCCTGGCCGTGCCGGGGATCGGCTACCGCTTCACCGCCACCAAGCCGTAGTCGCGCGTGAGCCCGAAGAGCTTCCTGCTCTCCCCGGAGCTGCACGACTACATCCTGGCCCACACCTCACCGCTGGACGAGGTGCAGCGCCGGCTCATCGAGGAGACGGCCAGGCTGGGCTCGGTGAGCGGCATGCAGGTGGCTCCCGAGCAGGGCGCGTTTCTGACGATCCTGACTGCATCTCTGGGCGTGCGGCGGGCCGTCGAGGTGGGCACCTTCACCGGGTACTCGGCGCTCTGCATCGCGCGCGGGCTGGCCGAGGGCGGCACGCTGCTCTGCTGCGACGTGTCCGAGGAGTGGACCAGCATCGGCCGGCAGGCATGGGAGCGGGCGGGGGTGGCCGGCCGCATCGAGCTGCGCATCGCGCCGGCGATCGAGACGCTGCGCTCGCTGCCCGACCAGCCCTACCTCGACCTCGCCTTCGTCGACGCCGACAAGCCGGGCTACCGCGGCTACGCCGAGGAGCTGATCCCCCGGCTGCGCCCCGGCGGCGTGCTGCTCGTCGACAACGTCCTCTGGGGCGGCAGCGTCCTCGACCCGGAGTCGACCCGGGGCGACGTCGAGCACATCCGCGCCTTCAACGACTGGCTGGTGGGCGAGCCCCGGATGGAGAGCGTCCTGCTGCCCGTCGCCGACGGCCTCACGGTCGCCAGGCGGCGGTGAGCCGCGGTCCCTCCCGCCGTCGCGCCGCGCCGGTGGCCTAGACTCGCCGCCACGATGGCCACCCCTCCCATGCTGCAGCCGCGCGACCCGGTGGAGCGCCTCCCCGAGCCGGCCCGGCCCGATCCCGCCACCAGCATCTCCGCCGCCTTCCTGGCCGTGGCCACGGTGGGACTGTTCCTCGGCGGCATCCTCGCCGTCTACGACTGGCGCGTGCCCGGGGCCGAGGAGCCGCTCTTCTTCGGGGTCCTGGCCTGCTTCCTCACCGCCATCGTCGTGCAGGTGCTGGCCGCCACGGTGCGTCACCTCCGACCGGGGCGGTAGGCCTCGGTGGCAGAGCGGCTGCGGCCGGGCGGCAACGGTGACGCCGCGCACGACGAGCGCCCCGAGCCCTTCCCCACCTACGAGGAGCTCGCGTCTGACCTGCTCGAGGCCCTGGACGACGCCGGGCTCTCCATCGAGGACGTCCGCCACGAGCTGGAGCCCGGGGTGGGCGAGCGGCGCTTCGAGTGCGTCGTGAGGCTGCAGGCCTCCGACCCGCCCTCGCGCTACCACGCACACCTGAGCTTCTCGTGGGACGCGCTGATGACCTACATCGCCGCCTACGGCGCGGGCGCCGACTGCGACCTCTACCACGACGAGGAGGAGGAGCAGGACTGCCCCCACCGCCACCTCCGGCCCCAGCCCTTCGTGGAGATCGAGGCCGAGTTCCTCCTCGGCGACGGCGGCTACGAGCTCCAGGACGTGGGCGAGGTGTCCTCCTGGATCGACACGGTGCAGGCGTTGCTGGGCAAGGCCTTTCCCGACGACGACCGGCCCTCGGTGCACGTCGCCATGGCCGCGCTCGGGTCCACCGTGCTGGTGGAGAAGCTGGCGGCTGAGCACTCCTGGCTGGTGGACTTCGAGACCCCGCCCGACCTGGGGCCGATCGCACGGCAGGTCCAGGCGGCGCTGCGCGTGGTGCCCCAGCTGGCGGACCGGCTGCCGATCTAAGGCCGATCCGCGCCGGGGATCCCCCTGCCAAGGCTGTCGAGCATCTCCTGGAAGAACGGTCGGTCGGGCAGGCTCGGGTGGGGAACCGTCAGCGCCTCGTCGGAGTGGCGCACCTCGCCGCTCTCGCCCAGCAGCAGGATGTCCGCATCCGCGCGCCGCGGCCCCCAGCGGTAGGTCGGGCGGCGGCCCGCATCCCACTCCGCGCGCTGCGTGTGCTCCAGCCACCGCCGCGGCTCCCACGCGCCCGGCGCGCGCAGCTTCACCACCTGGTTGAGGAAGTCCGGCTGGTTGGTCACCCCGACGGCGCGGGTGATCCGCTCCTCCGACGCCGCCTCGACGCGCACCCCGTCGCGTTGCAGCAGCTCCCGCAGCAGGGCGAGCTGGCGGGTGCGGTTGCCCAGGTTGGCGCCCAGCGCCACCCAGGCGACGGCGGTGGCGCTCAGCCGGTCGGCCCCGGCGCGGGCTCGTCGTGCAGATCGGCCGGCACGCCGCGGATCACGGCGTCGGCCGCCCGCAGCGCCCGCACGGTCTGCGGCACGTCGTGGACGCGCAGGATGTCCCCGCCGCGCTCGGCCGCCAGCACGCCCAGTGCCAGCGACCCCTCCAGCCGCTGCTCGGGCGGCGCACCCCCCAGCAGCATCCCGACCGTCGACTTGCGCGAGATCCCCACCAGGACCGGCCGGGCCAGCCCGCGCAGCTCACCGAGCCGGCGCAGGACCTCCAGGTTCATCGCCGGCGTCTTGCCGAAGCCGAGCCCTGGGTCGACGATGACGCGCTCGGTGTCGATCCCCGCCTTCTCCGCGACGACCAGGGACTCGCGCAGCCCCGCGGCCACCGCCTCGACCACGTCGCCCGGGTAGTCGGTGCCGCGCTGGTTGTGCATGCAGACGACGGCGCATCCCGGCGACGCGGCCACCACGCGGGGCATGTCGGGATCGCCGCGCAGCCCCCACACGTCGTTGACCACGTGCACCCCCGCCTCGATGGCCGCCTCGGCGACGCGCGCCTTGCGGGTGTCGACGCTGAGGGCCACGTGCGCGGGGAGCGCGCCGGCCAGCTCGCGCAGCACCGGCAGCACGCGGGCCAGCTCCTCCTCCGCCGGGACCTCGACCGAATGGGGGCGGGTCGACTCGCCGCCGACGTCGATGAGGTCCGCGCCCGCCTCGGCCATCGCCACCGCCGTCGCCACCACCGCCTCGGCGTCGCGCCCGGCCAGCCCGTCGCCCGAGAAGGAGTCGGGGGTCACGTTGACCACGCCCATCACCAGCGTCCGCACGCCGAAGCGGAGCAGGACCCCCCGAGCGTCGACGGGTCGCGGCGCGCCGCCCTTGCCCGCCAGCGCCTCCTGCAGCGCAGCTCCCAGCGCCTCGGTCCTGCGGCCCCACTCGGTGAGGCGGGCGGGCAGGTCGCCCAAGGCGCTGAGCGGGCCGAGGAGGAGGACCCGGTCGCCGTCCAGCGAGCTGAGCACCTCACCGCCGAGGCCGCGGAAGATGCGCTCCAGCACCCGCGTCTCGTCGGGCGCGAGGCCGCGCATCGCGAAGGCCTCCTGGGACCCGTGCCGGGCCAGCAGGGGAAGCGCGGCGGGACCGGCGCCGAGGGCGAGCGCCTCGCTGCGGAGGACGTCGACCGGGCCGGGGAGCAGCGGGCGCACCCCGTAGCGCGCGGAGTCCACCGCGGTGAGAGGCACCCTCAGCGGCCCAACCGGCGTCAGGCCGAGGTGGGCGCCGCCTGCTCGGGGGCGACGTCGGCGGGCTGCAGGTCGCCCACCGCCGACTTCTTCGGCACCATGACGCGGCGCCGGAAGATGCAGACCCGCTCACCGCGCTGGTTGTAGGCCCGCGTCTCGACGTGGACCACGCCGCGGTCGGGCTTCGACTGCGACTCCTTCTTCTCCAGGACGGTGGTCTCGGCGTAGATGGTGTCGCCGTGGAAGGTGGGGTTCTCGTGCTTCAGCGACTCCACCTCGAGGTTGGCGATGGCCTTGCCGCTGACGTCGGGCACGCTCATCCCCAGCGCCAGGCTGTACACCAGGTTGCCCACCACCACGTTGCGCTTGAACTGCGTCTGCGTCTCGGCGTAGTGGGCGTCGAGGTGCAGGGGGTGGTGGTTCATGGTGATGAGGCAGAAGAGGTGGTCGTCCGCCTCGGTGATGGTCTTGCCGGGCCAGTGCCGGTAGGTGGCGCCGACCTCGAACTCCTCGTAGTAGCGGCCGAATTGCACGGATGCGGCTCCCCTGGCGATGACAATGTGCTCCTGTGCGCACTGTACCCGGACAAACCTCCGCCTCGCGGTGAGCGGGCAGGAGGAGCTCCCGCCGCCGGTCCCCGAGAGCGCCCTGTTCCACGGCAGGGCGATCGATCTGCTGCGCCGCCTCCCCGACGAGAGCGTCGACCTCGTCTACGTGGACCCGCCCTTCAACACCGGGCAGCGCCGCCAGGGCAGGCGCCTGCGCACCGCCCGCGACGCCGAGGGCGACCGCACCGGCTTCGCCGGCCGCCGCTACGCCACCACCGCCGAGCAGCGCGAGTCCTACGCCGACGCCTTCGACGACTACCTCGCCTGGCTGCGCCCGCACGCCGTCGAGACGCGCCGGGTGCTCAAGCCGCACGGCAGCCTCTACTTCCACATCGACCCCCGTGAGTCGCACTACTGCAAGGTGCTGCTCGACGAGGTGTTCGGCCGCGCGCAGTTCCTCAACGAGGTGATCTGGGCCTACGACTACGGTGCGCGCAGCACCACGCGCTGGTCACCCAAGCACGACGTCATCCTGGTGTACGTGCGCGACCGCGGGCGCCACCACTTCGACACCGGCGAGGTCGACCGCCTGCCCTACATGGCGCCGTCGCTGGTCACCCCGGAGAAGGTGGCGCGCGGCAAGCTGCCCACCGACGTGTGGTGGCACACCATCGTCCCAACCAACTCGCGCGAGCGCACCGGGTACCCGACGCAGAAGCCGCTCGGGATCCTGCGGCGCATCGTCGCCGCGTCGTCGAAGCCGGGCGACCTGGTGCTCGACTGGTGCGCCGGCAGCGGCACCACCGGCGTCGCCGCGCACCAGCTGGGGAGGCGTTTCCTGCTCGGCGACAGCAGCGCCGACGCCATTGCGCTGATGCGCAAACGTCTGGCCGACGTTGCCGGCCTGCGGGTGATCGAGGGCTGAGCGTCAGCCGGTGGCGGCGGGCAGGACGACGGTGAAGGTGGTGCCCTGGCCCAGCTCGGACTCGACGCTGATGTGGCCGCCGTGCGCCTCGACGGTGTGGCGGGCGATGGCGAGTCCGAGGCCCGCCCCGTCGCCGTCCCGCTGGCGCGAGCGGTTGGCCTTGTAGAAGCGCTCGAAGATGCGCGGCAGCGACTCCGCGGTGATGCCGACGCCGGTGTCGGCCACCTGCAGGGCGACGCGATCGCCGGCGCGCGGCTCGGCGCGCACGGTGACCGACCCGCCCTGCGGCGTGAACTTGATCGCGTTGTGGACGAGGTTGCGCACAACCAGCGCCAGCCGCGACGTCTCGCCGACCACGGGCGGCGTGCCGGCGGCGACGTCGAAGCGCAGCTCCACCCCGCGCTCCTCGGCCAGGGGGCGCAGCCGGTCGGCGGCGTGCACCAGCTCCTCGACCGGCACCGGCGACGGGTGGAGCGGCCGCTCGCCCGCCTCCATCAGGGAGAGTTCCAGCAGCTCGTCGACCATCTGGCGCAGGTGGGTCACCTCCTGGCCGATGCGCTCGACGAACTGGGCCGCCTCCTCGGGCTCGCCGAGAGCCCCGTTCTGCAGCGTCTCCACCAGGAGGTGGATGGCGGTGACCGGGGTGCGCAGCTCGTGGGAGACGTTGGCCACGAAGTCGCGCCGCACCGTCTCCAGCTGGCGCAGGCGGGTCTGGTCGCGGAGCACCACGGCGACGTCGACGTGCCCTTGCCCCGCAAGGGGAATCGCCCGCGCGGTGACGGTGCGCGCGCCGACCACCTCGGTGAGCTCGTCGTGGGTCTCGACCTGGCGCTCGAAGGCGCCGTTGACCAGCAGCGCGATGCGGTAGTCGTGCGCCACCTCGGCGAGTGGCCGTCCCACGGCGTCCTCGCCGGCGCCGAACAGCTCGCGTGCCGCGGCGTTGAGCCAGACCACCCGTCGCTGCGCCGACACCACGATGACGGCGTCCTCCAAGCGGTCGCACAGGGATGCCAGCAGCTCTGTCGACTGCGCTGCCCCGTCCACGGAGGACATGATCGAAGCAGTATAGGGAGGGCCGCCGGGCACCAGGCTCGTTGCAGGCCGTTAACGCTTTCTTAATGCCGACCTAAAGCACTGACAATGCGGCTCGGGGCACGATGGCGCCGTCAGAGAGCGGAGGCGCCCAACGATCAGGACCAGCCGTCCGAGCGCACCCGCCGATGGGGCTTGTATGCAACTGCGAATGCTCGCCGTGCCGGCCGTCGCCGGTCTCGCGCTCGTCGCCTGCGGATCCACCGACAACTCCACGAGCAGCAGCTCGTCGTCCGGCGCCGCGTCCGGCGCGGCCACCTCGTCGTCGACGACGGCCGCCTGCGCCACCGGGACGATCACGGCGAGTGGCTCGACGGCGCTGCAGCCGCTGGTCCAGCAGGCGGCCCAGGCCTACCAGGCCAAGTGCCCCGGCTCGACCATCACCGTCAGCGGCGGCGGTTCCTCGACGGGCCTGAGCAACGTCGCCAGCGGCGCCTCCGACATCGGAGATTCGGACGTTCCTGTCAGCAACGCGAAGGCCGTCGACCCGACCACGGTGACCGACCACCAGGTGGCCATCGCGGTCTTCGCGGTCATCGTCAACCCCAAGACCGGCGTCACCAACCTGACCACCCAGCAGGTGCGTGACATCTTCAGCGGCAAGGACACCAACTGGAGCCAGGTGGGCGGGGCCAACGTCCCCATCACCCTGGTGGAGCGCAAGACCGGGTCGGGCACGCGCCTGTCCTTCGACAAGGACATCATGCAGGGCACCCCGGAGGCGGCCAACCCGGCGTCGACGCAGGACTCCACGCAGCTCGTGCTCACCAGCGTCGCGGGACCGGCCGGCGGCGTGTCCTACCTGGTCGCGTCGTCGGCGGACTCGACGGTGACCAAGGTGAACCTCGACGGCGTGGCCCCGACCGGCGACAACGTCAAGAACGGGACCTACAAGTACTTCTCGCACGAGCACATGTACACCAAGACGTCGGCGAGCCCGCTGGCCACGTCGTTCATCGCCTTCATGCTCTCGTCCGACTTCCAGAACAGCACGGTGGCCCAGGCCGGCTACCTCCCCGAGGCCACCACGACGGAGCAGTCGCTCGCCGACAAGTAGGAGTCGGGCACGCAACCACCCCACACTCCCGTGACCGCAGGCCAGGGCGGTGAGGCGCCGACGCCTCCCGCCCCCGGCCTGAGCGGCGCCGTCGCGGTCCCCGGGCTGCGGCGGCGTTCGCGTCTCCTCGACCGCGTCTCGCGCCACGTCCTGCTCGCCGGCGCGGGCATCAACGTCGTGCTGGTCGTGCTGGTCGTCATCTTCCTGCTCTCTCGGGCCTGGCCGACCATCACCGACATCGGCCTGGGCAGCTTCTTCGGCAGCACCACCTGGGACCCCGACGCGGGGATCGGCTTCGGCGTCGGGATGTTCGGCGCCCTGGCCCCGATCATCGGCTCCTTCGCGGTGGTGCTGCTGGCGCTGCTCATCGCCGTGCCCTTCGCCCTCGCCGTCGCCGTGTTCATCACCGACACCAATCCGCGCGTCGGCGAGCGCTTCATCCGGCCCGCGGTCGAGGTCTTCGTGGGCATCCCGTCGGTGGTGTACGGGTACATCGGCTTCATCGCCCTGCTGCCGCTCCTGCGCAACATCGCCCCGCCCGGCCGCGAGGGCTCGGGCATCCTCGCCGCCGGCATCGTGCTGGCGATCATGGTGATCCCCACCATCGCCACCATCAGCGCCGACGGCCTCTACGCCGTGCCGCGGGCGCTCAAGGAGGGCTCCGCCGCGCTCGGCGCGACGCAGTGGCAGACCATCCGGCGCGTGCTGCTGCCGGCGGCCCGCGCCTCCATCGTCAGCGGCATCGTGCTCGGCTTCGCTCGCGCCATGGGCGAGGCGCTGGCC
>DASRDZ010000031.1:0-25181 GCA_035652335.1 Candidatus Dormiibacterota bacterium
GGGGTCGAAGGGCGGTTCGGCGACGCCGAGCTCGGCGGTGCGGTCGCGCAGCCATCCGGCCACCGGCTCGCTCCAGTTGGCCTCGACCCGACCCACCGGCAGGAGGCGGCCGTCGACGTACTCGCCGGCGTGGAGCCGGACGTGGTCGCCCGCGGCCGCCTCGACCCCGCAGACCACCGCGTCGACGCGCTCGTCGATGGCGATGCGCAGCCGGTCCTGCGAGGCGAGGCCGGCGTGGTAGCGGCCCTCCGCCCGCCGGGCCAGCACCGCACTGAGGCCGCGCTCCTCGGCGGCCTCGAAGAAGGCGTGGCCGTCGCCGCGCACCCAGTCGGGCACCTGGAGGTGGGAGTCGGCGGCGACCACGCTGCGCAGCGTCTCCAGGCGGCGGTCGAAGGACCACGCCATGGTCGGGGCGGCGTCGAGGTGGAGCAGGTCGGTGGCCAGGAACACCGCGGGGGCGACGCGCGGGCCGCCGCAGAGCCGCGTCGCCAGGGCGGCGAGGTCGGGACGTCCCTCGGGGTCGAGGACGGCGAGGACGCCGTCGAGCACCGCGGCCCGCTCGGGCAGGGCGGCGGCGACGGCGGCGATCTCGGGCACCAGCGGGGTCAGGTCCTGGAGGCGCTCGCCCTGGACCCGGATGGCACCGTCGGGGGTGGCGAAGAGCAGGGCGCGCACCCCGTCCCAGTCGACCGAGAAGCGCCACTCCGGGGAGTCGAAGGGGGCGTCACACGGCACCGAGCGCTCGGGGCGGATGCGTCCGGGCAGCGCCGAGGGCGCGGGCAGGGCGATGGGCAGGGTGGGGTCGGTGGAGCGGGCGGTGCGACGCGGCCGGGTCGGTCTCGGCGCCACCGAGACCTACGACGCCTTGCGGCGGCGGGTGGTCTCGCGACGCGCCGCGGTGGCGCTCTCCGACGACTTGCGGCGTGACCGCGACCCGCCCTCGGCCGCCTCCTCCGCCTCCGCCGGCGCGGCGCGACCCTGCTTCGACGCCTCCACCGAGGCCTTGAGCGCGGCCATCAGGTCCATCACCTTGGGCGGCTCGACCTCGGCGGGACGCTCGACCTCGCGGTGCTCGACCTTGGCGTTGACCACCTCCATCACCGCCTCGCGGTACTCGTCGTGGTACCGCGTGGGGTCGAAGTCGGCGCTGAGGTTGTCGATCAGCATCCGCGCCATGGCCAGCTCCTGCTTGCGGATCTCGACGTTCTCCTCGGGCAGCGAGAGCTCGCCCATGTCGCGGATCTCGTCGGGCCAGTGCAGGGTGTTGAGCACGATCCCCCGGCCGTGCAGGGCGATGCGGCAGAGGTGCTCGCGGTCGCGGAAGGCGACCTTGCCGATGGCCACCTTGCCGGCTTCCTCGAGCGCCTGCTTGAGCAGGTAGTACGGCTTGACGCCGACCGACTCCGGCTCCAGGTAGTAGGCGCCCTTGACGTAGAGGCCGGCGTCGATCTCGGCGTCGGGGACGAACTCGAGGATGTCGATGGTGTGCGCCGTGGGCAGGGGCAGGTTGTCGAGGTCCTTGTCGTCGATGACCACGTACTCGTCCTTGCCGACCTCGTAGCCGCGCACCACCTCGTTCCAGCCCACCTCCTTCTGCTCCACCTCGCACCACCGCTTGTTCCTGATCGGGGTGTGGTCGTTGGGGCAGAGCAGGCGGAAGGAGACGCTCTTCGACTCGGTGGCCACGTACATCCGCACGGGGATGGCGACCATGCCGAAGCTGATGGCGCCGCGCCACATGGAACGGGGCATGGGCCCGAGTATATGCGCGCCGCGCGCGCCGTGTGAGCGTTTGTTCGGTCTTCGCGACCATGGCGTACGTTTGTTTGTGCCGCTGTCGGCCGGAACTCACGGCGTGCAGACTCGTCGGCGCCGATGCCCACCGCCTGGACCCGGGACAGCGCCCTGCAGGCCCTCGACGCCGCCGTCGCGGCGGGCCGCCTGGACCGGGTGCGCGCCGCGGGGGCGCTCGACCACCTGGCCCGCGTGGACCCGGACGAGGCGGTGGCGGCGGCCGTGCTGCGGTTCGGCGAGGCGATGCTCGACGGGGCCTTCCAGGACCGGCGGCACGCGGACCTGCTGGAGGCCTGCGTGCGGCTGCTGTCGCGCACCGAGGAGCGCCGGGCGCTGCCCTTCTACCGCAGGGCGACCGAGCTGGAGCTGCCCACGCCGCGGGGTGACCTCGCCTGCAGCCTGCGCGGGCTGGCCCTGGCCGCCATGCACCCGATGGAGCCGCGCACCTCGCGCTGGGTGGCGCTGCGGCTTCTCATGGGCGCGCGGTCACGGTCAGGAGAGCCGGCCAGGACGGCGCTGGCCGCGCTGGGCGCCCAGGGCGAGGACGCGGCGCTGCTGCTCGCCTGCAGGACGGTGCTGGCCGACGAGATCCCCCTGCAGGTGGCGGCGCTGGCGCAGATGTCGTCCGACGTGCCGGCCGACGCCTTCTGGGAGGTCGCCGCGCCACTGCTGGGCGATCGCTTCCCCAGCGCGGTTCTGGCCATCACCGACCTGATCGTGGAGGGGCGGCGGGGCGAGCTGCTGCCCGGGTTCGCCGCGGCGATGGTGGGGGTCTCCGACCCCGACCTGTGGCGCGCGGTGCTGCTGTCGCTTCTCGGCTCGCGCCTCGACGGGGTGGAGGACGTCTTCGCCGCCGGGGTGGTGCGGGCGCCGCAGCGCGCGCTGCCGGGCATCGAGGAGGCGCTGATGCTGGCGCGGCTGGCCCGGCAGGAGGAGCTGCTGCACCGCCTGTCGGAGCGCTCTCGGGCCGGCGGACCGAACGGCTAGGCGGCGACCATGGCGTCGTAGGCGGCCTTCAGCTCCGGGTAGCGCAGGAAGAGGATGTGCGCGTACTCGTGGGTGAGCGGCTTGGCCGCCCGCCGCAGACGCAGCCCCACCTCCTCCGGCAGCCGGTTGGCCTTGCGCCAGTTGCACTTCTTGCAGGCCACCACCTGGTTCTCCCAGGTGCTCGGCGCGCCGCCCCTGGACACGGGCACGACGTGGTCGATGGTCAGCTCCGAGGCGGGGCCGACGAAGCCGCAGTACTGGCAGGAGTGGTCGTCGCGGAGCAGCAGGTTGCGGCGGTTGGGGCGCAGCATTCGCCGGGGCACGTGGATGGTGCGCAGCAGGCGGACCATGACGACACCGTCGGGAAGGCGCCGGCCCGCCAGGGCGCTGATGGCTTCGACCTCCGCCTCCTCGGTGAGGAAGGCGACGCGCTGCTTGCTGAGGAGCACGACGAGGCGCCGCCGGCTGATCACGTTCAGCGGTTGCATCGAGGCACTCAGCAGCAGGACCGCCATGCTCGGAATTGTAGGGTGCAACGGGCTCGATCTGAGCGTGGCGCCCGCACGCATGTGCGAGTCCGCTCGCGCCGAACCGTCAGTGGGCAACCGCGGCGAGCAGCCCGGCCACGACCAGCGCCAGGACGCCGGCGACTCCGATGGCGAGGCGGACGTGGTCGTGGGCGAGCCGCTGCCCGCCGCCGAGGGCGCGCTGGCGCATCGTCTCGATGTCCCCCACCAGCCGCCGCACGCGCAGGCCGCCGAGCAGCACCGCGACCGACACGGCGATGCCGCCGCCGAAGAAGGCCGCGTTGCTCATCCCGGCGGCGAGCGCGTTGCCGCGCGTCACCACCAGGGCGATGGCCGAGCAGAGGAGCACCAGGACGACACCGCCGAGCACGCCGCGGATCAGCGCCTGCACCAGGGTCAGCGGCGCGCCGGAGGCAGCCTCGGCCGCGGCCAGCGCCTCGACGTCGGCGTCGCTCAGGTCGCGGTTCTTGGGACGGCGCGGCAGCGCGGCGATGCGCAGGCCGCAGCGGGCACAGTGGGTTCCGCCCGCGGGCAGGTGGACGCGACAGACCGGACAGAAGAGCGACGCGGCCATGGCGCGCTCAGCTTAGCGGCAGATCCTGATCGGCCCGCAGCACGCCGCGGAAGAGGTCGCCGACCTCGCGGACGCGCCGCTCCGCGTTGCGGATGTCCCAGCCGTCGGGGCGCAGCGCCGGGTCGTCGAGCTCCTCCCAGGCGATCGGCATGGAGACCGGCGCACCGTCCTCCGGGCGCACCGCGTACGGCGCCGCCAGGGTCTTGTTGATGATGTTCTGCGTGTAGTCGATGCGCAGCTTGCCGCCGCGCTTGGCCACCGACCAGTCCCAGGTGATGCGGTCGGGCACGACCCGGCCGATGGCGCGGCCCACCTCCTCGACCCAGTGGCGCACCACGTCGTAGCTGGGCCCGCGCCTGATGGGCACGTAGATCTGCAGCCCGGTCTGGCCGCTCACCTTGGGCAGACCGCGCAGTCCATAGTGGTCGAGGGCGGCCTTCACCAGCTTCGCCACGTCGCAGACGTCGCGGAAGGTCGCCGGCTCGAAGGGGTCGAGGTCGAACACGGCCCAGTCCGGCTGGTGCGGCGCGTCGGAGCGCGAATGCCAGGGATGCAGGTCGATGACTCCCGCGTTGGCGACCCAGGCGACGGTGGCCACCTCGTTGGGGAGGATCCAGTCCTTGACGGCGTCGTCGCCCTCGTAGCGCCAGCTGGTGATCCAGGCAGGGGCGTGCACCGGCTTGTCCTTGCGCCAGAAGTGCGGACCGGTGATGCCGTCCGGGTACACGTGCGTCGACAGCGGCCGGTTGCAGAGGTAGGGGACGAGCAGCTCGCCGAAGCGGACGTAGTGGGCGATGAGGTCGCGCTTGGTGTAGCCCTGGTCGGGCCAGAAGACCTTGTCGAGGTTGGTGAGCTTGACCTGGCGGCCGGCGATCTCGACGGTGGAGTTGGGCTTGGCCCGGGCGAGGCGGTCGAGGGATTCCTCGATCTCCGGCGATGGGCCGTCCCAGGCAACGCGGTCGGGGATTGCCGGATCCTCTTGCGGCGCGTCCGGAGTCGGCGGTTGCACGCGCTTCGCGCGCGACGGGATGGAGACCTTCGACAGCACCGCCGCTGCGTCGAGCGGGCGCTCGCGGACGCAGTCGCGCGGTGACACGTCAGGGCGGAGGCGCAGGAACGTCGGGTGTCGCAGCGTCCCCGAGCTGGTCCACTCGGTGAAGCGCACCTCGCAGACCAGCTCGGGCCGGACCCACGTCGCCGGCTGGTCGGTCTGCGGCACGACGGCGAAGGGACACTCGTCGACGCGCAGCGGTTCCAGCAGGTCGAGCAGGGTGCGGATGGTGGCGCCGTCGAGTCCGCTGCCCGCCTGCCCCACGTGCACCAGCGCATCGCCCTCGTGGACGCCGAGGACCAGCGCGCCGAGCTGCCCGCGGCCGCCGCGCCCGGCGGTGTGGCCGCAGATCACGCAGTCCTGCGTGTTCCACGCCTTCACCTTCACCCAGTGTCGCGACCGCCGGCCCGACTCGTAGCGCGAGTCCGCCTGCTTGCCGACGATCCCCTCCAACCCCTGCGCCTTCACGGCGTCGAAGAACGCCCCGCCCTCCTTCTCGACGTGGTCGACGTACACCACTCCCGGCGCGTCGCGCAGCACCGCGCGCAATGCGCGCTTGCGCTGCGACAGGGGAAGGTCGCGCAGGTCACGCCCGCCGGCCCAGAGCAGGTCGAAGGCACAGAAGGCCACCGGGTTCACCGCGGCGGCGCGCGCCACGTCCACGTCGCGGCCCACGTTGATGCGCGACTGCAGGCGCTCGAAGGACGGCCTGCCCTTCTCGTCGAAGGCGACCACCTCGCCGTCGACCATGGCGTCGCGCAGCAGCAGCGCATCGGCGACGCGGCGCAGCTCGGGATAGCGCGCCGTCTCGTCGCGCCCTTTGCGTCCGGTGAGCGACACCGCACCGTCGCGCACCGACACCAGGGCGCGCACGCCGTCGTACTTCAGCTCCCAGTACCAGCCGTCGGCGGTGAAGGCACGGTCGACGCGCTCCGCGAGCATGGGACGGACGTCGCGCGGCAGCTCGCGCCGGGGCGCGTCGCCGAGGAGGTCGACGAGCTGCTCGTCGCGGCTGCGCCAGATCTCCTCGGCGTGCGCCCCGCGCCCTGCGGCGATCTCCTCCATGGTGCGACCGGTCTTCACCGACCAGGCGTTGTCGGGCGCGGCGGCGTCCCAGGCGGGGACCACCTCGTCGCCCTTCTTCTTGATCAGCAGCCAGTCCTTGTCCGAGCCGGTGCGCGAGTGGCTGCGCACCAGCGCGAAGCGGCCGCGCAGCTTGGAGCCGTGCAGGATGAACTTGAGGTCACCGCGACGCAGGGCGGCGTCGACGTCGGCGGCGGTCTCCGGCTCCCACTCGCGCTCGCCCGCGTCCCAGAGCATCACCGAGCCGGCCCCGTAGCCCTCCGGGATGACGCCCTCGAAGTCGCCGTACTCGATGGGGTGGTCCTCGACCTGGACGGCGAGCCGGCGGATGGTGTTGTCGAGCGTGGGTCCCTTGGGGACGGCCCAGGAGAGCAGCACGCCGGCGTGCTCCAGGCGCAGGTCCCAGTGCAGGCGGGTGGCCCGGTGCATCTGCACGCAGAAGCGCCGCCCGGCGGGGAGGGCGGCCCAGGCGGGAGCGGCCCCCTCGCCACCGCGCGGCTCCGGCGTGCGGCCGAAGTCACGCTTGCGGCGGTACTCCTCCAGGGCCATGGGTGCAGGCTACCCGCACGCGGCGGGGGCGAGCATGTGTGTGATAGACACGCTGACACCTTCAGTGCTACTGTGCCACCAAGGATTGCGGAAAGGAGGCATACCGCCATGGCTGATCCCACGCCGCGCACGACCGGGACGACCGAGCCCGTGTCGCCGCGCACCGACGGCACGGGCACCGGCCGGGCGTGGTCCCCGACACCCGCGCGTGGGACCGCGAGCCCGGCGGCCGGGACGTTCGAGCCCGTCGGAACCACCACTCCCAGGAAGGGCGGCACCACCGCCGCCGCGGCCGCCACGGCCGACCGCCGCGTCCTCTACAGCGGCGTCAGCCCGATGCGCCGGCTCAGCCAGATGGTCATGCTCCTCTGGCTGGTGTCGGAGATCATCGTCGGGCTGCGGCTGATCTTCCACGCCGTCGCCGCCAACAGCGGCGCCGGGTTCGTCAGCTTCATTTACGGCATCTCGGGGCCGCTCGTCGCGCCCTTCCGCCCGATGGTCGGCGACCACCCGATCGGCGGCAACGGCACGCTCGAGTTCAGTTCGGTGATCGCGATGGTGGTGTTCCTCGCCGCCGCGCTGATCGTCGTCGCCTTCCTGCGCATCCTCTCCGCGCCGCGGGCACGCCCCGTGGCCACGGACCGCTAGCACTCTCCCTTCCTTCCGCCCCCCTCCCTTCCGCCCCTGGAGCGGCCTCGAGGCTGCTCCGGGGGTTTTCCTTTTGCCAGGTCAGGTGACGTGGCCGCCGCCGACCAGCCGGCCCACCGCGTTGGTGACCGCCGCCGCGCCGACGCCCACCACGACCATCTCCAGCCCGCTGCGCACCACGCTCCGCGACGTGACCAGGGTCTTGGTCGCGCCCATCAGGAAGAGGCCGACGACGCTGAGCACGCCGGCGACCACGAGCGCGCCCGTGCCGCCGGCGAAGAAGTAGGGGAACACCGGGACGAGCGCCCCGATGGCGAAGCCGCCGCCCGCGAAGAGGGCGTCGACCAGCGGCGGCGGCCCGGGGTTCATGGAGAGGCCGAGCTCCTCGGTGACCAGCGCCTGCAGCCAGCGCTCGGGGTCGGAGGTGATGCGGCGGACCAGCAGCTCCACCTCCTCCTCGCTGAAGCCCTTCATGCGGTAGATGCGGCGCAGCTCGTCGCGCTCCTCGGCGGGTGCGTACTCGATCTCCTCCCGCTCGCGGCGCACCTCCTCGGCGACCACCTCGCGGTGCGAGCGGTTGCTGAGGAAGGCGCCGGCCGCCATCGACACGCCGCCGGCGATGAGCCCGGCGACCCCGGCGAGCAGCACCACGCCGTGCGAGGTGCCCGCCGCGGCCACGCCGGAGATCAGGCTGAAGTTGCTGACCACGCCGTCGTTGAGCCCGAAGATGAGATCGCGGACGAAGTCGCCGACGTGCCCGGTGCCCGGGCGGCCCACCTCCTGCTCGGCCTCCAGGCCGCCGCGGAGCCGGGCGGCGGCGCCCTGGTGGAGGCGCTCGTCGGGGATGATCCGGCCGGCGATCTCGCGCGACGCCCGGTCGGGGAGGAACTGGGCCTGGCGGATGTAGTTGAGCTTGCCGCGCGCCTCGCCGCCCTCGATGAGGCTGATCACGCTGGGCAGGCCGAAGGTGCGGGCCAGGGCCGGCAGGACCAGCTCCCGCGGGCTGGTGCGGATGGTCGGCGCCTTGCCGCCGAGCTGCTCGAGGCGGCGCCGCCAGTGGTAGGCGTGGCGCAGCTCGTGTCCCGACATCTCGATGAGCAGGGCGCGGTCGGGGCCCTCGGGCTGGGTGAGGGCGAGCCGCCGGTAGAGGGACGCCGACTGCATCTCCTCCTGCCAGTTGCGGCGCAGCTGGGAGATGAGGCGGCGGCGCTGCTCCGGGTTCTCGGGCAGCGCGGGGACCCGGCCGGTGCTCTCCTCTGCCATCGTGGCTGAGAGGGTACTGTCCCGCCGCGCTCCCGGGCACTGCGGCCTGGAGGTCGCCGCCCTGACTCGTCCCCTGTGGGGGCCGGAAGCCAACGAACGTGTCCCTCCACGAGTCCGGGGGGTGAAAGCCGCAGAACGCCCCACAGCGGCCGCGACGGCTCTGCGGCCTGGTAGAATCATCCCGAACCCGCCCTCCGCGGGCTGTCCTCCAGAACCACTGGATGCTGCATTCCGGAGCCTCCCCTGACCGACGACAACGCACGCCCTGACGACCTCGCACCCGACGACGCAGCCGCGCCCGCCGAGCCCGCTCCCAACGCGCCCAGGGCCGGGCGCAGCCGGAAGGCCGGCGGCGACTACGGCGCCCAGCAGATCCAGGTCCTCGAGGGCCTGGAGCCGGTGCGCCGCCGCCCGGGCATGTACATCGGCTCCACCGACAACCGGGGCCTGCACCACCTCATCTGGGAGCTGGTCGACAACGCCATCGACGAGGCGCTGGCCGGCTACTGCGACCTGATCATCACCACCCTGCACGCCGACGGCTCGGTGTCGGTGCTCGACAACGGGCGCGGCATCCCCGTCGACATGCATCCCACCGAGAAGCGCTCGGCGCTCGAGGTGGTGCTGACCAAGCTGCACGCCGGTGGCAAGTTCGGCGGCGGTGGCTACAAGGTCTCGGGAGGCCTGCACGGCGTGGGGCTGAGCGTCGTCAACGCGCTGGCCGAGCGGCTCGAGGTGGAGGTCTACAAGGAGGGGTCGCTGTACCGGCAGTCGTACGCGCGCGGCGTGCCCCAGGCGCCGGTGGAGAAGGCGTCCAGGACGGAGAAGCAGGGCACTCTGGTGCGCTTCTGGCCCGACCCACAGATCTTCCCGGAGCGCGCCTTCTCCTGGGAGATCGTGGCCAACCGGCTGCGCGAGCTGGCCTTCCTCAACAAGGGCATCACCATCGTCCTGCGCGACGAGCAGCTCGGCTACGACTACGCCTTCCACTTCGAGGGCGGCATCGAGGCCTTCGTGCGCCACCTCAACGCCAACCGCAACGTGGTCAACGCCCGGCCGATGTACGTGGAGCGCGAGATCGACGGCAACATCGTCGAGATCGCGGTGCAGTACCAGAACACGACGTTCACCGAGCACGTGCTGACCTACGCCAACAACATCAACACCGAGGAGGGCGGCGCGCACCTCACCGGGTTCCGGTCGGCGCTGACCGCAACCCTCAACAAGTACGCGCGCAAGGCGAGCATCCTCAAGGAGCAGGATCCCAACCTCACCGGCGACGACGTGCGCGACGGGCTCACCGCGGTGGTCTCGGTGAAGCTCCAGGAGCCGCAGTTCGAAGGCCAGACCAAGACCAAGCTGGGCAACAGCGAGGTGGTCGGGCAGGTGTCGGCGGTGCTCTCCGACGCGCTGATGCAGTACCTGGACGAGAACCCGGGGGACGGCCGGCGCATCATCGAGCAGTCGCTGACCGCGGCCCGGGCGCGGCAGGCGGCGGCCAGGGCGCGCGACCTGGTGCAGCGCAAGTCGCTGCTGGAGTCGGCGACGCTGCCCGGCAAGCTGGCCGACTGCTCGGAGCGCGACCCCTCGCAGTGCGAGATCTTCATCGTCGAGGGCGACTCCGCAGGTGGCTCGGCCAAGCAGGGCAGGGAGCGCCGCAACCAGGCGATCCTGCCGCTGCGCGGCAAGATCCTCAACGTCGAGAAGGCGCGGGCCGACAAGATCCTCGCCAACGAGGAGATCAAGAACCTCATCACCGCGCTGGGCGTGGGATTCGGCGAGAACTTCTCGCTGGAGAAGCTGCGCTATCACCGCGTGGTGCTGATGGTCGACGCCGACGTGGACGGCTCGCACATCCGCACCCTGCTGCTCACCTTCTTCTGGCGCCACCTCCAGGACCTGATCAAGGGCGGCCATCTCTACCTCGCCCAGCCGCCGCTGTACAAGCTGGCAAAGGGCAAGACGGTGGAGTACGCCTACAGCGACTCCGAGCGCGACGTCAAGCTCAAGGAGATCGGCGGCAAGGTCGACGTCTCGCGCTACAAGGGCCTCGGTGAGATGAACCCCGACCAGCTCTGGGAGACCACCATGGATCCCGAGAAGCGGGTCCTGCTGCAGGTGGCCGTCGAGGACGCCATGAAGGCGGACGACATCTTCGACCGGCTGATGGGGTCGGACGTCGAGCCGCGCAAGCGGTTCATCCAGACGCACGCCAAATCTGTGCGCAACCTGGACATCTAGGCGGCGTGCGTGGCTGAGGCTTCGAGCCTGCCCATCGCGCTGGACGCCATGGGCGGGGACAACGCTCCCCGGGAGATCGTGCGCGGTGCGCTGCTCGGCGCGGCGCGGCTCGGCGTGTCCGTCGCCCTGGTGGGGCGGCGCGAGGCGATCGAGCGGGAGCTGGCTGCCGCGTCGGACGTCGCTGCTGCGGGCAGTGAGGCGCGGTCGCTGATCTCCATCGTCGAGGCCGACGAGGTCATCGGCATGGACGAGCATCCCGCGGCCGCGGTGCGGTCGAAGAAGGGTGCGTCGCTGGTCGTGGCCTGCGGGCTCGTCGCCTCGGGCGCGGCGCGGGCGGCGGTCTCGGCGGGGAACTCCGGCGCGGTGCTGGCGGCGGCGCTCTTCCACGTCAAGCGGCTGCCCGGCGTTGCGCGGCCGGCCATCGGCACCGCCCTGCCGCGCGCTGACGGCGCCTCCACCTTCGTGGTCGACGTCGGCGCCAACGCCGACTGCCGTCCCGAGTGGCTGGCGCAGTTCGGGGTGATGGGCTCGGTGTACGCGCAGGTGATGATGGGCGTGGCCTCGCCGCGGGTGGGGTTGCTCAGCAACGGCGAGGAGCCCGGCAAGGGCTCGGCGCTGGTGCAGGCCGCCTCGCCGCTGCTGGCGGCGGCGCCGATCCGCTTCGTCGGCAACGTCGAGGGCAAGGACCTGTTCCGCGACGTCTGCGACGTGGCGGTCACCGACGGGTTCACCGGCAACGTCGCCCTGAAGACCGCCGAGGGGATCGGCGAGTTCCTCTTCTCGGCGATCTCCACCGAGGCGCGCAAGTCGCTGCAGGGCAAGGTCGGCGGCGCCCTTCTCAAGCCCAAGCTGCGCCCCATCCGCGACCGCGCCGACTACCGCTCGACCGGCGGCGCGCTGCTGCTCGGCGTCGACGGCGAGGTGGTCATCGCCCACGGCCGCTCCGACGCCGAGGCCATCGTCAGCGCGCTGCGCGTCGCGGCGACCGCGGCCGACCGCTCGGTCCACAGCACCATCGGCGCCGCCATCGCCTCCACCGCATCCGCCGAACCCATCGAGGAAGCCGTCACGCCATGAGCATCTTCAACCCCGGCACCATCCGGCCCGTCGAGCTCGAGCAGGAGATGCGCTCGTCCTACATGGACTACGCGATGAGCGTCATCATCTCGCGCGCCCTGCCGGACGTCCGCGACGGGCTCAAGCCGGTGCAGCGCCGCATCCTCTACGCCATGCTGGAGCAGGGCATGACGGCGGGGTCGCGCTACCAGAAGTCGGCTGCCATCGTCGGCGAGGTGCTCAAGAACTACCACCCGCACGGTGACGCGTCGGTCTACGACACCATGGTGCGGCTGGCGCAGCCGTGGGTGATGCGCTACCCGCTCGTCGACGGCCAGGGCAACTTCGGCAGCGTCGACGGCGACCCCCCGGCGGCCTATCGCTACACCGAGGCGCGCATGTCGGCGATCGCCATGCAGCTGACCGAGGACATCGACAAGGATACCGTCGACTTCGTCGACAACTTCTCGTCGACGACCAAGGAGCCCTCGGTGCTGCCGGCGCTGCTGCCCAACCTGCTGGTCAACGGCGCCAGCGGCATCGCGGTGGGCATGGCGACGAACATCCCGCCGCACAACCTCCGCGAGGTGTGCGACGGGTTGATCAGCCTGATCGACAACCCGGAGGTGACCACCGAGGAGCTGATGAAGCTCGTCAAGGGGCCGGACTTCCCGACGGGCGGCATCATCTACGGGCGTGACATCGCCACCGTGTACGGGACCGGGCATGGGCGCATCGTGATGCGCGCGCAGGTGGAGTTCGAGGAGTCGAAGGACGGGCGCGAGCAGATCATCGTCCGCGAGCTGCCGTACCAGGTCAACAAGGCGCGGCTGCTCTCGACCATCGCCGAGCTGGTCAACGACAAGAAGCTCGACGGCATCCACGACCTCAACGACGAATCGGGCCGCCACGAGGCGACGCGCATCGTCATCAAGCTGAAGTCGAACGCGCGGCCGCACACGGTCCTCAACAACCTCTACAAGCACACCCAGCTGCAGACCACCTTCGGCGCCATCATGCTGGCGCTGGTCGACGGCCGGCCGCAGGTGCTCGGCCTCAAGCCCCTCCTGCAGCACTACATCGACTACCGCCGCAGCGTGGTGACGCGGCGCACCCGCTACGAGCTGGACCGCGCCAAGGAGCGCGCCCACATCCTCGAGGGCCTGATGAAGGCCCTGACCAACCTGGACGAGGTGATCCGCATCATCCGGGCGGCACCGGACGAGAGCACGGCGCAGAAGAACCTGGAGGCGGCCTTCGAGCTGACCGACCGGCAGTCGAAGGCGATCGTCGACCTGCGGCTGGGCCGGCTGACGCGGCTGGAGGCGGACAAGATCCGCGGCGAGTACGAGGAGCTGATCAAGACCATCGCGCGCCTCGAGGACATCCTCGCCGACGCGCGCAAGGTCGACGCCATCATCAAGGACGAGCTGGCGGCGCTGTCGAAGAAGTTCGGCGACGACCGCCGCACCGAGATCCGCCTCGGCGAGGTCGAGCTGAGCGAGGAGGATCTCATCCCGCGCGAGCACGTCTTCGTGACGCTGACGGCGCGCGGCTACATCAAGCGCATCCCCCTCGACGCGTACCGCATGCAGCACCGCGGCGGCAAGGGCGTGGTCGGCGCCAAGCGGTCGACGGACGAGGACTACGTGGTCCACTCCACCACGGCCGACACGCACACCGACATGCTCTTCTTCACCAACCGTGGCCGCGTCTTCCGGCTGCGGACGCACGAGATCCCCGACGTCAAGCGGCAGGCCAAGGGCATCCCGGTGCAGGCGCTCATCGACATCGACCACCCGGGCGAGAAGGTGACCTCTCTGATCTCGATCGCCGAGTTCACCGAGGACAAGTACCTGGTCATGGTCACCAAGCTGGGCATGATCAAGAAGACGGCGGCGGCCGCCTACGCGTCGGTGCGGCGCAACGGGCTCATCGCCATCAACCTGCAGGACGGCGACGAGCTCAACTGGGTGCACGAGTCGTCGGGGCACGACGAGCTGCTGGTGGTGACCCGCGAGGGCAAGGGCTCGCGCTTCTCCGAGAAGGAGGTCCGCCCCATGGGCCGCGACACCATGGGCGTCGGCGCCATCCGGCTGCGGTCCGGCGACGAGGTCGCCGGGTTCGACATCGTCAAGCCCAACGGCTACGTGCTGGTGGTGACCCAGCACGGGTTCGGCAAGCTGACGCCGATGAGCGACTACCCGATCAAGAGCCGCAACATCCAGGGCGTGTACACCGTCGACCAGACGGCGATCCCCAAGATCGGCCAGATCGTCGGCATGCGCATCATCGAGGACCTCAGCGAGGAGCTGATGGTCATCTCCACGCAGGGCCAGGTGATCCGCATCCCGCTGGAGCAGGTCCGCGTCAGCGGGCGGCAGACGCGCGGGGTGATCATCATGCGGCTCGCCGACGGCGACCTGGTCGGCTCCATCGCCGGCGTCGGCGCGGCGGGGTCGCTGGAGGCGTAGTCGCTCACCCCGGAGTGCCGGGAAGCCCACGCAGCAGGCGGCGCACGACAGGACTGCGCGCGAAGCGCGTCCACGGGCGCGGCTGCTGCGTGTGGGTGGTGATGCCCATGACGGTGCGCGCACCGGAGTGGAGGTGTGAGAGGCGTGCGGTGAGGCGCAGCTGCGGCACGGTGTGCGTCGAGATGTGCGCGGCTGCGTCGAGGAGCGGCTTGCGGTAGGCCGGGTCCATCGAGGTGAGCAGTGCCCGCAGGCGCGGCATCGAGGGCAGGCCGGTGCGCAGCTCGGTGTCGAGCAGGTGCAGCGCGTCGGCGGCGTGGCCGACCAGGTCGGAGCTGATCGAGGACGGCCGCCAGGCGAGGCTCAGCATGTCGACGCCGCGGCGGCCGCTCGACATCAGCGCGTCGGCGGTGCTCATCGTCTCGTGCGCGGGGATGGCGTCGCTGAGGACGTGCGGCGCGGGGGGCACGCGGACCCCACGCAGCCAGTCGAGGCCGCGGTCGATGTTGCTCATCGTCTCGGCGATGCCGTGGGGACGCAGGGCGAGCGCGTCGCCGGCGGTGCCCGCGATGTCGAGCGCCGAGCGACCGTGCCCGACCAGGGCGCGGATCACCGGGAAGCGCTCCACGGGAGCGAGCACGTGCGCCAGGCTGCCGAGCCGCGCGGCCGAGCCGGCGGCGAGTGCCGCGGGGCGGAGGAGGAGCGCGTCCGCGAGGAGGGCGAAGACGACCGTGCCGACGGTGACGCGCGCGTTGCCGTCGACGCCGGTCAGCGCGCCGGTGAGGAACGACGCGGTGGCGACGGCGGCGCCGACGAGCGCGCCGCCGACGGCGCCGAGCACGGGGATGCGCGCCGCCGACGCCGCTGCACCGCCCAGCACCGCGCCCACGATCACCCAGCCGAAGGGCAGCGTGAACCCGGCACCCACGAGCACGGCGAGGCCCGCCAGCACGATCCCGGTGAGGATGGCGTGCAGGCGCCGCCCGTCGAAGGTCCGGCCGAGGAGGCTCGCGACGAAGAGCAGAGGTGCCCCCAGCGGCCAGGGGAGGCGGTGCAGCGTCCATCCCACCGCGTCGACCAGCGAGTCGAGCAGCGACGTGACGGCCCCGCTCAGCCCTGCGGCGATGGCGGCGAGGATGTGCTGGATGGGGTGCAGGAAGCTCTGGTCGGCGTCGCGCGGGTGCGCCGCCGCCCAGCGCAGCTGATCGGCGACGTACGCCGGGTCCGCCAGGGCGATGCGTCCCGCCGTGACCCTGGTGTCGTCGACACCACCGGGCCAGCGCTGCGGCGGGAGGCGGCATGCGCGCAGGGAGCTCCGCTGCGCGACGACGTGGTCCTGGGCCAGCTCGCCCCGCTGCCCGTCCAGCTCGGGTGAGGCGACCACCGTGACCGCGTCACCATCGACGACGGCGACGTCGGCCTGGGACACGAACATGCCGATGCGCTCGGCGTCGGCGGTGTCGCGGTAGAGCGCGTAGTCGCCCGGCGCAGGACCGGCGGGACGCGGCGCCGACGGTTGCAGCAGCGTGCACGCGTGCACCAGGCCGTCCTCGCCGTCGAGCCCGCGGACGTCGACGCCGGCGCGCGCCCACGCACCCAGCACCAGGGCGCGATCCACAGCGGGGCCGTGCAGGCCGTGATGCCCCACCTCGCGCATGACCGCCACCGCGGCGGCGTTGCGCGCCGCGGTGATCGCCGTCGCGTGCATCGGCATGAAGACCAGGAGTGCGGCTGCGCAGGATGCCGCCGCGAGGACGCGTCTCATCCCGCACCCTGCGCCGCCGACCACGCGTCGACCCAGCAGAGGTCCGCGCCAGAACCTGGCGACGTGGGACAGGTGGCCGGAAGGACCGGCAGGCGACGCGGGACGAAGACGTGCACCTCGACGAGCATCCGTCCCGCCCCCTGCCCCTCCTGCATGTCGCGCGGGTCGGGCCCGACGACGAGCCTCGCAAGCACGGCGGCGTTCTGCGCGGCCAGCTGGCGCGCCGCCTGCACGGCACCGGCGCACCCGGGCCCGGCGGCGGGTGAGTCGCTCGCATCGCTGTCGCACGGCGTGCCGGCCTGCACCGCGATGCTGAGCTGCTCCCGGTGCGCGTCGCCGAGGAGGAACACCGCGGTGCCGTGCGCCACCGCGTCGGCGGCGGCCTCGGCGTGCGCCTGGGCGGTGACGGCGGCCGCCGCGTCCACCGCACCGACGCCACCCGTGATGACGGCGCCCATCGCGCCGCTCAGCACCAGCGCCGCCGCCCCGCGTGCCCCCGCGCGGCGCGTCAGCACGGCTCGCGCCGCATCACCACCGCCGCGCGAGGTGCGACGGCGGAGCCGGGCCCACCGTCGACGCCCGGGAGCACGGCATCGGGCGCCAGCCGGACCTCGACCCGGACCAGGTCGCCCGGTCCCGGCACGGCGCCGATCGACACCGTCCCGGTCGCTCCGGGGTCGACCCCCGCCAGGGTGGGTGGAGGGGCGGCGCGGGAGCACAGCACCGCCTGCCTGGCCAGCTCGCGCGCGTCCGACTGCGCCTCGACCTGCTGGCGGGCGAGCACGATGCACTGCCAGGCGAGCATGAGCGCGAGGCCGAGCAGCGGCAGGGCCGCCACCAGCTCGACCGACTGCGATCCCCGCTCCCCGGCGCGCCCGCGCCGGGCCCTCATTGCCCCAGGAACCCCTTGAGGTGGTTGACCAGCAGGCCGCCGATGTCGGCGCCGTGGTCGCGGGCGTAGACGGTGGCGCCGGTCATCATCGTGGCCACGAAGCTGCCCAGGGCGATCCACTCGAGCGACTGCGCGCCGCGCTCGCCGCGCCGCCGCAGCACCCTCCGGGCCCTTCCTCGAAGTCCTGCCATCGCCGCATGTCCTCCATTGACGTGGTTTCGCGATGGCTCTATACTACACGCGTGTGTTACCCAGGCGTCAACAGTTTCGTGGAGGTCGTCCTCAGCCCTGGCCGGGCGGCTCGCGGAAGACCAGCGTCCGGCAGGGCGCGAACTTGAGCACGTAGGGAGCGGTCTTGCCCATGTGGAACTCGCCGAAGCGCTGGCGGTACGGCATGCCCACCACCACGAGGTCCGCCTGCCACTCGCGGATCTCGTCGACGATGGCGGGCCCGGCCTCGCGCGCCTGGAGCAGCTCGGTGTCCACCTCGACGTCGAGCTCGGCCCCGATGGTCTCGGCGCGGTCGAGCAGCTTCTCCGCGGCCTCCACCTCGGCGTCCTGCACCGTCCCCAGGGCGAGGCTGCGCTTCACCTCGAGGATGGTGACGACGTACACCTTGGCCCGCTGCCGCCGCGCCAGCCGGCAGGCCAGCCGCACCGCCTCGTCGTCGGTGGGGCTGCCGTTGATCGGCACGAGGATGCGGCGGGCCGTGAATCCCTGCTGCATGGCGGGGCAGGATGCTACTCGATGCGGACGGCCGCCTCGCCGGTCCGGCCGCGGCGCGCCGCGCTCCACGGCCCGAGCCCGCGCGCCGGACCGCTCCGTAGAATGCAGCCGGTGAAGATCGTCATCGTCGGCTGCGGCCGCGTGGGCTCGACTCTGGCCCGGCGCATGGCCGAGGAAGGCCACGAGGTGAGCGTCGTCGACGAGAACATGTCCTCGTTCGCGCGCCTCGGCGAGGACTTCGCGGGCCAGATGGTGGTCGGCTCGGGCGTCGACGAGGAGGTGCTCCGCCGCGCCGGAATCGAGCAGGCAGAGTGCTTCGCCTCGGTGACCAACGGGGACAACCGCAACATCATGGCGGCGCAGATCGCCAAGGAGGTCTTCCACGTGCGGCGCGTGATCACCCGCATCTACGACCCCATCCGGGCCGAGGTGTATCGCGAGCTGGGGCTGGAGACGGTGTGTCCCACCACCATCGGCGCAGCGCTGCTGGAGGAGTTCTTCACCACCGGGCACAACGCCGCGCAGAGCGGCACCGTCCTGCCGCGCGCGGCCGGCGCGACCGGGTAGCGCGGATGGCAGCGCGACAGCCGCAGCGGCCGTACGTCCTCATCATCGGCGGCGGGAAGGTCGGCTTCTACCTCGCCAAGCACCTCATCGAGCGCGGCTACGAGGTGACGCTGGTGGAGAAGGAGCGCGCCCGCGCCGAGTGGATCACCCACCAGCTCGGCACCGTGAGCATCATGGTCGGCGACGGCGACGAGATGGCCTTCCTCGCCACCACCGGCATCGAACGCGCCGGCGTCGTGGTCGCCTGCACCGGCGACGACGAGGACAACCTGGTCGCCTGCCAGCTCGCCAAGCGCAAGTTCGGCGTCCCCCGCACGATTGCGCGCGTGAACAACCCTGTCAACGTCAAGGTGTTCCGCACCCTGGGCATCGACGTGCCGGTGTCGGCCACCGAGCTGCTGATGGGGCTCATCGAGGCCGAGCTTGGGCACTCCGAGCTGGTGCGCGGCGTCGCCGTCAAGGCCTCGGGCGCGAGCCTCGTCGACATGGCGCTCCCCGAGCTGTCCAGCCTGGTGGGCCGGCGCATCTCCGACCTGCAGCTCCCCGAGGGCGAGCTGCTCGTCTGCATCGTGCGCGCCGGCGACCCGGTGCTGCCCCGTCCCGACGAGGTGGTGCAGAAGGGCGACGAGCTGATCATCTACTCGCGCACCCTCGACGTCGAGCGCGTCAGCGAAGCGCTCTCGCGCTGACCTCGCCGCCACGCCGATGAGCACGCCGCTGACCCGGGTCGCCTACTTCGGACCCGAGGGCACGCACACCCACGACGCCGCCCTGCGACACTACGGTGAATCGGCCACCCTTGTCCCATTCTCGGACATCCCCTCCACGGTGGCCGCGGTGCAGGCGGAGCTGGTCGACCAGGCGATCGTGCCCATCGAGAACAGCACCGAGGGCAGCGTGACCATCACCCTCGACCTGCTCATCGCCCGCGATGCGCCGCCCATCGTCGGCGAGATGATCCTGCCGGTGCGCCACCACCTCATCGCCCGTCCCGGGACGCGGCTGCAGGACGTCGAGCGGGTGATCACCATCGGGCAGGCCTCGGCGCAGTGCCGCAACTTCCTGCGCGAGCAGGTCCCCGGCGCGCAGGTCTTCCCCGCGGTGAGCACCGCCGCCGCGGTGGCCTCGTGCGTGCACTCCGACCGTCTCGCCGCCATCGGCAGCGAGGCCGCGGCGCGCCTCTACGGGATGGCCGTGATCGCCGCCGACATCCAGGACAACGCCGACAACGCCACCCGCTTCGTCTCCCTCGGGCGCGAGCGTCCGGCGGCGACCGGCCGCGACCGCACCTCGCTCGTCTTCTCCCTGGCCGCCGACCGTCCTGGCGGCCTGCTCAGCGCGCTGCGACCCTTCGCCGAGCGCAGCATCAACCTCACCCGCATCGAGTCCCGCCCCACCAAGGCGACGCTCGGCAACTACTGGTTCCTCATCGACTGCGAGGGGCACGTCGACGACCGGCCCGTGGCCGACGCGATCGGCGAGGTGCGCGGCATCGCCGTCGAGCTGCGCGTCCTCGGCTCCTACCCTCGCGCATGAGCGCCGCCGTCAGCACAGCCAGGCGCCGCGCCGCACTGCCACCCGGCCCGCATCTGCCCATGCCGGTGCAGACGATGCTGTGGCTGATGCGGCCGCTCCCCACCATGCAGCGCTGGCACCGGCGCTACGGCGACGTCTTCACCATCCGCCTCGCGCTCGCCGGCGACTCGGTGCAGGTCGCCGACCCCGCGCTGCTGCGCCCCATCTTCACCGCCAAGCCGGACGAGGCCCGCGC
Organism: Candidatus Dormiibacterota bacterium; assembly: GCA_035652335.1. Lineage (GTDB taxonomy): Bacteria > Chloroflexota > Dormibacteria > Aeolococcales > Aeolococcaceae > DASRDZ01. The sequence continues at coordinate 19,966 of DASRDZ010000031.1, forward strand.
CGGCGAGGCCAACTCGGTGCTGGAGCCGGTTCTCGGGCGCAGCTCCGTCCTGCTGCTCGACGGGCGCGAGCACATGCGCCAGCGCAAGCTGCTGCTGCCGCCGTTCCACGGCGAGCGCATGCAGCGCTACGGCGAGATCATCGCCGCCACCACCGGCGAGGAGCTGCAGCGCTGGCCGGTGGGCCGCGCCTTCCCGCTGCGGCCCGCCATGCAGCGCATCACCCTCGACGTCATCCTCCGCGCCGTCTTCGGCCTGCACGAGGGCGACGAGCTGGAGCGCCTGCGCCCCCTGGTGCGCGAGCTGGTCGACATCACCCGCAACCGCGCCGCCATGATCCCCTGGTTCCGCCGCGAGCTGGGCGGCCGCAGCCCCTGGGGCCGCTTCATGGCGACGCGGCGCAGGACCGACGCGCTGCTCCACGACATCATCCGCCAGCGCATGCGCGATGCCGACCTCGCTCAGCGCGACGACGTGCTCTCCATGCTGGTGCAGGCGCGCGACGAGGACGGTGAGGCGATGACCGTCGAGGAGCTGCGCGACGAGCTGATGACGCTTGTGATCGCGGGCCACGAGACCACCGCCACCTCGCTCGCCTGGTGCTTCCAGCTCCTCCTGCTCCACCCCGAGGAGCTGCGCAGGCTGCAGGACGACATCGCCGCCGGCAGCACCGCGAGGCTCGACGCCGTGATCAAGGAGACGATGCGCGTCCGCCCCGTCGTCCCCGTGGTGGCACGGCGGCTGCACGCGCCGCTGCAGGTCGGCGACTGGACGCTGCCCGCGGGCGTGATGGTGGCGCCGAACATCGAGCTGATCCACCACCGCGACGACCTCTACCCGCAGCCCGACGAGTTCCGTCCCGACCGCTTCCTCGACTCGCAGGCCGAGACCTACGAGTGGATCCCCTTCGGCGGCGGCATCCGCCGCTGTCTCGGCGCCAGCTTCGCCACCTTCGAGATGCGCACGGTCATCCCGGTGGTGCTGCGCCGCGCGCAGCTGCGCCTCGCCGACGGCGGCATGGATCGCGTCCGCCGCGCCGCCGTGGTGATGGTCCCGGAGCGCGGCGTGCGCGTCGTCCTGGAGAAGCCGATCGCCGCCTGAGCGCGCCTGCTAGCGCGTCACCAGCTGCTGGCGGAAGAAGGCAAGCGTGCGATCCCAGGAGAGCTGCGCCGCCTGCGCGTCGTGCACCTCGGGGCGGGTGTCGTTGAAGAAGGCGTGGTCGCAGTCGTACCAGTGGAACTCGACGTGCTTGCCGGCGTCGCGGATCGCCGTCTCCAGAGCCTCCACCTGCTCGCGCGGGTTGAAGGAGTCGCGCGAGCCCCAGTGGCCGAGGACGGGACCGTTGAGCTTCGAGTAGTCCGGCTTGACGCTCTCCCAGGGAATGACGCCGTAGTACACGACGGTGGCGCGGATCAGGGGACTGAGCGTGGCCAGGTAGAGCGCCAGGCCGCCGCCCATGCAGTAGCCGGCCGTGCCGATGCCCTCGCCGGTGGTGCGATCCGAGGCGGCCAGCCACTGTGCCGCACCCACCATCTCCTTGGCGGCGCGGGGCACGTCGAGCTCCATCATCAACTTGCCGGCCTCGTCGGGCTCGGCGTTGCTGGCGGCGGCGCCGTGGTAGAGGTCGACGGCGATGGCGGTGAACCCCTCGCGGGCGTAGCGGTCGCACACGTCCTTGATGTGCGGGACCAGGCCCCACCACTCCTGGATCACCACCACGCCGGGGCCGGAGCCCGACGACGGCGTCGCCAGGTAGGCCTGGGCCGTCTGCCCGTTGCTGGGGAACTCCACCATCTCGCCCATCAGGTGCCTCCAAGGTGCCGGGCGCGACGGCGCGCGCCTGCCAGGGATAGTGCCGGGTCGCGCACACCGCCTGCAACCGCTCCAGACGTGGAGCGGCGGGGGCTCAGGGGACGGCGTAGAGGCGCCGCTCGCCCTCGTCGACACGGCGCGCGCGCCCCTCGCGGACCAGCTTGTCGAGGTGCGCCTGCACACTGCGCGCGGCCGCGGCGTGGAGCGCCTCGGGATAGGCGGCGTAGATCTCGGGCACCACGTCGATCGGGGCCACGGCGGCGCCGCGGCGGCGCACCGCCTCCTCCACCTGCGCCTCGCGCTCCAGGCGGTGGGCGATGTACTCCTCGATCACCTCGACCCCGTTCTCGATGGTGCGGCCGTGCCCGGGGTGGATCAGCCGCGGTCGCAACGCCAGCACCCGCTGCAGCGAGCGCATGTAGTCGGTCATGTCGCCGTCGGGCGGGTTGATCACCGTGGTCATGCCGCTGAGGATGTGGTCGCCGGTGAACAGCTCGCCGGCGGCCTCGTCGTGGAAGCAGAGGTGGTCGCCGGCGTGCCCCGGTGTGTGCACCGCTCGCAGCGTCACACCGCCGGCGTGCACCGCGTCACCGTCCTGCAGCCGCTGCGCGCCGTCGTCGCGGGGGTCGAAGGCCCGCAGCGTGGCGCCGCTGCGCTCGGCGAGCCGCCGCGCCAGGGGACGGTGGTCGGGATGCGAGTGGGTGAGCAGCACCGTGTCGACGCGGCCGTGCACGCTGCGCACCACCTCCTCGATGGCGGCGAGGTGCGCGTCGTCCTCGGGTCCCGGGTCGATGCAGGCCAGCGCGTCGCCGTCGCCGACCAGGTAGGTGTTGGTGCCCGCGCCGGTCATGATGCCCGGGTTCGGGGCAAGGACGACAGAAACGCGCGTCATGCGGGCGGCGGCCAGGTCGCGGGGAGGGTGGCGGGCAGACGCCCGTTGAGCACGTCGTCGAGGGTGAAGAGGATGGCGTCGACGGGGCGCGAGCCGAGGTCGGCGAGCAGTGACCTGACCTCGCCGTGCGCCGACACCTCGGCGCACATGATCCGCGTGGGCGGCAGCATCAACGCCCACTCTCCGGCCGTCAACGCCAGCGCCTCGGCGGCGGTGTACCAGCCGCTGTGCGTCGCCTCCGCGGCGTGGTGCGCCGCCTCCTGCTCCAGCGGCGCCTCCACCGCGAAGAAGCGCGTGTCGTAGCGGCGGGGCTCGCCCTCGGGGGTGATGAAGTGGGCGACGTACACGAGCCGCTCGGGCGCGATGCGCAGCTCGTGACGCCGCAGCACGTCTGCGAAGCCGGCGCCGCCGAGCAGCGCCGCCCGGGCGCTGGCCAGGTTCCCGGCGTCCGCCGCGCTCAGCGCCGCTCCGTCCGCGCGGGTGCCCACCAGGATGCCCGTCTCCTCGAACACCTCGCGCACCGCCGCGACGTGGAGCGCCGCCACCCCGGGGCCGTCGAGGCGCATGCGTGCTGCCGCAATCGACGTGTCGAACCCCGGTGCCATGGCGAGCACCTCCGCCGACGCGTCGTCGGCGTCGACCGCGCCCCCGGGGAACACGTACGCCGAGGCGGCGAAGCTGGAGCGCGCCGGGCGGCGCATGAAGTACACCTGGGGACCGTCCGCCGAGTCGCGCAGCACCAGGACGGTCGCCGCCTGCCGCGGGACCACCGGCGCGGCCTGGCTCACGAGGCGCTGACGTCGAGGTCGCGCACCACCGCCGGCCCGATCTCCTTGGTGCCCTTGGTGGCCACCAGGCGCACGTGCACCGTGCCCGGCGCCTGCGGCACCACCACCATCTCGACGCTGATCGTCTCCTGGCCGCTCAGCGCGCCGCCACAGGCCCGCCCGTCCTTGAAGGGAACGGTGTCGAGCCCCTGGAAGCTGACCTGCTGCACCTGCACGGGACCGTCGAAGAGCGCCGACACGCAGATCGGCGAGATCACGGTGTCGCCGGTGTTGTCGACGCCCATCGCCAGCGTGGTTGGCCTGCCGACCACGCCGCTCGCCGACTCCACGCCGGCGATCTCGGCGCGGTCGGTGCTGCTCAGCAGGAAGAGCGGCAGCAGCGTCGAGGCGAAGGCGACGGCGAAGAGGGCGAGCAGTCCCACCGGCAGCCGCAGCGATGGCGGGATGCGCTCGACCAGCGGGCGCAGCCGCGACAGCCATCTCGGCGGCGCGTCGGGCTCCTCGGTTTGCAGCGTGGGGGCCAAGCGCGGCCTCAGATCGTCGCCGGCGCGCGGTACTCGCCGAAGACGCCGCGCATGGCGCCGCAGATCTCGCCGAGGGTGGCGTAGGCGCGCACCGCGTCCAGGATCGGCGGCATCAGGTCGGCGCCGTCGTCCTCCGCAGCCTTGCGCAGCGCCGCAAGCGTCCGCTCAACGGCCGCGGCGTCGCGCGCGGTGCGGTGGTGCCGCAAGCGCGAGAGCTGCTCGTCGCGCGCCCGCTCGTCGGGACGGAAGATGATCGGCTGCTGCTGCTCCTCGGTCTCGGTGTAGCGGTTGACGCCGACCACCACCTTCTCGCCCCGCACCACCGCCTGCTCGGCCTTGTAGGCCTCGTCCTGGATCTGCTCCTGCATCCAGCCGGACTCGATGCAGCGCACCGCGCCGCCGCGGCGCTCGACGTCGTCGAGGATCTCCCCGGCGCGCCGCTCCAGCTCGTCGGTGAGCCACTCCACGAAGTACGAGCCGGCCAGGGGGTCGACGGTGCTGGTGACGCCGATCTCCTCGGCGATGATCTGCTGGGTGCGCACCGCGATGCGCTGCGCCTTCTGGGTCGGCAGCGCCAGCGCCTCGTCGTAGCAGGAGAGCGCCAGCGACTGCACGCCGCCCAGCACGGCGGCCAGCGCCTGGATGGCCGCCCGCACGATGTTGTTCTCCGGCTGCTGCGCGGTGAGCGTCGAGCCTCCCGTCTGGGTGTGGGTGCGCAGCATCAGCGACTGCGGCTTCTTGGCGCCGAAGCGGTCGCGCATGATCCGCGCCCACATGCGGCGCAGGGCCCGGTACTTGGCGATCTCCTCGAAGAAGTCGGTGTGGGTGTTGAAGATCCAGGAGAGCCGCCCGGCGAAGTCGTCGACGTCGACGCCGCGGTCGATGGACGCCTGCACGTAGGCGCAGGCGTTGGCGACGGCGAAGGCCATCTCCTGCGGCGCCGTCGAGCCTGCCTCGCGGATGTGGTAGCCGCTCAGCGAGATGGGGTTGAACTTGACCGCCTCGCGCGCGCAGTAGGCGATCAGGTCGGCGGCGAGGCGGATCGACGGCCGCGGCGGGTAGATGTAGGTGCCGCGGGCGACGTACTCCTTGAGCACGTCGTTCTGCGCGGTGCCCATCACCTGCGCGGCGGGCACGCCCTGCTTCTCGGCGGCGACGACGTACATCGCCACCAGCACCGGCGCCGGCGCGTTGATGGTCAT
>DASRDZ010000032.1:0-10622 GCA_035652335.1 Candidatus Dormiibacterota bacterium
CGCGGGCCTGCCCACCACCGCGACGATGATGATGGGCCACGCCGAGACGCTCGCCGAGCGCGTCGAGCACCTTCGCCTGCTGCGCGAGGTGCAGGACGACACCGGCGGCATCCTCAGCTTCATCCCCTGGACCTACCAGCCGGACCACACCGCGCTGCAGGGCACGCGCGCCACCGGCAGCGACTACCTGCGCACCGTGGCCATCGCCCGGCTGATGCTCGACAACGTGCTGCACCTGCAGGCGTCGTGGCTCACCACCGGCGCCCAGATCGGCCAGCTCTCGCTCAGCTTCGGCGCCGACGACCTCGGCTCGGTGATGCTGGAGGAGAACGTGGTGACGTTGGCGGGCGCGCCGCACGCCAGCAACGAGGCGGAGCTGATCCGCGTCATCGAGGACGCCGGGCTCACCGCGGCGCGGCGCGACACCTACTACGAGATCCTCGAGGTGCACGAGCGCGGGCATGCCGACGAGCGCGACCTCCGCCGCGTCGGCCGCATCGCCGGGCCCGGCATCGAGGGCAGCACGCCGCGCCAGGCGCCGGGCACGTCGGGCGTCGTGCCGCAGGGCTCGCCGAGCGGGCGCAAACGCCGCGCCGCCGGCGCCACCGCCGAGTAGCCGCGATGGGGGAGGGCGCCGCCGCGCCGGGTGAGGCACTCGACCCCGCGCTGCGCGAGCGCGTGCGTGCGCTGGCGCGGCGCCTGCCCAAGGTGGAGCTGCACGTCCACCTCGAGGGCACCATCGGCGAGGACCGGCTGCGGCAGCTCGCCCGCAAGCACGGCGTCGACCTCGACCCCGCCGCGACGCAGCGCGTGCAGCGGGGCAGCAGCTTCGCCGGCTTCATCGCCGCCTTCGTCCAGCGCCTCAACGTGCTGCGCGACCCCGACGACTGGTGCGCCGTCGTCGACGACCTGCTGCGCGCGCAGAGCGCCCAGAACGCGCCCTACACCGAGGCCTTCGTCACCTTCTTCGGCGCGCTGCGGGGCGACTACGTGCTCGCCGACGTGCTCCGTGCCATCGCGGACGTGGAGCAGGACTGGCACAACCGCGGCTGCGCCCTGCGCCTGATCGCCGACTCTCCGCGCCAGTTCGGCGAGGACATGGCGATGCAGCTCTTCCGCCTCGCCGCCGCCGACCCCACCGGGCTCTGCATCGGCGTCGGCATCGGCGGGGACGAGCTGGTCGAGCCCGCCGGGAACTTCGCCCGCGCCTACGCCTTCGCCCGCGACGCCGGCCTGCGCCGCACCGCCCACGCGGGAGAGCACGGCGGCCCCGAGTCGGTGCGCGCCGCGGTCGACGTCCTCGGCGCCGAGCGCATCGGCCACGGCGTCGCCGCGGGGAACCACCCCGAGCTGCTCGGCCATCTGCACGCGCGCGGCGTCGCCGTCGACGTCTGTCCCGGCAGCAACCTGGCCACCTCCGCGTGGGACCCCGCCCGGGGGCCGCACCCGGTGCGCCGCTTCGTCGAGCACGGCGTCCGCATCGACGTGGGCAGCGACGATCCTGCCATCTTCGGCACCAACCTGAGCGAGGAGTGGGCGGAGCTGATGCTGCGCGACGGCTTCAGCCCCCACGAGTGCTTCGACCTGAGCCTCGACTCGCTGCAGGCCGCCTTCCTCGACGACTCCCACCGGGCCCGGCTGCGCGCCCACTTCGACGCCGAGCTGGAGGACCTCCGCGAGGACGCCTTCGCCCTGGAGGAGGCGATGCAGGCGGCCGGCGCACCGTGACCGCGCAGCAGCGGGCGAGCGAGGTCGCACCCGACGAGGTGCGCACCATGTTCGACCAGATCGCGCGCTTCTACGACCTGCTCAACACCGTGCTCAGCGGCGGTCGCGATGCCGCCTGGCGGCGGCGGGCGGCACGTGAGGCGGCCCTCCACCCCGGTGACAGCGCGCTCGACGTCTGCACCGGCACCGGCAAGCTGGCCCGGCTGCTGCGCCGTCGCGTCGGGCCGCAGGGCGAGGTGGTCGGCGTCGACTTCAGCAGCGCCATGCTGGCGATTGCGCGGCGGCGCATCCCCGACGTCGACTTCCGCGAGGGCGACGCCACCCGGCTCGACGGCGTCGGCGACGCCAGCGTGGACGCCGTCACCGTCGCCTTCGGCCTGCGCAACGTGGTCGACCGCGAGGCCGCGCTGCGCGCCGCCCACCGTGTGCTGCGGCCGGGCGGCCGCTTCGTCATCCTGGAGTTCGCCCACGTCGACGTTCCGCTCTTCGGTCGTGTCTACGCGTGGTACCTGACGCGCGTGCTGCCCGCCATCGGCCGCATGCTCAACCCGCGCAGCGGCGCTTACACGTACCTGCCGCGCTCGATCGCCGCCTACCCCAAGGCGAGCGTGGTGAGCGGGTGGCTGCGCGACGCCGGCTTCGCCGAGGTCCGGGTCATCCCGATGACCCTGGGGATCGTGACCCTCCACGTTGCCACGCGCTCTGCGCCACCGCGCTGAGCACCAGCAGCACGCCGGCGATGCCGGACAGGAAGAGCCCCGGCTGCAGCGACACCGTGTAGCCGCTGCCGCGCGCGGGTGGAAAGCCGCCCGTCGCGGTGAAGAGCGCCGCGCCGACGGCGAGCAGCGCGCCGGCGAAGCTCACCCCCGCGACCCGGATCGGCGAGGGCCGGGGCCGCAGCAGCCGGTCGGCGAGCATGAGCAGGGCGAGCCCGGCGCCGACGCACGCCGCCAGCCCGCTGCCATGGAAGCTGTCCAGGCTGCGCGTCTGGGCCTCGCCCAGCGGGCTGACCTCGATGCGCTCCCAGGCGAGGACGCACCCCGCCGCGGCCGCGAAGGGCAGGACGGCGCTCAGCGCAGCGAGCAGCGCGGCGAGGGACGATCGCAGCCGGCTCATCGCGGGCCATTGAACACGACGGGCGGCGCCGGCCGGTGCGACCCGACCCGCGCCGCCCATCGCGACGAACGGGAGAGTTTCGAGAGCTAGCGGCGGCTGTGCAGGCGGCGCGGCGCGTCGGCGCTGCGCTGCATGCGGCCGCCGAGGGCCATGGCGGCGGTGCCGAGGAAGGCGACCACGATGCCGAGCGTCATGGAGTGGAAGGCGCCGCTGCCGTTGACGCCGATCAGCATCTGCAGCACCACCGCTGCGAGGCCGGCCACGCCGCAGGCGAAGAAGGCCTGCCCCTCGCGGACGGGCAGCCCGTTGCGCAGCGCGATGACCTCGTGGCGGATGAGCAGCAGCAGGATGGTGGCCATGGCGGCGAAGAAGACGAGGTCGCCGAGGAACCCGGTGCCGAAGGCGTTCTGGCTGATGCGCGAGGACGCCGTGTCGAAGTGGTACCAGGGCAGGAAGGTGGACATCAGCGCGAGGATGGCGCCGATGCCGCTCACGCGGTCTGCCTGGGAGAGGCGATCGAGCATGTGCGGGCTCCGTCGGACCCGGACGTGGATGCAGGGGTGGGATCGGGTCCGTTCAGCGGATCCTATCCGACTCCCGCGAATACGTCAACGCGGTTGTGGTGATGCACCCGCATCACGACTCCGGCCGCCGCCGGGCTACCCCTCGGCCTGCGGCTCCGGAGCGGTGCCCTCGGACGCGCCGCCGGCCGGCGCGATGCCCCCGTCGGGCCGGCGGCGCCGGCGTCCGCCGCGGCGCCGCCTCCGGCTGCGGGCGGGACGGGCGCCGTCGGCAGCCGCGCCGTCGGCGGGCGCCGCGGTGGCCTCGGGGGTCTCGCGGTCGCCGGGCCGCGGGACGCCGCGGGTCCCCGCCCCGCGGTGGCGCCGCTCGGGCATGCCGGGCACGGGGAAGCGAGGGGGCGGCGGCTGGCCGTCGCGGAGCAGGTCCCCGAGGGTGTTCCAGCCGAACTGCTCGCGCCCGCGCTGCAGCAGGGCGAGGAAGCAGGCGGCGGTGGCCTCGGCGTCGGCGAGGGCGTGGTGGGGGCGGCGGTGGGTCACCCCGAGCTCGGCGCAGAGGCGCTCAAGCCCGATGGTGTCGCGCAGGCCCCAGAGCTTGCCGGCCAGCCGCGAGGTGTCGACGTTGTCCGCGTCGAGGGGGCGGCCCATGGTGCGGCCGAGCAGCCGGGTGTCGAAGGCGTCGGCGCTGTGCTCGATGAGGACCGCGCCCTCGGCGAAGCCGCGGAAGCGGTCGAGGACGTCGTCGGCCGGCGGCGCCCCGGCCAGCACCGCGTGGGAGATCCCGTGCAGGCGCCGCGCGTGCGGGTTGATCCGGTCGTTGCTGTGCACCAGCGTCTCGAAGGACATCAGGTGCTCGTCGACGGTGAAGGCGACCGCGCCCAGCTCGACCAGGCGGTGCGGCGTCTGGCCGGTGGTCTCGCAGTCCAGGGCCACGAAGCGCAGCTGCTCGACGGGCGTGTCGTGGCCGGGACGGCCGGTGGCCCAGACGTCCGACTCGTCGTCGAGGGCGGCGAACCGCTCACCGTTGGCCGGGCCCAGTCGCAGCACGAAGGCCTCGCCCACGGGGACGGTCCCACCACGCTGGCGACCGTAGCGGCGGCGGCCGTTGTGGCGCTCCGCCCCCTCCTTCTCCTGGGCCGCAGCCGGTGGTTGGACCGCGTCCGAAGCCGGTACCGGCTCGTCGCTCGCGGCCCTCGCATCCGCGTGCAGCATGCGGACAAGGGTAGCGCAATCGGTTGCGGGCCCCCGGCCGCAGTTCCCGGATTGCGGCGCGCTCGTCACGGCCCCCTGTCGTGGCGGCGCGGCGCCCTCCGCCGGGCTCGGCCCTGCCGCGCGTAAGATTGGGCTCAATACCCCATGGGCAGCACCCCACGCCCGGTGTACTACCCGGCCATGCTCGACCTCGCCGGTCGCCACGCCCTGCTGGTGGGCGGCGGCGAGGTGGCGGCGCAGAAGGCGGGTCCGCTGATCGAGGCGGGCGCCCGGCTCCGCGTCGTCGCACCCGACCTCGTCCCGGCACTGCGTGCCAGGGCGGAGGCGGGGGAGGCGGCGTGGGAGCAGCGGGAGGTGCGGTCCGGCGACACCGAGGGGGCGGCCGTGGTGGTCTGTGCCACCAACCAGCGCGAGGTCAACAGGCAGGTGTCCGAGGAAGCCCGGGCGGCGGGGATCCCCGTCAACGTGGTCGACGACCCCGAGCTGTGCACCTTCATCGTGCCCTCGACGGTGCGCCGCGGCGGGCTGCAGGTGGCGGTCAGCACCGGCGGCCGCAGCCCCGCCTTCGCCAAGTTCATGCGCCAGGAGCTGGAGCAGGCGGTGGGGGAGGAGTACGGCGTGCTCGCCGAGATCGCCGGGCACATGCGCGACGTCGCCCGCGAGGCCGGCGTGAGCTACCGGCAGCGCGACGAGACCGCCGCGGCGGCACTCCCCGAGCTGCTCGCCCTCCTCCGCCAGGGTCGCGAGGCCGAGGCCTGGGCGCTCGCCGAGCAGCGCGCCACCGCGGCGAAGACGGCCTAGGCGGCAGACTCGCACCGCAGATGGAGCTCGTCGCCGCCGGCCTGACCTTCCGCACCGCGCCCGTCGCGGTGCGCGAGCGCGCCGTGGTGCCCGAGTCCGAGGCGCGCCACGTGCTCCGCTACCTGGTCGGCCACAGCGGCCTGGAGGCCGCCGCGGTGCTGAGCACCTGCAACCGCACCGAGTTCTACATGGTGTCCCCGACCGACCAGCTCGCCGCCGAGGCGGTGCCCCGGCTGGCCCGCTACCTCGACCCCGCCGGCAGCGGCGAGGTCGCCGAGCACCTCTGGTCGCTGCGCGGCGCCGACGCAGTGCGGCACATGTTCCGGGTGGCCGGCGGCCTCGACTCGATGGTGCTCGGCGAGGCGCAGATCCTCGGCCAGTTCAAGGCGGCCCACCGCGCCGCCCGCACCGCCGGCACGGTCGACGCGCACCTCGACTTCGTCATGCGCCGCGCGGTGAGCGCGGGCAAGCGGGTGCGCACCGAGACCGGCATCGGGCGTCGCGCCGGCTCGCTGAGCGAGGCCGCCGTCGACTACGCCCGCAGCGCGCTGGGCACGCTCGACGGCGCGGGGGTGCTGCTCCTCGGCGCGGGCAAGATGAGCGCCCAGGCGGCCAGGCGCCTGGCCCAGTACGGCGCCCGGCTCTACATCACCTCTCGTGGCGGCGAGAGTGCGTCCGCGCTGGCGGCGCAGCTGGGCGGAGTTCCGGTCGAGATTGGCAGCATCGACGAGCGCGCGCGCGAGTACGACGTGGTGCTCTGCTCGACGTCGAGCCCGGTGCCGGTGCTGACCAGCGCCGGCGTCGAGCGCCTGCAGTCGCTGCGCGAGGGCCGGCCGCTCTGCATCGTCGACATCGCGGTGCCGCGCGACGTCGAACCGGCCGCCGCCGCCGTCCCCGGCGTGACCCTGGTCGACCTCGACGGGCTCGGCGAGCGGGTGAGCGACAACCTCGAGGGACGCCGCAGCGAGCTGCCCGCGGCGGAGCGCATCGTCGAGGAGGAGCTGGCCCGCACCGTCATGGTGATCGACGAGCGCGACGCGGCGGGGCCGACCATCGCGGCGCTGACCCGTCGCGCCGAGGAGCTGCGGCGTCGCGAGGTGGAGCGTGCCCTGGCCCGCAGCGACCTCGACGAGGCGACGAGGGCCCAGGTCGAGGTGATGACCCGCAGCCTGGTGCGCAAGCTGCTGCACGGCCCCATCGCCCACCTCAAGGAGAGCGCCGACGACCCGGCCATCGCCCTGACCCTGCGCTCCGTCTTCGACCTCGACGAGGAGACTCCCCCGCGGCGCCGCGGCGGCAACGGCACGTCGTGACCGCCGGCGCGCCGGCGCGCGCGCTGCGCATCGCCACCCGGGGCAGCGCGCTGGCCCTGGCCCAGACGGAGATCGCCGTCTCGGAGCTGCGCCGCGTGCACGTCGAGGCCGAGGTGCTGGTGGTCCACTCCAGCGGCGACCGCTCCCCCGACGTGCCCGCCGCGCTGATGGAGGGACAGGGCTGGTTCACCGCGGAGCTGGAGCAGGCCGTCCTCGACGGGCGCGCCGACGCGGCGGTGCACAGCGCCAAGGACCTGCCCACCGACCTCGCCTCGGGACTCGCCGCCGTCGCCTACCTGGCGCGCGCGGACGCGCGCGATGCGGTGGTGTCGCGGGACGGCGCGGGGCTCGACGGGTTGCGCACCGGTGCAACCGTGGGGACCAGCTCGCCGCGCCGCGAGGCGTTCCTGCGCGCGCTCCGCCCCGACCTGGTGCCGGTGCCCATCCGCGGCAACGTCGACACCCGCCTGCGCAAGCTCGACGAGGGGCAGGTGGACGCGCTGCTGCTCGCCTGTGCGGGGCTGGACCGGCTGGGTCGCGGTGACCGCATCAGCGAGCGGCTCGACCCGCTGCGCTTCGTCCCGGCGCCGGCGCAGGGCGTGATCGCGGTCGAGGCGCATCGCGATTCCACCGCGGCCGAGGCCTGTGTGGCGCTCGACGACGCGGTGTCGCGCGTCTGTGTGCGCGCGGAGCGGGAGGTGCTGCGCAAGCTCGGCGCAGGCTGCCGGCTGCCGCTCGGTGCGCACGCCCGGGTGGAGGAGGGGCGGATCGTTGTCACCGGCGCGCTGGGCGCCGCGGACGGATCGGTCCGCACCGTGACGCTGAGCGGCTCCCTCGACGACGCGCGCACGCTGGGCGCCGAGGTGGCCATCGAGCTGGGCAGGACGTGACGGCCGTCGCGGGGACGGTCTACCTGGTCGGTGCGGGGCCAGGCGACCCCGGGCTGCTGACGCTGCGAGGCGCCGAGCTGCTGGCCTCGTGCGACGACGTCGTCGTCGACGCCCTCGCCAATCCCGAGCTGCTGCGCCACTGCCGCACCGACGCCGTGCGCCACGACGCCGGCAAGCGCGCCGGCATGCACTCGGCAACGCAGGACGACATCAACGCGCTGCTCGTCCGCCTGGCGCGCGAGGGGCGCAGCGTGGTGCGCCTCAAGGGCGGCGATCCCTTCGTCTTCGGCCGCGGCGGTGAGGAGGCGGAGGCGCTGCGCGACGCCGGCGTGCCGTTCGAGGTGGTGCCCGGCGTGACCAGCGCCATCGCCGCACCGGCCGCCGCGGGCATCCCGGTGACGCATCGCGACTGGGCGGGCCACGTCACCATCGTCACCGGGCACGAGCGCGAGGGCGAGGAGGGTCGCATCGACTTCGCGCCGCTGGCCGCGCTGCTGCCGGAGGGGACGCTGGTCTTCCTGATGGGCGCGCGCAGCCTGCCGCGCATCGTGGCGGGACTGCTCGCCGCCGGCGCGGATGCGATGACCCCCGCTGCGGCGGTGCAGTGGGGGACCGACCCGCGACAGCGGAGCGTCGGCGCGCCGCTGTCGGGCATCGTCGACGCGGTGGCCGGTGCGGGCATGGGGTCGCCGATGGTGACGGTCGTCGGTCGCGTCGCCGCGCTGCGCGAGCGGCTGCAGTGGTTCGAGCGGCGTCCCCTGCATGGACGGCGCATCGTCGTCACCCGGGCGCGGGCGCAGTCGAGCGGCTTCCTGGAGCGGCTTCGGGCGATGGGCGCGGACGCCGTCGAGCTTCCCGTCATCGCCGTCGAGCCCGCCGCGGAGCAGCGCGACCTCGACGCCGCTCTGGACCGGCTGGTCAGCACGGCGCAGTCGGGCCGCGCCTCGTGGACGGTGTTCACCAGCGCCAACGCGGTCGAGCTGGTCTGGGACGCGCTGCAGCGGGGCGGCCGCGACGCCCGCGGCTTCGCGGGTGCGCGCGTCGTCGCCATCGGGCCGGAGACCGCGGCCGCGCTGCTCCGCCACGGCCTGCGCGCCGACCTCGTGCCCGCCGAGTACGTCGCCGAGGCCGTCGCCGAGCTGATGCTGCAGCACGACCTGCGCGGCGCGCACGTCTGGCTGCCGCGCGCGGCGGCGGCGCGCGACGTCCTCCCCGACCAGCTGCGCGACGCCGGCGCGGAGGTCGAGGTCCTGGCGCTCTACCGCACGGTGCTTCCGCCCGAGACCGCCCGGCTGCTCGGCGCTCTGCTCGACGCCGGTCCCGTCGACGCCGTCACCTTCACCAGCAGCAGCACGGTCCGTCACTTCCTCACCGCCCTGGACGGCCGCCCCTTCCCGGAGGGCGCGGTCGCCGCCTGCATCGGGCCGGTCACCGCCCGCACCGCGCGCGACGCCGGCCTGCCGGTGCAGGTCGTCGCCGAGGAGTACACGACCGCCGGGCTGGCGGCGGCGCTGGCGGCCCACTTCGGCCCGGGGGGCGGGTGAACGCCGCCGGCCCACCGATGCCGGCGCCCCAGCCGGTACCCTGACCCACCGCCATGCCCTTCCCCGTCGACCGCCCGCGCCGCCTCCGCCGCACCCCGGCGCTGCGCCGCCTGGTGCGCGAGACGCGCCTGCGCGCCGACGACCTGATCCTCCCCGCCTTCGTCAACGAGGCCCTCACCGAGCCCCGCGAGATCCCGACCATGCCGGGCCAGCAGCAGGAGACCCACGACTCCCTGCTGCGCACGGTGCGCGAGGCGAGGGCCGGCGGCATCGACGCCGTCATCCTCTTCGGCATCCCCAGCCTGAAGGACGCCGAGGGCTCCGAGGCCTGGAACGAGCAGGGCGTGGTGCAGACCGCCATCCGCCGCCTCAAGCACGAGTTCGGCGACGGCCTCGTGGTCATCGCCGACAACTGCCTCGACGAGTACACCGACCACGGCCACTGCGGGGTGCTCCTCCCCGACGGCAGCGTCGACAACGACGCCACCATCGAGCTCTACGCCCGCACCGCGGTGAGCCAGGCCGCGGCGGGCGCCGACGTCATCGCCCCCAGCGGGATGATGGACGGGCAGGTGGCCGCCATCCGCCAGGCGCTCGACGACAACGGCTTCGAGCAGACCGCCATCCTCGCCTACTCGGCGAAGTACGCCAGCGTCATGTACGGCCCCTTCCGTGAGGCGGCCGACTCCGCGCCACGGCAGGGCGACCGCCGCAGCTACCAGATGGACGTCGCCAACCAGCGCGAGGCCGTCCGCGAGACCCTGCTCGACGTCGACGAGGGGGCCGACATGGTGATGGTCAAGCCCGCCATGACCGCCCTCGACGTGGTCGCCCGGGTGCGCGACGCCACCGACCTGCCGCTCTGCGCCTACTGCGTCAGCGGCGAGTATGCGATGCTGCGCGCCGCCGCCGCGGCCGGTGCCTTCGACGAGCGCGCCGCCGTGCTGGAGACGCTCACCGGGATCCGCCGCGCCGGCGCCGACATGGTCATCACCTACCACGCGCGCGAGGTGGCGCGCTGGCTGGCAGAGGAGGAGGCGTGAGCACCACACCGGGAGAGCCGCACGGCCGCACCTGGGTCACCCTGGTGGCGCTGGGGTTCCTGGTCGCGTCGCTGGTCGCCGTGGGCGTCGCCGTCAACCGCGTCGCGGGGAGCAACTCCGGGGCGGGCACGCCGACCGCGACGCCGGCGCCCACGGGCACGCCGACCTCGCCGTCCAGCGCGACGCCGACGCCGCAGCTGGTCGCCTACGCCGACTGCTCGACGGCCACCTTCGGCGCCCCGCTCGGCCCGCTCGACCCGCCAGGCAACGTGCACGCCTACGCGGCGGAGCCGGCGATGACCATCGACACCACCAAGCTCTACCAGCTGACCATCACCACCGCGCGCGGCACCATGGTCGCCTGCCTGCAGCCGGATCTCGCGCCCAGGACGGTCAACGTCATCGTCACCCTGGCGCGCAACCACTTCTACGACGGGCTCAAGTTCCACCGCGTGGT
>DASRDZ010000033.1:0-55063 GCA_035652335.1 Candidatus Dormiibacterota bacterium
AACTAGTCTTTCCGGCACGCTGACGCGCGCCAAGGAGGGGGAGCACCCCCACGCCAGCCTTCGCCGCGGGAGTGCGGCCGAAGGCCAGCGTTCCCCCCGGCGCGAGCGCAACTCGTCTTTCCGGCACGCTGACGCGCGCCAAGGAGGGGGAGCACCCCCACGCCAGCCTTCGCCGCGGGAGTGCGGCCGAAGGCCAGCGTTCCCCCCCCGGCGCGAGCGCAACTGGTCGCCCCCGCCGGGTGAGACCGGGGAGGCCGGGGGCGGAGCTGGGCGCTCGGGTCTGCGAGAATGGGCCCGCGATGGCACTCGAACGCACGATCTTCCCCTTCACCGCGCTCGTCGGCCAGGAGGAGATGAAGCAGGCGCTGGTCCTCAACGCCATCAACCCGGCCATCGGCGGGGTGCTCATCCGGGGGGAGAAGGGGACGGCCAAGTCCACCGCCGTGCGGGCCCTGGCCCGGCTCCTCCCCGAGCTCGAGGTGGTCGCCGACTGCCCCTACGGCTGCGCGCCGGAGCAGGCGGACGCCCAGTGCGCCGACTGCCGCGCGCGCGCCGCCGCGGGGGAGACCCTGCCCCGCGCCAAGCGGCGGATGCGCGTCGTCGAGCTGCCCATCAACGCCTCCGAGGACCGCGTCGTCGGCACCATCGACATCGAGGCCGCCATCAAGCAGGGCGAGCGCCGCTTCGAGCCGGGCGTCCTGGCCCAGGCCAATCGCAACATCCTCTACGTCGACGAGGTGAACCTGCTCGACGACCACCTCGTCGACGTGCTCCTCGACGCCGCGGCGATGGGCGTCAACGTGGTGGAGCGCGAAGGGATCAGCGTCTGGCATCCGGCGCGCTTCATCCTGGTCGGGACCATGAACCCCGAGGAGGGCGAGCTGCGTCCCCAGCTGCTCGACCGCTTCGGGCTCTGCGTCGACGTCAGCGGCATCCGCGACATCGAGCAGCGCGTCGAGATCGTGCAGCGGCGCGAGCTCTTCGAGGAGGACGCCGACGCCTTCGTCGCCTCGTACGAGGCGACCGAGCAGGCCGAGGCCGATCGCATCAGCCAGGCGATCACCTCGCTGCCGCGCGTCGAGGTCGACCGGGAGATGCTGGTGGCGATCGCGGCGCTCGGCGTCGAGCTCGACGTCGACGGCCACCGCGCCGATTTGACCACGCGCAAGGCCGCCCAGGCGCTGGCCGCCTACGAGGGGCGGCCGCGGGTGGGGCTGCCCGAGGTGGAGATGGTCGCGCCGATGGTGCTGGCCCACCGCATCAAGCCCTCGGCGGCGGGGACGCAGCGGACGGTCAACATCGGCGAGCTGCTGCGCGCAGCGATCGGCGGCGACTGACAGGAGACGTGTCGGGGAAGGGAAGCGGCGCGGCCCGGTTGCATCGGCTCCTCCCCTGGCTCCTGGCCGCATTGGCGGTGACCCTGTGCGTCGGCGCGCGCGTCACCACGCCGTACGTGGTGAGCGGGGACGAGCCGCACTACCTGGTCATCGCAGGGAGCATCGTCCACGACGGCGACGTCGACGTGAAGAATGACTACCAGCTCGGCCGCTACCGCAGCTACTACCCCGACACCATCGACCCCCACGTCAACCTCACCATCTTCAACTCCGCAAGTCCGCACTGGTACTCATTCCACGAGGTGGGGCTGCCCATCCTGCTGGTGCCGATGTTCGCCATCTGGGGCCTGGCGGGCGCGGAGGCGACGATGATCCTCGTCGCGCTGGCCCTGCTGGCCGTCACCTACCGATGGTCGCTGCGCGTGCTGGGATCGCGGACGCTGGCGATGGTCAGCGTCGCCGGGCTGCTGATCTCGTCGTCCTTCCTGGGGCTCGAGGGCTACGTCTTCCCCGATCTCGTCGTCGCGCTGCTGATGGTGAGCAGCCTCCTGCTGCTGGAACGCTCGCGCAACGTCGCCTTCCAGGTGCTGCTGGGGACGATGCTCGGCGTCGCCGTGTGGGTGCACGTGCGCACGGTGCTGATGTTCCTCGCCGTCGGCCTGATCGCGCTGTGGCAGGTGCTGGTGCGCGACCGCGCGCTCGGCCGCCGCCACGTGGCCGTCCACACCGCCGCGCTGGTGGTGCCGCCGCTGCTCCTCGCCGCGCTCTTCGAGATCGAGGTGCACCAGTGGTTCGGGTCGTGGAACCCGACGGCGATGTACCAGGGATCGCCGTCGATCCTGCAGGCGTCGCCGCTGCACACGATCCCCCGCCTCCTCTTCGGCGGGACGCAGGGCGTCTTCGCCGACAACCCCGTCTGGATCCTCGCCGCCGCCGGCGCCGGCATGTGGTTCGCGCGCCGCCGCTCGCAGCTGCTGCGCGTGCTGGCGGTGACCCTGCCGACCTTCCTGCTCATCTCGACGTTCGCCATCTGGCGCGGCGGCGGTGCGCCGCCGGGGCGCTTCTCCCTGTCCATCCTGCCCGCGTTCGCGCCGGCGATCGGCTGGGCGGTGGAGGCGGCGCGGCGCCCGGTGGCCCGGGCGGCCGCCGCCGGCGTGTTCGCGCTGCAGGCGCTCTTCACGGCGATCGACTACAGGACCAACGGCTTTCCCTGGGGCAACGACCCGGTGCTCGGCGTGCTGCAGCAGCACCTGCCCTTCATCCCGGCGTCGTGGGTGCCCACCTTCGACGCCGAGGTCCCGCCCGCCGTGCGCCTGCACGACAAGGTGTACGTCGTGGCTTTCGCGCTGCTGCTGGTCGCGCTCCTCGTCGCCGGCTACGTCCGCGGGCGGGAGACGCCCGCAGGAACGACAAAGCCCCCGGCGGGAAGGCCGGGGGCTCTGCTGTTGCAGCGGGGAGGTCGAGCCTAGCCCGTCTGGTTCTGCGCCAGCGAGGTCGGGTCGATGATGAAGGTGCGGTTGCCGATGATGGCGTCCGCGCAGGTGGACATGTCACCCGGCACGGTGCACGAGGTCGGCGAGGCCTGGCCGGTGGTGCAGGCGGGCGGCTGCGTGGTGTCCGGCGAGGTGAAGGTGCAGAAGGTGGCCTGCACGCTGATCGTGTGCGTCCCGGCGCCGACGTTGAACGCCGCCCAGTTGAAGGCGTCCGTCTGCTTGGTCCGCTCGTACTCGGTCAGCATGTCCTGCCCGGTGGTGGCGTTGCTGGTCGCCTCGTCGGTGAAGCTCTGCGTGTTGACGCGGTCGCAGAACACGATGCGGCCGTCGTCGAGCGACGACGGCGGCTTCTGCGCGTTCTGCCCGGGCAGCGAGACGATCGGCACCGGGGTGCCGTCGATGAGCACCTGCATGTCCACCTCGCCCGAGGCGGTCGCCGAGGCGGTGCCCGAGGTGAACACCTGGGTGACGATCGAGCACTCGGAGGTGAGCTGGAGGACGAGGTCCTCGGGAGCCGAGGTCTTCATCACGGCCGAGAGGACCGTCTGGGTCTGGCCGGCGCCGATGACGTCCGTCGTCGAGCCGGCGACGGTGACCTTGTCGGCTGGGAGGCCGGCGTCGGCCTTCATGACCCGGGCGCCGGCGAGGAAGAGCCCGCCTCCCGCGGCCAGCGCCATGGCCGCCCAGGCGGACTTCTTGCGGAACGAGCTCAGGTGCACGTCGATCCTCCTTTCCCTGGACTTCACGATTCCTTCCTGTCGACGGGCAGCCGCGCACGGCCGACCCGCGAAGACCGCCCCTGCCCGAGCGGGGGAATGTCTAACAGACTGATACCGACGCTGTCAATTCGACAGCGTCTGCGGCGATCAGACCGCCTCGCGCTCCCGCACCCGCAACGGTGGCTCGTCGTCGCCGAGCTGGCGGGCCCGCGAGCGGCGGTCGAAGACCGTCTGGCGGAGCAGGCGCTGCAGCCGGCCGGCGCTCTCGACGGTGTCGACCGGAACCTGCTGCGGCTTGCGGTCGATGATCCGGCGGGTGATGCGGATGCCGTGCTTCGGCAGGATGCGGCGCAGGTAGCCCCAGGTGTCGTAGAGCCCGGTCGACACCGACTCGTAGCCGTGCTGCAGGGTCATCAGCCGCGCGCTGAAGGACATCAGCTCGTGGAAAAACATCTTCTCGTCGTCGGGGCGCGGCTCGATGAGCAGGATGTCGACGTCGGGACGGCGGTTGCGCACCAGGCGCACGTGGTCGATGAGGCCGTCGTGGAGGATGCCGCGGAAGACCTGGTTGTACACGCCGCGCATGCCCATGTCGGTGAGTCGCGAGCCGACCTGCTGGCGCATCGACGAGGGCACGTGCATGTGCCGCGAGTCGAGCGGCACGATGGGGTTGATCACCACCACCAGCGTCGCCCCGCGGTCGACGGCGATGTCGATGGCGGCGTTGCCCTTGAGGCCGCCGTCGACGTAGTCGATGCCGTCGATGCGCACCGGCTTGAAGAGCATGGGGATGGCGCTCGACGCCGCCGCGGCGCGCGAGATCGGCACGTGCGGGTTGTTGAAGGGGGAGAACACCGTGCGCTCGTTGGAGTCGAGCGCCGTGGTGACGATGTGCAGCTCCTTGTCCAGCTCCCGGAAGTCGTCGCTCAGGCCGGGCAGGGTGAGCACGTCGTGGATGTAGCGGATCAGCTCGGAGTGGTCGAAGAGGCCCGACGGCACGAGGGGGAACACCAGTCCCATGAGGTCGAAGGCGCTCAGCTTGAGCGGTGAGTGGAGGAGGTCGCCGAGGATCTCCCGCGCCAGGCCCGGAAGGCGCATCAGGCGGCGGAGGAACTCGCCGAGGTTGGGCTTGTAGAGCGCCCACGCCGAGGGCGGCGAGAGGTCGGCGTTGCCGCCCTGCACCCCCAGCGCCATGGCGGTGGGGGAGATGCCGTTGGCCAGCAGCGCGCTGACGATGGAGCCCGCGCTGGTGCCGACGAAGATGTCGAAGTCGTTGACGCTGGCCCCGAGGAGGAGGTCGTCGAGGGCGCGCAGGGCGCCGATCTCGTAGGTGAGGCCGGTGACGCCGCCGCCGCTCAGGACCAGGGCGCGCTTGCCGCCGGTCGGGTCGGGGGGGAGGCCGGAATGCAGCGACGAGGTGGAGGACGTCGGCATGGCGAGATCATACGGGCCGA
Organism: Candidatus Dormiibacterota bacterium; assembly: GCA_035652335.1. Lineage (GTDB taxonomy): Bacteria > Chloroflexota > Dormibacteria > Aeolococcales > Aeolococcaceae > DASRDZ01. The sequence continues at coordinate 5,004 of DASRDZ010000033.1, forward strand.
TGCTCGTGATCCACGGTCTTTTCGCCTCCGAGGTCACCCAGGGTGGGCGTGCCTACCTGCTGGAGGGACCGGCCGAGTGCGCCCTGGTCGACACCGGGGCGCCCGACGGCGGGCTGGGGGCGGGCCACATGATCGAGATGGCCAGGCACGGGCTGTCGGAGGTCAGGGCGCTCCTGCTCACCTCGGGCGACCCGGAGCACGCCGGCAACGCCGCCGCGGTGCGGGCGCTGACCGGGGCGCGCATCGCCGCCTCGGCGGAGACGGCGGCCACCCTGCGCGAGGCGCGCGCCCGGGTGCTGCGCCGCGGGGTCCTGCGCCGCGCCTGGCGCTGGCCGCCCGAGCCGGTGCGCGTGGACGACGTGCTGGAGCCGGGACAGGTGCTCGACGTGGCGGGCGGCGTCGAGGTCATCGACGCCTCTGCGGTTGCCCCGGGTGCCCTCGTCTTCCACTGCTACGGGCCTGGGGCGCTGATGCTCGGCGACGCCGCCAGGGTGGTGCGGGGACGGCTGGTCCCGCCGCCGGACCGGTCGTGCGCCGATCCCGCGGGCGCGAGGCGGCTGGTGGAGCGGCTCGCGGCGATTCCCGTGCGCGTGCTGGCGCCCGGCCACGGCCTGCCGACGGTGGACGGGCGCAGGCCGTCCCGGATGCTGGGCGCTGGTTCTTCGCGCGGCTGAGCGCCGCGCACGGGGGGCGGGCAGATCCCGCCCGCGGCGGCTGGAGCGCCGCCGCCCCACCCTCGGCGCATCACGCACGCTGACGCGCGCGTGATGCGCCGGAGCCTGCGCGCGATGCGCCGGCCGGGCCGCGTGCTGGCCCCCCTGTACGATTGCCCGCCGTGATCGCACCGCTGGACCGCATCCGCAACTTCTCGATCATCGCCCACATCGACCACGGCAAGTCGACGCTGGCGGATCGCCTGCTGGAGCTGACCGGCGCGGTGTCGGCGCGCGACATGCACGACCAGGTGCTCGACCAGCTCGACCTGGAGCGCGAGCGGGGCATCACCATCAAGGCGCAGGCGGTGCGGCTCAGCTACACGGCCGACGACGGTGAGACCTACCAGCTCAACCTCATCGACACGCCCGGGCACGTCGACTTCGCCTACGAGGTGAGCCGCAGCCTGGCCGCCTGCGACGGCGCCGTCCTCGTGGTGGATGCAAGCCAGGGCATCGAGGCGCAGACCCTGGCCAACGTCTACCAGGCGCTCGACCACGACCTGGAGATCGTGCCCGTCATCAACAAGATCGACCTGCCCGCCGCGGACGTGGAGCTGGTGCGCAAGGAGATCGAGGAGGTGATCGGCCTCGCCGGCGAGGACTGCATCCCCGCGTCGGCGCGCGAGGGGATCGGCACCAAGGAGATCCTCGAAGCGGTGGTGCGGCGCATCCCCCATCCCAAGGGCGACCCCGACCAGCCGCTCAAGGCGCTCATCTTCGACTCCAAGTACGACATCTACCGCGGCGTCGTCGTCTACGTGCGCGTCATGGACGGCAGCATCAGGGACGGCATGCGGGTGCGCATGATGGCCAGCGGCAAGGACTTCGTCGTCGACGAGGTCGGCGTGTTCCGGCCGGCGATGACCGCAACCGGCTCGCTGCAGACCGGCGAGGTCGGCTACTTCGTGGCCTCGATCAAGCAGGTGCGCGACTCCAAGGTGGGCGACACCGTCACCGACGCCGACCACCCCACCGCGCACGCGCTCCCCGGCTACCGCCACGTCACCCCGATGGTCTTCGCCGGCATCTTCCCCGTCGACAGCGAGGACTTCCCGGCGCTGCGCGAGGCGCTGGAGAAGCTCAACCTCAACGACGCCTCGCTGGTCTACGAGCCCGAGTCGAGCGCGGCGCTGGGCTTCGGCTTCCGCTGCGGCTTCCTCGGCCTGCTGCACATGGAGATCGTCCAGGAGCGCCTGGAGCGTGAGCACGGGCTCAGCCTGATCGGCACCGCGCCGAGCGTCGAGTACCGCGTCATCATGCGCGACCAGTCGGTGCGCGTCGTCGACAACCCCGAGCTGCTGCCCGACCCCTCCCACATCGAGGCCATCGAGGAGCCGCGCGTCCGGGCCACCGTTCTGGTCCCGAGCGAGTTCGTCGGCGCCATGATGCAGCTCTGCCAGGACCGCCGCGGCGACTTCCTCGACATGACCCACCAGCCGGGCGATCGGGTGGTGCTCTCCTACGACCTGCCGCTCGGCGAGATCATCCACGACTTCTACGACCAGCTGAAGTCGCGCAGTCGCGGCTACGCCAGCCTCGACTACGAGATCACCGGCTTTCGCGCCGAGCACCTGGTCAAGCTCGACGTCCTGGTGGCCGGGCAGCGGGTGGACGCGCTGAGCATGATCGTCCACCGCGACAAGGCGCGCGAGCACGGGCGCAAGCTCACCGAGCGGCTCAAGGCGCTGATCCCGCGCCAGCTCTTCGAGGTGCCGATCCAGGCCGCCATCGGCGGCAAGATCATCGCCCGCGAGACGGTGAGCGCGCAGCGCAAGGACGTCCTCGCCAAGTGCTACGGCGGTGACATCACCCGCAAGCGCAAGCTGCTGGAGAAGCAGAAGGAGGGCAAGAAGCGCCTCAAGCGCATCGGCAACGTCGAGATCCCCCAGGAGGCCTTCCTGGCGGTGCTCTCGCTGGACGAATAGGACAGGAGCGGATGTCGAGGACCAACAAGCGCAAGCGCCCGGCCGCACCCGGTGTGGCGCCCGCCCCGCCGGCGGCCGAGGAGCCGCGCCCACAGCGCCGCCCGCTCGTGCAGCGACGGATGGAGCGCATCGAGAACGCGCCGGGCTACGGCAACGCCGCGCCCTGGTCGGTGCGTGGCGTGCTGACGCTCTACGCGCTGATGCTGGTCCTCAACCTCCCCGTCGCGGCCATCGCCCAGAGGCTGGAGGGCGCGCCCAACTACCTGACCGCCGCCGTGTCGCCCGACGTGTTCCTCTTCCTCCTCTACGCGCTGCTGGCCATGCCCGGCGCCCGCCGCCTGGCCGGGGAGCCGCGCAGCATGCGCCCGCTGGAGTCGATCTCCGCCGGCGCGCTGATGTACCTCCTGTACTACGGCGTGGCCAACCTCGTCGCCAACCTCATCCCCGGTGGCCCGCACTCCGACAACCTGGCCCAGGTCGCCGAGGTGGGCCTGGGCGCCGTCGCCGGCGGCGCGATCGGGGCGGTGCTCTTCCCGCTGCTCTACCGCCGTCTCTGGATGCCGCGCCTCCCCGGCGCCCGGGGGCCTCGCCCGTGATCCGCGCCCTCTACCTCCACATCCCCTACTGCGAGCGCAAGTGCGCCTACTGCGACTTCACCTCGGTCGGCGGCGTGCGCGGCCAGGGCGAGTACGCCGAGGCGCTGCGCCGCGAGCTGCGCCACCTCGCCGAGCGCCTCGACCCCGAGAGCATCCGCCTCGACACCGTCTTCGTCGGGGGCGGCACACCGAGCCTCGTCGACGCCGCGCTGCTGCACGGCATCCTCGACGAGGTCCGCGCCTGCTTCGCCGTCGCCCCGGACGCCGAGGTGACCATGGAGGCCAACCCCTCCAGCACCACGCCTCGCAAGGCCGACGCGTGGCTGCGTGCCGGCGTCAACCGCATCAGCCTCGGCGTGCAGAGCGTGCACGCGGACGTCCTCCACTTCCTCGACCGCGTCCACGACGGCGAGCGCGCGCTGCAGGCGGTGCGCGACGTGCAGGCCGCCGGCTTCGTTCGTGTCAACACCGACCTGATCTACGCGGTCCCAGGACTCGACGACGCGCGCTGGCAGGACACCCTCGACCGCGTCCTCGCCCTGGGCTGCGAGCACCTCTCCTGCTACGAGCTGACCGTCGAGGAGGGGACGCCGCTGGCCAGCGCCGTGGCCGCCGGCGCGGTCCCCACCGTCGACGCCGACACCGCGCTTCGCCAGCACTGGATCACCGTGCACGCCACCGATGCGGCGGGGCTGCGCCAGTACGAGATCAGCAACTTCGCCAGGCCGGGGGCCGAATGCCGCCACAACCTCGCATACTGGCACAACGACTTCTACCTCGCCGCCGGCGTCGGCGCGCACGGCCACCTGCCGCCCGAGGCGGCGCGGCGACTCGGTGTCGACGCGCAACCGGACGGCGTCGCCGTGCGCTACTGGCACACCGAGTCGATCACCGAGTACGTGAGCGGCGCGCCGCTCCGTCACGAGACGGTCAGCGCGGAGCAGCGCAGTGCCGAGTCGATCCTCGTCGGGCTGCGTCTCGTCCGCGAAGGTGTCGCCGTGCAGGCGGCTCCGATGCAACGAACGGCCGTACAACTCCGCGACGCCGGATTGCTCCACTGGGACGGCCGTGTCGCGCGGGTCACCGAGCGCGGCCAGGAGCTTCTCGACGCCGTCGCGCTGCGCCTCTGCGACGTCCCCGCCGCCTGAGACGAAACGACGACGCCCACGCGGACCGCTGTGAAGACTTGATGGTCGTCCCCGCACGACCACGCGGTCCTGGGCAGGGCCGCGTGACAGACCGTTCGCAGGACCCCAAGCCGCCGAGGGGACGCCTCACGATGTGGCCCACATGACCCGCGTCCACATCCACAAGTCCCCCCCGGCGCCGATCGTCGCCGAGCTCGTCCGCGCCGGCGTGTCCCTGGAGACCGCCCAGGCGATGGAGCGCTGGAAGGCGGAGGAGGTGCTGGAGCTGCTGCGCTACCGGCCGGACGCGGGCGCGGGCGCGCTGAAAGTGGGCAAGGGCGTCGCCGGGGCATGCTAAGCTCTTAGCACTCCGTGCTGTGGAGTGCTAAAGCCATGGAGCAGCCCCCCGTCCCCCTCGACCAGCGAAAGCAGCAGATCCTCAAGGCGGTCGTCTCCGACTACACGGAGACCGGCGTGCCCGTCGGCTCCCACGCCCTGGCCGGCAAGTACATGCTGGCCTGGTCCTCGGCGACCATCCGCAACGAGCTGGCCAACCTCGTCGACATCGGCTACCTGCTGCAGCCGCACACCTCGGCGGGGCGCATCCCCAGCGACGTCGGCTACCGCTACTACGTCGACTTCCTCATGGAGGAGGAGCCGGTGCCGCAGCTGGTGCGCCGGCAGGCCGACCCCGTCTTCGCCCAGCCCGCCATGGCCGTCGAGGAGCTGCTCGAATCGGCCGCCCAGGTGCTGGCCCGCCTCACCGACGCGGTGAGCATCGTCACCGGCCCGCAGTCGGTGGCGGCCAAGCTCAAGCACGTCGACTTCGTCTCCCTCGACGAGCGGCACGCCCTGCTCATCCTGGTGCTGGAGGGCAACCTGATCCGCCAGCAGCCCGTCGCGCTCAGCTCGGAGGCGCCCCAGGAGATGCTGAGCAGCCTGGCCGCCCAGCTCAACGGCGAGCTGAGGGGCCTGGACAGCGCCGCCATCGCCGCCAAGCGGAGCGCCCTGCCCACGGCGCTGGCCGATCCGCTGCGCGACGAGCTGATCGACCACATCCTCACCTTCATGCGCGCGGTCGACACGCGCCAGGACACCATGGTCGTCCACGACGGGGTGCGCAACCTGCTGCGCCAGCCCGAGTTCGGCGACGTCATCCACCTGCAGCAGGTGCTCGACGTGGTCGAGGAGGAGCGGGTGCTCGGCCAGGTGCTCGCCTCCATGGAGCTGGGCACGGGCGGCAGCGGCGCCGTGCAGATGGTGATCGGCGCCGAGAACGACCTGGAGCAGCTGCACGGCTGCTCGCTCGTCCTCACCACCTACCGCGCCGGCGAGACCCGGCGTGGCAGCATCGGCGTCCTCGGACCCACCCGGATGCGCTACCCGCAGGTGGCCCCCCGGCTGCGCTACATCTCCCAGCGCGTCGGCGAGGCCATCGAGCGCATGCTCGGCTGACACCATGACGGACATGCCCGACCACGACACTCCGACCATGCCCGACGGCGGCGCCGCCGGCGAGATGCCCATACCCGAGCAGGCCGCCGAGCGCGAGGTCGACGACCTGCGCCGCGCCCTCGAGGAGCGGGACACCCAGTACCTGCGGCTGGCCGCCGACTTCGAGAACTTCCGCCGGCGCAGCGCCCAGGAGTCCGTCGACCGCTCGCGCTACGGCGCCGAGGGTGCCGCGGTGGCGCTGCTGCCCGTGCTCGACAACCTGCGCCGCGCCATCCAGCACGCGCCCGAGGGCGACCCCATGGTCGACGGCGTGCGCATGGTCGCCCGCCAGTTCGAGGAGGCCCTGCGCTCCCTGGGGGTGACCGAGATCGACGCCGAGGGCCAGCCCTTCGACCCCGCGCTCCACGAGGCCATCGGCGGCGAGGAGTCGCCCGAGGTCGAGCGCGACACCGTGGCCGCAGTCCTGCAGCCCGGCTACCGCCTGCACGACCGGGTGCTCCGCCCCGCCTTGGTGCGCGTCGCCCACCCGGTGGCCGGGTAGCCTTCCCGCTCGATGGCCACCACCAAGCGCGACTACTACGAGGTGCTCGGGGTCGCCCGCGGCTGCTCGCCCGAGGAGCTGAAGAAGGCGTACCGCAAGCTGGCGATGCAGTACCACCCCGACCGCAACCAGGGGGACCCGGCGGCGGAGCAGCGCTTCAAGGAGATCGGCGAGGCGTACTCGGTGCTCAGCGACCCCGAGAAGCGGCAGCGCTACGACGCCTTCGGCCACGCCGGCGACCAGATGCCCGACTTCGGCGCGGGGTTCTCCTTCGAGTCGGCCTTCGACCTCTTCGACATGTTCTTCGGCGGGGGAGGCCGTCGCGGCGGGCGGACGCGCACCGGCCCGCAGCGCGGCTCGGACCTGCGCATGAACCTGGAGATCTCCTTCGAGGACGCGGTGCACGGCGCCAAGCGCACCATCGAGGTGCCCCGAGCCGACACCTGTCCCGACTGCAGCGGCTCCGGCTCCGAGCCGGGGCACTCGGCGGTCACCTGCCCGCAGTGCAACGGGTCGGGGCAGGTGCGCCGCGCGGTGCAGTCGATCTTCGGGCAGGTGGTCAACGTCTCCGCATGCCCGCGCTGCCAGGGCGAGGGGCGCATCGTCGAGAACCCCTGCCACCGCTGCCACGGCCAGGGTCGTGTCGAGTCGCGCAAGACGCTGGAGGTGCAGGTGCCCGCCGGCGTCGACGAGGACATGCAGGTGCGCGTCGCCGGCGAGGGCGAGGCGGGCCCGCGCGGGGGACCGCCCGGCGATCTGTACCTCGCCTTCCGCGTCAAGCCGCATCCCCACCTGGAGCGGCGCGGCGTCGACGTGATCTACGAGCTGCCCGTGTCGATCCCGCAGGCCGTGCTGGGCGACCGCATCACCGTGCCGACGGTCGACGGCGAGCACGTCGTCGAGCTGCCGGCGGGGACGCAGCACGGCAAGGTGATCAAGATCAACGGCATCGGCGTGCCGCACGTGCGCACCGGCCGCCGCGGCGACCAGCTCTGCGTCGTGCACGTCGTGGTGCCCGCCCACCTCGACGCCAGGCAGCGCAAGCTGTACGAGGACCTCGCGGCGCTGGGTGGCCGGGAGGGCAAGCCCGCCGAGGTCCGCAAGGGGTTCTTCGAGAACCTGCGCGACGCCCTGCGCGGGTAGGGTCAGGCAGGACCCAGCGCCGCCAGCGCGGCGCGGGCCAGGGCGGCGTGCCCCGCCACGGTGGGATGGATGTCGCCGTGGGCGCAGTCGACGTACGTGCAGAGCGTGGGATCGGGCACGGCCGTCGAGGTGTCGATCGCCGCGGCGAAGTCGGCCAGCTTCGTCTTCAGCGACCGGGCGAGGTCCGCCAGAAAGGCGTTCAGCGTGGTGGCAGCGCCGCGCGTCGACGGGTCGGTGTTGGCGAAGGGGTTGAAGAAGTTGCAAAGGATGACCGGAACGCCGGGAGCGGCGGCCTGCAGCTCGGTGACGATGCGGGTCAGGTTGGTGCGCAGGGTGCTCTCGACGGCGGTGATGGTGGCGGCGGCGCCGCGCGCGTCGAGCACGTCGTTGCTGCCCAGCTCGACGAAGATCGCCTTGAGCGAGGCGTGGTGGGCCGTCACCGCGGCCAGCGCGGCGTCGTGCTGCGAGGTGCTGGCCAGGAACGGCACCGCGGCGCGTCCCGGGCAGAGGGTGAAGTAGGTGGTGGTGCGCTCACCGGGGCAGGCGGTGTCGTACAGCGACCAGTGGCGGCCGGTCGCGGCCAGCAGCGGCTCCAGCTGCAGCGCCCAGGAGGAGTTGACCGCGGCCCGCGCCGGGTCGACGGTGTAGCCGGAGGTGACCGAGTCGCCGACGGTGAGGAACCAGGGCTGGTCGTCGGTGGGCGGGGTGCCGGCGACGGGCATGGCACCGGGGTGGGTGACGGTGACCGGCGGGGGAGTGGGGCTCGGCGTCGCCGTCGCCGTCGAGGCGGGTGTCGCCGCGGCGCCGCTGCAGCCCGCCAGCATCGCGGCGAGGCCGAGCACGGCGGACAGGCGGCGGACGGTGGCCCCTGGGTGCATGACCCGAGGATGCTAACGGCCCCGGGGCGCCGCGCCGCCCGGATGGACCGCGGTCTCCCCGCACAATGGGGCGCCGTGCTGCCCACCGCCGACCCCGACGCCGCCGCCCGGATCCGTGCCACCCTCGACGCCGCCGGATACGGCGCTGAGCGGATCGACGAGCTGATCGGCGCCGACCTCACCCCGCTCGGCCACCGCGCCGTGCCCGTCGTGGTGCGCCGCACCGCCGGTGGCTCGCCACTGGACACCCTCGTCCGCCTCTTCCAGGCGGGCGTGGCGGTGCCGCGCGCGGGCGTCGACGCAGCGCTCGGCGGCGGCGCGGCCACCGACGTGTGGGCACGATGGGGCCTGCTCACCCTCGACGGCGACTCGGTGCGTGCCACCGTCCAGCTCGGCTGCCATGGCGACCTTCTGGTCGCCTCCGACTGGGGGCCGGCCACCCCCAGCGTGTCCACCCCGCCCGACTACGTGATGGGCTTCAGCCCCAGCACCCTCACCCTGGCGCGCCTCACCGTCCGCCGGCCGTCGGGGTCAACCCTCGACCTTGGAACCGGCAGCGGCCTGCAGGCACTGCTCGCGGCGGCACACAGCCGGCACGTCGTGGCCACCGACGTCAACCCGCGCGCGGTGCGCATGGCCGCCTTCAACGCCGCACTCAACGGGCTGCACGGCGTGATCGAGACGCGGCAGGGAGACCTCTTCGCGCCGCTCGCCGGCGGCGAGGTTTTTGACAGCATCGTCTCCAACCCGCCCTTCGTGGTGGGGCCGCCGACGCGGCACCTCTTCATGAGCGGGGGCGGCGGCGACGGCGGGATCTGCCGCACCATCGTCCGGGCGGCGCCCCGCCGGCTCGCCGAGGGCGGCTGGTGCCAGCTCCTCGCCAACTGGCCGGTTGCCGCGGACGGGGACTGGCGCGAGCGGATGGCGGACTGGTTCGAGGGCTCCGGCTGCGACGTCTGGGTGATCCGCCGCGAGCGCCAGCCGGTCGACGAGTACGCGGCGCTGTGGATCGAGACCGAGCGCGACGACCCGGGCGAGTACGCCCGCCGCTTCGACGAGTGGATGCGGTGGTACCGCGCCCGCGGCGTCGAGGCGGTCGACTATGGCCTGGTCACCATGCGCCGCCGCGGCGACGCCGCGCCCGGCCGGCTGCGCTGCGACGACGTCCACGGCGGCTGGGACGAGGCCGGCGGCGCCGAGGTGGCCGCCGCCTTCGAACGCCACGACTGGCTGGAGCGCACCGGCGACGCCGCCCTGCTCGCCGCGCGATTGCGCGTGGCCGAAAGCGTCCGGCTGCGGCGCGAGCTGCTCGCCGTGCGCGGTGAGTGGGTCGAGGTGGCGGCGCAGCTGCACGTCGGGGGCGCGGTCGGCGACGGCGGCGGCATCGACCCGCACGGTGAGCTGGTGGTGGCGCGCTGCGACGGCGCCACGCCCCTGCGCGAGCTGCTCGACGACCTGGCCGGGGCGCTGGGCACCGACCTCGCCGGCGTCGCCCCCGCCGCGCTGCAGGCGGTGCGGCGCCTGGTCGAGCGCGGTGCGCTGCTGCCCGAGGACGCACGCCAGGCGCCCCCCGACCGGTAGGGTAGGCGGAGGCATGGCGCAGCGCCCCTCCCTCCCACGACCGCTCGCCGTGGTCGTCGCGGCACTGCTGGCCACGGTCACCGCATGTGGCTCGTCGGGCGGCACCACGACGTCCACGTCGACCTCGAACGGCGCCACGTCCAGCGCCGCGAGCAGTGGCGTCCCGCACGTCATGGTCATCGTCATGGAGAACCAGGAGTACGCCGACGTCATCGCCAGCCCCGACGCGCCCTACGTCAACCAGCTCGCCAAGCAGTACGGCCTGGCCACGATGTCGTACGCGCGCACCCATCCCAGCCTGCCCAACTACATCGACCTCATCGCCGGGTCGACGATGAGCATCAGCAGCGACTGCACCGATTGCCACACCGACGGCGACACCCTCGTCGACGAGCTCAATCGCGCCGGCGTGCACTGGATGGCCTACATGGGCGGCATGCCCTCGGTGTGCTACCAGGGCGCCGACTACCCGCCCGGCACGCTGAACGGCTACGCCAAGAAGCACAACCCCTTCCTCTACTTCGACCACCTGCGCACCGACCCCACCGCCTGCCAGGACGACGTGCCCCTCAGCCGGCTCGACGGCGACCTCAGCAGCGGCCGGGCGACCCCCTTCATCTGGGTCAGCCCGAGCCTCTGCGACGACGGGCACAACACCGACTGCGGCCTGCCCAGCAGTGACAAGTGGCTGTCGAGCAACCTCCCGGCGGTGCTCGCCTCCAGCTGGTACGGCAGCGGCGGCATCGTCATCGTCACCTGGGACGAGGGCACCTCCAACGAAGCCTGCTGCGGCGGCGGGGCCCACGGCGGGCACATCGCCACCCTGGTGATCTCGAGGAGCGTCAAGCCCGGGGCCCGGCTGGGCTCTGCCGTCGACCACGCGGGCACGCTGCGGACCATCGAGGCGCTCTACGGCGTGCCCTACCTGCGCACCTCCGCCGACCCCCAGAGCGGCGACCTGCTCCCCCTCCTCGGCCGGCCGCACGCTCCCTGACCTCGGCTCCCAGCGCCTCCGTGTCGCGGCCGCCTGACGCTCTGTGACGGCCGCCTGGCACCGAGGTCGTGTCCCCGCCACACCGCGGGAGACGGGCCGTCATCGGGTCTACGATCCTGCCCGTCGGCTCCCGACAAACGGCAAACCCACCGCGAGGTGGGGACGCAAAGCCACGGATCTCAAGCGGACGAGGGGAGTGAGATGGCCGGGCTACCGAAGGAGTCCACCCACGGGGCCGACGGGAGAAACCGTCCATGCCCCGCTTGCGATCCGTCGCAATGGCGGCTGCGGCGAGCTGCGCCGCCGTCGTCGCCACCCTCGGCCCCGCCGCCGGCCTCACCGCCAGCGCCTCCGGCACCCCCTTCTTCGGCGTCCTCGACGCCGGCGGCGGCGACGCCACGGCCGAGGCCGGCGCCGGCATCTCGGTGGCCTCGCTGGAGCTGAACTGGAGCGCCTACCAGCCGGCGCCGGGGCAGGTGAGCAGCAGCTACGTCAGCAGCATGCGCACCCGCCTGCAGCAGCTCCGCGCCGCCGGCCTCAACGTGGTGCTCGACGTGGGCATGCAGTACCCGCCCTCGTGGATCTTCAGCGTCGACGCCAACACCCGCTTCGTCGACCAGTACGGCGACGTCTGGCACAGCTCGCTGAGCCAGGACATCCCCAACGCTGTTTTTGACCAGAACGTCCGGAACTACGAGGCCGCCTACATCGCGCAGGTGGCCGCCGACTTCGGCGACGTCTTCTGGGCGGTGCGCGCCGGCGGCCTGCTGCAGGACGAGCTGCGCTACCCGGACGCCTCGTACAACGGCCACAGCAACTGCTACTGGGCCTTCGACGCCAACGCCCAGGCGGGCTCGCCCGTCCCGGGCTGGATCCCGGGCCAGGCCGGCACCACCCAGGCGTCGCAGTTCCTCAACTACTACCTGCAGTCGATCACCGACTTCTCCAACTGGCTGGTGTCGACGTACCGCGCCCACTTCCCCTCGCCCTGGATCCAGGTGCTCTACCCCTCGTGGGGCCTGCGTCCCGGCGACACCGACAACGCCATCGCCAGCGACCTGAACGGCTCCACGCCGCCGGCGAGCTGGGGCACGCTGGAGATGGGGCTCGACTGGTCGCGGCAGGTCAGCTCGCTGCCCGACTCGCACGTCATGGTCTACGGCACCTGGATGGAGCGCGGTGACGACGGCAGCACCGCCAACACCATGGCCCCGACCCACTACCTGGCCACCCTCGGCGCCGCGCGCGGCCTGCCCGCCGCCGGCGAGAACGCCAGCAGCGGCGACGACCTCACCACGATGCAGACCGTGGTGTCGAACGCGCGAGGGTGGGGCCTGGCCGGGCTGATGTGGCTCAACGAGGCCTCGCTCTTCAGCACCAGCACCGCCAACCTGGCCGCGTACTCGGCGCTCATCCACGCCGGCCCCTGGGCGCCGCCCGGGTCGCCGCCCCCCTCGTCGGTGAGCTCCCCGAGCATCCCCGCCCCGCCGCCGGGCACGAGCATCCCCACCTGGGGCGGCGGCTACTGGCTGGTCGCCAGTGACGGCGGCATCTTCCCCTTCGGCGGCGCGGCCGGCTACGGCTCGACGGGCAACCTCCGCCTCAACCGGCCCATCGTGGGCATGGCCTCGACGCCCGACCACGGCGGCTACTGGCTGGTCGCCGCCGACGGCGGGATCTTCCCCTTCGGCGACGCGGTGGGCTACGGCTCGACCGGGAACATCCGCCTCAACCAGCCCATCGTGGGCATGGCGGCGACGCCCTCAGGCCGCGGGTACTGGCTGGTGGCCGCGGACGGCGGCATCTTCCCCTTCGGCGACGCCGGCGGCTACGGCTCGACCGGGGGCATCCGGCTCAACAAGCCCGTGGTGGGCATGACCGCGACACCCTCCGGCCGCGGCTACTGGCTGGTCGCGTCGGACGGCGGCATCTTCCCCTTCGGCGACGCCGCCGGCTACGGCTCAACGGGGAGCGTCCGGCTCAACCGGCCCATCGTCGGCATGGCGGCGACGCCCAACGGCGGCGGCTACTGGCTGGTCGCCTCGGACGGCGGCATCTTCCCCTTCGGCAACGCCGGCGGCTACGGCTCGACGGGCAGCATGGGGTTGACGGACATCGTGGGCATGGCGCCCAGCGGTGACGGTCGCGGCTACCGCCTGGTCGGCGCCGCCGGCGGCGTCTACTGCTTCGGCGACGCGGGCTTCGGCGGCAGCGCCGCGGGCCTGCCCCTGGCCCGCCCGATCGTGGGGGTTGGCGCCTAGCGGTACACGGGGCGAATACTGGCTCCTGACCACCGGGCAGGGGGGCCCGGACGCCCGCCCTCCCAGGAGTCGCTGCATGCAGCACCCCCGACGCCTCGCCGTCTGCGCCCTCGGCGGCCTGGCCGTCGCCGCCGCACCCACGCTGGTGGCCCCGCGCACCGCCTCCGCGGCGACCACGACCTTCACCGTCACCACCGCGACCGACCCGACCACCGGGACGGCGTGCCCGGCGGCTGGGGGCTCGCCGTGCAGCCTGCGCGCGGCCGTCGCCGCCGCTGACGCCCTGGGCAGTGGCAGCACGGTGGTGATCGACTTCGCGGTCAAGGGACCGTTCGACGTCGGCACCAACGGCTCGCTGAACGTCAGCGGCGGTGAGGACCTCACCATCCAGGGCGCCTCCGACGGCAGCACCGTCGTCGACGGCGGTGGGCTGGTGCGGCCGTTCTCGGAGTCGGCCATCAGCTGTCCACGCGGGTCGACGACGCTGACCCTCTCGATGCTCACGGTCACCAACGGGCACGCCGCCGCCAGCACCGCCGGACCGGACGACGGCTTCGGCGGCGGCATCGACGTCGACTGCGGCAACGCGCTCCATGTCGTCGACAGCACCTTCTCCAAGAACACCGCGGACAACGGTGGTGGCGCCATCGACGACAACACGACCTCGACGGTCACCGTGCTGCGGAGTGCCGTCACCGGCAACACCGCCAGCGGCGCCATCCTCGCCAGCCCGCCCGACGGCGGCGGCGGAATCGAGCTCAGCACGGCGGGCACGCTGACGGTGATCGACAGCACGCTCTCCGGCAACCAGTCGGCCTGGGACGGCGGCGGCATCTTCGCCGTCACCGGCGCCACCATGACCCTGGTCAACGACACGGTCGCGGGCAACACCGCACCCAGCGGCAAGGCCGGCGGCATCTCCGCCGCGGCCAACCTGACCAGCTCGATCGGCAACACCATCGTCTCCGGGAACACCCCGGCGAACTGCAGCGGCACCCTCACCGACGGCGGCAACAACCTCGAGCAGGGCACCTCGTGCGGCTTCGCCACCAGGGCGGTCGACGCCGACCCCAAGCTCGGCGCGCTCCAGTCCAACGGCGGGCCCACCGAGACCATGGCGCTGAACCCGGGCAGCCCGGCGATCGACGCCGCGTCCGACACGGTGTGCGCCGCAGCCGTCACCGCCAGCCCGCCCGGCGCGGGGGGCCTCGACCAGCGGAGCGCCACCCGCCCGCAGGGCGCCCACTGCGACATCGGCGCCTTCGAGGTGGTGGCCACCACCACCACGCTGAGCGCGCCGACCACCGCCAAGGCCGGGGACCCGCTGACCCTCACCGCCACCGTCTCGCCGGCGCAGCCCATCCCCGGCGAGCCCACCGGGACGGTGACCTTCCTCGACGGCAGCACCGTGCTGGGAACCGGCCAGCTCAGCGGCTCCTCGCCCGACACCGCCGGCTTCAGCCTCACCGCACCGAGCACGGGCACCCACGTCCTGACGGCGCGCTTCGAGCAGACGCCGCTGTTCCTCTCCAGCACCTCCGCCGGGGTGACGCTCTCGATCCTGATCACCCCGCCCAACGCCGGCGCCTCCGGCGTGCCCGCGGGCGGCTCGCCGCTGCCGCTCGGCGCCGGGATCCTGGGGGGCGCCGCTGCGGTGCTGGTGGCCAGGAGGGTGATGGCGAAACGCCGGTGATCCTGTAACGGCCATCACCGCGCTGTCACGGCGCTGCCGAGCCCGCGTCCCCCGCCGGGACACGCCCGGGAGGCCGCGCTAGGCTGCTGACGTCGGCTCTCGACAAGAGCAAAACCTCCGCGAGGAGGTGACGCAAAGCCACGGATCTGGGCCCCGCCCAGACAGCCGGGTTGCCGAAGGAGACCGCCGGGGCCGACGCCTGAGGAGACGTCGTGCCCCACCAGCGCACCTGGACGATCGCCATCGTCGGCGCCGCTGCCATCCTGAGCGGGACGGTCGTGCTGCACCCCGGCGCGCCCGCGGCGAGCGGGCCCTTCCGGCCGCCGACCCTGGCGGCTGCGGCCGGCGGCGTGCAGGGCGCCACCACCATCGTGCCCGACCGCGCCTTCGCCGGCGACGAGTCGACCCCGACGCCCACCGCCGTCCCCACGGCCACCCCCACCCCCACGCCGGCCGCCGTCCCCCCGGCCGCTCCGGCAGCCACACCCCCCGCGCCCGCACCCCCCGGCGGGCAGATGTGGTTCGGCGTGCTCCAGGCGACCGCCCCCAGGGCCGGCCAGGAGCGCGCCGCAGGGGTGACCGTGGGCGAGCTGGAGCTCAACTGGAGCTCCTACGAGCCGGCACCCGGCCAGTTCGACGGCGGCTACGTGGCCCAGCAGGTGGCCCGCATGAACGCCCTGCGGTCGGCGGGCCTGGCCGTGGTCCTCGACGTCGGCATGCAGTACCCGCCCGGCTGGGTGTTCGGGCTCGACGGCAGCACCCGCTTCGTCAACCAGTACGGCGACGTCTGGCACGGCGGGCTCAGCGAGGACGTGCCCAACGCCGTCTTCGACCCCGCCGTCCGCGACGCCGAGGCCGCCTACATCGCCCGGGTGGCCGCCGACTTCGGCGACGCCTTCTGGGCCATCCGCGCCGGGGGCCTGCTCCAGGACGAGCTGCGCTACCCGCCCGCCGGCGACAACGGCCACGCCAACAGCTACTGGGCGTTCGACGCCGCCGCCCAGGCCCATTCGCCCGTGCCCGGCTGGCGTCCCGGACAGGCCGGCACCGCCCAGGCGAGCGCCTTCCTCGACTACTACCTCAACTCCCTCACCGGCTTCCAGACCTGGCTGGTCGGCACCTACCGGGCCCACTTCCGCAGCGCCTGGCTGCAGCTCCTCAAGCCCTCCTGGGGCCTCCGTCCCGGCGACGCGGCCGCCGCCGTCGCCCGCAACCTCGACGGCTCGACCAACCCCGCCGGCTGGGGCACCCTGGCCATGGGCCTCGACTGGCAGGGCCAGGTGAACGCCATCAGCGATCCCCACGTGATGCTCTACTCCTCGTGGATGGAGCGGGGAGACGACGGCAGCACGCCCACCACCATGGCGCCCGCCCACTACCTGGCCACGCTCGGCGCCGCCCGGGGCATCCCCACCGCCGGGGAGAACGCCGACGCCGGCGACGGCGCCGGGATGATGGCCACCATCGTCCAGCGCGCCCGCGCCTGGGGCCTCGCCGGGCTGATGTGGCTCGACGAGTCGAGCCTCTTCGGCGGGGGCGCCTCGCTGGGGACCTACGGCTCGCTGATCCGCTCGGCCTAGACTCGGCTGTCGCACCCCGGGAACGACGGCTCACCGTGGCGGAGCGGCGTGCCATCATCCGGCGGCGAATGTACGAGCCGGCCTCGGTGTCCCTTCCTGTGCACGTCCAACCCGCAGCGGCTCGCCTCACCGTCCGCGCCCAGCACGGCCCCGAGGCGATCGACCGGCTCGCGCCGGAATGGGCGGCGCTGCTGCGCCACCTGCCAGAGGCCAGCGCGTTCGCCACGCCCGGGTGGGCCCGCGCCTGGTGGCTCACCTACGGGCGGCACCACCGCGCCGTGCTCCTCGACGTTCGCGACGGCGAGCGGCTGGTGGCGCTGCTCCCCCTCCAGGTGTCGCACGTGCGCGGGCTCGGGGTGCGCGTCCTGGAGATGCTGGGCGGGTCCGCGCCGGAGTGGCGGATCTGGATCCGCAACCCCCACGGGCTGGGCCTGAGCTACGTCAACGAGCTGCTGGTCGCACCCGGCTGGGAGGAGCAGACACTGGCCGCGCTGCGCGCCTTCCTGGCCTCCGGAGAGCTGCGCTGGGACGCAATCCGCTTCTGCTGCGTCCCCGAGGAGAGCGCGCTGGCGGCCGGCTTCGACGAGCTGGCGCGAGGCTGGTCGCCGCGGCGCACGCCCTTTGCCCGCCTGCGCGTCGACACCGGCCGGTCCTGGGAGGAGTACCGCGCCTCGCTGAGCAAGCGCCAGCGGCAGGACACCCGCTACAAGCCGAACGAGCTGACCCGCGCCGTGGGCTGCGAGCTCCAGCTCGACGTGGTGCAGGGTGAGGGAGCCGCGGATGCGGTGGAGGAGTTCGTCGAGCTCTTCGAGCGGCGCTGGACGGCGCGTGGCAAGCCGGGCCTGCTTCCCGGCGAGGCGGACATGTACCGCAACCTGGTGCGCGAGGAGCCCTCGCTGGTCGTCTTCCGCCTGCTCGGCGGCGAGCGCGTCCTGGCCAGCCAGATCGGCTTCGACGACGGTCGCCGCTACACGCCGTACAACTACGCCTTCGACCCCGACCTCTCCGAGAAGAGCCCCTCGCACGTGCTCACCCAGATGATCATCGAGCGCTGCTGCGAGGACGCGCACACCTCGATCGAGCAGCTCACCGTGGCCATGGGGCGGCACTGGAGCAAGCAGGAGACGACGACGCACACCCTGGAGGCGACGCACCCCGGTGCGGCGTCGCGCCTGCGCGCGGGCGTGCTGCGCGGCGCGGGGAACGCGGTGCACGGCGCGCAGACGACGACGCTCGGGCATCGTGCCCGTGCCGGTCTTGCGCGTGTTGCCGCGGCGGCGCGCCGCCGTCCCGCCAGGGACGGCTAGATCGCCCTGGCCTCCTCCGCGGCGGCCTGCGCCTCGGCGGCCGCGTCGAGGTGGACGCCGTCGCTCTGGTACTGCGACTCCGGTGGGTCGCCCATGTCGACGAGGGTGGCGCCGAGCTGTCGCGCCAGGTCGCGCGTTGCTGTCGCATATGGCATGAACCCGGTGGCGCTCACCGAGTAGTCGGCGATCGGCGTGGCCAGCACGATCCGCGCCGGCGCCAGCCCGGCGGCCAGGCGCCGGACGTTGTCCTCGAACCGGGCCACGGGCACGCCGTCGTCGGCGTCCTGGGTGCCGATCCAGATGACCGCCACGTCGGCGTGCAGCAGCCTGAACTGGCGCAGCCGCGAGAGCGCGTCGGCGGACTCCTGGCCGCCCACGGCGGTGTCGACGACGTCGAGGTCCGGGCGGAGGGCGCGGATCTGGTTGGGCAGGTCCTGGGGTGGGTCGAGCTCGGAGCCGTAGCTCAGCGAGTCGCCGATGAGCACCACCCGTTCGCCTGGCGGCGGCGCGGCGACGGCTGGTTGCGAGGGCGCCGGCAGCAGCTGCTCCAGCAGGGGGGCGAGTGCGGCGTCGGCGTTCGGCCCGAGGTCCCTGCCGTCGCCCTGCCAGTCGGCGCTGCGCATCGCCGGCGAGATGTCGGTGACGGTGACGCCGCGCTGCGCCGCGACCTGGGCCAGCGCCGCCGCGTAGGGAGCGGCGCTGCGGCCGCCGGGAAGGGTCACCGGTGGAAGCAGGACGACGTGCGTGCCCTTGAAGTCGTCGAGCAGCTGGGCCATGTTCTGCGCGTACTGCTGCGCCGAGCTGCCGGCGGCGGGGTCGTAGGTGCCGACCCAGATCACCGCGGCGTCGAGGTGCTGCTCGGTGGCGTCGCGGTCGCGCGCCAGCACCTTGTCGCTCGACTCGTAGGTCAGCCCGAGGTCGAGGAGCAGCAGGTCGGGGCGGGCGGCGGCGAGGAGGTAGGGCAGCGACTGCGCGTCCGGCAGGCCGTTGCCGTCGACCAGGCCGTCGCCGAAGAGGGCGACGCGGTGCTGCGGCGGCGCGGGTGCCGGCGTCGGCGCCACCGTGGCGGGTGCGGCCGTGGCCGTCGCCGATGCGCGCGGTGCCGCCGAGGGCGTTCGCGTGGTGGCACCGGAACCACCGCAGGCGGTTGCCATTCCCGCGGCGGTCACCAGGACGAGCGCCGTCCCGGCGCGGACACGCAGGCTGAGGCTCAGCGCATCAGCCCCCGGACGCGCAGGGCGTCGCGGCCGAGCAGCCGGACGCCGCCGGGATTGCGTTCCAGCACCTCGAGGAAGGCGTCGACGACGTCGGGGTCGAACTGGACGCCGCGCTGGCGGACCAGCTCGTCGACGGCGACCTCCGCAGGACGCGGCGGCGAGTAGGGACGCCCCGAGGTCATGACGTCGTAGGCGTCGATGACGCTGACGATGCGCGCGCCCAGCGGGATCATCATGCCGCGCAGCCGGTCGGGATAGCCCGCGCCGTCGAACCGCTCGTGGTGATGGCGGACGATGCGGCGCACCTCGGTCCAGCCGTCGATGTCGTGGAGGATCTCGGCGCCGATCTCGGCGTGGCGGCGCAGCACCACCCACTCCTCCTCGTCGAGGCCCTGCGAGCTCTGCAGCAGCACGTCGGGAACGCCGATCTTGCCGATGTCGTGCAGGCACGCGCCCAGGCGCAGCGTCTCGCGCTCGTCGGGCGGGAGGCTGAGGCAGGCGCCCACCTCGTCGGCGTACTCGACGAGGCGCTCGCAGTGGAGGTGGGTGGAGAGGTCCTTCGCCTCCAGCGTATTGGCCAGGATCAGCGCGAACTTCTCGAGCAGGGGCCCGAGCAGGCGCATCCGCGTCGACTCGACCGCCAGGCGGCGCCGCTCCAGGGCGTTGCGCACCACGATGAGCAGGTGGTCGGGCTTGAAGGGCTTGGGGATGAAGCCCACCGCGCCCTCGGCCATGGCGCTCATGGCCAGCTCCATGTCGTTCATGGCGGTGACCACCACGCAGGGCAGGGTGGGGTCGAGCTGCCGCGCCGCGGCGATGACCTCCAGCCCGTTGGCGCGGGGCATGGCGTAGTCGGTGAGCACGCAGTCCCAGCCGCCGCGGGCGAGCATGGCGATGGCCCGGACGCCGTCCTCGGCGGCCTCGGCCTCGTAGCCGCCGCTGTCCAGGCAGCGCAGCAGGTAACGGGCGACCAGGGGGTCGTCTTCGGCGACCAGGAGTCGAGGCATGTGGGGGGAGTCCTCGGCGTGTGGTGGGACGTGGAGGGGGGCGTCGGGGACGCGGGGGAGCTTCATCGTGCGGGACGTGCGCCGTTCTGGCAAGGGGTCCTGCGGTGTTTGGCGTCTCCGGCGGCGGGGTAGAAGGGGGCCGTCAGCACCATCAGGTGTGCTCTAGGAGGTGTTCGAGAGATGGCTGCACTGACCCGCTGGAACCCGTGGAACGAGCTCTTCAGCCTCCACGATCAGATGGACCAGCTCTTCAACGAAGCGTTCGGGAGCACCGTCGCACCGCGCCGCAACGGCGGCGGCGAGCCCGCCATGACGCTTCCCATCGACATCCGGCAGACCGAGGAGGCCTTCGTCCTGGAGGCGTCGGTGCCGGGCTTCGCCCCCGAGGACGTCGAGGTCACCGTCGACCAGAACGTGCTCACCGTGCAGGGCTCCCGCAAGCAGGAGTCCGAAGAGGCCAGGGGCGGCTGGATCCGCCGCGAGCGCCGCACCGGCTCCTTCCACCGCCAGGTCGTCCTCCCCGCCGAGGTGCGCGCCGAGGAGATCACCGCCTCCTTCCAGAACGGCGTGCTGACGGTGACGGTGCCGCGGGCGCAGAAGGCGCAGCCGAAGCGGATCCCCGTGTCGGCCGGCGCACCCGCCCAGCCCAACGTCATCGACGCGCCCCAGGGTTAGCGGCGAGCCCCGGCAGGCTTCAGCCTGCCGAAAGGGGGTACGAGGGGGAGATCTGCTCCCCCTCCCCCTGGCGCGCGTCTGAGCGCGCCGAAGACCCCTAGCCCGGTGGCCAGGTCATCTGCCGGCCGCCCAGCAGGTGGACGTGCAGGTGGTCCACCGTCTGCCCCCCGTTGCGGCCGATGTTGACCACAAGTCGGTAGCCGTCGCGGTCGAGGTGCTCCTCCTCGGCGATGGCCTGCGCCACGTGCAGGACGCGCGCCCAGACGTGGTCGTGCGCCGGCGTGAGGTCGTGCGCCGAGGCGACGTGCGCGGTGGGGATGACCAGCACATGCGTGGGAGCCTGCGGGTTGAGGTCGCGGAAGGCGACGACGTCCTCGTCGCGGTGGACGACGGTCGCCGGCACCTCGCCGGTCGCGATGCGGCAGAAGATGCAGTCGGTCTCGCTCATGGGTGCAGCAGGGTAGCGCGCAGCGCGTCGCCGTCGACGGCGTCGAGCCGCACCGCCTGCAATCCTCCCGCGGTCGTGTGCGCGCCCGGCGCCGCGACCACGGTGTGCCACGTGTCGGTGAGCCCCCGCGCCTCGGACTCGTCGACGCGCTCCCACAGGACCTCGGCCGTGTTGCCCACCGCCGCGTCGCGCCGGGCACGAGACGCGTGCGCGGCCGCGCGGCGGACCTCGGCGCTGCGGCGGCGCGCGGTGGCGTCGTCGACGCGGTCGGGATGGGTCGCCGCGGGCGTGTCGGGGCGCGGGGACCAGCGGAACACGTGGCAGTGGAGGAACCCCGCCTCCGCCACGTAGTCGACGGTGCGGCGGTGGTCGTCCTCCGTCTCACCGGGGAAGGCGACCATCAGGTCGGTGGTCAGCTCGGTGCGCGGGTCGGCGGCGCGCAGGCGCTCCACCACCCTGCGGTACTGGGCCATGCGGTGGCCGCGGTGCATGCCCTTCAGCACGCCGTCGGAGGCCGACTGGAGGGGCATGTGCCAGTGCGGGCAGAGTCGCGGATGGGCGTTCAGCTCGGCCAGCTGCGGGGTGACGTCGTTGGCGTTCACGCTGCTGAGGCGGATGCGCGCCGGACCGATGCGGTCGAGCAGCGTCTCCACCAGGGCGGCCAGGGTGGTGCCGTGCTCCCGGCCGTAGGAGCCGAGGTCGACGCCGGTGAGGACCAGCTCGCGATGCCCCTGCTGCAGCGCCGCGTCGGCGGTGCGCAGCACCTCGCCGGGGGTGAGGCTGCGCGACCGGCGGCCGCGCGCGCGCCACACGATGCAGTACGTGCAGCGATGGTCGCACCCGTCCTGGACCTTGAGGAATGCGCGGGAGCGCAACGGCGCAGCGGGTGCCGCCTCGGCGCCGCCGGGGAAGCGTTGCAGGATGTACTCGGCGATCCGCGGCTTGGCCGCGTTGTCGAAGACGGCGTCGACGGCGCGCGTGTAGTGGCCGGGATTGGCGTCAACGCTGCAGCCGGTGAGGATGAGGTGGGCCCCCGGGTCGTGGCGGCGGAGGCGGTGCAGGCGCTGGCGGGTGGTGGCGTCGGCTTGCAGCGTGACGGTGCAGGAGTTGAGCACGCGCACGTCGGCGTGGTCGTCCTCGGCGACGACGTCGAGGCCGGCGGCGGCCAGCCTGCCGGCGAGGTCGGCCATCTCGGCGAAGTTGACCTTGCAGCCCAGCGCGGTGACGGCGACGCGGGTCACGGCACCGCGCCGTCCATCTCACCCGCGGCGGCGAGCACGGTTGCGAGGGCGACGAGCCCGGCGAGGCGCGCGCGGAGCACGCGCGGCCCGAGGTGCACCTGCTCCCCGTCGAGCGCGGCCAGCTCGTCCGGGTCGAAGCCACCCTCGGGACCGATGCAGAGCGCGACGCGCGAGGTCGAGGCCAGGTCGACGCGGGCGAGCGGCGTCTGCGCCGTCGTGCTGCAGACGAGGACGCGCGCGCCGGCCGGCAGCGCCGCGCGGACGTCGCCGAGGTCGCTCAGCCCGTGCACCTCCGGCATGCGCGCGCGCCCCGCGAGCCCCGCGGCGTTGCGTGCGATCGCGTTCCAGCGCTGCACCCGATGCGCGGCGCGGCGCGCGTCGAGACGCACCACCGTGCGCCGCGTGGCCACCGGCCAGATCGCCGCGGCGCCCATCTCGGCGAGCGCCTCGACCAGCTCGTCCATGCCGTCCTTGGCCAGCGCCTGCACCACGTGCACCTCGATGCGGGGCTCGCCGGTGGCCTGGCGCGACCACTCGACGGCGCCCTCCACGCGATCGGCGGCGACGCGGTCGAGCAGCAGCCCGTGCTCCCGCCCCGCGTCGTCGACGAGGACGATGCGCTCGCCCGCCGTGGCGCGCAGGGAGCGGGCGAGGTGGGCCGCGTCATCCCCCTCGACGGCGGCGCGCCCGTCGTGCACGGCGGCGGCGGGGACGAAGAAGCGCGGCATGAGCGGGAGTGTATGTGGCACGCGAGGGTTGTCCGCGCGGCTGGAGCGCCGCGCGCCCACCCTCGGCGCGTGCCGAGCCGCGCTCGTGACGCGCCGGGGCTCGCGTAGCATCGCCCGGTGACCATCGTCGAGCACATCGCCGCGCGCGCCGCGGACGGGATCTCCCTCGCCGCGACCGCGCACGGCCAGGGCCCCGCATTGCTGATGATCCCCGGCCTCGGCGCCACGCGCCGGGTCTACGCGCCGCTGGTGCCGCTGCTCGCAGAGCACCATCGAGTCGTCGTCTTCGACCCGCGCGGCGTGGGCGACTCCGAGATCACCGACGGTCCCTACTCGATGGCCCAGCTCGCGGACGACGCGGTGTGCGTCCTCGATGCCGCGGACGAGCAGAGCGCCATCGTCTTCGGCGCCTCGATGGGCGGGATGGTGGCGCAGCACGTCGGCCTCGACCATCCCGAGCGCGCCGCCAGGCTGATCCTCGCCTGCACCGGCCCGGGCGCGCCGCACGCCGTCCCGGCGGAGCGCGAGGCGACCCGGGCCCTGCTGGGCAGGGGCGCGACGACTCCCGCCGACGCGTACCGCCTGGCCACCACCGTCCTCTACACGCCCGCCTTCCAGCAGTCGCATCGCGACCTCGTCGAGCGCGAGATCACCGAGCGCGGCCGCCACCCGGTGCGCGCCCGCGCCTTCAGCGCCCAGTACGAGGCGGTGCGCCAGCACGACACCTGGGACCGGCTGCCCGAGCTGCGCATGCCGGTCCTGCTGCTGCACGGCAGCGAGGACAGGGTCATGCCGCCGGGGAACAGCGAGGTCCTGGCGTCGCGCATCGCCGGCGCGAGGCTGGTCATCCTCGACGGCCTGGGACACCTCTTCTGGCACGAGGACCCGGAGCGCTCCGCCGGCGCCATCCTCGACTTCACCCTGGGCTAGGGAGCCGCGGAGCCTCCGCCGGAGACGGCGCCACCCTGCTGCACCTGGACCGATCGCAGGATGCCACCCGGCGACGACGCCGCGACGATCCCGGCGACGATCGCCACCGTCAGCGCGGCGCCGGCGACGGCGATGAGCACGCCCAACCAACCGGCGCGCATCACCAGCCAGAGCAGGAAGCCGAGGGGCGGGACCACGATCAGGGCGGCGGCCAGGATGATCCGGCCCGTCGGGTCGAGGTCGGTGCTGCGCACCACGTCGCGCATGGCGACGACCCAGAGCGCAGCGCCCACCAGCAGGCTTGCGAGGATCACCTCGGTCAGCATTCGGCAACGTCCCTCCTGGTCCTCACCGGGAGAGACGCGCCTAGGCGGCTGCGTCTTGCAGCGGCCAGCGCCCCTCCGTCCGCGCCATCGCCAGGGTGTGCACCGGCGACATCTGCAGCCGCTGCGGCAGGCGGTCGTGGGTCCGCCGCAGGGTGAGGCAGAGCGCGCGATGCGCCGCCGTGTGCGCCGGCGTCCAGAGGATGCCGTAGCCGCGCCGCACCGCCGCGGGCAGCAGCCCCACGGTGGTGAAGGCGACCACGTCCCAGCCCGGCCGCAGCCACGGCGACGGCAGCGGCGGGCGCAGCACCGTGCGCGACACCAGCCGGGACCCGGCGCCGGGCACGGCGACGCCGCGCGCCACCTGCGCGTCGACGTACTCGCGCAGCTCACGATGGGTGCGCCACAGGAGCCGCGGCGGCACGTGCATCAGCGACGCCACCGCATCCCACTCGCGCACGAACCGATCGCGGTCGTCCTCGCTCAACCCGCCCACCAGCGCGTCGTGGGTCACCAGCATGGTGTCGACGAACGAGGCGTGCACCCAGCGCAGCAGCTCCGGCTCCAGCGCGCTGTAGGTCCGCCGCGCAGCCATGCGCCGGGTCGCGTGGTCCGCCGGCAGCGTGCCCGCGATGCGCGTGTGCATGCGGTTGACCAGCGCGCACGCCGCCTCCGCCTCCGCGCGCGTCCCGTAGGTGCACATGGTCACCCAGTGGATGGTGCGCATCAGGCGGCCGAATGGGTCCTCGGCGTAGGCGCTGAAGTCGATCGCGCCCTGTGCCACGAGAGGGTTGGCCGCCTGCATGAGCAGGGCGCGACCGCCGCCGAGGATGAGCAGCGGCTCGTGCATGACCCGCCAGGTCACCGACTCCGGCCCGAAGAGCCCCGGGTCGGCGGTGGAGTCGTGCAGCGGGAGGGGGCGCTTGCCGAAGGGGAGGGGACGCGTCAGCAGGTCGGCGACCGCCTGCCTGGTCGGGATGGGGACACGCATGGCCGAAATCGGCGCCCGGCGCTACGACGCCGTCGCGGTGGCGCTGATCTCGCGGATGACGGTCACCTTGATCATCCCGGGGTAGGTCATCTCCTGCTCGATCTCGCGCGCGATCTCGGCGCACAGCGCGGGCACGTCGGCGTCGGGCACCTGCTCGGGGCGCACCGAGATGCGCACCTCGCGGCCCGCCTGCATGGGGAAGGCGCGCTCCACGCCGCTGTGCCGGGTGGCGATCTGCTGCAGCTGGTCGAGGCGCTGCAGGTAGGTGGTCAGCGTGTCGCGCCGCGCCCCCGGACGCGACGCCGAGATGGCGTCGGCGCAGATGGTCAGCATGGCCAGGTCGGTGGAGGGCTCCTCGTCGAAGTGGTGCGCCTTGACGGCGTGGACGATGCCGGAGTCGGTGCCCAGCAGCGAGAGCAGCTCGCCGCCGATGATGGCGTGCGATCCCTCGACGTCGTGGTCCACCGCCTTGCCGATGTCGTGCAGCAGCCCCGCGGCGCGCGCCTCGGCTGGGTCCATGCGCAGCTCGGCGGCGAGCACGGCGCAGAGGTAGCCCGTCTCCTCGCAGTGCAGCAGGGCGTTCTGCCCGTAGGAGAAGCGGTAGTGGAGCGTGCCCAGCAGCTCCGCCAGCTCGGGGCGGCCGCTGATGCCCATCTCCCACATCGCCCGCTCGCCGAGCTCGGTGATCTTGCGCGCCAGGCCGGTGCGCGTCTGCAGCAGGAGCGGGGGGACCTCCTCCGCCCGCAGCCGGCGTTCGAGGACCTCCAGCGACGCCTGGCGGGCGACCTCTCGCCCGATGGGGTCGAGGGAGCGCAGCGTCGCCTGGTTGCGCTCGACGTCGACGCCGAGGTCGGCGCCCGTCTCGGCGGCGACGGTGCCCAGGGCGTCGAGCAGCCGCTGCCGGGACTCCTCGCTGAGCGCCTCCAGGGCGAGCGGCCCGCTGCGGGGCGCGGTGTCGATGTGGGAGCGGTCCTGGCGCTGGATGGCCTCGACGATCAGCTCCTTGGCGCTCGGCACCACCTCGCCGACCCGCGCCTCGATGCGCCGGGCGACGCGGCCGGGATGGTCGCCTGCCAGCTCGGCCTCGACCCGGTCGAGCACGCTGCCCGCCGCGCTGCCGCGGTCGATGGAGGCGACCCGCTCCAGGGCGGCGACGGTCTCGGCGCGCTGCGCCGCCAGCTCCTCGCGGGCGGCGTCGATCTCGTCGCGCGCCGCCTGCACCGCGTCGCGGCGGGCGTCGACAACCTGACGCCGCTCGCGGTGGACACGTTCGAGATGGTCGAGCCGCGCCTGGACGAGGTCGAGGTCGCTGCGGCGCAGGGCCAGCTCCTCCATGGCCGCCTCGCGGGCGGCGACGGCGTCGTGCCGCGCCTGGGCGACCTGCTCCGCGGCCTGCTGGCGTGCCTGGGCGAGGGCGTTGCGCTCCGCGGTCGAGGCGCCCGGGCCCCGCCCCGGCTCTCCCGCGCGCCGGACCGCGGTGGCAGCGCGCATCCCGCGCATCCAGGCGGCGATGGCCAGGACCAGGGCGGCGGCGGCGACGGCGGCGAGGACGGGCTCCATGACAGCAGGGGAGTGTAGTCGAGGACCCGGCCGTCCCCCGCTACGACGCGACGGCGGGGTCGGCCCCGATGGGCGGGTCGAAGGGCTCGGCCGCCGTCTGGGTGAGGTGGCGGACGAAGGCCGCGGCCGCCGGCGGCAGGGTGCGGCGCCGGTCCCAGCAGAGCGCCATGGTGCGGGCGATGGCCGGCTGCCGCAGCGGGATCACCGCCACCTTG
The DNA here is from genome assembly GCA_035652335.1 of Candidatus Dormiibacterota bacterium. GTDB lineage: Bacteria > Chloroflexota > Dormibacteria > Aeolococcales > Aeolococcaceae > DASRDZ01. Next base: position 32,136 of record DASRDZ010000033.1, read on the forward strand.
GTGCTGGGGAGGGGGAGGGGCATGGGCATCAGGGTGACGCCGAGGCCGGCCTCGACCAGCCCCTGGATGATGGTGAAGTCGTCCCCCTCGTAAGCGACGCGCTCGGTGATGCCCTCGCGGGAGAAGGCGTCGTCGACGACCTTGCGCAGGCCGCCGCGGGAGCGCGGCAGGATGAGGGGCTCGTCGGCGAGATCGTGGAGGCTGCAGGAGCTCCGGCCCACCAGGCGGTGCGACGCCGGGACCACCACCGCCACCCGCTCGCGGAAGAGCGGCACGATCTCCAGGTCGCGGGTGTTGGCCGGCGGAGGGCCGAGGATGCCCAGGTCGAAGTCGCCGTCGAGGACGCCGCCGGTCACCTCGTTCGACTGGCCCTCGCGGAGGGTGAAGCGGACGTCGGGGTGGTCCTCCAGGAACCGGGCCAGCCGCTCGGGCAGCCAGCGGGCGCCGACGGTGTGGAGGAAGCGGATGCGGATCTCCCCGGACTCGGGGTTGGCGGCGCCGGCGGCGTCGGCGATGGCGTCGCGCAGCTCGCGGAGGAGGCGGTCGGCACGGGGGATGAAGCGCTCGCCGGCGGGGGTGAGGCGGAGCGAGCGGCCCACCCGGTCGAAGAGGGCGACGCCGAGCGACGACTCCAGCCTGGCGACCTTGCGGCTGACCGTCGACTGGTCCTGGTGCAGGGCCTCCGAGGCCCGGCCGAGGTGGCCGACCCGGGCCACCGCCAGGAAGGTCTGGAGGATGTCGCTATTGATGCGGTCCATGCAATGATTCGATACTAAAATCGCTATTGATGTCAACGACCGGGACGATCAGACTCCGTCGCGAGCGGCGACCGATGGGCGCCGACCGGAAGTGTGGGAGAAACCAGAGTGCTGATCGCGAACGCGACCGACGCGGTGCACGAGGCTCGTCGCCGTCACCGTCGGGAGTTGGCGGAGCGGACCCGGCTGCGGCGACTGGTGGAGAGGGTGGACACCGTGATCGAGGCCTGTGAGGAGGCTCACCTCCAGGGCTTCAAGGAGGTCCCCCCGGACCTCGCCGAGGCGGCTGCCAAGGTCTTCGCCGGCGCCCGCCGCTGCGTGCGCCTGACCGGCGACGTCGAGGCCACCCAGATGGTGCGCGACGTCTGCGCCCGCCCCCGACCCAAGATCACCGACACGATGGACGGCCTCTGGACCGTCCAGGAGGTGGTCTTCGACCTCATGCTCCCCTGGCGCACCGAGCTGCCGGACGACGTGGAGCTGGTGGGCGGGCCGCTGGCCCCGACGTGGCGGTTCAACGCCGCCTGACCTCGATCTTCCCCTCCAACCGGGGAGCGGCACCCTCGCGGTCGCCGCTCCTTGGTGGTTAACGCGAGCCTCAGGCTCGCGCGGCGGGCTTGAGCGCGCCGAGAGGGGCCCGGGGAGATCTGCTCCCCGCCGGCGCGCGTCTGAGCGCGCCGATGAAAACCGTTCACGCAGCGCAGGGCGGCCCTATACTCCGGCGCATTCGTTCGGGAACGGAGGGGCCGATGCGTGCATCGGACCGCGGTTCGCGGCGCGCCGGGAGGGTGTCGCCGAGGGGTCGGAACGCGGAGGCGTCGCGGCTGTGCGGCCGCGGGCACCGGCGCCGTCTGTGCGCTCGCGTCGGCCTTGCTGTGCACAGCCACGGTCTCGGCGGACAGCTCGCACAGGGTCCACGTCCCCGCTGACACGGCCTTCGTCGCGGCGGGGGTGACGGTCCACCCCGGTGACCTGCTCACCATCGACGCCACCGGCAGCGTGCACTTCCTGGCCGGGGTGAGCGATGCCGTGTCCGCGCCGGACGGGACTCCCGCGCGTGACCTCGGCTGCGGCAGCGCCACCACCTACTGCGGCTCACTGCTGGCGCGCATCGCCACCGGCGCGCCCTTCTACGTCGGCAGGCACTTCTCGCAGCGGGTGCAGGCCGCGGGCGCGTTGCAGCTCGGGATCAACGACTTCGAGTTCAGCGGGACGAGCGGCGGTTTCGACGTCACCGTCCAGGTATCCGCGCAGGCTGCGCCCACCGGCGGCGCGGCAGCCCCGGTCACGCCCGCCGCCGCCCCGCCGGTGGTTCCGGCCTTGTTCGGCAGCAACGGCTCGTCCGACGGCGTGCTCGTCGTTCTCATCCTCATCGCGGCCGGCGGAGCGCTGTGGTACCTGCACCGGCGCGCCGGGCAGGGCGGGCAGGCCTCGTGAATGCGCCAGGTCCGCGTGTGAGCACCGACCCCCGCCGCCTCCTGCTCGTCGTCTGCATGCTGCTTCTGGCGATCGCCGCGCTGCCCATCACGCCCCTGGCCGCGACCGGGGACGAGACGCTTCCCGAGGCACCGCACCAGTGCGGCATCGGCTGCTACGGCTCCGACGCCGGCCCCAACGTGCTGTCCCGCACCTCGCTCGGCGACTTCCATTACTCGCCCACCATCGTCCACGTCGGCGAGACCATCACCGGGAAGATCGAGCCCGTCGTCCAGTTCGGCATCAACGTGCTGATGACCTGGCCGCAGGACGCGCCGGGCCCGCTGGCGAGCGCGAAGGCGCAGCCGCAGGGGTCGCCGGTCGGGTACCCGGCCTTCGCCGGCAGCCCCGACGTGCCCGCCGCCCCCGACGCCGACGTCTGCGCCGGCAAGGCGAGCACCCGCTCGGTGACCACCTGCACCTGGAAGGCGACGGTGGCGACGGGGGCGCGGTGGAACGTCACCACCGCCACCATCGGCAACCCGCCCGCCCGCGGCGTCACCCAGGCGTACTTCGCGGTGCTGGCCCACGACTACGGCATCAGCGGAAGGGTCACCCTCTCCGACGGGCAGGGCATGCCCGGCGTCCCGGTGAGCCTCAGCGGAACACGGACCGACCAGACGGTCACCAGCGCGACCGGCGACTACGCCTTCCAGGTGCCCGAGGGCACCTACACCGTCAAGGCCGGCAACGGCGTCTGCGTGGCACCGCTCAGCAGCGGCGGCCAGTGCTCGACGAGCAGGACGGTGACCACGCCCAGCAGCCAGACGGTCGACTTCCAGGCACAGGCCGAGGGGACCATCGACGGCACCATCCTCGACGGCAGCGGCCAGCCGGTTCCGGGCGTTGCCGTGCACATCGTCGGCCCCAGTGGGACGGTGGTCACCACCGGCGGCGACGGCACCTACGCGGCGCGCGTCGCCAAGGGCACGTACTACGTCGTGGCCACGCAGAGCGTCGACGTGAAGGCGGGGACTGACGCGCAGGGCCATCCGATCACGACCACCAAGCAGCGGTCGTTCTGCGCCGCCACCACCAACGCGGGGAGCGGCGGCTGCACCACCATCGTGCGCGTCGACGTGCCCCCCAGCGTGACCGTCGACTTCACCCCGGCGGACAACGCCGGCATCCTGGTGGCGCTGCAGAGCGAGGGCGCCGCGGTCAACGGCGTGCTGCGCCTCACCGCGACCATCACCAACCCCCGCGACGACCCCATCAGCGACGTCGTCTTCGACACCGCGTCGGGGATCAGATCCGAGACGGTGCCGCAGGCGGGAGGCTCCGCGCCGAGCGGGCCGCCCGCCGCCGTGGTGCAGCTGGTCGAGGGACCGACGCCTGCCCTGCCCACCTTCCTGGCGCGGGCGTCGGCGGTGACGCTGAGCTACGGCTTCGTCGCCGTGTCGGTGGGCCAGGCGAAGCTGACCACCAAGGTGACCGGCAAGCTGCCCGACCTCACCGCGGTCAACGGTCTGCACTCCGGAATCGCCACGGTGAGCGAGCGCACCGTCACCCAGGACGACGTCGACCGCGTCGGCATCGGCGGCATCGAGGACGCCCTGGCCGCGGCGGGCGACGGGCTCAGGAAGCTCGACGACACGACCGCCCAGGACATCCTCACGACGCTCAAGGTGCAGCAGCCCGGGGAGGCAGAGCTGCGCGCCGGTCAGGACCTCGGGCTGCCCGACACCATCGCCGGGCTGGTGCGCACCACCGCCGCGGAGCAGAAGGACTTCTGGTCGACGTTCGCCGACAGCTTCTTCGGCACCATCCACTCCTCGGGCCAGGCGGGCGGGCAGTTCCTCTCCGACCTCTACGACGTGGCCAGCGACCCCGTGGCGCGGCGTGACGCCGCCGAGAAATTGTGGGACGTGGCCAAAACCCTGCCGGCCTCGACGGCGCAGAACCTCGGCTACCTGGGCCAGGCCGCCGCCACCGCGCTGACCCCGCAGGGCCTCGACAACGAGCTGGGCGACGCCCAGAAGCTTCTCACCAGCGTGGGCGACGCGCTCAGCCAGGCCAAGACCGGCTACGACGAGCTGGCCACCCAGGCGCGAGCCAAGGCGCTCGACGACCCCGTCGGCGCGCGCCGCGACGAGGCGGCGGCGTGGGGCAAGGCCAGCGCCGACGTCGTGAAGGACGTCGCCGTCGGCGTCGCCGGTGAGGGCGTCACGCGCGGCGTCGTCAGCGTCGGCAGCAGCGTGCTCGGCCCCGTGGTGCGCAGCCTGGCCACCGGCGAGGAGACGGCCGGAGTGGTCCCCGGCGTCGACACCGCGTCGCTCTCGGGGAGTGGCGCGTCGTCGGACGCGGCGCGGCGCCTGGCGCTGGGACAGCAGGCGCTGGAGACCGTGCAGCAGCTGCCCTACGGCACCGTCCTCGACCAGGCGACGCTCACCGCGCGCGGCGGCATCATCACCTCGGACGCCGACCAGATCGCCGGCATCATCAAGGACGCCGAGACGAAGTTCCCCGACCTCGCCGCGGCCGGCGGTGGGCTGGAGGTCGTGGCGCGCACCAGCGAGCCGCTCTCGGCGGGCATCGACGGCGTCGCCAAGCGGGAGATCATGAAACCCAAGGCGGTCAGCGCCATCGACCAGCTGATGGGCGCCGACAGGACCGCGGCGGGACAGGTCTCCGTCTTCGATCCCACGCCGCTCTCCGACGCCGAGCTGCGCGGCCTGGAGCTGCGCAACCCCGGCTTCGCCGACGCCTATACGCAGCGCCTTTCCGACATCCAGAAGCAGTGGAACGACTGGAACAGCTCGGCGCAGTGGGCCAAGGCCGCGCCCGGCACCGCCGACTACGCCAGCTACCAGGGGTCGCTGCGCTTCCTCGTCGACGCGTCGGAGAAGTATCCCGACGGCATCACCCCCATCGTTGCGCGTCCGGGCAATCCCGTGCCCTACGGGATGCGCTACGTCGAGCAGCTCGACGAGCCGGCCTTCCAGACGCAGAACGGGCTGTCGGCGGACCAGGCCTCGGCGCTGAAGAACCAGCTTCTCGGTGTGCAGCCGAGCGGGATCACCTCCGGCGCGTTCCCCGGCCTGCTACCCAAGACCAAGATCGCCACCAAGGTGGCCGGCGGCACGACGACGTTCATCGACGAGCTGCAGGGCGGCAAGCCGTTCGTCAGCGACCTCGACCTGCAGGCGGTGCGGCCGCGCAACGGCTGGCCGTCGTCGGTCAACCGCGGCGAGGTCGAGGCGTACGTGATGGCCCGGCTCAAGGAGCTGAACCGCTTCCCCTTCCACGCCTGGAGCGACGCCGCCATCGACCTGCCCAGCGACTACCTCGAGGCCGCCGCCAAGTTCGAGCTGAGCACGGCGCACCCGGCGGTCGCCGAGGCCGCCGCCAAGGACATCGCGCGCCGCTTCCAGTCGATGGCCGACATCGCCACCGCCAAGGCCGAGGCCCTCGACGCCCAGGCCGCGGCGGCGAGCGGCGACGCACAGCTGGCACTGCAACAGCAGGCGCAGGCGCTCCGCGACAAGGCGGCCGGTTTCAGCAAGTTCACCGACGCCAAGGCGCTGTTGGGGATGTGGCCGCCGGGGCAGAAGACGGTGGTGTTCACGGCCGGCGGGGTGTCGGTGGGCAGCGGGACGGGAGGACGTTGATGGCCACGCGCCGGCGACGCGCCCTGCCGCTCGCGGCTGCCGCGCTGCTCGCCTGCGCCGCGCAGGTCGGGACTTCGCGTGCGGCGCATGCCGCCACGCAGCTCAGCGTCACCTCGACCGCCGACGCGCCCGACGCGCATCCGGGCGACGGCACCTGCGCCACGGCGTCCGGCGCGTGCACGCTGCGCGCGGCGCTGGAGGAGGCGTCGGCGCAGTCCGCGCCGGTGGCGATCGCGCTTCCCGCCGGGACCTACGCGATCAGCGGCAATCCCGTGCAGGTGAACGGGTCCGTCACCCTCAGCGGTGCGGGCGCGGACACGACGACGGTGCAGGTGACGGGCGCGCGTGGCTTCGAGGTGAGCGGCGGCGCGCTCACCCTCAGCAACCTCACCCTGACCGGCAGCAGCACGGCGAAAGCCGGCGGCGCCGTGCTGAACGCGGTGGACGCCAGCGTGACCCTGAGCGGCTGCGTGGTCAGCGGCGCGGTCGCCGACGGCGACGGCGGGGCGCTGCTCGCCTCGGGCGGGTCGCTGACCCTCGACCACACCCAGCTGCACGACGACGTCGGCCAGAGCGGCGGCGCGCTGTTCGCCGTGCGCACCGCGGTGACCATGGCGTCGAGCACCTTCGACTCCGACACCGCCACCGCCGACGGCGGCGCCGTCTTCCTCAGCGACCCCGCCGGCTTCAGCATCAGCGACACCAGCTTCACCTCGGACACCGCCAACGATCGCGGCGGCGCGCTGTACGTCGAGGGCCTCACCGGCTCCGCCGCGACCCCGGAGTCGATCGCGTCCTCGACGTTCAAGGGCGACACCGCCTTCGACTCCGGCGGCGCCCTCTACGTCGGCGGCACCAGCAACGGGGTGGAGCCGGCGTCGCTGGCGATCAGCAAGTCGACCTTCAGCGGCGACACGGCGGGGCGCGGGGGCGCGCTGGCCACCGCGGGCGGCGTCGTCGGCGTCGACGGATCGACGTTCAGCGGCAACCGCAGCGCCACCTCCGACGGCGGTGCGCTGGCGGGCACGGGGACGATCAGCGTGCGCGGCTCCAGCTTCGACCACAACAGCTCGGACGGCTCCGGCGGCGCCATCTGGGCCGCGGGGAGCGCCGACATCCGCTCCAGCAGCTTCACCGCCAACAGCGCGGGGACGCTCGGTGGCGCGCTCGCCCTCACCGGCGAACCGGCGCCGACCGTCCAGTCGGTCAGGTACTCGGCGAACTCGGCGCAGGACGGGGATGCCGACGTCTGGCGCCAGGGCAGCCCGCTGGCGGCCGCGGCGGCGGGGCAGGCGGCGAGCAGCACCTCGCGACCGCCGCTCGCGCTGGCCATCGCCGCGGGGGCGGGAGCGCTGCTGCTCGTCCTGGTCGCGGCGATGGTGGTGCGCCGCCGCCGCCGGCGCCCGGCCTGAGGGCGGTCAGGCTTCTCCGCGGGCGGCGGCCTCGCGGCCCTCGTCGCAGACGGTGCGGTAGTCGCAGCGGCGGCACTGCCAGGCGGAGGGGCGCGGCCGGAAGTCACCCTCGCGCCAGGCGCGGGCCATCTCCGCGGTGGAGACGCTCAGGTGGTTGGTGAACCGCTGCAGGTCGCGGGGGCCGAAGACCATGCGGGTGGCCTCACCCGTCTGCAGGTGGTGCAGCTCGACGGCGACCTCGTCCACCTCGGCACGGCGGGCCAGCGCCACGGCGTAGGCGCGGACCTGCAGGTCGCTGCGCAACGCGGCCTCCTCGCGCGGCGGACCGGTCTTGTAGTCGACGACCGTCGGCGGCGTCCCGTGGTCGAGGCGGTCGAAGCGGCCGCTCAGCTCTGCGGTGGTGTCGAGCGAGAGGGTGAAGCGCCGCTCGACGTCGGTGATGCAGGCGTCGACCCAGGCAGGGGTGGTTGCGTAGCGGCGCAACTGCTCCTCGCCGTACTCGAGCAGGTCGGCGTGGAGTCCCTTGGGTCCCGGCGTCTCGTCCCAGGTGCGGCGCCACATCGCGGCGAGCACCTCGCCGTCGACCTCCTCGCCCGCCTGCCGCTTGGTGCCCGCGTGCTCCAGGACTCCGTGCACCAGCTTGCCGTACCAGGAGCGGACGTCCTCGCGCACCGGCATGTGGTAGCGATGGCGGTACTCGAAGCGGCGGGGGCAGGCCTTGAAGTCACGCAGGTCGCTGACGCTGCAGGTGATCCGCGACGGCACGGCGGCACCCTCGGGACGGCGCCGCCGGCGCGGCGGCACGGGCGCGTACTGCACGGCGCGCGCCACCGGCTGCACCTCGGGGTCGGCGACGGCGGCGAGGAACGGCGTCAGCCGTTCGTCGGAGAAGGAGCGCGGGTACCGGCCTGCGCGGGTGAAGACCAGGCGGTCTCGCGCACGCGTCGCGGCGACGTAGAAGAGGCGGCGCTCCTCGTCGAACACGCCGTCGCCGGGCGGCGGCTCCTCGGGGACCAGCTCGTTGGGCAGCGTCAGGCGCGTGCCGAAGCCGCCGCGTCCCGGCCAGCGAGATTCGACGCATCGTGGCACGAACACCACCGGCCACTCCAGCCCCTTGGCGGCGTGGCAGGTCATCAGCAGCACGCCGTCCTCGATGGGCTCGATGGCGGCCACCTCGTCGGCCGCGCCCGAATCGCGCAGCACCGCCAGGTAGCGCAGCGCGGCGGGGAGCCGCAGGTCGTGGCTCCAGTCGGCGAAGGTCTCCAGCAGCTCGTAGAACTTGCCGAGGTTGGCGCCCGCCTGCATGCGCTCCACCTCGCGGGCGAGGTCGAGCATGCCGAGGAAGTCGCTCATCTCCAGGGCGGTGTGGAAGATGGCGCGCACGTCCTCGTGGGTGGCCTGGCCGCTGAGCTCCTCCAGGTCGGCGGCGCAGCGGCGCACCGCGTCGAGGTCGCCGGCGTCGAGGTCGAGCGCGACTCCCTCGGCGAGCATGGTGCGCAGCGGCAGCGCGCTGTGGTCGCAGGCGTCGACCAGCGCGACGCGCCCGCGCGCGCTCACCCGCCAGGAGGGCAGGTGCAGGCAGCGGATCATCGCCTGGGAGTCGGTGGGGTCCTGCACGGCGGTGAGCAGGGCGAGCAGGTCCTTGATCTCCGGCTGCTGGAAGTAGCCGCGGCCGCCGTGCACCTGGTACGGCACGCCCACCTCCTGCATCGCCGCCATGGCGCTGCGCATGTCGCCGTGCTGGCGGAAGAGGATGGCGACGTCGGCCGCGCGCGAGACCTCGGCGGACTCGACCAGCCGCCGGCACTCGGCGGCGACGGCGAGCATCTCGCTGCGCTCGTCGGGCGCCTCCCACAGCTCCACCTGCACGCCGTCGCCCCGCGAGGCGACCAGCTCCTTGGGGATGCGCGAGGCGGCGGCCGCGGCGTCGATCACGGCGCGGCAGGTGCCGACGATCTGGCGCGTGCTCCGGTAGTTGTGACCGAGCACGATGGTGCGCGCGTCCGCGTACATGCGGCGGAAGCGGTTGAGGTTGGCCAGCGAGGCGCCGCGGAACTTGTAGATCGCCTGGTCGTCGTCGGCCACCACCAGCACGTTGCGGTGCGACTCCACGAGCGTCTCCACCAGCCGCGCCTGGGCGTAGTTGGTGTCCTGGTACTCGTCGACCATCACCTGTCCAAGCGGCGCGGCGACGGCGCGCTGCACCGCGGCGTGCTCGCGCAGCAGCCGCTCGCAGACCAGGATGCAGTCGTCGTGGTCGAGCAGGGCGTGGGCGCGGTAGCGGTCCTGCAGCGCGGCGTGGACCCGGGCGCACTCGTCGTGGCGCTCCAGGAGCGAGCGCTCCGCGGGGTCGGTGCAGGTGAGCAGCGCCTGCGCGGCCCACCCGGCGTATTGGTCGGGGGTGACCAATTCCTGCTTGGCGGCGCCGAAGAGGCGGAGCAGGTCGTCGATGAGGTCGTGCGGCCGCAGCGGGTTCCAGAGCGTGCGAGGCCGCAGCTCGGCGAGGACGGCGTCGAGGTGGAGCCACTGCTCCGCCTGGTCGGGGACCCGGAAGGTGGGCGGGATGCCCACCAGCCACCCCCACTCACGGACGACGCGGCGGGCGAAGGAGTGGAAGTTGGTCAGCGGCACGTCGCCGTTGAAGGGGCCGTGCACCCGCTCCGCGCGGTCGCGCATCTCGGCCGCGGCCTTGACGGTGTAGGTGAGCACGAGCTGCCGCTCGGGGTGGAGGCCCTCCTCGACCAGGGCCAGGAAGCGCTCCACGATCACCCGCGTCTTGCCACTCCCAGGACCGGCCAGCACCAGGCAGGGCCCGTCGCGGTGGTCGACGGCGGCGCGCTGGTCGGGATCGAGGGGGACACTCGGCATGGGGCTGGCAGCAAGGGTGCCACGCGCCGGCAAACTTCAGTCCGCCGAGGGTGGGGCAGGCGAGGGGCGCGCCGAAGGCCGACCGTCGCCGCGGGGCGGGATCTGCCCGCCCCGTTTGCTCGCCGAGGCGAGCTGAAAGCCCGCCCGGTTCCGCTACACTGCGCAGCCTGCGACCCGGCCCCACGCCGAGGCCGCGATGCCCGCCGGCGGATTCACGCGGCCCGGAGCCGCACGAAGGAGGTGAGTACCCGACCGTGTCGGAGGTCAAGGTCCGTGAGGGCGAGACCTTCGAGAGCGCGCTTCGTCGCTTCAACAAGAAGATCAAGCAGAACGGAATCCTCTCGGAGGTTCGCCGGCGCGAGCACTACGAGAAGCCGTCGGTCCGCCGCAAGCGCAAGCTGGTGGCGGCCAAGAAGCGTCGCCTCAAGGCCGGGTGAGACACCCGCGAATCACCGACGGGTCCGTCCAGCGTGGACGGGCCCGTTTTTGCGTCGGCGGTGCCCCTCCGTGCGGGTGACCGTCTCCCGCGTCTCCGCCCTGTCCCCCGAGGCCGCCGAGGCGGCGCGCACCGCGCGCCTGGCACCCCTGCTGCGCCGCTGCGGCGACGCGCTGGGGGTGCCCAACCGCGCCGGCCTCGCCGTCCGGCTCACCACCGACGAGGAGCTGCACGCGCTGAACCGCCAGTTCCGCGGCGTCGACGCCCCGACCGACGTCCTCGCCTTCCCGGGCGACGAGCGCGCCCGCGTCGGCGACGTCGCCATCAGCGTGGAGCGCGCCATCGCCCAGGCCCCGGGCGCCGCCACCGAGGAGCTGCGACTCCTCGCCGTCCACGGCCTGCTGCACTGCCTGGGCCACGACCACGCCGCGCCCGCCGAGGCTGCCACCATGACGGAGCTGACCCGGCGCCTCCTGCCCGACCAGGAGGTTGTCGCGCTGCAGCCCGGGGAACCCTGAACGACTGTCATGCCCACACTGGTCATCGGCCTCGGCAACCACGGCGGCTCGTACGCGCACACCCGGCACAACACGGGCTGGATGGTGCTCGACGAGCTGCAGCGCCGCGGCCGCTTCGGCAAGGAGCGCAAGGAGGGCCCGGCGCGCGTCGTCGAGGGCGAGGTCGAGGGCTTCGAGATGGTTCTGGCGCGCCCGCAGACCTACATGAACCTGAGTGGCCGCGCCGGCGTGCACCTGGTCGACAGGTACGGCGTGTCGCCGGCCGACGTCATCGTGGTGCACGACGACCTCGACCTGCCGCTGGGCCGCATCCGCCTGCGCCGCAACGGGAGCGCGGGGGGCCAGAAGGGCGTCAAGTCGCTGGCCGACTCGTGGCGCTTCAAGGACTTCATCCGCGTGCGCGTCGGCATCACGCGCCCGCCTGACGACGTGGATCCCACCGACTACGTCCTGCGCCGCTTCACTCCCGACGAACGCGCGGTGCTCGAGTCGGTCCTGCCCCGCGCCGCGGACTCGGTGGTCGCCATCGTCCGCGACGGGCTCGACAAAGCCGCCTCGATCTACAACGCCAAGCCGGACATGCGCGAGGCCGAGGTGGTCGATGGCTGACACCGCGACGACTCTGCGCGCGCGCCTCGACGCGCTGGGGCCGCTGCAACACCTGCGCGACGGGCAGGGCGACGCCGTCGTGGCCGGCGTGCCCAGTGGCGCCGTCGGGCTGCTCGCCTGGTGGCTGCGCGAATCCGCGGGGGTGCGCGTCCTGGTGATGACGACGGAGGCCGAGCGCGTCTACAACGACTGCGCCGTCTGGGCGGGGGAGGACGGCATGGCGCTCTTCCCCGCCTCCGACACGCTGCCCTTCGACCGCATCGCCCCCGGTGAGGAGGTGACGCGGCGCCGCCTGCTGGCGCTGTCGCTGCTGGCCGGGGATCGTCCGGCGGTCGTGGTGACGTCTCCCGCGGGACTGCTCCGCCCGACCCTGCCGGTGTCGCTGGTGCGCGACGGCATCCTCAGCCTCACGGCCGGCGACAGCATCAGGCGCGACGACCTGGTGGCGCGGCTGGTCGCCCTCGGCTACCGCCGCGAGGTGGCGGTCGCCTCGCCCGGCGAGTTCGCCGTGCGCGGCGGCATCCTCGACGTCTTCTCCCTGGACCGCTCGCGTCCCTGGCGCGCCGAGTGGTTCGGCGACGAGATCGAGGAGCTCCGCGCCTTCGACCCGGACACCCAGACCAGCGTGGCCAAGCTGCAGCGGGTCTCGGTCATCCCCGCCCGGGAGCTGGACCTGACGCCGCAGAGCGTCGCGCGGGCCATCGCCGCCGTCGACGCGCTCGACTTCACCAGGCCGCGCGAGGAGGTGCGCGAGATCTGGGAGCGCGACCGCGAGAAGCTCGAGGGCGGCATCTACGCCGAGGGCGTCGACGTCTTCACGCCCTACCTGCAGGGCGATCCGCCCACCACGCTGCTCGACCATCTGGGCGCGCGCTGCGTCGTGCTCATCGCCGGCAGCCGCGAGTCGCTGTGGCGTGCGGCGCAGCGCCATCTCGTCGAAGCCGAGGGACTGCGCGCGCAGGAGGAGGAGCGCGGCGAACTGCCGGGTGGCGCGCGCACCGGGCTGCTCCATCTCGACGCGGCGCGCGAGTTGCTCGCCGAGCATCGCGTCGTGGAGCTGGTGCGCGAGACGGCGGAGGGCGGGGCGGTCGACCTCGGCTGGAGCGGCGTCGAGTCCTTCACCGGGCGCTTCGACGCGCTGTCGCACAGCGTCGCGGGACGGCTGCAGCACGGGCGCGCGGTGCTGATGCTCTCGCGCCAGGAGCACCGCGTCGAGGAACTGGCGCGCGAGCAGGGCCTCGCGCCGATCAGCGCAGAGGACTTCGACGCGTCGACCACGGAGATCCCCGCCGGCGGCCTGGTCTCCGCACCTGCGGACCTGAGCCAGGGCTTCAGCGCCGAGACCGCCGGGGTCGACGTCTACACCGACCACGAGCTGTTCGGCGTGGTCAAGCGGCGCGGCTCACCGCTCGCCCGCGGGCAGCGGCGCGCGGAGTCGACCAGCGCCCGGGGCCGCCGTGCCGCGACAGGACCGCGCGCAGCGCAGCGCGCCTTCGTCATCGAGTTCGAGCCCGGCGACCTCGTCGTCCACCAGGACCACGGCATCGGCCGCTTCGTGGAGATGCGCCGCGTCGCCGACGACGAGGGCGAGCACGAGTACATGACCCTGGAGTACGCCGACGGCGACAAGCTCTACGTCCCCGTCGCCCATCTCGACAGGGTCGACCGCTACATCGGCGGCAGCGACGCGCATCCCCGGCTGAGCAAGCTGGGCACCGGCGACTGGGAGCGCACCAAGCGGCGGGTGAAGCAGCGCACCGAGGAGGTCGCGCGCGAGCTGATCGCGCTCTACTCGCGACGCGAGGCGTCGGAGGGCCACCCCTTCCCGCCCGACGGTGCGTGGCAGCACGAGCTGGAGACGTCCTTTCCCTTCCAGGAGACGCCCGACCAGGAGCTGGTGCTCGACGACATCAAGCGCGACATGGAGGTGAGCAAGCCGATGGACCGCGTCGTCTGCGGTGACGTCGGCTTCGGCAAGACCGAGCTCGCCCTGCGCGCCGCGTTCAAGGCCGCCGCCGACGGCAAGCAGGTGGCCATGCTGGTCCCCACCACCGTCCTGGCGCAGCAGCATTACACGACCTTCTCCCAGCGCCTGCGCCCGTTCCCCATCACCGTGCGCCAGCTCTCCCGCTTCTGCACACCCGATCAGATCGAGGATACCCTGCTCGGCCTGGGCAGCGGCGGCGTCGACGTCGTCATCGGCACCCACCGCCTGCTGCAGAAGGACGTGCAGTTCCGCAATCTCGGCCTGGTCATCATCGACGAGGAGCAGCGCTTCGGCGTGCTGCAGAAGGAGCGCTTCAAGCAGCTTCGCGTCGCCGTCGACGTCCTGTCGCTGAGCGCAACGCCCATCCCGCGCACGCTGCACATGGCCCTGGCGGGCATCCGCGACCTCTCGGTGATCCAGACGCCACCGGAGGAGCGCCAGCCGATCAAGACCTTCGTCACCGCGCGCGAGGACTCGCTGATCCGCGAGGTGATCACCCGCGAGCTGGCGCGTGGCGGCCAGGTGTACTTCGTGCACAACCGCGTGCAGTCCATCGACCGCGAGGCCGACCACCTGCGCGAGCTGCTGCCGGGCGTGCGCATCGAGGTGGGCCACGGGCAGATGCCCGAGCAGCAGCTCGCCAGCGTGATGCAGCGCTTCATGGACGGCGACGTCGACGTGCTGGTCTGCACCACGATCATCGAGTCGGGCCTCGACATCTCCAACGCCAACACCATCGTGGTCAACGACGCGCAGCGGCTCGGGCTCGCCCAGCTCTACCAGCTGCGCGGGCGCGTGGGACGCGCGGGCCAGCGGGCGTACGCGTACATCCTCTATCCCCCCGAGCGCTCGCTGACCGAGAAGGCGGACAAGCGGCTCGACGTCATCCAGGACCTGCAGGACCTCGGCGCGGGCTTCAAGCTGGCCCTGCGCGACCTGGAGATCCGCGGTGCCGGCAACCTGCTCGGTGAGGAGCAGCACGGCGAGATCGCCGCGGTCGGGCTTGAGCTCTACAACAACCTGCTGCGCCATGCCGTCGAGGCGCTGCAGGGCAAGCCCGTGGTGGAGTCGCCGTCGCAGATCACCGTGTCGCTGCCGGTGGCGGCGTACCTGCCGCCGTCGTACGTGTCCGACGAGCGGCTGCGGCTGCGCTGCTACCAGGACCTGGCCGCCTGCGTCAACGAGTCGGAGCTGGACCAGCGCGCGCGGGGGCTGGTGGACCGCTTCGGACCGCTGCCCGCGCCCGCGGAGGAGCTGGTGTACTCGCTGCGGGTGCGCCTGCTGGCCGCGGCCTGCGGCGCGCTCGGCGTCGAGCAGGAGCACGGCGCGGTGATCGTCCGGCTGCCGCTGGGGCACGGCCTCGACCTCGGAGGCGTGGCCCTGCAGTTCCGGCAGACGGTGACCGCATCCCCGACGCGGCTGCGTCTCGACGTGCGCCGGGGTGCCTGGCAGGAGACGCTGGTGCGGGTGCTGCGCGAGCTGGGGCGGCTGGAGCGCGCCCGCCAGAAGGAGATGACCATCACCGCCTGACCGAACGGTCGGGTGGTGCAGACGGAGGTGTCGGAGACCATGCGCGACGAGGCGGCGGCCCAGCTCAGGGCGCTCAACGAGACGGTGGAGCGGCTGCGCGCACCGGGGGGATGCCCCTGGGACCGCGAGCAGACCCACCGCTCCCTGCGCCAGTACCTCCTCGAGGAGACCTACGAGGTGCTGGAGGCCATCGAGAAGGGCGGAAGCGCGACGCTGCGCGAGGAGCTCGGCGACCTGCTGCTGCAGGTGCTGATGCACTCGGCCATCGCCGCCGAGCGCGAGGACGGCTTCGACATCGGCGACGTCGCCGAGGTGACCCGCACCAAGATGGTGCACCGCCACCCGCACGTCTTCGGCGACGTCGCGGTCAGCGGCGCCGACGAGGTGGTGGTCAACTGGGAGAAGCTCAAGGCGCGCGAGAAGGGGGAGAGGCTCAGCGTCCTGGAGGGCGTGCCGCGGTCGCTGCCCGCGCTCGCCTTCGCCCTCGGCGTGCAGAAGCGTCCCGCGCGGCTCGGCTTCGACGAGACGCCCGAGCTGGGGGACGCGCTGGGCTGGAGCCGCCGCGCTCTCGAGGAGCTGGAGGAGGCCTCCGAGAGCAGCGCGTCACAGGCCACGGCGCCGGCTGCTGCGCCGCCACCCGGGAGCCACTCCGCAGGACCTCCGCCCGCGCCCCCGGAGCTGGAGGACGCGGTCGGCGAGCTGCTCTTCGCGGTGGTCGCCGTGGCCCGGCGGCTGCGGGTCAACCCCGAGGACGCCCTGCGCCGCCGTGCAACCCGGTTCGCCGACCGGTTCACCTCGCTCGAAGCCGCGGCGCGCGCCGAGTCGGTCGACCTGCACGGCATCGACGCCGACGACTGGCAGCGCCGCTGGGAGGTCGCCGGGTAGGGGCCAGAAGTGTCACGAACGCGGCGTTGGTGGCTCCACTGCGCCGCCGCGTGCGTATACTCGCGAGGCAACGGCCAGTCCTGCACACATCTTCGAGG
Source organism: Candidatus Dormiibacterota bacterium (assembly GCA_035652335.1). Taxonomy (GTDB): domain Bacteria; phylum Chloroflexota; class Dormibacteria; order Aeolococcales; family Aeolococcaceae; genus DASRDZ01. The sequence continues at coordinate 48,324 of DASRDZ010000033.1, forward strand.
GCCGCTCCCATCCCGATCCGACTCCCGCGCGGTCGGCGTGCCACACGCCCGCTGCGCAGACTGTCGCCCCGGCGCCTGGTCGCCGCCGCCGTCGCCGTGGTCTGCGGCTGGGTGGCCTACGCCGTCTACGCCGAGATGGCCGCCGGCCACTCCCTCGACTCCCAGCTCAGCGCCGCGCAGCAGCGGAACGCCGCGCTGCAGCACCAGATCGACCAGCGCAAGGCAGAGATCGCCCAGGCCCAGACGAAGGAGTGGCTGGAGGAGCAGGCGCGCAAGCTCGGCTACGTGCTGCCGGGCGAGCAGGTCTACGTCGTCGCCACCCCGGGAGCCAGCCTGCCCGCCGGCGGCGGTGTCGACCTCAAGACCCTGCCCACCTTCAACCCCTCGCCGTCCCCGGGCGCCAGCCCGGCACCGCCGGCCACCCCCGTCGGCGGCCCGACGCCCGGGGCGAGCCCCACTCCGTTCGTCTTCACCGTCCCCCCGCCCCAGCACTGAGGAGGCCGCCGAGCCCGGGCGGAGCCCCGGAGGGGCTGCGGTACACTACGCGGGCGGCGTGGAGCAGTGGCAGCTCGTCGGGCTCATAACCCGAAGGTCGTTGGTTCGAATCCAACCGCCGCAACCACCCCCTCATCCCCCTCCGGGGTGAGCGCGCGCCCTGGCTGGCGGCGGAGCTGGGCGCTGATATGCTGTCCCGGCCCCGCGGCGGTATAGCTCAGTTGGTAGAGCAGCCGGCTCATACCCGGTATGTCCCTGGTTCGAGCCCAGGTACCGCCACCAACCCCCGGCGCTTGATGCACAGGCGGTACAGCGGCGCTCTGTACTGCTGTGATGCGCACGAATCGTCGCTGGAGAGGGGGATTCGCGGTGCTCGGCGCGCTGGCGGTGCTGGCGGCGCTGATCGGGACCACCCAGCCCGCCGGAGCCGGCACAACGGCGCCGGCGTTCAGCGTGGTCAACGTGGGCAAGTACGGCGGCGAGCCGTCGATGATCTCGGACGGGAAGGGGACCCTCTACATCGCCACGCCGAGCGGGGGCATGGTGACCTACAGGTCCACCGACAAGGGGCTCACCTGGCAGCCCACTACCGTCGCCGACCAGAACAGCGGCGACGACTGCCTCGGCGTCGACCAGTCCAACGCCCTCTACGAGTGCAACCTGGCCGGCAGCCAGAGCACGGCGCCGCTGCAGGCGGACGCCTGGAAGTCCACCGACCAGGGGGCCACCTGGGCCCACGGCGCCGGCTTCGCCGGCTCCTGCGGCACCAGCTGCAGCCCGTTCGGCGTCGACCGCGACTGGATCGACGCGGCCATCCTGCCGCCCAACACCACCACCGCCAAGGCGGAGGTGGTGCTGATGTACCACGACTTCTACGGCCCCAGCCAGATCTGGGTCAACGTCTCCACCGACGGCGGTGCCACCTTCGGCGCGCCGGTCGAGGTGCTCACCTCCCCGGCGGTCACCCCGGGCGCGGTGGCCGGGTCGCTCGAGGCCGAGGGCTACACCTTCTGCAACACCGTGCCCGCGGGCGTCGGCATCGTCCGGCCGGGGCTGCCCCACGCGGGGCGCATCTACGTCGGCTGGATCGCCTCCGACCTCGCCCAGGACGCCACCGGCTGCAACATCACCATGCTGCAGTCCTTCCACACCCTCTGGATCTCCTGGTCGGACGACGGTGGCGCCACCTGGACCGCGCAGCAGGCCTACGACGCGGGCATCGGGCACGACGCCTCGACGCCCTTCGCCTCCTTCACCCTCGACGACCGCGGCAACCCCTACTTCGGCTTCGCCGCCCAGGATCCGAGCGGCAACCCGGCGACCTGCGCCGCCGAGTCGACGGCGGGCACGGTCCAGACCGACACCGCCTGCCAGTACAACATGTACGTCGTCTGGTCCCAGGACGGCGGGGCCACCTGGGACGGGGGCGGGGGACTCATCCCCGGCAGCGCCGCCGCGGCGTACGAGGCCAGTCCTGCCCAGGAGGGAGGCACCCACTTCTTCCCTGCCATCGCCGCCGGCGACCCGGGACAGGTCGAGGTCGCCTACCTCTACACACCGGAGATCCTGCCCACCGACCCGCTGGGCAAGGCAGACCCCGGCGGCTGCGCCGGGCCCGGACCCGGCAACGGCAACCCGCCCACCTACCCGCCCATCTGCAGCTGGAACCTCGACGGCGCGCAGTCGCTCGACCTCACCGCGGCGCCGGGCAAGGAGACCTGGGCGCACACGGCGATCACGAGCACGCCGATGCACGTCGGCGACATCTGCAACCTCGGCATCTTCTGCGTGGATCCCAACTCCAACCGCAACCTCCTCGACTTCATCCAGGAGACGATCGACCCCACCACGGGCTGCGCCCACATCGCCTTCCCCGACGACAACACCGTCAACAAGATCCGCGCCGCCAACCAGACCAGCGGCTGCCTGCCGCTGGCGTCGCTGGCCAGCGCCGCTGCGCCGGCGGCCACCGCCTCGCCCAGCGCCGCGCCCGCGGTTGCGCCCGCGGTCTCGACTCCCAACACCTCGGCTCCGGGCGGCTCGCCCCTCGCCGGCCCGGCCGCAGCCGCCGCGCTGCTCGCCGTGGTGCTCCTGCTGCCACGCTGGAGGCGGAGAGCCGGGCGCTGACCACCGCCGGTCGAGCGGCGTCGGTCATCATGCGGACTGCGCATGAGGGAGGCCGACGCCGCTGTGACCGCCGCACCACCGATCCGGCGCCTCGCCGCCGCCGCGGTGCTGGCGGTGGCCGGCATGTGCAGCCTGCCGGCGCCGGCTGCCGCCGCGGCGCCCCTGTCGGGTCGCTCGGTGCAGGCGCTGGCCTGGTTCGGGGGCACCGCGTACGCCGGGACCGACGGTGGACTCTTCCGCCTCGGGGGCTCCGGCTGGGTGGCGGTGCCCGCGGTGCCACCCACCCGCAGCGTGCAGGCACTCGTCGTCGCGGGCACGGCGCTCGTCGCCGGGACGGACGACGGCGCGATCCGCAGCACCGACGGCAGCGTCTGGACCTCGGCGGGATTGTCCGGGCAGAGCGTCGACAGCCTCGACGCCGCGGCCGGCTCGCTCTTCGCGGGCACCGGCGTCGAGGGCTCAGCCAACGGGCTGGCCCTGCGCAGCGACGACGGCGGCGCCAGCTGGGCACCGGCCACGGCGGTGCCCGCCGCCGAGGGCATGCCCGGCCCTGCGGTTCAGGCCATCCTCGGTGCCGCCTCGGGCCAGCCGGCCTGGGCGGGCACCGCGGGGTCGGGCGCCGACACGTCGAGTGACGGGCGCGGCGGCTGGAGCGACGGCTCGGCGGGGCTCGGCTCGCACTGGGTCACCGCGCTGTGGCGCGATCCAGGGGCGCCGGTGCACGTGCTGGCGGGCACCGACGACGGCCTCGACCAGCGCAGCGGCGGCGGCGCGTGGACGCCGGTCGCCTTCCCGCAGCAGGACCCCTGGGTGCAGGCTCTCGCCACCGGCGCGGGCGGCGCGCCCCTGGCCGGCACCTACGACGGCGCCGTGTTCCAGCAGTCCGCGGGGGCCTGGCGGATGCTCGGCTCCGGGCTGCAGAGCGTCCTCTCCCTGCTCGCCGTCCCCGCGGCGCAGGGCGGCGGGGTGCTCGCCGGCACCTTCGACGGGGTGGCCTGCCTCGGCTGCAGCTCCGGCGTGGCGGCCGGTGGTGCGGCGCCGACCGCGCGGCCGGGGGCGACGCCGCTGCCCCCCGTCGCCCAGCGGCCCGGCGCCTCGGCGCACCCGCCGACGCCGCCCGCGGCGCTGTCGCCGGCACCAGGATCGGTCGCCGGGTCCCCCCAGGGAGGCGGCGCCGGAGGCAGCGGTGGTGGCGGCGCCCCCGGCGGGGGTGGCTCGGGCCCCCCGCACGCGCTCTACCTGGTGGGCGCGGGACTCGTCGCGATCTCGGCGGTCATCACCGCCCTCGGCCGCCGCCGCGGGCGCGGTGGGAAATAGAAAAGGCCCCGCCGGTTTGCAGCCGGCGGGGCCTTCCTGGACAGGTGTCTAGTTGGTCTGCCCTTCGAGGATGCCCTCGAAGCAGTAGTTCATCGAGCCTTCTTTGCAGGGGCTCTGGCTGGTGTTGTCGCCCCACTGGTAGACGATGGTGCCGTAGTTGCCGCGGAAGTGGTCGCCGGTCGCGGCGCCGCCGTGGGTGTTGAAGTTGCCGACGCTCGACGGCGAGCAGGTCTGCGCGTCGTAGGCGTGGCCGCTGGCGGCGAAGATGATGCGGTTGCCGCAGCTGTCACCGGCGTTGTCCGCGCTGGACAGGTCGTAGTTGGTGATGTGGCCCTGGGCGCCCGAGGCCTGGTTGCCGGTGACGTCCATGGTGAACTGGACGTGCTCGGTGCCGCGCTCGAACTGCGGGTTGCCTGCGTTGGTCTGGACGTTGCTGTGGGTGATCGTCCAGGTGTAGGAGCCCGTCCCGGTCTGGCCGTTCTCGGACTCGCAGTTCTGGCCGGTGTGGGTGTACGTCATGCCCATCGAGCTGGAGCCGTCAGGATGGTCCTGGCTGCTCGAGCCGGCGAAGTTGTTGACGTTGCCTGGGGTGTAGAGGCCGCACAGCAGGTACTGGTTGGCGACCGGCTGTCCGGCGCTGCCGGCGAAGGCCCCGGCGGTGGCGAGGGCCAGTCCGGCCATGGCGGCAGGAGCGGCAGCCATCAATGCCCAACGACGACGCATGTGTGTCTTTCCTCCAGCGAGTGAAAGCCGAACCTTCCTGGTGCTCGGGACCCGCGCAGCCCCTGGACGCGGGAGCGTCCTGCCGGGATCGCCGTGCTAGGAAACATCCTAACCCAACTGTCACATTGACTGCTGGTATCGAGAGGGTTAACGGGTGGCGTGGGCCCCACCTTGCGGAGGCCTCGGATCGGCCGGCGCCCTCCCGGAGTCGCGTCCGCAGGAACTCGCCCGACTCTGGCCGTAAGGGTTGGCGGCCTGGTGAGTCCCATTCCCGAAGGCCGCCCACCGCGGGCGGCGCCAAGGGAGGTACGGACGGTGCAGCAGGTCGAGATGCCGGTGGTCGCGGCGGTCGCCGAGACGGGCGACGCCGAGCTGGTGCGCCGCTTCCAGCAGGGCGACGTCGCCGCCTTCGAGACGCTCTACCGCCGCCACCAGCCCGTGCTCCTCCGCCACCTCACCCGGCTGGTCGGGGAGGCGGCCGCCGAGGAACTGTCCCAGGAGGCCTTCCTCCGGGCCGCCCGGCGCCTCCCCGAGGACGTCGGCGACCGCTTCCGCGGCTGGCTGCTCCGGGTGGGCCACAACCTGGCCGTCGACTACTTCCGCGGCGTGCGCCGCGAGCGGACTCTCGAGGTCCGCGTGGTCCAGGCCCACGAGGACCGGGGCGACGCGGAGGCGCTCGACCTCGACGTCGTCGAGGACATGCGCAGCGTGGCCACCGTGCTCCGTCGCCTGCCCGAGCGCTACCGCGAGGTGCTCGTGCACCGCGAGGTGTACGGCTTCGACTACGGCACCATCGCGCAGCTCATGGACACCTCCGTGAGCGCGTTGCAGACCCTTCTCCACCGCGCCCGCGGGCGGTTCCGCGAGGAATACCGTCGCGAGTACGGCGCGGTGGCCTGACCTCGAATCTCAGTCCCTTCCTTGGCCTTTCCCACCGGCGGCCGGTGCTTTCCCGAGCACCGGTCGCCACCGGGGAAGGTTGCTAGAAGCGGAGCAGGACCCCCTTGCCCTGGGCGTGCGACTGCGCCACCGGCGAGGGGCCGCCGACCGTCTGGCCGGCAGCGGTGACGGTGACCGAGGAGTGCCCGTCACCCGGCTTGTAGACGACGGCGTGGGCCGCCGCCGGCCCCATCGGGGTGGAGACGGGACCGACGGGAAGGTCGATCAGGGGCGGCGGAGCCGGTGCGGGCGGGGGCGGCGTCGCGCCCGTCGCGCTCACGCCGGTTCCCGGCAGCACGGGCTGGGCGGCCGCGGGACCCGTGGTGGCGGGCGGCGCCGCCGGGTTCGCGGTCGACCCGCCGGGAAGCTCGCCGTTGCTCAGCCGGACCTGGGGCAGCTCCGCCTGCGGACCGGCCACGCCGCCCGTCACCTGACCACCCGGTCCATTGCCGAGGCCGGAGCGCGGTGCGGCGTCGTGGGCAACGGCGGCCGCGCCCGGCGTGGAGCCGCCGCGATGCAGAGCGATGCCGAGGCCGGTCCCCCCCAGCACCACCGCCGCGATGCCGGCCAGCGCCGCCGGCTGCATCAGCGCGTGCCCCACCTTCTGCGCGCCGCGGGCCAGTGACGCGGTGTGATGCGGCGGCGCGGCGCCGTGTGGCAGCAGCGGCGGCATGTGCAGCGCCAGCGGCAGCGGGAGCAGCGGGAGCAGCGCGAGGATCTGCTCGGGCTCGGTGAGCTTCTCGCCGACCTCCTTGCACACCTCGCAGCGGCGCATGTGGCGGTCCACCGAGGCGCGCAGGTCGGGGGTGAGGATGTCGGTGCCGGCGGGCACGATCTCGGCGAGCCGCGCGCAGTGCCGGCGCTGCCGGACCACCACCAGCAGCCGGATGGCCTGGGCCAGTGCCTCGCGGGCCCGGTGCACCACCACCGCCGCGTGCGCCGCCGAGATCTCCAGCACCTCGGCGATCTCGCCGACGCTGAAGCCGCGCCGCACGCTGAGGTCGAGGACGGCGTACTGCCGGGGCTCGAGGCTGGCGGCCGCGTCCCAGACGAGGGTGGCGGCGGCGATGGCCAGCGCTTCGTCCTCGGGGCCCTTGTCGCCGCTGGCGATGTCGAAGGCGGCCTCGATGGGGTCGGTG
>DASRDZ010000034.1:0-9685 GCA_035652335.1 Candidatus Dormiibacterota bacterium
CACCGACACGTTCGCATGGTGCGCCGAGAAGCTGCCGCGCTGGAACACCATCTCCATCAGCGGGTACCACATCCGCGAGGCGGGGGCGACGGCGCCGCAGGAGATCGCCTTCACCCTGGCCAACGGCATCGCCTACGTGCAGGCGGCCATCGACGCCGGCCTGGCGGTCGACAGGTTCGCCCCGCGGCTCAGCTTCTTCTTCAACGTCAGCAACGACTTCTTCGAGGAGGTCGCCAAGTTCCGGGCGGCGCGCGCGATCTGGGCGGAGGTGATGCGCGACCGCTTCGGCGCCCAGGACCCGCGCTCGCAGATGCTGCGCTTCCACGCGCAGACCAGCGGCGCGACGCTGACCGCGCAGCAGCCGCTCACCAACGTGGTGCGCGTCGCCATCCAGGCGCTCGCCGCCGTGGCGGGCGGCACCCAGTCGCTGCACACCAACTCCTTCGACGAGGCGCTCGCGCTCCCCACCGAGCAGGCCGCTGAGATCGCGCTGCGCACCCAGCAGTACATCGCCTACGAGGCCAACGCCGGCAGCGTCGCCGATCCCATGGGTGGCTCGTATCTCGTCGAGTCGCTGACCCAGCGTCTGGTGGAGGCGTCGCGTGCGCTCATGGAGCGCGTCGACCAGCTCGGCGGCGCGGTGCAGGCCATCGAGCAGGGCTTCTACCAGCGGCAGATCCAGGACTCGGCGTACCGGCACCAGCAGCTGGTGGAGCGCGGCGAGCGAGTCGTCGTCGGAGTCAACCGCTTCACCGAGACGTCGCAGCAGGACGTCGAGATCCTGCGCATCTCCGCGGAGCTGGAGGACGAGCAGGTGCGCCGCGTCCGCGAGGTGCGTGCCGGGCGCGACCAGGCCGCCGTCGACCGCGCCCTCGCCGCGCTGCACGACGCCGCCGAGGGCAGCGACAACCTGCTGCCCCACATGCGGGAGGCGCTCGCCCACTACGCCACCGTCGGCGAGGTCTCGAACACGCTGCGCTCCGTCTTTGGGGTATACCGGCCCAGCGCGCTGTTCTAGCGACGCGCGCCTGCCCCGCCGCTGCAGCGACGGGAGGAAATGGCTGTGGACGGCAGCGACGCTCCCCGCGGCCCGCGGCGCATCGGGCCACTCGGCATCGCCCTCGTGCTCGCGCTCGTACCGGCGGCCGGCGTGGCGGTGACGGTGGCCGTGAAGCAGCTCACGGCGCCGCGCGCGGTGGTGGGCCTGCCCGCGCCGACGGCAACCCCGAGGTCGATCGCGCCGTCGCCGGCTGCGCCCACCCCGCCTCCCGCGCTGTTCTCGACGGTGCCGGCCGGAACCGACGTCGTCTACTGGGCCAACTGGGACGGCGTCGCGGCGGCGCCGTATCCGCTGCACGCCGTGGACGCGGCGGGCCATGACCGCGGCACCGTCGACCTCTCGGTGACCAGGGACGCCAGCCGCGGAGCGCAGCAGCCCGAGGTCCTGCCCTCGCCCGACGGCCACGACCTGCTCCTCGACACTGACGTCTACTCCGAGGACGGCATCTGGCAGAGGAGCCTCCCCGCCGGCGGCCAGACGGTGTGGGCGGACGACAGCTCCGGAATCTGCCGTCTCAGTGCCGGGGCCAACGCCCTGCGCGTCGACCTCGACAGCGTCACCGGCAGGCCCGATCTCAGCGCTGAGACGTCACTGAGCGGCGCACAGGGCGCCGAGTCTGCGAGCCTGCTCGCCTGTTCTGGGACGCGGCAGGCGGCCGTCGTGCTGCTCACCGCGCGAGGGCCCGGCCAGACGACCGCCGCGCTGCGCCTCGACCTGCACGCTGGCACCGCGACGGTGGAGCGCGTCCTCTGCACCGGCGCCTGCGCGCAGCCGGCGATCGCCTCCCCCGACGGCGAGGACGTCGCCTATCAGGACGCCGGCCACCGCGTCGCCGTCGTCGACATGCCGACGGGCGCCGTGCAACGGCTCGACGCGCGCGGCTGGCCCGCGGCGTTCAGCGGCGACGGCAGGGCAGTCGCCGTCTCTCTCGACGCGCCGCAATCGGCGGCGGTGCTGCAGCGAGTTCCCGGCATCGAGGTGCTCGACTGGCGCAGCGGTGCGGTGGAGTGGTCGCGGCCCGACGCCCAGACGCTGCCGCAATGGGCGTTCGCCCTGCCCGGGGCCGGCATCGCCGTCGCCGCCTGCGAGTACGCGCCGAACACCGGCGTCTTCCCCTCGGGCCCGTGCCGCATGGACATCGTCAGCGCACACACCACCGTCCCCGCCGCCGCCGGGCTGGACTTCGCCTTCAGCCTGGGCCCGTTCTGACCTCAGCGCGCCGTGTTGCGGCGCAGGAAGTCGCGCACCTTCTCTCGCGCGCCGTCGCGGATCTCAGGACCGTGGGTGAAGGCGGCCACCTCGTAGTCGACCTCGCCGAGCCGCTCCGCCGTCTGCTTGGAGAGCGGGAAGTCGGTGCAGAAGAGCTGGTACGACCAGCGCATGCGGTGGAACCAGTTGAACAGCGAGTCGCCGGTGATGAGCACGCCGCTCGGCTCGTGCAGGAACGAGCAGTGGCCCATGGTGTGTCCCGGCGTGTGCAGGACGCGCAGGCCGCCGGCGACGTCGAGGAGCTGGTTGTCGCCGAACGTCGCGACCACCTCGGCGCGCTCCAGCCTGGCGGGCAGCAGGTTGGCGACGCGGCCCAGCGCCGTCTGGCGATTGGGCGGCGGCGGCCGTCCGTCGCGCACCCAGCGCGCCTCGTCGTCGTGGGTCTCGATGCCGCCCCCCGTCAGCTTCTGCACGCGCGCGACGCCGCCCGCGTGGTCGCTGTGCGCATGCGTGAGCAGGATGCGTCGCACGTCGGACGGCTGCTTGCCGAGGGCGGCCAGGCCCGCGGCGATGCGTTTGGGCGCCATTCCCTTGACGCCCGCGTCGACCAGGGTCAGCGAGCCGTCGGGCTCGGCGAACACGAAGGAGTTGACCAGGTCGCGCGGCGCCGTCGGCAGGCGCCACACACCGGCGGCAAGAGGGATGGGCTGGCTCATCTGCGCCGCCACATTCGCACACCGCAACGGCCATTCGCCAGCCCTTAAGCACGCCTTACCGCGTTGCCAACACCGCGCCGCGCAGCATGGCGCGCATGAAGCAGACCCGGGCCTTCACCGTCACGCTCGCCGCCGCGGCAGTCGCCGCCGCCGCGATCATCCCCGCCACGGCCGGTGCCAACGGCGGCGGCACCGATCCCGCGGCGGGCATCGCCACCACCACGCCGATCAAGCACCTGGTGGTCATCTTCCAGGAGAACGTCTCCTTCGACCACTACTTCGGCACCTATCCCAACGCCGCCAACCCGTCGGGCGAGCCGGCCTTCACCGCGAGCCGGGGCACGCCCACCGTCGACGGCCTGAACAGCGCGCTGCTCACCGACAACCCCAACAGCGCCAACCCGCAGCGCCTCGACCGAAGCCAGGCGGTCACCTGCGACCAGGACCACGAGTACACCGCCGAGCAGAACGCCGAGGACCACGGCGCCATGGACATGTTCGTCGAGAACACCAGCGCGACGGCGGGCAGCCCGTCGCACCCGGAGACGCTGGGTGAGTGTCTCGGCGGCGCGCCGACGCCCGGCAACGAGGCGGTCCTCGATTACTACGACGGCAACACCGTCACCGCGCTCTGGAACTACGCGCAGAGCTTCGCCATGAGCGACAACTCCTTCGGCACGGGCTTCGGCCCCTCCACGCCCGGCGTGCTCAACCTCGTCGTCGGCAACACCTACGGCGCCACCTGCGGTCCGCAGGACTCCGTGTACGGCAGCCAGCCCGCGTGCGGGCCCAAGACGTCGCAGGCCGCCACCCCCGGCAGCCCGCAGCCGCAGGGCGACGGCACCGTGTACAGCGACTCCGACCCGATGTTCGACACCTGCTCGGGGTCCAACGTCATCGCCCAGGCCGGCAGGAACGTCGGCGACCTGCTCAACGCGCAGGACGTCTCCTGGGGCTGGTTCCAGGGTGGCTTCGCCAGCCCCGGCTACGTCCCCGGCGAGACCGGCACCGACAACCTGAGCCAGGTCTGCAAGGGGACGCACAAGAACGTGTCGGGTGCCACCGTCACCGACTACAGCCCGCATCACCAGCCCTTCGAGTACTACGCCTCGACGGCCAACCCGATGCATCTGCCGCCGACGTCGATCGCCGCCATCGGTGGCCAGGACCAGGCCAACCACCAGTACGACCTGGCCGACTTCTGGGCCACCGTCGACAACGGCAGCATGCCGGCGGTGAGCTTCCTCAAGGCGGCCAAGTACCAGGACGGGCACGCCGGCTACTCCGATCCACTCGACGAGCAGGCCTTCCTCGTCGACACCCTCAACCGCCTGCAGCGTTCGAGCTTCTGGAAGGACACGGCGGTGGTCATCTCCTACGACGACTCCGACGGCTGGTACGACCACGTGATGGCGCCGGTGCTGCTCGGCTCGCAGACGGCGCTCGACACGCTAAGCGGCGCCGGCCGCTGCGGCAACCCGCGCTCGGTGCCGGGCAACGGCAGCGGCGTCAGCGAGCAGGCGCGCTGCGGCTACGGCCCGCGCCTGCCGCTGCTGGTGATCTCTTCGTACGCGCGGCAGAACGACGTCGACCACAGCCTCACCGACCAGTCCTCGATCCTCCGCTTCATCGAGGACAACTGGTCGCTCGGCCGCATCGGCGGCGGCAGCAGCGACGCGGTGGCCGGCTCGCTGCTCGGCATGTTCGACATGGCGCACGCGCGCGACGCCAAGCTGATCCTCGACCCCAGCACAGGAGAGCCCGCCGGCGGCTGACCGCGCTTCGACGCGCACGCAATGACGGTCCGGTGACGCTCGCAACCGGCGCGTGTCACCGGACCGAATGTGTTTGCCCGCCCGTTACGCCGCCGTGGTCACCGCGCGCGCCCGGCGTACCTAGGCTTCATGGCAGCAGTCCTGGTAGGTTTTGGGAGGCTGACAGGCCATGAGAGAGGGAGTGGGAGCGCGCAGGGCTCTGGCGCTCACCGGTGTCACCATCGCCGCGGCGGCGGCGGCGGTCCTGCCCGGCAAGCCCGTCGCCGCAGCAAGCGGCAACAGCTCGCAGAGCGTCACCGCGACCGTGGTCGCCGGCACGCTGACCGTCACCGCGCCGCCGGCGATCACGCCCACGCTGGTGCCGGGCACGGGCAACGCCAACGTCGCGCTCGGCACCGTTGCCTTCACCAACACGCTCAACGACGGCTCCGCGTGGAGCGTCACCATGACCTCCACCGACTGGGTCAACGGCGCCAACGCCATCCACTTCACCGACATGAGCGTGACTCCCGGCCTCACCCTCGGCGGCGGCGTCGGTTCCACCGGAACCCCGACGGCGGGCACCGGCGGAACGCTGAGCGGCACCGACGGCACCCCTGGCACCACGGCGTCGAGTCCCCTGACCCTGGCGACGGCGGCGTCGACGGTGCAGGGCGTGTACACGCAGGCGGGCTCGACGATGTCGGTGACCGTCCCCGGCGGCACGCCGACCGGCGTCTACACCGGCACGATCACCTATACGATCACCGGGTAACCCGCGCATCGCCACGATGCCGAGCAGGAGGCGGAAGCAGACCTTGGCGCAGTCCGGACTGCGACGGCGATCCCTGCTCGGCATCGGTGTCTGCGCGGTGATCGCCGGCGCACCGGCCGCGCCCGTCCTCGCGGCGTCGACACCTCCGGCGGCAGCGTCCTCAGGCCCGACCTACGGCGTGCGCGCGGCGCTCTCCGGCAAGACGACGCTGAACCACAACCACTTCGCCTACGCGCTGCCGGCGGGCGGCGCCTCGGTGGGCGATGCCGTCGTGGTGAGCAACTTCACGGCCGAGCCGCTCAGCTTCGCGGTGCACGGCGCCGACATGGTGGCCGCCACCGGCGGCGGCGTGGCGCCCGCCGCGGAGGGCGCGCAGCCGCACCAGGTCGGCGCCTGGATGGCCGTGGCCCAGCCGTCGATCACCGTCCCCCCCGGCCGCGAGGTGAGCGACCCGTTCACCGTCACGGTGCCGGATGCGCAGCCGGCGGGCGAGTTCCTCGGCGCGGTCGTGGTCGCCGAGACCAGCACCGACGCCGGCGGCGTGCACCTGCTCACCCGGGCCGCGCTGATCGTCGACGTCACCGTGCTTCCCAGCGTCCGCCTGGTGGCCGCGGCGGGACCCCTGCAGGGCGCGCAGCAGCACGACGGCGAGCACTTCAGCGTCGACGTCGACAACACCGGCAACGTGCTTTTCACCTTCACGGGAGAGGTGACGGTGCGCGACGGGTCGGGGAACGCGGTGGCCACCCTGCCGCTCGGCCCTGGCGGGCTCTACGTCATCCCCGGCGGCCGCGCCACGGTGACCGCGGTGTGGAGCGGACTGCCGCTCTGGGGCAGGGCGGTGGCCACGGCGACCATCCACGCCCGGGTCACCGGCGGTCCCTCGGCCACGGCGGTGAGCGCGCCGCTGGAGCTGGGCTTCTTCCCCTGGGCCCTGGTGCTGGGCGTCCTCGCCGGGCTCGTGGCCATGCTCGTCGCCCTCTTCCTGATCAGGAGGCGCCGCCAGAGCGCCGCGTAGCTGGCGCGCGCTCGGCTACCCTTGGCCTGCGATGGCCCGTTCCAGCAAGCCCGGCATCCCGCCCGCGGGAGCCGGAGACCGTCCCAAGCTGAGCGCGGGGGAGCTGCGCCAGGCTGCCGCCGCCACCAACGGCAGCGCCGCCGCCGGCCCCCCGGGAAGCGTCACCGAGCGCAAGATCAACCTGCTGCGCAAGCGCCGGTACGACGCCGTCCATCGCGGCGGCGCGGCGGAGAAGTCGCAGCATCGCAAGGGCAAGCTCACCGCGCGCGAGCGCATCGAGCGGCTGCTCGACCCCGGCTCGTTCACCGAGATGGACGCCTTCGCGGTGCACCGCACCTCCACCTTCGGGATGGAGGAGAAGAAGATCCGCGGCGACGGCGTGGTCACCGGCTGGGGCACCGTCGACGGCCGCCAGGTCTTCGTCTTCTCCCACGACGCCAGCGTCTTCGGCGGCTCGCTCGGCGAGGTCTTCGCCGAGAAGGTGACCAAGATCATGGACCTGGCGACGCGCACCGGCTCGCCCTGCATCGGCATCAACGACTCCGGCGGCGCGCGCATCCAGGAGGGCGTCGTCTCGCTGGCGGGGTACGCGGAGATCTTCTACCGCAACGTCGAGTCGAGCGGCGTCATCCCGCAGATCTCGCTGATCGTCGGGCCCTGCACCGGCGGCGCGGTGTACTCGCCGGCGATGACCGACTTCATCTGCATGGTGCGCAAGGTCGGCTACATGTTCATCACCGGTCCCGACGTGATCAAGGTGACCACGGGGGAGCAGGTGAGCTTCGAGGAGCTGGGCGGCGCCGACGTGCACAACCAGCGCAGCGGCGTGGCCCACTTCGTGGCCGACACCGAGGACCAGTCCTTCGTCCAGATCCGCGAGCTGCTCAGCTACCTGCCCTCCAACAACCGGCAGAAGCCGCCGCACCGCCCCACCCTCGACGACCCGCACCGCGCCGACGTCGAGCTGCAGTCGATCATCCCCGACAACCCCAACCAGCCCTACGACATGCGCGAGGTGATCGCCCACGTCGTCGACGAGCAGCGCTTCCTCGAGGTGATGCCGTACCACGCGGGCAACATCATCACCGGGTTCGCCCGGCTCGACGGTCACAGCGTCGGCGTCGTCGGCAACCAGCCGCGCGTGCTCGCCGGCGCGCTCGACATCGAGGCCTCGATCAAGGCGGCCCGCTTCGTGCGCTTCTGCGACGCCTTCAACATCCCGCTGGTCACCTTCGTCGACGTGCCCGGCTTCCTGCCGGGGACCGACCAGGAGTACGGCGGCATCATCCGCCACGGGGCCAAGCTCCTCTACGCCTACTGCGAGGCGACCGTGCCGAAGCTGACGGTGATCACCCGCAAGGCCTACGGCGGCGCCTACGACGTCATGTGCAGCAAGCACATCCGCGCCGACTACAACGTCGCCTGGCCGACGGCGGAGATCGCGGTGATGGGCCCGCAGGGCGCCGTCAACATCATCTTCCGCCGCGAGATCGCCGCCTCGCCGAACCCCGCGGAGCGCGCCGCGGAGCTGATCGAGCAGTACCGCGAGCAGTTCGCCAACCCCTACTACGCGGCCGAGCGCGGCTACGTCGACGACGTCATCGAGCCCAAGCAGACGCGCGAGGTGCTCATCCGCGCGCTGACCATGACCCTCGACAAGCAGGTCGAGCGCCCCGCGCGCAAGCACGGGAACATCCCGCTCTAGTCAGCGGGCGGCGGCAGGCTCCTCGCGCGCCTCCCGGCGCCCCAGCAGCTCGCGCCCGCCGTCGTGCCGCGCGCGCCGGCGGACCCGCTCCTCGCCGATGGTCAGGGCCAGTGGCGTGCGCGCCAGCAGCACCGAGACGAGCAGGGCGCCCAGCAGGCTGCCCAGCGTTATGGCCAGGAACGTCAGGATCGAGCCGGGCAGGTGCCAGCGCAGCGGCCGCATCACCAGCCGTCCCAGCGCGGTGAGCAGGAGGGGATGGATGACGTAGACGCCCAGCGAATGCCGGCTGAGCGCGCCGGTGACGCGCTGCAGTCGCGGAGCGCGGTCGAGCAGGCGCGGCGCCCCGAAGATCACCGCGCCGCACACGGCCAGCGCGAAGGGGAGCATCAGCGGGCGCAGGAAGGCGCCCGTGCCCTGGGCGAAGGAGCCGTTGGCGGCACCGCGCACGTCGTTCCAGAGCACGAGCCCGGCGGTGACCGGGACCAGTGCGGCGAAGGGCCAGGCGGGAAGGCCACGCCCGCGCCGGCCGGCCAGCCAGCGCCCGGCGACCACGCCGAGCGCGAAGTAGCCGATCCAGAAAGGGAAGAGCTCGTACCCGTAGGTGAGCATCACCTGGTGGAGAGCCCCCGAGCCGAGCGGCACGAAGAGCCGCACAGCCGAGATGGCCACCTGCACCGCGACCGCCAGGCCGGTGACGGCGGCCAGCGGACGCCGCCGGGAGGGCCACAGCAGCAGCAGGACGTAGAGCTGGGGCACCAGCACGAGGAAGTAGAGGTGCCCCGCCCCGGTGGCGAAGAAGTCGCGGACGCTCGACCAGCTGGGCGAGACGGTGCCCACCCAGACCAGGTCGGCGACGCAGAAGACGGGCGCCCAGATCAGCCAGGGCAGCAGGCTGCGCCGGGCGCGGCGGAGCAGGAAGTCGGGTCCAAGCCGCCGGCCGCCGTGGCGGAAGCCGAGCACCAGCCCGGCGAGGAGCACGAAGGCCGGCACGGCGAAGCGCGCGAGCAGGGTCACCGAGCCCCAGACGCTGCGCTCGGCGCCGTGGCTCTGCGCCGGCCAGTAGGAGGCGTGGATGACCACGACCGCCACGGCGGCAAGGGCGCGGAGCGCGTCGGCGCCGGGCAGGCGGTGGGGGGCGGAGGCGGATGGGCGCGCCAGGGGCCAGGAGCCCTGCTGGGGACGGCCGGTGTCCCGCGGCGCCATCCGACGGGGGGTCAGGACGGCCATCTGAAGCAAAAGATGTCAACGATGCTATCAGATAGTGCGTCAGTCCCTTGGTGCGTATGGAGCGGTGCTGCATGATTCCCGGCCGTGGCACTCCCTCTCCGCGGCGTCCTCGTGATGGCCCTGGAGCAGGCCGTCGCGGCCCCGCTGGCCACCCGCCTGCTGCTCGACCAGGGCGCCACCGTGGTCAAGGTGGAGCGCCCGGGCGAGGGTGACTTCGCCCG
>DASRDZ010000035.1:0-21485 GCA_035652335.1 Candidatus Dormiibacterota bacterium
GGCTACGTCCGGCACTTCCTCCAGGAGGGCGACAAGGTCAAGCTGACGATCATGTTCCGGGGCCGCGAGATGGTCCACCAGGAATACGGTCGCCGCCTGCTCGACCGCATGGCCAACGAGCTCAAGGAGATCGCCAGCATCGAGCGCAGCCCTCTGGTGGAGGGCCGCAACATGATCATGATCCTCAGCCCGATGGCGAAGAAGCAGCCCAAGATCCAGGCCCCGCAGACGCAGGCGGCGCCGCAGGCCGCAGCAGCCACGTCCGCCACATCCGAGCCGCCGTCAGGGAACGGCGCCTCGGCCACCCGGAGCACCAGCAGCGATGCCCAAGATCAAGACGCATAAGGGGACGCAGAAGCGCTTCCGCGTCACCGCCACCGGCAAGGTGATGCGCCGCCACGCGCAGATGTCCCACCTCCTCGAGAAGAAGAGCCAGAAGCGCAAGCGGCTGTACGGCACCCAGCACGAGGTCGCGCCGTCGGACGTGCGCGAGGTGCTGCGCGCCGCGCCGTACCTCGGCAAGCAGTAGGAGGACTGACGATGGCACGTGTCAAGCGCGGCGTCACCGCACGCGCCCGCCACAAGAAGGTCCTCGAGCTCGCCGAGGGGTTCAGCGGCACCCACCGCCGCCTCTTCAAGCCCGCCAACGAGGCGGTGATGCACTCGCTGGCCTACGCCTACCGCGACCGCAAGCAGCGCAAGGGCGACATGCGGTCGCTGTGGATCGCGCGCATCAACGCCGCGGCGCGGCAGAACGGCCTCGCCTACAACCAGTTCATGCACGGCCTCAAGGCCGCGGGCGTCGAGGTCAACCGCAAGATGCTGGCGGAGATCGCCGTGCACGACGCCGCCGCGTTCACGAGCCTGGTCGAGCTGGCGCGCGGGTCGCTGCCCACCGCGTGAGCTCCGGCACCGTGGCGCCGGACGAGGCACCGCACGAGGTGGCGGCGCGTGCGCTCTCGGAGATCGAGGGCGCGCGTGACCTGCAGGAGCTGGATCGGATCCGGGCCCGCTACCTGGGCCGCAAGGACGGCCTGCTCACCCTGCATCGCCGCAACCTGGGCAGGATCACCGACCCCGAGGCCAAGCGACAGCTGGGCCAGACCGTCAACGAGCTGGTCGCCCGTGTCGAGGACGCGCTCGCCGAGGCGCACGCCGTCCTGCTCCAGCAGGCCGAGGAGCGGGCGCTCCGCGACGAGGCGATCGACCTCACCGTCCCGGCCCCGCCGCTGCGGAGGGGCGCCCTCCACCCGGTGACCCGCGCCGCCCGCGACATCCGCCGCATCTTCGGGCATCTCGGCTACACGGCGGTGGGCGGGCCCGAGATCGAGTACGACCGCTACAACTTCGAGCTGGTCAACCAGCCGGAGGGCCATCCCGCCCGCGACCTGCAGGACACCTTCTACGTCGACGACGCGCGGCTGCTGCGCACGCACACCTCCCCGGTGCAGATCCGCGCCATGGTGGCGCTGGGCGCGCCGCTCAAGGTGATCGTGCCCGGCAAGACCTACCGCCGCGACAACGACCCCACCCACTCCCCGATGTTCCACCAGGTCGAGGGGCTGTACGTCGACGAGGACGTCTCCCTGGCCGACCTCAAGGGGACGCTGGAGTTCTTCGCGCGCTCCATGTTCGGCCCCTCGCGCGCCATCCGCCTGCGGCCGCACCACTTCCCCTTCACCGAGCCCTCGCTGGAGGTGGACGTCTCCTGCATGGTCTGCGGCGGCGACGGCTGCGGCACCTGCAAGGGGAGCGGCTGGATCGAGATCCTCGGCTCCGGCATGGTGCATCCCGAGGTGCTGCGCAACGGCGGCGTCGATCCGGACCGCTACAGCGGCTTCGCCTTCGGCATGGGCATCGAGCGCATCGCGCAGCTCGCCTACGGCATCGACGACGTCCGCCTGCTCTACGAGAACGACGTCCGCTTCATCCGCCAGACGTGAAGACCTCGCTGCGCTGGCTGCGCGACTACGCGCCCCTCGACGCGCCGCTCCACCAGCTGGCCCAGGCGCTGGTGGACACCGGCACCGAGGTCAACGAGGTGCACCGCACCGCCGAGGGCGTGATCGTGGCCCGCATCCTGGCCTTGGAGAAGGTGCCCGAGTCGACGCGGGGCGTGCAGTTCGCCGACATCGAGGTGGCCGGCGGGGAGACCATCCGCGTCCTCACCGGCGCCCAGAACCTCCGCGTCGGCGACCTGGTGCCCTACGCCCCGCCGGGCACGCTGCTCCCCGGCTGGGAGAAGCCGCTCGAAGTTCGTGCCATGTTCGGCGGCAAGTACCACTCGCCCGGCATGCTCTGCAGCGCGGTCGAGCTGGCCGTCGGCGACGACGCGGAGGGCATCCTCGTCCTCGACCACGGCACCCCCGGCCAGGCGGTGCACGAGGTGCTCGACCTCGACGCGGTGCTGGAGATCGAGGTCACCCCCAACCGCCCCGACTGCCTCTGCCACCTGGGCATCGCCCGCGAGCTGGCGGCGGCGCTGGCCGAGCCCCTGCGCGAGCCGCCTGCGGAGGTGCCCGAGGCGCTCGTCTCGGTGACGCCCATCGAGGGCCGCACCACGGTGCGCGTCGACGACCCCTCGGGCTGCCCTCGCTTCATGGCGCGGGTCATCGAGGACGTCGTCATCGGCGACTCGCCGCAGTGGATGCAGCGCCGCCTGCGCGCCATCGGGCTTCGCCCCATCAACAACGTCGTCGACGTCACCAACTACGTGGCGGCTGAATGGGGCCAGCCGCTGCACGCCTTCGACTTCGACCGGTTCGTCGCCGCCATCCCCGGCGGGTCGCAGAGCGCCGATGTCGTGGTGCGTCGCGCCCGCGCCGGCGAGAAGCTGCTCTGCCTCGACGACGTCGAGCGCACCCTTGCGGACGGCGACATGGTCGTCTGCGCGGGCGAGCGCGCGGTGTCCCTGGCCGGGGTGATGGGCGGCAAGGACACGGCGGTCGACGCCAGGACGCGCACGGTGCTGCTGGAGGCGGCCGCCTGGCACGGCCCCACCATCCGGGCGACGTCGCGCCGCCTGTCGCTGCGCACCGACGCAAGCGGGCGCTACGAGAAGGGACTCAGCGACACGCTGCCCCCGCTGGCCCTGGAGCGCGCCGCCGCCCTGATCGCCGAGCTCGGCGCCGGGCGCGTCCTCCGCGGCACCGTCGACGCGCACCCCGCGCCTCTCCCGCCGATCCCCGCCATCGAGGTGCCCTCGGGCTTCCTGCAGCGCGTGCTGGGAATGCCCGTCGACGCCTCCGAGGCCGCCACCGCGCTGGCTCGCCTGGGCTTCGCCGTGGAGCAGGAGGGCGACGCCCTGCGTGCGGCGCCACCGCACTTCCGCCGCGACGTCACCATCCCCGTCGACGTCGTCGAGGAGGTGGGACGCTCGCTCGGCTACGCGCGCGTGCCGGCGACCATCCCGGGGCGGCGCAGCCCGATCCGCGCCCTCGCCCCCGCGGTGCCGCTGGAGGACCGGGTCCGCGACGTCGCCACCGGAGCCGGCTTCGACGAGGCGATCACCTTCGCCATGCAGTCGCCGGCGCTGGCCCAGCGCATCACCGGGATGGGGGAGGAGCGCACCCCCATCCGGCTGCGCAACCCGCTCAGCGAGGACGGCAGCGTGATGCGCATCAGCCTGCTGCCCGGCCTTCTGCAGGCGCTGTCCGGCAACCTCAACCGCGGCGTGCCCGAGGTGTCGCTGTTCGAGATCGGCCGCGCCTTCTGGGAGGGCGAGCGGGCGGTGCCGCCCCTGGGCACCACCCCGGACGGCAAGGACGCCGCCTACACCCCGCTGCCCGCGGAGCCGCTGTTGCTGTCACTTGTGTCACAGACCGGTGAAAGCGGTGGCGACGCTGCCGCGGCCCGTCTTCGCCACATCCAGTCGGTGCTAGCTTGGCTCGGCCATGAGCTTGCGGGAGTGTCCCTTGCGGTGGAGCCGATGAGCGTCGCCGGCCTGCGTCCAGGACGGAGCGGACGCCTGCGCGCCGACGGCCACGAGGTCGGCGTGATCGGCGAGCTGACCGCCGAGCTGGTCGAGCAGCTGGACCTGCGCGGCCGGGTCGCCGTCGCCGAGCTGCGCCTCGACGCCGTCGCGCCGGAGACGCCGCGCCTGCCCCGCTTCCGCGCCCCGGCGCGGTATCCCGCCGTGATCCAGGACCTCGCCGTCGTCGTCGCCGCCGAGCAGCGCGCCGACCAGGCGCTGGCCGCGGTTCGCGAGGCGGGCGGCTCGCTGCTGGAATCCGCCGAGCTCTACGACGAGTATCGCGGCGAGGGACTCGCCGGGCGCAAGGGCTGGACCTTCCGCATGACCTATCGCGCGCCCGACCGGACCCTCACCGGTGCCGAGGCGCAGCAGATCCACGACGCCATCGCACTCGCGCTGCGCGTGCGCGTCGGCGCGGAGGTGCGCAGATGAGCAGTCTCTCCATCGACCTGATCGCCGTCTTCCTGATCATCGTCAACGTGCTGCTGGGATGGCGTTTCGGCATCCTGGGACGCGCGCTGGCACTGGGCGGGCTGTACGGCGGGGTCGCCGCGGCGACCGCCATGTCCTCGCGGCTGCTGCGGCTCTTCGGTGGCGGCGGCGCGGCCAACGACCTCTACGCAACCGCCTGGACCTTCATCGCCGTGGTGTTCGGCGTGGTGGCCATGGTCGAGATCCTCGGCGCGCTCTACCGCGACCGCGTCGAGAAGGTGATCTCGCTGATGTTCGACCGCACCACCGGCATCGTCGCCGGTCTCGTCGTGGGGCTGTTCCAGGCGGCCATCGTGGTCATGGTGGCGCTCGCGGTGGGCAACGCCCAGACCAGCGGCCCCGGCGAGAAGCTCCCCAGCGAGCACGGTGATACTGCCAACGCTGTCTACAAGTCGGTGATCGGCTCGCACATCGCGGGCCTGAGCCCGGCCATCGACGCCTTCTTCGGCCCGGCCCTGCCCGCCAGCCTGAGCGGCTACCTGGCCGGCAGCACCAGCGCGGTCGCGAGCACCACGGGCTCCGGCAACTAGACGGCGTTGGCGGGGCCGCTCGACCGGGAGTTCTTCGCCCGCCCCACCGTCCAGGTGGCCCGCTCCCTGCTGGGCTGCCGCCTCGTCGTCGATCGCGGCACCCCGTCCGAGGTGGTGGCCACGCTGGTCGAGGTCGAGGCCTACCTGGGCACCTCCGATCCCGCCTCCCACGCGTATCGCGGCCCCACCCCGCGCGCGTCGATCATGTTCGGCGCGCCAGGACACCTCTACGTGTACCTCTCCTACGGCGTCCACCACTGCGCCAACCTGGTGACCGAGACCCACGGCGTCGCCGGGGCGGTGCTGCTGCGCGCGGCGTCGGTGGAGACGGGCGAGGCGACCGTCCGGGCGCGGCGCGCACCGGCGTCGGGGCTGGCACGGGTGCTGCCGCCGCCCGAGCTGCTGCGCGGTCCGGGCAACCTGTGCCGCGGGCTGGGTGTCCGGCTGGGTGACAACGGGCTCGACGTGTGCTCTCCGACGTCGCGCGTCGAGGTGTGGGAGCGAACGCCTCCATCGCGGCGCCCGGCCGTGGTCCGCGGCCCACGCGTGGGGATCAGCTCCGCGGTGGAACGGCCGCTGCGCTTCGCGGTGCGAGGCCACCCGGCGGTCTCCGCGCCGCGATTGACCTGAGCCGGCGTCGCGGTGCGGGCGCCGACTCTGCCCAAAAAGAAAGGGCCCGGATCTCGCCGGGCCCTCCTTTGCCGATTCACTGTGTCGGCGCCCGGCTGGAAGAAGCCGGGCCTGATGGCGTCCACTACGGGGGACGCGGCCGCAAGAGCTGCCCGGAACGTTGCGGACGTCGCGCCTACTCGGTGCGCCGCGTGCTCCTGATCGCGGAGCCGATGCCTCACGGCGTTCTCGGAGCCTCGCGCTCCCTTCACGCGATCGGCACTGCGGCGGGGCGCTCGCCCGGCGGTCCGGGCGTTATCCCTCGGCTCGCCCGTGCCTCAGGGCTTGCCAGACGGTACGCATTCCGAAGTGCACCTCCGTACAGCGAAACCGGTTCCTGTTGACTCAAGGATACCCCTCGGACCCTCGCCGTCAACCCGGAACGGGTGATCCGTGACACGGCATCTGCCGCCCTCCTGGCGGGCACGTAGACTAGGTGGCCTGAGCGCAGTAGAATCTGAACGTCTGTTCGGCGTGCGCGCCGCGCCGCCGTTGGAGGCCCCGTCATGTCCGGTCACAGCAAGTGGGCTGGGATCAAGCACAAGAAGGCAGTCGTCGACGCCAAGCGCGGGCAGATCTTCACCAAGGTCGCCCGTGAGCTGAGCGTCGCCGCCCGCGACGGTGGGGCCGACCCCAACGCCAACTTCCGCCTCCGCCTCGCCATCCAGAAGGCGAAGGAGGTGAACATGCCCGCCGACAACATCGACCGGGCGATCGCGCGCGGCGCCGGCAGCAAGGACGGCGCCCAGCTCGAGGACATCCGCTACGAGGGCTACGGGCCGCACGGCGTCGCGGTGATCGTCGACGTGCTCACCGACAACCGCAATCGCACGGTGGCCGCGCTGCGCAACCTCTTCACCCGCAGCGGCGGCTCGCTGGGGGAGACGGGCAGCGTCGCCTGGATGTTCAGCCAGAAGGGGGTCATCGACATCGAGCCCGACGGCCGCGACCCCGAGGAGCTCGCCCTCGAGGTGCTCGACGCGGTCGACGTCGGCGAGGACGGCGACGTCGCCGTCGACGGCGGGTCCGTCCAGGTCACCGTGGCGCCCTCCCTCTTCGAGGAGGCGCGCCGCACGGTGGAGGAGAAGGGGTGGAAGGTCGCCTCGGCCGAGGTGACGATGTCGCCCTCCAACTCGGTCGAGCTCGACGCCAAGCAGGCGCCCGCCGTGCTCCGCCTTCTCGACGCCCTCGAGGACCACGACGACGTGCAGCAGGTCTACGCCAACGCCGAGATCCCCGACGACGTCCTCGAGAGCGTCGGGTGACCGACCCCGGCGGCGCATGAGGGTCCTCGGCGTCGACCCGGGGCTGGCCAGGACCGGCGTCGCCGTCGTCGAGGGGGAGCCCGGCGCGCTGCGCCTGGTCCACGCAGGCTGCATCGACACCCTCCCCGGCACCCCCAACCCCCTCCGGCTGACCGCGCTCTTCGCCGCCCTCGAAGGGCTCGTCGCCTCGCACCGCCCCGACGCCGCCGCGGTCGAGCAGCTCTTCTTCGCCACCAACCGGACGACGGCAATGCGAGTCGGCGAGGCGCGCGGCGTGGCCCTCTGCGCCCTCGCCCGCGCCGGGATCGAGGTCACCGACTACTCGCCCCCGCAGATCAAGGAGGCGGTGGCGGGCTACGGAGGTGCCGGCAAGCCGCAGGTGGCGCGGATGGTCCGCTCGCTGCTCGGCGTCGAGCGCATCGCCGGTCCCGACGACGTCACCGACGCCTGCGCCGTCGCCATCTGCCATCACCACCACGCGCGCGTCGGGCGGGCCGCCGCCGGCGGCCGTGTTGCGGTCAACCACGGCCAGAACCGGCTGGCGGCGGCGGTGGCGGCGGCGCAGGCGCGCGAGGCGCTGCGATGATCGCGCTGCTGCGCGGGCGCGTCCTGGCCATCGACGACGACGGCATCGTGCTGGAGACGCAGTCGGGTGTCGGCTACCAGGTGTTCTGCCATCTCCGCACCCTGACGACGCTGCGCGACGCGCGCGACGACGTCGTGCTGCACGTGCACACCAGCGTCGCCGACGACGCCATCCGGCTCTTCGGCTTCGCCACTCCCGAGGAGCTGCGGCTCTTCCGGCTGTTGCTCACCGTGGAGCGGATCGGTCCCAAGGCCGCGCTCGGCATCCTCGGCCGGGCCGAGCTGCCCACCCTGGTGCGCGCCATCCGCAGTGGAGACGCGGGGTTGGTGGGCACCGTGCCGGGCATCGGCCCCAAGACCGCGCAGCGCGTCATCCTCGAGCTGCGCGGCAAGCTCGACGGGCTGGTGGTGCCGGGCGACTCGCCGCTGCCGGTGCCGGAGACGCACGAGGTGGTGGCCACCGCGGTCGAGGGCCTGCGCGGCCTCGGCTTCCGCGAGTCGGAGGCGAAGGCGGCGGTGGCGGCGGTGTCGCCGTCGCTGTCCGAGGGCGCATCGGTCAGCGAGGTCGTCGCCGCCGCGCTGCGCCACCTCGACAAGGTGCTCGCCTCGTGAGCGACGTGCGCGTCATCGATCCCGCCGAGTTCGAGGAGGAGCGCGCCGAGGAG
This sequence comes from Candidatus Dormiibacterota bacterium, assembly GCA_035652335.1. Lineage (GTDB taxonomy): Bacteria > Chloroflexota > Dormibacteria > Aeolococcales > Aeolococcaceae > DASRDZ01. The sequence continues at coordinate 8,180 of DASRDZ010000035.1, forward strand.
GTCGTCCTGCGCCCGCGCACGCTGGCCGACTTCGTCGGACAGTCCGCGCTGCGCGAGCAGCTGCACATCCTCCTCGAAGCCGCCAAGGGGCGCGGCGAGGCGCTCGACCACATCCTCCTCTACGGACCACCCGGCCTCGGCAAGACGACCCTGGCGCAGATCATCGCCAACGAGATGGGCGTGAAGATCCGCATCACCAGCGGTCCCGCCATCGAGCACCAGGGGATGCTGGCGTCGACGCTCACCTCGCTGGACGCCCGCGACGTCTTCTTCGTCGACGAGGTGCACCGCCTCGGCCGCGCGGTGGAGGAGGCGCTCTACCCCGCGATGGAGGACTTCACCTTCGACTACGTGCTCGGCAAGGGCGCCGGCGCGCAGCCGATGAGGCTCACCCTGCAGCACTTCACCGTGGTCGGCGCCACGACTCGCGCCGGCGCTCTCGGCGGTCCGCTGCGCGACCGCTTCGGGGTGACCTTCCGCCTCGACTTCTACGACGTCGACGAGCTGGTGCGCATCGTCCGCCGCTCCGCGGGTCTGCTCCGCGTCGCCATCGACGCGCCCGGTGCCGAGCTGCTCGCCGCGCGCTCGCGTGGCACACCGCGCATCGCCAACCGCCTGCTCCGCCGCGCCCGCGACTTCGCCCAGGTCCGCGCCGACGGCCACATCGACCGCGCCGTGGCGCAGTCGGCGCTGGAGGTGATGGGTGTCGACGAGCACGGCCTCGACGAGCTCGACCGCCGCGTCCTGCGCGTCCTCTGCACCTCTCTCGCCGGGCAGCCGATCGGCCTGCAGTCGGTGGCCGTCTCCGTCCAGGAGGACCCCGACACCGTCGAGGACGTCGTCGAGCCCTACCTCATCCGCCTCGGGCTGCTCGCCCGCACCCCCCGCGGCCGCCTTGCCACCGCAAGCGGCTACCGCCACCTCGGCCTCCCAGTCCCCCCCAACGTCCCCGGCGCCCCCTCCGCCACCGACCAACAGACCCTGTTCTGAGTCCCGGTCCGCACGCCAAGGGTCTCTGGGAGACTTCGGCTGACGATGAAGCTCAATGCGATCGTGACCCGAGTGGATGGCGAGGATCTCTACGTCGCCCAGGCCGTCGAGGTGGACGTCGCCAGCCAGGGTGCGACCGCGGACGAGGCCGTGCGCAATCTGCAGGAGGCGCTCGAGCTGTACTTCGACGAGGACGAGGCGCCGCCCAGACCGCACGCTCTCGCGGACGTCGAGTTGCGGCAGGTCGACATCCCGCTGGCCTCGTAGCGCGCCGGCGTGGCGGGCCCTTCCAGCCTCTCGGGCGAGGCTCTCGCCGCGGCGCTGGCGAGGGCGGGGTTCCTCCGGACCAAGCAGCGCGGAAGCCACCTCAAGATGCGACACGGCCAGACGGGTCGACGTGGCCACCGGCGGCAACGGGCCCCTGGCCGCCGCGCTGACCCGCCTCTGCGGCATCCTGAGGGTGCCGTGAGCACGATCACCCGTCTCGACGCGCTCGACACCGCGCTGTACGACTACGCGCTGCCCGAGGAGCGCATCGCCCAGGCGCCGCTGGCGGAGCGGGACGCGTCGCGACTGCTCCACGTCCCGCCCGGCGATGCTCCGCTGGAGGACCGCGGCTTCCGCGACCTGCCGGGGCTGCTGCACCCGGACGACCTGCTCGTCCTCAACGACACGCGCGTGCGCGCCGCCCGGCTGCGGACGCGCAGCGAGAACGGCGGCACGATCGAGGTGCTGGTGGTGCAGGCGCTCGGCGACGGGCGGTACGCGTGCCTGGTCCGGCCGGGGCGGAGGCTGCGTCCCGGGCGCACGGTGCAGTTCGGCGACGGCCTCACCGCGACGATCGAGGGCGACAGCCCCGGCCATCCCGGCGCCCGGCTGGTGCGCTTCCACTGCAGCGAGGGCGGCGTCGACGACACCATCGAGCGACTCGGCACGGTCCCGCTGCCGCCCTACATCCACGAACCGTTGCAGGACAGCCGGCGCTACCAGACGGTCTACGCGCAGAGCCCGCCGCAGTCGGCCGCCGCACCCACCGCCGGTCTGCATTTCACGCCGCGCGTCCTGCAGGCGTTGCGCGACAAGGGCATCCGCACCACGACGGTGCGTCTCGAGGTCGGCCTGGGCACCTTCGCACCCATCCGCAGCGACCGCGTCGACGCCCACGCCATGCACGAGGAGCGCTTCGAGCTGCCGGCGCAGGCGGCGGACGACATCGCACGCACACGCGCCGGCGGCGGACGCGTCGTCGCCGTCGGAACCACCGCGGTGCGCACGCTGGAGTCCTGCGCCGCGGGTGGCGGTCTCGTCGCTCCGCAGCAGGGCGCGACGCGCCTCTTCCTCAGGCCGGGATCGCCGTTCCAGGTCGTCGACGCCATGCTCACCAACTTCCACGCCCCGCGCAGCTCGCTGGTCGTCCTCGTCGCCGCCTTCATCGGCACGGATCGCTGGCGCGCGGCATACGGCCACGCCCTGCGCGGCGGCTACCGCTTCCTCTCCTTCGGGGATTGCATGCTCTGCTGGCGCGGCGGCTCCGCGCCACGGTGACACCGCTCGAGATCCACCACCGGGACGGCGCCGCGCGCAGCGGCATCCTCCACACCGCCCACGGTGACGTGCGAACCCCGGCGTTCATGCCCGTCGGCACCCACGCCACGGTGAAGGCCTGCACCCCGGAGGAGGTCCGGCAGACCGGCGCCGACATCCTGCTGTGCAACGGCTATCACCTCGTCCTCCGCCCCGGCGTCGAGACCGTCGCGCGCGCCGGCGGCCTGCACGCCTTCATGCGCTGGGACGGCCCCATCCTCACCGACAGCGGCGGCTTCCAGCTGGTGAGCCTCGACGACGTCGCCGAGATCGACGACGGCGGCGCCACCTTCGTCAGCCCGTACGACGGCACCCGCCTGCGCATCACGCCCGAGGAGGCGGTCGGCGCCCAGGCCCGTCTCGGCGCCGACGTCGTGATGTGCCTCGACCATCCCGTCGCCTTCGGCGCGGGCCCGGCGCTGACGCGCGAGGCCACCGAGCGCACCCACCGCTGGGCCGAGCGCTGCCGCGCCGCCCACCCCGGCGAGGGCCACCTCCTCTTCGGCATCACCCAGGGCGGCTTCGACGCGCAGCTCCGGCGCGATTCGGCGCGCGCGATGGCCGGGCTCGGCTTCGACGGGCTGGCCATCGGCGGCCTCGCTCTCGGCGAACCCCCGCCCGTCATGCTGGCCATGGCCGAGGCGGCGCTGGACGCGGTCCCCGATGCCACGCCCCGCTACGTCATGGGCCTCGGCACCGACGCCGAGCTGCTGGCCATGGTGGCGCTCGGCGTGGACATGTTCGACTGCGTTCTGCCCACCCGGCTGGCCCGCAACGGCACGGCGCTGACCGCCGGCGGACGCCTGAGCCTCCGCCAGGCGCGCCACCGCGAGGACGTGCGGCCTGTCGAACCCGGCTGTCCCTGCCCGTCCTGCGCGGGCGGCTACACCCGCGCCTACCTCCGCCACCTCTTCCAGGCGGGGGAGATCCTCGCCCACCGCCTGGTCAGCCTCCACAACCTCACCCACCTGGGCCGGCTCATGCAGGCGATGCGCGACGGGATCGCCGAGCACCGCTTCGCCGAGGTCAGCGCCGCGGTGCTCGACGGGCTCGCCGGCGGCGTGGATTCGGAGAGGGCCGGGTCATCCCCGGTCGGCTATAGTTCGCGCCCGTGATCCGGCTCAACCGGTGGTGGATCGGCGCAGTCGTCCTGGTGATCCTGGGCGCCCTGTTCATCGACACCTACAGCTACACGTATCGCTTCCTCGGCGAGCACAAGTCGCTGGGCCAGAAGCTGAGCGCCAACCCCCACATCGGCAGCTTCGACCTCTACATCCACAAGGGTCTCGACCTGCAGGGCGGCACCGAGCTGGTGATCGCCATCTGCAAGGGTCCGAACGATCCGCCGGGGAGCAACTGCCGCAACGGGCTGCCCAAGGGCGCGACCATGGACCAGGCCCAGGCGGGGACGATCACCGTGCTCACCCAGCGCGTCAACGGGCTCGGCGTCTCCGAGGCCACGGTGCAGGCGCAGGGCAGTGACCAGGTCCTGGTCGAGCTGCCGGGGGTGGGCATCGACAAGGCAATCGCCACCATCGGCACCACCGCCAAGCTGCACTTCGCCACCGCCGTGGCCGGGGCGCCCAACCCCAGCGACGCGACCTTCCTGGCCGACCAGCAGAACCTCTACGACCCCAAGCAGCTCAGCGACCCCAACTCCTACCAGCCCGGCTACCACTGGAAGATCGACGACAACATCCAGGCGGACGACGTGCAGAAGGCGGACGTCGGCTTCGACAGCCAGAGCGGGCAGTGGGCGGTCACCATCCAGTTCGACTCCAAGGGCGCCAACGAGTGGTCGAAGATCACCACCGCCGCCTTCAACGCCGGCCGGGGACAGCCGGCCAACCGCATCGCCATCTTCCTCGACAACGAGGTGATCAGCGCGCCGGGCGTGATCAGCCCGTCGAGCAACCAGACGGAGATCACCGGCAACTTCACCGAGGCGTCGGCGCAGCAGCTCGCCGACCAGATCAGCGCCGGCGCGCTGCCCGCCGACATCAGCACGGTGCAGTCGACCGAGGTCAGCGCCACGCTGGGCGCCGACACGGTGCGGCGCTCGCTGCTGGCCGGCCTGGTCGGCCTGATCATCGTGGTGATCTTCATGGTCGGGTACTACCGATTCCCCGGCATGCTGGCCTCCATCGCCCTGCTCATCTACGCGGGCATCGTGCTGGCCCTCTACAAGCTGGTGCCGGTGACGGTGACCCTGGCCGGCCTGGCGGGCTTCGTGCTCAGCGTGGGCATGGCGGTGGACGCCAACGTGCTCATCTTCGAGCGCATCCGCGACGAGCTGCGGCACGGGCGCAGCGTCGGGCTGGCCGTGGAGGCCGGCTTCCGCCGCGCCTGGCCGGCGATCCGCGACTCCAACATCTCCACGATGATCGCCTGCGCCATCCTCTATCTCCTCGGCGCCAGCGTGGTGAAGGGGTTCGCGCTGACGCTGTTCCTCGGCGTGGCGGTGTCGATGTTCAGCGCCATCCTCATCACCCAGTCGCTCTTCACCGTGGTGCTGCGCTGGCGCGCCGCGCGGCGGCCGACGCTCTACACCCCGATCAAGGAGGAGTTCACCGAGAAGCCGCCCAAGGGACGCTTCGACATCGTCCGGGCGCGCAACCTCTACTTCCTCGGCTCGCTGGTGATCATCATCCCCGGCATCCTGGCCATCATCGTCTGGGGCTTCCGCCTCGGCATCGACTTCGCCGGCGGCAACCGCATCGACGTGCAGGTCAAGACCGCCGCGACCCAGGCGCAGGTGCAGCAGCTCGCCGACAAGACCGAGCCCGCGCTGCAGCCGACGGTGCAGACCGAGGCCAACAACACCTTCTCGATCACCACCCTGCCCGGGTCGGTGGACAAGTCGCAGGCCATCATCCAGGCGATGGACCAGAGGTGGGGCATCGTCACCGACAGCAGCGGCCGGCAGAACGTGCAGTTCCAGCAGGTCGGGCCCTCGATCGCCAGCGACCTGGTGCGCACCGCGATCATCCTGGTGCTGGTCTCGTCGCTGCTGATCGCCGTCTATCTCGCCGTGCGCTTCCGCACCCAGACGATCTCGCGCTGGCGCTTCAGCGTGGCCACCTTCCTCAAGCTGCTGCACGACGTCTTCGTGCTGGCCGGGATCTGGGCCATCCTCGGCCACTTCTCCACGCTGGGACAGGTCGACTCCCTCTTCGTCACCGCCATCCTGACCTCGGTGTCGTTCTCCATCCACGACACCATCGTCGTCTTCGACCGCGTGCGCGAAAACCTGCGCACCGGTCCTCGGCTCACCTTCGCGCAGGTGATCAACCTCTCCACCGTGCAGACCATGACCCGCTCGCTGAACACGGCGCTGACAGTCGCCTTCGTGCTGCTGGCGCTGGTGCTCTTCGGCGGCGACTCCATCCGCGGCTTCGTGCTCGCCCTGCTCATCGGCATCGTCACCGGGACCTACTCCTCGATCTTCAACGCCTCGACCCTGCTGGTCGCCTGGCAGAGCATCGACGCGGAGAAGCCGCAGCCCGAGCGGCGCCGCGGAGTGCAGCGCGGACGCCCTGTGGGGGCGCCGGGGAACTAGCGGCTCAGACGTCGCCGAGGTATTCGGCGATGAGAGTCTCAAGTCGCTGGGCGCGGCCGTCGTCGGCACCGACGAGCTGGTCCATCCACGACCGGATCTCGGCGACGCGAAGGTCAGGGACGCCGAGGAGCATCTGGGCGATGTCGGGCCAATCCTTGGGACGATTGAAGAGCGCCTTGCAGACGATGAGGTGCTCGGCCGCCAGGATGGGGATGTCGCGACCGGCCAGGGGGACGATGCGAACCGCGCGCGCCATCGCCTGGTTGAACGGCAGCGTCGCGAAGAAGAGATCCACGGGCGTCTGGCCCCACATGACGCGGCACTGACCGTCGCGCAGCACATCGCGCAGCGCGGTCTGGACGGCCGCACCGAGGCCACCGACGACCCGCAGCACCGACTCGCCCTCTGTCTCGGGTACGAAGACGTTGACGTCGATGTCCGCCGTGGCGCGGGGTTCCCCGTAGTACGCGAGCGCAATGGCTCCGCCGATGGCGTGGGCGATGTGTGCATCCGTGAATGCGTCGTGGAGGGCGAGCACCTTGCTGGTGAGGCCGAGATCACGCATGCGCGGCGCCGGCTTTCCTCAGCGGCGGAAACCGCATCGGGCGCGGAGGACGGGGTGGCAGCGCGTCGACGAAGCCGAGGAGGTCGTCGAGGGCCTTCCCGCGTTCCTCGGGCGACGCCTCCAACCACAAGACGGCGTCGCCGATGACCGGGTCCGCGTCGTGCGAGTCCTGAAGCAATCGGACCAGCAGCCGGCTCAAGCCTGGCGACGGACTGCGTCCCGAAGCCACTTCGGTGAGCAGCGTACGCGCGGCTGTGTCGGCGGCGGATGAGACAGCCCCAGCTCGCCGAGCGGCCTCGTGCACGTCGTCGTGGGTGGTGGGCCGGGTGGCTCGTCGAACCGCCTTGTCAACGACTCCAGGAGTCAACCGGCGGAAGGTCGCCAGAGTGTGGCTGCGCGGCCCCTTCGGGGTGGCCACCGACTCGCGGATCTCCCAGGACCCGTTCGGCCGCCGCACGACGTACGCCATAGTGGGCAAAGTGTACCACTATGTACGCCGGAAGCGAGAAGCCCCGCGGCTATGCTGGACGCCCACATGACCGACATCGCGCTGGACCGCATCACCGAGCTGGTGGAGCCCTCGCTCCGGCAGCTCGGCGTGGAGCTCTACGACGCCCAGTGGCTGGCGCGCGGCCGCACCCCGGTGCTGCGGCTCGTCATCGACAAGCCGGAGGGGGTGGGCCTCGACGACTGCGCCCGGGTGTCCAACGCGGTGAGCGCGGTGCTCGACGCCCACGACCCCATCGAGGATCGCTACGAGCTCGAGGTGAGCAGCCCGGGGGCGGAGCGGCCCCTGCGCACCGAGCAGGACTGGGAGCGCGCCCTGGGCCGGCGGGTCAACGTCCGCTTCCGCCACGGCGACGACGAGGTGGTGCTGGAGGGCAGGCTCACCGAGCTCGGCCTCAGCGACGACACCATCACCGTCGAGGCTCGGGAGGGGAAGTCGCTGGTCCCCGTCCGCATCCCCCGCGGCGACCTGCTGGCGGCGCGCCGGGCGCTGGAGCTCTAGGCGGCCATGTCCGGAGGGCTGCTGGGTGCCGGCTCTGTCGACCTGCGCGCGGCCCTCACCGAGCTCCGCGAGCGAGGGGGCACCGACGAGGCGCACCTGGTCGGGCTGCTGGAGCAGGCGGTGGCCGACACCTACCACCGCCTCGTCCCGGACGACCCAGGCGTGCAGGCCCGGGTCGACCTGCTGACCGGCACCTTCGAGCTGGTCCGTCCGCGGAGCGACGCCGAGGGGGCGGAGGAGCTGGAGCACGTCGACCCGCCGCCGCACTCCGACTTCGGCCGCCAAGCCGCCACCGCCGCCCGCGCCGCGGTCCACGGCCTGATCCGCGACGTCGAGGCGGAGCGCATCCTCCGCGAGGCGGCCGCCCGCCGGGGCGAGCTGGTCGACGCCATCGTCGAGCGCCAGGACGGCCCCCTCGCCTGGCTGGCCGCCGGTGGCATGCCCGTCCTGCTGCCGCCCGAAGAGCAGATCCCCGGGGAGCACCTGGAGCGCGGCAGCCACCTCAAGATCGTGGTCGTCGACGCCCGCCGGCGCGGCCGCGACGCCGTCGCCGTCGGCTCGCGCTCCCATCCCGACCTGCTCCGCCGCCTCCTCGAGCAGGAGGTCCCGGAGCTGGCGTCGGGCCAGGTCCTGGTCCGCGCCATGGCCCGCGAGCCGGGGCGCCGCAGCAAGGTCGCGGTCGAGGCGGGCCAGCCGGGGATCGACCCGGTGGGCGCCTGCATCGGTCCCAAGGGGGTGCGCATCCGGGCGGTGGTCAGCGAGCTGGGGGAGGAGCAGGTCCAGGTCGTCGCCTTCAGCCACGACGACGCCGCCTACGTGGCCAACAGCCTCCAGCCCGCCACGGTGCGGAGCGTGGAGCTCGACGAGGAGAGCCGCACGGCGCACGTGGTGGTGCCGGCCAACCAGCTCAGCCTGGCCATCGGCCGGAGCGGGGAGAATGCCCGCCTCGCCGCCCGCCTGACCCGCTGGCGGATCGACATCGAGGGCGAGGGCGAGGCACAATGAGCAGCGCCGTCCCGCCTTCCGTCCCAACCGGGGCCGGGCCAGAAGCGGCACGAGGCGTCCCATCCCCCGATCGGCGGGTCCCGCAGCGCACCTGCGTGGGCTGCCGCCAGGTCAGGGCCAAGCGAGAGCTGGTGCGCCTGGTGCTTCCCGCCGAGGGCCCCGTCCAGGTCGACCCGACGGGCAAGCGGAGCGGCCGCGGAGCGTACATCTGCCGTGAAACGGGTAGAACCTGTCTCGACCAGGCCCGCAAGCGGAAGGCACTGACCCGGGCGCTCCGCACCCCGCCTGACACCATCGACTACGAATCCCTCGCCGCGCAGCTCGACGCCGCGGCGCGGCCCAGGAGGTGACCCCCATCGCCACGGTCAAGAAACTCACGCTGCCCGCCACGCTGACGGTGAAGGAGCTCGCCGACCGTCTCGGCGTGTCCGGCGCCCAGGTCGTCAAGTACCTGATGACCAACGGCGTCATGGCCACGCTCACCCAGACGATCGACTACGACACCGCGGCGCTGGCTGCCGACAACTTCGGCTTCGAGGCGGCGAGCGAGGATTCCGTGGCGGCGGTGGGCAGCGGCGACGGCGCCGCCCCCGGCCGCGCGCGCCATCCCCTCCTCGACCTGAGCCAGGAGCCGCCGGGATCGCTGCAGCCCCGCCCGCCCGTGGTCACCGTGCTCGGCCACGTCGACCACGGCAAGACCTCGCTGCTCGACGCCATCCGCTCCACCAAGGTCGCCGCCGGTGAGGCGGGCGGCATCACCCAGCGCATCGGCGCCTACCAGGTGGAGAAGAACGGCCGCAGGATCACCTTCATCGACACCCCGGGCCACGAGGCGTTCACCGCCATGCGCGCCCGCGGCGCCGACGTCACCGACGTGGCCATCCTGGTCGTCGCCGCCAACGACGGCGTGATGCCGCAGACCGAGGAGGCGATCCAGCACGCGCGCACCGCCGGCGTCCCCATCCTGGTCGCGCTCAACAAGGTCGACGTCGACGGCGCCAACCCCGACCGCGTCCTGCAGCAGCTCGCCGACCGCGGCCTGGTTTCCGACGAGTACGGCGGCGACACCACCGTGGTGCGCACCAGCGCCAAGACGGGACAGGGCATCGACACCCTGCTCGACATGGTGCTGCTGCTGAGCGACATCGAGGAGCCCAAGGCCAACCCCAAGCGCAGCGCCGTGGGCACGGTCATCGACTCGCACCTGGAGAAGGGCCGCGGCCCCATCGCCACGGTGCTGGTGCAGAACGGGACGCTGCACGTCGGCGACATCGTCGCCGCCGGCGCCGCCTACGGCCGCGTCCGCGCGCTCGTCGACGACACCGGCAAGCGGGTCAAGGACGCGCCGCCGTCGTTCCCCGCCGTGGTCACCGGCCTCGCCGACGTGCCGCCCGCCGGCACGCTCTTCCAGGTCATGGCCAACGAGCGCTCCGCGCGCAGCCTCGCCGAGGAGCGGGCGCGCCAGGACCGCGCCCAGCAGGCGCAGCCGGTGCGCCGCATCACCCTCGCCGACCTCGCCTCGCAGGTCGCCGAGGGCAAGGTCAAGTCGCTCAACCTGCTGCTCAAGGCCGACCTCCAGGGCACCCTGGAGGCGCTGCGCCAGCAGGTCGAGAAGATCGAGGACGAGACGGTGCGGGTGAAGGTGGTCGCCGACGGGGTCGGTCCTGTCACCGAGTCCGACGTCAACCTGGCCGCGGTCACCGAGGCCATCGTGATCGGCTTCAACGTGCGGCCCGACTCGCCGGCCACCAAGCAGACCGCCGAGCAGCAGGGCGTCGACGTGCGCTACTACGACGTCATCTACCAGGTCACCGACGACCTGGAGAAGGCCATCAAGGGCATGTACGAGCCCACCTTCGTCGAGGTCTTCCAGGGCCGCGTCGAAGTGCGCCGCGTGTTCACCGTCGACGGCAGGCCGGCCATCGCCGGCTCGTACGTCACCGAGGGCCGGATCACCCGCAACGCCGTGGTGCGGGTCATCCGCGACGGCGCCGAGGTCGCCCGCAGCCGCATCGCCCAGCTCAAGCGCATGAAGGACGACGTGCGCGAGGTGGCCCAGGGCTACGAGTGCGGCATCACCCTGGAGGACTTCGCCGAGTTCGAGGAGGGCGACGTGCTGGAGGCCTACGTGCTGGAGCAGCAGAACCTCTAAGTGATGGTGCGCACCCATCGAGGGGTTGGCCTTGCCGGACGTCCCTCGCGTCCCGAGCGCGTCGCCGAGCAGCTGCGCCAGGAGATCTCGCGCCTCATGGTCACCGAGATGAAGGATCCGCGCGTGCGCATGGCCTCGATCTCGCAGGTCAGGCTGTCGCCCGACCTGCGCTCCGCGCGGGTGATGGTCAGCGCCATCGGCACCGACGAGGAGCGGCGCGCCGTCGTCGACGGGTTGCGCCACGCCGCGGGCTACCTGCGCGGCGAGCTGGGACACGTGCTGGAGAACCTGAAGAGCCCGCCCCGCCTGCAGTTCGAGCTCGACGAGTCGATCGCCTACTCGGTGAAGGTGAGCACCATGCTGCGGGAGTTGGGCGTCGAAGCCGACACCGAGCCAGCTGAGGAAGTGGAACCGTGACGACCCAAGCAGCGACCAAGCACTGGCCGAACGTCGACGACGTCGCCGAGGACATCCGAGCCCTGCTCGACCGGTCCCGGCACGTCGTCTGCCTGGCCCACAAGGACGCCGACGCCGATTCGCTGGGGAGCGCGCTGGCCTTCGCCCTGTCGCTGCGCGCGCAGGGCAAGACCGTGCATCCGGTGGTGCCGGCGCCCTGGCCGTTCCTGCTCTCCTACCTGCCCGGCTTCGACACCCTCGAGGAGTCGCCCGCCGAGTACGACTGCGTGCTCACCTTCGATTGCGCCACCACGCATCGCTTCGGCGACAAGCGGCCGATGCTGGAGTCGGGCGTCCCGGTGGTCAACGTCGACCATCACGTCAGCAACGACGGCTACGGCGCGATCAACCTCATCGAGCCCGAGGCCAGCGCCACCGGCCAGGTGGTGTACCGCCTGCTGCGCAAGCTGGACATGCCGGTGACGCCGCAGGTGGCCGACAACCTCTACGCCGCGCTGTTCACCGACACGGGCGGCTTCCGCCACGAGAACACCACCGAGGCGGCGCTGCGGCTGGGCGCCGAGCTGGTGCACCTCGGCGCCGACCCCGCCTTCATCGCGCTGAAGAGCTACAAGTCGCGACCCGTGCCGATGCTGAAGCTGGAGGGCCTCGCCGTCGCCGCGCTGCGCACCGACTGCGACGGCACCCTGGTCTGGTCGCAGGTGACCCAGGAGATGCTGGAGACGTCGGGCGCCACCATGGTGGAGTCCGAGGGTGTCATCGACCAGCTGCAGAGCATCGACACCATGAAGATCGCCGTGCTCTTCAAGCAGATGTCGCCGGAGCTGACCAAGATCAGCGTGCGCACCCGCGACGAGATCGACGCCACCGACCTCTGCATCCCCTTCGGTGGCGGCGGCCACCACCGCGCCGCCGGCGCCGAGCTCCCCATGTCACTGGAGAAGGCACAGGCCACGGTGCTGCCGATGGCGCGCGAGCTGCTGAGCCACACGGCGTGATCGACGCCACCGCCACACCGCGGTCGCGCCGCGGTCGCCAGCCTGCGCGCGTCCACGGCATCCTGCCGCTCAACAAGTCGGCGGGCATGACCTCCTTCGACGCGGTGCGCCAGGTGCGCCGCATCCTCGGCGAGCGCCGCGTGGGCCACGCCGGCACGCTCGACCCCTCGGCGACCGGGCTCCTGCCCATCTGCGTGGGGCAGGCGACGCGGCTCGTCGACTTCCTGCACCAGCAGCCCAAGCGCTACCACTGCGTGGTGCGTCTCGGTGAGCGCAGCGACACCATGGACCTGGAGGGCACGGTGACGCGCAGCGGCGACGCGACGCACGTCAGCGAGCCCGCGGTGCGCGCCGCGCTGGTGCGCTTCGAGGGCGACATCCAGCAGACGCCGCCGATGCACTCGGCGGTGCGCCGCGACGGGCGCCATCTCTACGAGCTGGCGCGCGAGGGCGTCGAGGTCGACCGCGAGCCGCGCACGGTGCACATCGGCTCGATCCGGGTGATCGCCTTCCGGCCCGGGCCCGTCGCCGAGGTGGAGCTCGACGTGGTCAGTGGCAAGGGCGCGTACATGCGCGTGCTCGCCTCCGACCTCGGCGACGTGCTCGGCTGCGGCGGCCTGCTGTCCTGGCTGGAGCGCACCGCCTACGGCCCGATGACCGTCGCCGGCTCGGTGACGCTGGAGCAGCTGGAGGCGATGCCCGAGCCCGCCTCGGCGCTGCTCGGCGCCGACGTCGCGGTCAGCTGGATGCCGCGCGTCGACCTGCCGCCCCCGCTGGCGGTGCAGGTGCGGCGCGGGCAGTCGGTGTGGCTGGCCCGGGTCCCCGAGCCTCGGCCGCGCGGTGCGGTGCGGGCGCACGGGCCCGAGGGTGAGCTGATCTGCATCGGCGAGCTGACCGGCACCATGCTGCGACCCACCAAGGTCCTCGCCACCGGCGGGGCCTGAGCCTCTCGCCGTGCGCGTCGACTTCGGCCTGCCGGCGCGCGAGCCGGGGCAGCGCCCGGCGGTGCTCACCATCGGCAACTTCG
>DASRDZ010000036.1:0-2981 GCA_035652335.1 Candidatus Dormiibacterota bacterium
CGGCCCTACACCAGCAACGCTCAGCGCGTCCGGTTGCTGCCGGCCTGGCTGCACCTGTACAACCACCACCGGACCCACACCGCCCTGGGAGGCCGCTCACCCGCGGAGCGTGTCAACAACCTCCCTGGACGCTACACCTAGCCGCTCAGTCCAGCTCCCACCGGAAGAGGCGCACGGCCAGCGCCCCGCTCACCACCAGCCAGGCCGCCAGGCCCAGCAGGTCGGTGCGCAGGTCGAGCAGGCCCCAGCCGTCGTAGGAGACGTGCCGCAGGGCGTCGACCAGGTAGGTCAGCGGCAGCACGTCGGTGATCCCGTGCAGCCACCCCGGCATGCCGCCGCGCGAGAAGAAGACGCCGCTCAGCACGATCATGGGCAGCCCGATGGCGTTGGCGATGGGCGCCGCGGACTCGACGCTGCCGGTGGAGCCGCTGATGGCGAAGCCCAGCGCCAGGAACACCGCCGCGCCGAGCACGGCGATGAGCAGCAGCCAGAGCACGCTGCCGTAGATGTGGATGCGGAAGACGAGCAGCGCGATCAGGATCAGGATCAGGGTCTGCGCCGCGGCCAGGATGAGCCGCGTGCCCACCTGGGCGGCGAGGAAGTCGGCGGCCCGCAGCGGCGTCGCCTTGAGCCGGCGCAGGATGCCGCGCTGGCGCAGGTGGACGAAGGTGTAGAGGACGGTGAACAGCCCCGTCTGCATCACGCTCAGCGCGATGATGCCGGGGATGAGGAAGTCGGTGTAGCCCTGGTCGCGTCCGTTGTTGACGGTGGTGACTGCAACCGGTGAGGCCTGCGGCGCCGCGACGCTGTCGACGACGAGCCGCGCCGCGTCGGCCTCGCGAGAGTGGGCGCCGTTGAGGGTGAGGGCGTCGCCCTTCGCCGTGATCACCAGCACAGCGTCGCGGTCGCCGTTGCTCAGCGCCGACTGCTCGGCCGCGAGGCTGTCGCCGGTGTGCACCGAGACCAGGTCGCTCTTCTGGAGCTGCGCCACCAGCTTCAGCGACTGAGCGGTGTGCACCTCGTCGACGACGCCGAGCTGCGCGGTGGTCCCGCCGCCGAGGTCGAGCAGCGCGAAGACCCCGAGGATGATCACCGGCAGCAGCAGCGTCCAGAAGATGCTGTGCTTGTTGCGGTAGAACATCTTCAGCGACGCCACCAGCAGGGTCCTGCGCGCGCTGACGCGCCGGGATTGCGGGCGCTGCGGGCGCGGCGCGGGTGACTGCGGGCTCGCCGCCGGCCGCTGTTCCGGTGGTGCGGTGATGCTCATGCGCCGTGCTCGTCCCCGTCGCGCAGCCCGTGGCCGCAGAGGTCGAGGAACACGTCCTCCAGCGTCGCCTCGCGCTGCACCGCAGCGGGGCGCCGGAAGCCGCGCCCCAGCAGCGCGTCGACCAGCGCCGCGGGCCGGTCCAGGGCGACGATGCGTCCCGCGTCCATGATGGCGACGCGGTCGCAGAGCAGCTCCGCCTCCTCCATCGAATGGGTGGTCAGCACCACGGTGGTGCCGTCCTCGCGGAAGGAGCGGATCAGGTCCCACATGTGGCGGCGCGCCTGCGGGTCGAGGCCGGTGGTGGGCTCGTCGAGGAAGAGGATGCGCGGCCGGTTGACCAGTGCCGCGGCGACGGCGAAGCGCTGCTGCTGTCCCCCGCTCAGCCGGCGCACCTCCGACGAGGCGCGGTCCTCGAGGTCGACGCGGCGCAGCAGCGCGTGCGCGTCGACCGCGACGCCGAAGAGCGCGCCGAAGAGCTCCAGCAGCTCGGCGAGCGAGAGCTGGTCGAAGAAGCTCGACGCCTGGAGCTGCACCCCGACCACGCCCTTGACGGCATCGGGGTCGCGGAGCACGTCGATCCCGGCCACGCGCGCGGCGCCGCCGTCGGCGGTGCGCAGGCCCTCGAGGATCTCGACGGTGGTGGTCTTGCCGGCGCCGTTGGGGCCGAGGATGCCCAGCACCTCGCCGGGCTGCACCGCGAACGAGACACCGTCGACGGCGACGCGCTCGCCGTAGCTCTTGCGCAGGCCGTCGACCTCGATGACGGGTGCGGTCGCGCTCACCGCGACGCCTGCAGGAGCACGGGTCGATGGCCGATCATATGGGCCGCGCGCGGGGCGTGCGTGAGGGGACAGGGCATAGGGTATTTGGCCTAAGATTCCGCCCGAAGCGTAGTCGTTATACCCCATGGCAGGGTGCACAAGCTCCGGAGGTCAGTGGACATGATGAAGGCTCGGCTGGGCGTCGCGTGCCTGGGCGTGGCGACCTCGCTGCTCTTCGCCGCCTGCGGCAACGGGCCGCCCGCCGGCGAGGGCGGCGGAGGCGGGGGAGGGGGCAACGCCAACGTCGGCACCGTGGTCAGCAGCCCCAGCGGCTCGACCACCTTCGACGAGACGGACGCGCTGAAGTTCTCCCCGACCAGCGCCACCGTCAAGGTGGGCGACACCGTGATCTGGTCGAACGGCAGCTCGGTGGCCCACAACGTGACCTTCGACAGCTACTCCTCGATCACCTCGCCGACCATGAACGGCGGCGACAAGTTCGGGGTCAAGTTCACCGTGGCCGGGACCTACCAGTTCCACTGCACCTTCCACCCCGGCATGGACGGGACGATCACCGTCAGCGGCTGACGTCGCGGGCGGTGGGTGGCGCCACGAGGTGGACGTCGCCCGCCACCAGGCGGGTGAGGCCGCTCGGGGTGTCGAGGAGCAGGGCGCCGTCCTCGGCGACGTCGACGGCACGGCCGCGGATCACCCCGCCGGGGGTGTGTGCCTCCACCTCGCCGCCCAGGCCCACCGCGCGGGTCCGCCAGGCGGCGACGGTGGCGGGGATGCCGCCGGACTCCAGCTCGGCCAGGCGGCCGGCCAGGGCGGGGAGGAGGGCGGCCAGGGCCTCCTCCCAGGGGGCGTCGCGGCCGAGCAGCTCGTGCAGGCTGATGCCGGGCACGGCTTGCGGGAACTCCCGCACAGTGAGGTTGAGGCCGATGCCGAGGGCG
>DASRDZ010000037.1:0-76905 GCA_035652335.1 Candidatus Dormiibacterota bacterium
GCCACCGACCTGTTCCTGCGCAACCCCTTCTGCCAGAACCTGCCGCGCAAGTTCAAGGTCTCCTTCTCCGGCTGCGCCTCCGACTGCGCGCTCGGCGCCATGCACGACATCGGCGCGGTGGCCCAGCTGCGCGACGGTGAGCGCGGCTTCAAGATCTGGGTGGGCGGCGGCCTGGGCAACTCGCCCCGCGCCGCCACGCTGCTCTACGACTTCGTGCCGGTGCGCGAGTTCTACCCGGTCATCGAGGCCATCGTGCGCATCTTCGACGCGGACGGACCGCGCAAGAACCGCAACCGCGCGCGCCTCAAGTTCCTCTTCGACAAGACGTACACGGCGGAGACCTTCCGCGCGCGCGTCGACGAGGTCGTCGCCGAGCTTCCCGAGGACGCCTGGTCGCATCGCATCGCGCGCGAGCTCGACGAGCGCGTCGGCCGCGAGGCGGCCAACCGCGCCGAGGTGCAGCCGCTGGGCAACGTCATCTCGCTGGAGGAGGTGCGCCGCGGCAGCGAGTACTCGCGCTGGCGCGTCACCAACGTCGCCGAGCATCGGGTGCAGGGCCACGCCATCGTCACCGTGCGGCTCACCCTCGGCGACATGACCGCCGACCAGTTCCGTGTCGTCGCCGACGTCGCCCGCCGCTTCAGCCGCAGCGAGGTTCGCACCAGCGCCGGCCAGAACATGGTGCTGCGCGACGTGCGCCTCACCGACCTGCCCGCTGTCTACGACGCGCTGGAGCCGCACGGGCTGGCGCGCAGCGAGGCGCTCGGCGTCCGCGACGTGGTCACCTGCCCGGGTGCCGACACCTGCAACCTCGGCATCACGTCGTCGCGCGGCCTGGGTCGCGCCGTCGGCCGCTGGCTCGACGAGAACCGCCTCGCCGACCTGCCCGCCTTCGCCGGCACCACCATCCGCGCCAGCGGCTGCCCCAACTCCTGCGGGCAGCATCACCTGGCCACCGTCGGCTTCTACGGCAACAACAAGAACGTCACCGACGAGCCGGTGCCGCACTACATGATGCTGCTCGCCGGCGGGATCGACTCCCGTGGCGCCCGGCTGGCCCAGCCGATCATCCGCATCCCGGCGCGTCGCGTGCCCCAGGCGCTCGACCTGCTCTGGGCGCGGTACCGCACCGACGCCCTGGTCGGCCAGACCTTCGCCGAGTGGATCGAGGCGGTCGACAAGGCCGAGGTCAAGGAGCTCCTCCTGCCGCTGCAGCTCTCCGAGGCGCCCAGCCGCGAGGAGGTCTACGACTGGGACCAGGACCACGTCTTCACCGGCAAGACCGGCGAAGGCGAGTGCGCCGCAGTCTGAGCTGACCGCAGGTCCGGCCACCGCCAGCGGGGCCATGCCATGCGACCCGTGTTCGTGGCACGCTTCGAGTCCGATGAGACGCGCTGGCGCGGCACACGGTGGGGCGCTCCCGAGATGAGCGTCGACGAGCTGCTCGCCCTGGCGCGTGCCGGCGACCTGGAGGCATTCGCCGCCCGGCGCGGCGAGGTGCCGCAGGCGATCGCACATCTCCACGACGAGCGTGCTCTGGAGCTGGTGGGGCGGACGTGGCGGGTGTGGTCGACGCGCGGTGAGCTGGACGAGGGCGCGGAGGTGGCCGCCGCCGCGCTGGCCGCCTTCGGCGGCGAGTCGGTGTGGCGGGTGCGCGTGCTCTGCGCCGACGGGCTGCTCGCCTTTCGCGCGGGCGACCGCGACCGCTCGCTGTCGCGCAACGAGGACGCCCTGGCCCTGGCGCGCCGGCTCGACGACGTGCAGGGGGAGTGCGAGGCGCTGACGGGGCTGGCGCGCATCGCGCTGCGCGACGGGCGCTACGACGACGTGCTGTCCCTGGCGGCGAGCGCGCGGGCGCGGGCGCAGGCGGCCGGCGACCGCGCTGCGGAGGCGGCGCCGCTGCATCTCCAGGCCGCGGGCGCGCATCTCCGGCAGGAGTACGACACGGCGCGCGCCCTGTACCTGGAGAGCCTCTCCCTCAACGCCGAGCTGGGCAACGGCGGATGGGTGAAGATGGAGCAGCACAACCTCGGCTGGATCGAGGTGCATCGCGGCGACGTGGACAGCGCCGCCGGGTTCTTCACCCAGCGCGACGAGGGCGCCGACCGCGACGCCTACGGCGACGCCTGGCACGACATCAACTGGGCGGCGGTGTCGCTGCTGCGCGGTGATGCCGCGACGGCGCGCGGCCTCTTCGACTCCGGGATGCACAGCCTGGAGTCGATGGGCATGGCGCTCGATCCCGACGACCAGTTCGAGGTGGACTGGCTGCGCGACCGCCTGGCGCGCGGCGACCCCGGGTCCTGACCGCCGTGTTCACCATCGCCGAGCGCGAGTCGGCTCGTGACCACGTGCTCGCCATGGCTCGCGCCGACGGGCGGATCGTCGCCGCGGCGGTGATCGGCTCGCTGGTCAGCGGAGGTGACCGCTGGTCCGACCTCGACCTCACCTTCGCCGTCGACGACCCCGTCCCGGTCGGCGCGGTGCTCGACGACTGGACGGAGCGGCTCGCCGCCGACCTCGACGCCGCCGTCCTCTTCGACCTCCCGGCCGGGCACATCGTCTACCGCGTCTTCCTGCTCGCCGGCGGCCTGCAGATGGACCTCTCCTTCACGCCGGCTGCGGAGTTCGGCGCCGGCGGTCCGCGCTTCCGGCTCGTCTTCGGCGAGGAGCGCATGCACCACGAGCCGGGGCCCGCACCCACTGGCGATCTGTTCGGCTGGGCCGCGGTCTACGTCCGCGAGGCGCGCGCGTGCATCGAGCGCGGCCGCCTCTGGCAGGCGGAGCACGCGATCAACGCCATCCGCGAGAGCGCGCTCGCCATCGCCTGCGCGCGACGCGGGCTGCCCGCGCGTTTCGGCCGCGGCCTCGACGACCTGCCGCCCGACGTCCTCGCCGGCTTCGACGCCGTCCGGGTGACCGCACGCGACCGCGACGCGCTGCGCGAGGCGCTCACCCGTGCCACCGAGGCGCTGCTGCGCGAGGCCGAGGACACCGTCCCGACCGCTGCTCGCGTCGCCACCCGTCTGCGCGCGCTGCTCGACTGACTCGCGGACTCGGGGAGACCAATGGCCGGTGCGGGGCGGGAGGAAGGACCCTTGTCCGCGCGCCGGCTCGGGTCGAGCATCGACGCATGGCAGGCGACGGATTGGCAGTCAGCAGTCCGGTGAGCGCGACGCGCGGCGCCGTCGACCTCTTCTGGCTTCCGCTCGGTGCCGGCGGGCATTCAGTCCGCTGGAACGGCCGGGTCTACGAGGCGCTTGCCGCACGGCACCAGCACCGACCCGCCCGCAGCCTGTACCACTCCGCACTGACGGTCCATCTCGACGGGGTCAGCCACGTCATCGAGATGGCGCCTGTGTGGAACGAGTCCGCCCCCGATCGCGGAGTGGTCTGCGAAGGGCCAGTCGCCGCGCCATGGCTGGGGAGGCTGCGGGCATTCCGCTACGAGGTCCGTTGCTGGCGTGAGGGCCGCATCCCCGACGCAGAGGAAGCCGTCGAGAGCCCACGACGGGTCAGCGCCGACCGCGACACGGCCGCGGGGGTGCTCGACCTGGTTCCGCGGGTTCCCCGACTGACCTGGGGGCGCGACGAGATGGGCACCGGCGAGATGTGGAACTCCAACTCGCTCGTCTCGTGGCTGCTCTGTGGCGCCGGGCTCGACATGGCGGCGATCCAGCCGCCGCTGGGTGGCAGCGCGCCGGGATGGTCGGCCGGGCTCGCGCTGGGCGTCCCCGACCCCGACAGGTTCTCCCTGCGTCGCTCCAGGTGAGCCAGCTCTGCGCTGTTTCCGCCGGCGCGAGCGCACGGTCGTGGGCGAGCTACCCGGTGGGCCCGGAGTCGTAGCCGGGCGGCGACGTCGACGGGGGAGTGGGCCCGGCGTCGTAGCCCGGTGGCGACGTCGAGGGCGGCGTCGGTCCGGCGTCGTAGCCGGGCGGGCTCGTCGATGGTGGAGTGGAGTGGAGGTCGTAGCCGGTCGGGCTGGTGGACGGCGGAGTGGACTGCAGGTCGTAGCCGGATGGACTGGTCGACGGCGGGGTCGACTGCAGGTCGTATCCGGACGGGGACCCGCCCACCTGTGCATCGAGGGGCGACGCACCGGGCGGGAGCTGCGGGCTGTTGCGTCCGGGTATCCAACCCTGCGCGGCTGCGATCGCGGCGAGGGCCGCCGCTGCGGCCGCGGCGACGGCCGCCGCGATGAGCGTCACCGGCGGACCGTTGCCGCTCGGCGAGGTAGCGGTCGGCGTCGTACCGGTTGGCGATCCCGGGCCGGTGCCCGGTCCACCGCTCGACGCTCCGCCCGCGGCGCCGGCGACGTCCTGCGACGCCGTCGTGCCGTCGCCGGTCGTGCTCTCGCTCGTCGCCGTGTCGCTGCCGCCTGTGGCCGTCGACGACGCGGCCGTGCCTGCCGCATCGGCAACCGTCACCGTCGCCGACGTGGCCGCCGTGACGTAGAAGGTCAGGCAGTTCCCGCTCAGGTCGGCGACCACCCACGGATGGGTGATCCAGGTCTTCTGGCTGTACGACCCGCCGCTGGCCACCTTCTCGTAGAAGACACGCTTGCCGGAGAAGTCGAGCCAGAGCGTCTGCACCGTGATCGAGGAGTGGTTGACGAACTCGATGACCGCCGGTGTGTTGTCGTTGAGCGAGCGGTGGCCCGCCTGCTGCGCGCAGCTGGCATCGGGAACCGGACCGTCCGCGTGTGCGGGCGGTGCCAGCAGTGCGCTCGCCGCCAGCGCGGCCACGGCGGCGCCCGTCAGGGTGACGGCTCTGGCAAAACGGCGACGCGGTCGCATCACGCGAGTGTAGGCGCGGCCGTGGACCGATCACGGTAGAGATATGTCAAGTGCCGTAAAGCGTCAGGCGCGGGTGGCGCGCAGCAGGTTGACGAGCGCGCCGACCATCAGCGCCTGCGCCGTGCAGTAGATCCAGGCCACCAGCACGAAGACGGCGGTGAGCAGGCGTGCACCGCTGCTGATCGATTCCGAGACCGCCGCATACAGCGGGAAGACGAAGGCGAGCCCGACGATGAGGCCGCTCGCCAGCGCCGACCCGGGGAAGATCATCGCCACGGGATCGCGCCGGCTGGGCGCGCGCCGGTAGAGGAACCCGATGAGCCAGGTCAGACCGATCCACAGCGCGACAGGGACCAGCCAGATGGGGATCTTCGACTGCCTCGCGCCCAGGCTGACTCCCGCCGCGAGATAGGTTGCCCCGATCAGCGGGAAGGGCAGCATCAGCCCGCGCAGGCGTTGCTGCACGAAGCTGCGGTCGGGCAGGTGATGGATGCGGTTGAGCGCGAAGCCGATGGTCGAGAACAGCCCCGTGCTGAACCAGAAGAGGCTCACCACCGAGGCCACCGCGATGAGGACGACGTGGCTCCCGGTGCCGCTCACCAGCTGGCCCACCGCGCCCTGCAGGTCGCTGGGGAAGAGGTGGACGAGCATCGACCTGACGGCGTCGAAGCGCCGCACGTTGCGCGCGACCAGCCCCCAGAGGCTGAGGACGCCGAGCAGCAGGGGCATGAGGGCCACGAACAGGCTGAAGGCGACCATGGTCGCGTACTGCGACGCGCCCGAGCTGAGGTAGGCGTGGCCGAAGCGGGCCAAGGCGGCGCGCCATCCCCCGTGGAGCCGGAGGGGCGCGTCGGCGCTCTGGGTCGGGGTGGACATCGTCATGGCGCCGTGTACCACAGCCGGCGGGCCTGTGGCCACCCGCGCCGTCCCGCCCGAATTTGTAAGAATTCCGTCCCAATGCGCGTTCTCTATGTGGACTGCGACACCCTGCGGGCCGACCACCTCGGCTGCTACGGCTACCACCGGGACACCTCGCCGACCGTCGACGCGCTCGCCGCCGAGGGCGTTCGCTACACCCGCTGCTACGCCAGCGACGTGCCCTGCCTGCCGTCACGCACGGCGCTGTTCTCGGGGCGCTTCGGGATGCGCACGGGCGTGGTCACCCACGCCGGGCGCTCGGCGCAGGTGCGCTATCCCGGCGACGGCCACGACACCGACCCGGCGCGTGCACCGCTGATGCTGGCGCTCGCCAACCGGGGAATGCGCACGGTGTCCTTCAGCACCTTCCACCAGCGCCATCTCGCCTGGCACTTCACCTCCGGCTGGAACGAGGTGCACCGCTTCAGCAACCGCATCGGCGACGAGATCGCCACCGACCTGGAGGGGCCGGCGCGGCGATGGCTGGAGCAGAACGGGCGCGAGGACGACTGGCTGCTCCACCTGCACTTCTGGGATCCGCACACGGTGTACCGGACTCCGGAGTCCTTCGGGAAGCCGTTCGAGGACGTGGCGGCCGGCGACTTCCCGTCGCAGGAGACGCTCGACGCCGCGCAGGAGACGTACGGGCCGCTCGGCGCGCGCGACCTCACCAGCATGCTGACCTTCTCGCCGTGGCATCCGGAGCAGATGCGCACGCGCGACGACTTCAAGCGCTGGATCGACGGCTACGACACGGGCATCCGCTTCTTCGACGACTCACTGTCGCGCATCGTCGCCACCCTCGACGAGCTCGGCGTCCTCGACGAGACCGCTATCGTGATCAGCACCGACCACGGCGAGAACCAGGGGGAGCTGAACCTCTACGGCGCACATCTCACCGCCGACCAGCCGACCAACCGGCTGCCGCTCATCGTGCGCTGGCCGGGACGCGACCGGGGCACGGTGCGCGACGACCTGCTCTACCACCTCGACCTGGCGCCGACGCTCTGCGAGCTGCTCGGCGTGGAGGCGCCGGCGGCCTGGGACGGCACGTCCTTCGCGCCCACGCTGTCCGGTGCCGATCCCGCCGTGGTGCGGCCGTATCTGGTGCTCGGGCAGGGAGCTTGGTTCGTGCAGCGCGCCGTGGTGCGCGGCTCGCACATGTACATCCGCACGCTGCACAAGGCGCTCGACCCGATGCCCGACGAGCTGCTCTTCGACCTCGACGCCGACCCCCACGAGGAGCGCAACCTGGTGGCGTCGGAGCCCGCACTGGCGGCGGAGTTGTCGCGGCTGATGCTCGACTGGTGGTGCGACGTCGCCGCCGACGCAGGGCGCGACCCGCTCCTCGACGTGTGTCGCGAAGGCGGGTCGCTCTACGTGCGGCAGTCGAAGGACCACTATCTGCGGGTGCTGCGCGACACCGGACGTGAGGGAGCGGCGCGCGAGCTGGAGAGCCGCTGGTTGCGGCCGGTCATCGATCGCTTCGACCTGACCCGGTACTAGCGCCGGTCAGCCCCGGCGAGACGCGCTCTCAGCGTGCGAGGACTGCAAGGCGTCGACCGTGATGCGGCGCCGGGGCATCCACGTCGACTCCAGCAGCTCGCGAACGGGTGCCGGCATGTGGCCGGAGAAGAAGGCGACGTCGTCCTCCGGCGCATCGTCGAGCACCCATGGCAGGAAGGCCTGCGGCGGGTTTGTCCTGGCCGACTCCGCCTGGAAGAAGGCGACATCGTCCAGGGTGAACGCCTCGGGGGTCAGCGGGAGCACGTCGGCCTCCTCGTGGGCGAGGTGGGTCTCGACCGCTGCTCGCAATCTCTGGAGAGCCTCGCCGGCAGCGCCGGTCCCGGGCGTCGTCGCGCGTGAGACGGCGTCGAACTCGTCCATGGCCGCGGCCATGGCCAGGTGCTCCTGCCCGTTCCGGGTGAGGAGGGGTCGGACCCGGTCGCCGAGGCGCTCCGCCATGAGGGGCCACACGACCGAGTCTTCGAACTCGTGGTGGTGGTGGAGCTGGGTCGCCGTCTCGGCCCAGTACGCCGACAGTGCGGCAGGGGCGGTCTCCCGACCCTCGGCGGACGCAGCCGAGAGGCGGTCGAGGTCCCGGCGCACCGCCCGGTGAACGGCGAGCTGGACGGTCCATCCGGGGTTCCGTGGAGTGGTTGCCATGGCCGACATCCTCCGGCGAGCTTTAGAGTAGAGCGTGATTCTGCGCAGAATCATGATCTAATGTCAATCCATGACCGCCAAGGCGCCGTACGACGCCCGACGCCGCCGCGCACGCGCGGAGGAGGAGCGCAGAGCCACCCGTCTGCGCGTCGTCGAGGGGGCCCGCCGGCTCTTCCTGAGCCGCGGCTACGTCGCCACCACCATGGCCGACGTCGCCAAGGAGGCGGGGGTTGCCCTGCAGTCCGTCTACAAGGCTGGGCGGAGCAAGGCCGACCTCCTCCACCTGGTGACGGACCTGGCCGTCGCCGGCGACGACCAGGAGGTGATGCTCCTGGACCGGCCGAGCTACCAGGCCGTCGCGCGGGAGGCGAGCCCCGAACGCCAGGTCCAGATGATCGCGGCCCTGATCGCGGCCACCATGGAGCGGCTTGCTCCCGTCTGGCTGGCCTACCGAGAGGCGGCGGCGGTCGACGCCAAGGCAGCCGCCAACCTGGTCGCCGCGCACCAGCGCCGGCACACGACCTTTGGCGGCATGATCCGCATGCTTCCCGAGCGGCGGCTGCGACGGCCCTTCGAGGAGAGCGTCGACACGGCATGGGCCATCGGGAGCATCGATGTCTTCCTCCTCCTGCGCTCGCTGCGGGGGTGGGATGCCGGCGCGTACTCGGAGTGGCTCAGCCGCACGCTGGTGGATCAGCTCCTGGCTCCCGAGGGGTGATCACCTCGGGGCGACACCGACGCCGGTCAGGCGCCGGAGCGGCAGGCGGGATTCGCAGGCCGCCGCGCCATCCCCCTGTGAATCGAGACATGGTTGACACGAATCGCCGGTCGGTGACCCGATAGCGAACAGGAAGGCCGTTCTTGTCGGGCGTTCCACAGGAAGTGGTCGCCACTACAATGAGCGCCTCAACCGATCCGACAGCGGGGGCCAGGGCGATGACCACTCGATACCGGAGGGCGGGTCTTGGCGTCGCCGCCGCAGCGGTGATCCTCGGGCTCAACGCCTGCGGCAGCTCGGGGCAGGACACGGGTGGTGGCGCAGGGTCGAACGGAGGCGGCGCCGGCAGCGGCTCCTGCGCCGGCAGCGCCATCTGCTTCACGATGCAGGTGGCGGTGACGGGAGCTGTGCAGGTCTCCGGGACGGTGCAGATCCCCGGGTCGATACAGGTCGGCACCGATGTCAGCTCGTGCTCGGCATGGGCGAAGGGCAAGGCCACGTCGAGCTCATTCAGCATCCCGACGCCGGACTACGGGACCACGCTGGACGGCAACCCCTTCCGCATCACCATCAACACGGGCGGTCAGACGTACCACGGTCCAGGCACGTATCCGAGTGAGTTCGGAGGTGCCATCGGAGTTGGCGGGATGAACTTCGCCGGCGTTCATGGCAACAACAGCAATGGAGTCGCTGTGATCAAAGCCGACGGCTCGGGGTCCTTCACCTTCAACAATGTGCCGTCCACGGGCGGGTCGGGCAGCGCATCGGGCTCGTTCACCTGGACCTGCTCCTGACCTCGGGTCGCGTGTGTTTGGGCCGGGGTTGGCCATAGCTCGGTGAGCGCTGGGCGTGGGGTTCGCAGTGATTTCGAGCCACTGCTCGAGCGCCGGGCACAGCTTCCGCCAGTGCGGCTTCTTTCGGCCGATCCATTCACTCGCTGATCATGGATGGCCCCACCCCGGGCCGCCTGCACAGGATGCGGGCGTCGCTTCTCGCCATGGTGGACGTCGTGCAATCATGTCGCCGGACGCCCGACCGGCGTCGAAGGAAACGGATTCCGAGGCGGAGAGGATATGGCGGGAAGGCGACCTCCCGGCGAGGGTCGTAGCGACCCCCTCAACATTGCGCTGGCCGAGTACGGATTCTTGACGGATGAGATTCGCACACGGCTAACGCTCCAATTGCAGGTGCTCGTCTTCGATTTGACCGCCGTCGGGGCAGTAGTGGCGCTCATCTACTCTTCGCACGCAACCGAGCACTTGTTGCTCCTGGTGATGCCCCTCTCGCTGGTCTTCATACTGGTGTGGGCCGACTTGGGATTCATGACGCTCAGCATCGGTGGCTATATCCGAGGAAGGCTGTGGCCGTACATCCGCAGTCTTCCCCTGAGCGGTGACGTCCCCTCGTGGGAGGAGTTCCTCTTCGAAGTCAGCCAACGGCCCGCCTGGGTGGCGCGGGCAGTGATACCTATCCTGGCGTGCTACGTCGCCCCGAGCGGAGGGGCACTTACCCTCTATGGCCTCTGGCCCGGACGCTCGTGGGCTGGTCTCGCAGCTGAAGCCGCCGTGCTGCTGATCGGCTCGCCGGTGGGCGCTCTTCTCGGCTACCTCTGGTTTCGCCAAGGATGGGAAGCCGGCGGGGTAACGTGACACGAACAGAGGTTCGGGGTGGACCCAGGTTCCGGTATGTCGAACCGCCCTGCCCTTGTTGGGTCGCCGCCTTTGGCTGTCCGAAGACCACCCACGACGCCTGAGCCGGGAGCACCGCTTCTCTTCGGCAACTCCACGCCGCGGGATCAGCGTCCAAGCACCACATCGATACCGGCGAGGACGAGGTCGAGCTTCCTTGCAGGCACCCGGCCCGTTCGCTCGGTCAGGTCTGCCCGGTCGAGAGTGACGACCTGGGACACGTTGGCGACCGACGGCTTGGGCAAACCTGTGGCACGCTCGTCGAGGGACACATTCCCTGGCGCGTTCGAGCACCGCAGATTGCCCGTCAGCGGGACGCACACGACCGTGCTGATGCGACTCCGGTTGAGCGCGTCTCCCTGGGCGACGATCACAGCGCGCCGAAACCCAGGCTCGGAAGCCTGCGGCTCCAGCACCTCAGCCCACCACACGTCGCCCTGGCTGACACTCACCAGCTATTGCGCTGCAGCGCGCGACGCGACGCTGCAGTGACGAACGGATCAGCCGGCTGGTCGACATCCGCGAGCGCGTGATCCATCGCCTCCGTGACACGATCCGGGGCGTGCCGTGCGACGTATTCGGCAACCGCGCGGCTGTAGAGGCGGCTTCGCGATTCTCGGGTCCGCCTGATCAACTCTTCCGCCTGTTCGAATACATCGTCAGGGATCGACACCGCCGTCTTCATGCCCGCAGTATCGGCGCCGCCACCTCAACCTGTGACTTGACGGTCGAGGTCGTGACGGGTGAGCGGGCGGGGAGGCAGCCGCAAGCCGGGCTCTTAGCGAACGCGAATCGCGACTTCTGTGGTGGTGGAGCCTGGGGGAATCGAACCCCCGACCTCTTGCATGCCATGCAAGCGCTCTCCCAGCTGAGCTAAGGCCCCGGGCGGAGGCGTACATGGTATCCGAAGGCTGCCGGGCGGTTGCTGTCCGGCGTCGCCCGGGTGAAAACGGGCCGCAGTTCACATTGGCGATCCGCACACAATCGTGATTTGCAGTCCGGAGGGGCGATCGAGCAGAATCACGCGCAGTCGCCCCTTCGGGGGTGGTCATGCGCACAGGCCCGGGTGCGCCCCTCCCATGCCCTTCCATCGAGGTTCACGTCGATGCCCCGTACGCGTGCAGTCACGTCCATCTCCGCCCGGCGGCCGGCACGCGCCGCCGGCGACCCCTCCGTCGTGCAGACCGCCCAGCGGATGGTCGGCCAGATCGAGGCGCTGGTCGACGAGATCTCGGCCCTGCGGGCAGACAACGACGCGCTGCGGCGCGAGCTCCAGGACGCGGTGACCCTGATGGAGCGGGCCAGCACCGCGCTGGGATCGGGGACGGTGCGCCGGCGCGGGCGTCCCGTGGCGGAGAGCAACGGCGGGCGGCGGGCGGCACGCACCATCGTCGGCCGGCGAGCGAAGGGCGCCAAGGGGCGGGCGACTCCTCCCGAGGTGACCGCCGACGTGGTCCGTGCGGTGCTCGCCAAGCTCGGCGAGGCGACGGCCGCCGAGGTGGCGGCGGAGATCACCAAGGCGGGAGTGCCCGTGTCGGGGCGGGCCGTGCGCTTCATCGCCGAGCGCGCCGGGGCGAACACCTCCGTGGGGCCGGACGGGCAGCGCCGCTACCGCGTCTGAGCTCGCGCGGGGCGCGAGGGGCGGGGCGGCTGGCAGCTCTGAGGTGAGGCGGGACATCGGCTGACCTCCGGCGCGGCAGGGGGTTGCAACAAATTTGTGGTTAGTCTAGCATGTCGCACCAGCATGTTCGCAATCACAAAACTCCTCACCAGCGCAGGCTCGCCGGCAGGTCGATGGCCGGGGCGCCGGCTCCTCGTCGGAG
This sequence comes from Candidatus Dormiibacterota bacterium, assembly GCA_035652335.1. GTDB lineage: Bacteria > Chloroflexota > Dormibacteria > Aeolococcales > Aeolococcaceae > DASRDZ01. The sequence goes on from DASRDZ010000037.1 coordinate 12,110, forward strand.
GGGCCGCCCTCCTGGTCGTCGTGGGCGGGGCTGTCGCGTGGCTGGCGTCGCGCACGGCCCAACCGGCGCGTGCGTCGCTCGGTCCCGCTCCCGCGGTCGACGCCGGAGCGCCGGCGATGGCGCTCGTCTTCGTCAGCGGCGCGGTCGTGCATCCCGGCCTCTACCGCCTCTCCTCGAGCGCCCGCATCGCCGACGCGATCGCGGCCGCGGGCGGTCTCCTTCCCAGCGCCGACCCCGGCAAGCTCCCCGACATGGCCGGGCCCGTGCACGAAGGCAAGCAGATCAACGTGCCCTTCCTGCGCACCAGCTCGACTCGCGGTGTTGCCGCCAAACTCGACATCAACACGGCGACCCTCGACGAGCTGGCCGCGATCCCGACCATGCCCTATGGCCTGGCCGAGGCGATCGTCGACTACCGCACGCAGTTCGGCATGATCCGTTCGCTCACCGAGCTGCGGACCATGCTGGGCGTCGACGGACCGACGGTCACGGGACTGCGTCCCTACCTCTACGTCGCACCGGTGTCGCCGTGAATCGCCGGCTCGTCAGCACGCCCGCCGGGTGGGTCGCGGTGGCCGCCTGCGCGACGCTGGCGGCGGCGGTGTCCCTGGCTGCGGCGTTGCGCCTGAGTCCGGCCGTCTCGGTGGCGCCCGCGCTGTGCGCGGCAGTGCTGGTGCTCGTCGCGAGAACGCGGACAGCGCATCTCTGGCGCGTCGCCGCGCTGATCACGGCCGCGGCGGCGATGGGACTCCTGCGCGGCGCCGTCGACGGCGGGCCGCCGGTGCTCGTCCGCGCACCGCACTCCGGCACCACCGTGCTCACCGGCACGGTGCGCGACGGCACGGGCTCGCGCCGCACGGCATCGCAGGTCATCGTCGACGCGCAACGGATGGAGACCGCCGACGGCCCGGTCGACGTCAGCGGCGGCGTGCTGGCCACGCTGCGAACACCCGCGCAGGTGCTGCCCGGCGACCAGGTCGAGCTCGACGCGACCGGATTGCGCCCGCTGCGAGCCGCCGGCGCCGAGGCCGGCCTGCTGCGTGACGGTGTCAGCGCCGTGGCGCAGTCCGCCACGATCACCGTTCTCGCCGAAGGCGGCCCGTCCCCGTCGCGGCTCCTCGCGCAGGCGCGGCTGGGGCTGGCCTCCACCGTCGACGCCGCGCTGCCGGAGCCGGGGTCGTCGCTCGTCAACGCGCTCGCCTTCGCGCTCCCGCAGCCGCTGCCGGCGACACTCACCGCGGCGCTGCGCGACTCCGGCCTGGCCCACATGCTCGCCACCAGCGGACTGAAGGTCGTGCTGGTCGCGGGCGTCATGGGGTCGCTGCTGGCCGCGCTGGCGACACCGCCGCGGCTGCGGCTGACGCTCATGGCCGCGTCGGTGGGCGGATACATCCTGCTCTGTGGGGCCAGCCCCGCCGCGGTGCGCAGCGCGCTGATGGCCGCGACCGGATGGACGCTGTACGGCAGCGGTCGATCCGCCGATCCGCTGCCCCTGCTCGCCGCCGTCGCGGCGGCGATGCTGGTGGTGTCCCCCGGGCTGGCCCAGGACGTCGGGTTCCAGCTCACCTTCCTGGGCACCCTGGGCATCCTGCTCTTCGCGACGCCGCTCGGCGAGCGCCTGCCCGGCCCTCGACTGCTGCGCGAGCCGTTCGCGGTGACGCTCGCGGCATCCGCGGTGACGCTGCCCGTGATGGCCTCGACGTTCGGCGTGATCTCACTGGTCGGCCCGCTGGCCAACGCGCTCGCCGTGCCGCTGCTGGCACCACTGCTGGTCACCAGCGGCATCGGAGCTGCGCTGGCGCTGGTCGCTCCCATGCTCGGGTTCGTGCCGCTGCAGATCGCCGGAATGCTGGCGGGCGCGATCGCCGACGTCGCCGCGTGGACGGCGGGGCTGCCCCTCGCCGTGCACGTCAGCAGCTGGCCGCCGGTGTTCACCGTCGCCGAGCTCGGCGCCATCGGGGCGGCGGCGACGGTCTGGAGAGCGGCGCGGCACCGTGCTCCCGACAGGCGAGCCTTCGGCGCGCTCCTCCGCCCGCCGACCGGCGGCGCCGCGAGCACATCGAGAGACGTCCCGCGGCGCGGGGGCCGTCGGCATCTGAGCCGTCCCGCCGCTCTGGCGACGAGCGGCGCCGCGGCCACGCTCCTCGCCTCGCTGATCCTGCTCGCCGCCGGCCGCCCTGACGGCCGCCTGCACCTCGCCGTGCTCGACGTCGGCGCAGCCCGTGCCGACCTGGTGCGCACGGGCAGCGGGGACCACGCGCTGGTCGACAGCGGCTCCGATCCGCAGCAGCTCCTCGACGCCCTCGGCCCGGCGCTCCCGCCACTGACCCGCAGCCTCGGCATGGTCGTCCTCACCTCCGGCGACCGCCTCGGCGCCGGCGGTCTCGCCGGTCTCGCCGGTCGCTACAGCGTCGACCGCGCCGTCGCCCTCGACGGCCTGCCGGCCGCCGCACGGAACGCGCTGACGGCGCTGGCCGACCGCGGAACCCAGGTGACCACCGTCACCGGCGACGCCGCCTGGACCTGGGGTGGTGCCACGTGGCGGCTCATGCCCGCCATCGGTGCGGCCACGCCTGCCGCCGCGCTGCTGGTGGCCGACCCGACCGGCAGCGCCCTGCTGGTCGGCAACCTCGACACCACCGCCCAGGAGGAGCTCGCGGGCGCCGTGGGGGACTCGCTCCGCGCCGACCTCCTCGTCGCCCCACCCGGTGGCTCGATCGTGCCCGTCCTCCTCGACGCCGCCCGCCCCCGAAGCATCGCCGTGCCCAGTGTGCGCGGCGCGCGGACCGCATCCACCACGCTGCTCGCCGGGCCCGGCGTGCGTCGCACCGGCGACTCCGGAACGCTGGCGTACGCCGGAGGCGATGGAGGCCTGACTGCGACATGACGCTGCATCCCCTCCCGGCCCCCGAGCCGGACCCTATGATCGCCGGGATGGCGGCCCTCCCTCCCTCCGACGCCCTGCTCGACGCGCTCCGCCGCCGCTTCGGTCATCCCGAGTTCCGGCGGGGCCAGCGCGAGGTGGTCGAGGCCATCCTCGAAGGCCACGACGCGGTGGTGGTGATGCCCACGGGCGGCGGCAAGTCGCTCTGTTACCAGCTGCCCGCGGTGCTGAGCGGTGGCACCACCCTGGTGATCTCGCCGCTCATCGCCCTGATGAAGGACCAGATCGACGCGCTTCGCGGTCGTGGCATCGCCGCCGCCGCGCTGCACTCCCACCTCGACATGGCGGAGCAGCACGCCGTGCAGCGTGCCTACAGCGAGGGTCTGCTGCGCCTCCTCTACGTCGCGCCCGAGCGCCTGGTGCGCCAGGACTTCAGGACACTCCTGGCCCAAACGCCACCGTGCCGCATCGTCGTCGACGAGGCGCACTGCATCTCCGAGTGGGGACACGACTTCCGTCGCGACTACCTGCGGATCGGCGAGGTGGCCGGGCAGCTGGCCCCGATGCAGGTGGTCGCCTGCACCGCCACGGCGACGCCGGAGGTCCGCGCCGACATCGCCGCCCGGCTGGAGCTGCGCAACCCGCGCGTCGTCGTGCACGGTTTCGCGCGGCCCAACCTGCACTTCTCCGTCGAGCGGCTGCGCAGCGAGGCGGAGAAGCTGGCGCGACTCGACGAGCTGCTCGATCCCGCCGGCGGCCACGCCATCGTGTATGCGGGGACGCGCGCCCGCGCCCGGCACCTCGCAGAACGCCTCTCGGCGCGCTTCCCGACGATGCTCTACCACGGCGACATGCCGCCGGACGCGCGCACCCGCGCCCAGGAGCGCTTCGTCAGCGGAGACGTCCGTGTCGCGGTCACCACCAGCGCCTTCGGCATGGGCGTCGACGTGGCCACCGTGCGCCAGGTGGTGCACGTCGCCTTGCCCGCGTCGCTGGAGGAGTACTACCAGCAGGCGGGACGGGCCGGTCGCGACGGACGTCCCGCGCGCTGCGTCCTCCTCCATGCGCCCGCGGACCGGCGGCTCCAGGAGTTCTTCATCGAGGCCGCCCATCCCACACCCTCGACGCTCGAGGGCGTGCGCCGCTCGCTGCGCGACATGGGCGGCGATCCCGGCGCCTGGAGCCTGGTCACCGCGCGCCAGGAGTCGGTGCGCTCACTCAGCGACGTGGCCGGCGACGCAGCACGCGAGATCCTCCGCGAGCACGGCATCGTCGAGAACGGCCGCGCCCTCGTGGATCACGCGCGCCTCCCCGGCATCGACCATGCCCGCATCGCCACCCATCGGCGCGCGGCGTACCGGCGCTTCGAGGCGCTGACCCAGTACCTCTCGCGACCCGTCTGCCGGCACCGCCAGATCATGGAGTACTTCGGCGAGTCCGGTGCCCCGGAGTCCTGCGGCGATGCCTGCGACGTGTGCTCGCGCCCGGCGTCCGTGGAGCGGCGCATCGAGAGCGAGGTGGTGCGCCAGGCGCTCGGCCTGGTGGCGCACCTCAACGGGCGCGTCGGGCTGGGCAAGCTCGCCGGCATCCTGGTCGGCTCGCGCAGTCGCCAGGTGCTCGCCGTCCCTCGGGTGACGCAGCTCCCCGAGTACGGGATGTTCGAGGGTTGGCGCGAGGCCGACGTGCAGGAGCTGCTGCACCGCCTCCTCGAATGCGGCGCGCTGCAGCAGACCTCGCCGCCGTACCCGGCCGTCGCGCTGACCGTCGACGGCGTGGCCATCCTGCGCGGCGACCGCTCGGTCGACATCGACGACCCGCGACGCCCCGAGCGCGCTCGGGAGCAGGCGCCCCGTCCCGGCGCACAGCTCAGCACCCCCGAGGAGAGCGCGCGCTTCGAGAAGCTGCGTGCATGGCGCGCGCGCCATGCACGCGAACGAGTCGTGCCCGCCTACGTCGTCCTGCCCGACCGCACCCTCGTCGAGATCGCCTCGCGCCTGCCCGGCACCGAGGCGGAGCTGCTCGCCGTTCCCGGCGTCGGCCCGTCGAAGCTCGCGCTCTACGGCCAGGAGCTGCTGCGTCTCGTCGCCGAGATGCGGGATGCGCAACCGGTGCAGACATGACCGTCATGCCGCAGCCGCCGCCCCCGCTGCTGCTGATCCACGGCGAGGAGCGGCACCTCGTCGACACCCAGGCGCTGCAGTGGCTCGACGCCGCTCGGGCGCAGTCCAGCAGTGACCTCAACATCGAGGTCATCGACGCACCGGCGAAGCTCGACCAGGTGCGGCGCAGCCTCAGCGAGATGCCCTTCCTCGACCCGCTCCGCCACGTCATGGTGCGCGACGCACCGCAGCTGAGCGAACGCGGGCGCCGCGGCGCCGACCCGCCGGACCTGCTCGTCGCCGCGCTGCGCGAGCGCTCACCGACGACGGTCGTCTGCCTCGTCGTGCACGGCAAGGTGGCGCCGGCCAACCCGGTTTTCGTCGCCCTGCGCGAGCTGGGCGGCCGCGTGGACTACCACGGTCCTGTGCGCGGTCGCGACCTCCGCACCTGGCTGGAGCAGCGCCTGCGCAACGCGGGTCTGCGCCTGCCACCCGCTGCGGTGCAGCACATGCTCGCCGTCTCCAACGGCGACCTGGGCATCCTCGAGAACGAGGTGGCCAAGCTGCGCGCCTACGCGGCGGGACGGCAGGCGCTCGACGCCGGCGAGGTGGAGCGCCTGGTCGGCGGCGACGAGCAGGTCGAGGTGTGGGGAGTGCTCGACCGCCTGCTCGGCCCCGCGCCCGGGGCCGGTGCCACCGCGGTGGACACTGGGCTGGCCGGGGGCATGTCCTCCCAGTACCTCATCGCCACCATGAGCGGGCAGATCCGCGACCTGCTGGAGGCCCAGGAGGTGCTGCGGGAGAAGAGGGGAGGAGCGGCGGCGCTGGCCGCCGCGATCGGCGCGCCGCCGTGGAAGGCGGAGCGGATGGCCCGGCAGGCCGTTGCCGTGCCCGGCGAGGTCCTCGAGGGCTGGCTGCGCGCACTGCAGCGGCTCGACGCAGACGTCAAGGGCGGCCGCGTCGACGACGCCAGCGCGCTGCGGAGCTTCGCTCTGCGTGCGGCGCGAGAGGTCACCGAGGCGCGGGGCAGGGCCCGCGCGCGCGCCGGATGAGACCGCCTGGCTAGGCCTTCCTGGCCCGCGTGGTCTTCGGCTTGTCCGCGGCGGCGCGGGTCTTGGCGGTGCTCTTCGCGGGGCTCTTGGCCGCGCTCTTCGCGCCGCTCTTCGCCGCGGCGGCACGGCCGCGCCCCTTCTCGCCGCCGGCCGCTGCGCTGCGGGCCGCGGCGCGACCCTCACCAGCCTCCCCCTCGCCGGCGGAGAGCAGGCGATGTGCCATCGACATCAGCCGCGACTTGCGGCGGTTGGCGTTGTTGCGGTGGAGGATGCCCTTCTCGGCGGCGCGGTCCAGCTCGCGGACCGCGGCCAGCACCAGCTCGGGTGTGTTGGCCTCCTCGACGCCGAGGAGGGCGCGCCGCGCCTTGGTGATCCGGGTGCGGACGGCAGACCGGACGGTGCGGTTGCGGACGTGCTTGCGCTCGTTGGCGCGGATGCGCTTGCGGGCGGAGCGGGAGTTGGCCACGGGTCTCCTGAGCGTGGGCGAGGCGGCAGCAAGCCACCTCCGGCAGGCAACCGCGGGAGTATAGCGTGTGGCGGCCGCACGGCCTCGCCGACCCGGTACCGTCTGCGACGGCATGCTCGTCGTCCCCGCCTACGCCAAGGTGAACCTCGCCCTCGAGGTCACCGGCCGCCGCCCCGATGGCTGGCACGACGTCGCCACCGCCCTCTGCACCGTCGACTGGCACGACCTCGCGGGCGTCCACCTCTGCCGGCGGTCCGGCCCGGCAGCTCTCCGGCTGAGCGGCCCCTTCGCCGAGGGCGTGCCGCCGGGCGAGGACAACCTCGCCGTCCGCGCCGCCGCACTGCTCCTCCGCATCGCCGGCGCCACCGGCTTCGGCTTCGAGCTCTGGCTCTCCAAGCAGGTCCCGGCGGCCGCCGGGCTGGGGGGCGGCTCGGCCGACGCCGCCGCCGTGCTCCGTGCCGGCTCCACCCTCCTCGCCGCGCAGGGCGCCGCCGTCGCCCCCGAGGAGCTCACCGCGGCCGCCGCCGAGCTGGGCAGCGACGTCCCCGCGGTGCTCGCGGGCGGCGGCCTGCTCGCAGGGGGGCGCGGCGAGCGCCTCGCCCCCCTGCGCGTGCCCACGCTCCACCTGGCCATCGCCGTCGCGGGCGCCAGCGTGACGGCGGCCGCCTACGCTGCGTTGACCGACGAGGAACGCCGCGCCACCGGCCGGGTCGCCCGGCTGGCCGCCGCACTCGAGGAGGACGAGGTGCCCGCAGCCCTGCTGGGCAGCGCTCTGGAAGCCGCCGCCTGCCGCGCCGCGCCGGGCCTCGCCGACTCGCTCGCCCGCCTCCGCGCGCTGACGCCGCAGACCCCCTGGCACCTCACCGGGAGCGGCGGTGCCGCCTTCGCCGTCGCCGCCGGCGCCGCTGAGGCCGCGAGCCTGGCCGCGAGCGCACGGAACGCCGGGTTCCCCGCACGCGCCTGCCGCACGGTCGCCACCCGGCTCGGGCCCCTGCCACCCCGGGCAGGGCGCGCCGCAGAAGGGCCGAGCCGAGGATGACCGCCGACCTCCGCCTCAGCGCCGCCGTCGCCTCGGGCAAGGCCGCCGCCGCCACCAGCCGCCTCCTCCGTCGCGGCGGCGGCACCACCGTCCCAGGCGACGTCGCCCTCGCCGTCGACCGCGGCGTGCTCCGCAAGATCGCCCCCAGCCTTCCGGGCGGCACCGTGCTGATCACCGGCACCAACGGCAAGACCACCACCACCGGCATCGTCGCCGCCGCGCTGCAGGCCGGCGGCGAGCGGGTGCTCACCAACCGCAGCGGGGCCAACCTCGTGTTCGGCATCGTCGCCGCCGCGATCGCGGACTCCGACCTGCGCGGGCGCCCCCGCTCCCACACCGCCGTCTTCGAGGTCGACGAGCTGCACCTCGACCGCGCCGTGCAGGAGACGAACCCCCGCCTGGTGGTCGTCCTCAACCTGCTGCGCGACCAGCTCGACCGCTCCGGCGAGCTGGAGACCACCGCCGCACGCATCGGCGACGCGCTGCGCAAGCTCGGCGACCACGCGCGCGTCGTCGCCAACGTCGACGACCCCCTGGTGGCGGGGCAGACCCGCAACCTCCCGGGCCTCGTCCCCATCGGCGTCGACGCCACCGACTTCCTGCTCCCCGGCCTGCCCCACGCCGCCGACGCGCGCGCCTGCCCCGTCTGCAACATGCCGCTCAGCTTCAGCCGGGTGGTTCTGGCCCACTGTGGCACGTACTCCTGCACCGGCTGCGACTTCGCGCGACCGCAACCCGCCTTCGCGCTGACGCGCATCGAGGCGCCGAGCCTCGACGAGCTGCGCCTGGCCACCGCCGACGGGGCGACCCTGGACGCGCACGTCGGCGGCGTCTACAACGCCTACAACGTCCTCGCCGCCTACGCGACGCTGCGCACGCTGGGGATCGAGAAGGACGCCGCGGCAGCCGGCATCGCCCGGTTCACCCCGCGCTTCGGCCGCCAGGAGACGCTGCGTCTGCACGATCGCACGATGCGCTTCCTGCTGGCCAAGAACCCCGCGGGCTTCGACGAGGTGCTGCGCACCGCCGACGAGCTGGGCCACGCGGCCACCTACCTCATCGCCCTCAACGACCGGGTCGCCGACGGCCGCGACGTGTCGTGGATCTGGGACGTCGACTTCGAGCGTCTCGCCCGCGCCGGCCGCCGTCCCAGGATCGTCGCCGCCGGCACCCGCGCCCACGACCTCGCCGTCCGCCTCAAGTACGCCGGCGTCCCGGCCGGCGACGTGACCGTCGAGACCGACCCGGCCAGAGCATTGCACGCAGCCGCAAGCCTCGCGACCGCAGCGGAGGAGGTCGCCGTCCTCCCCACCTACACCGCCATGCTCGACCTTCGCTCGGTCGCCGAGCGCGCCGGGGCGGTGAGCGCCTTCTGGGCGGACGGCCGCGCATGACCACCCGCCCGCTGCGCATCGGCCACCTCTACCCCGAGGCGATGAACATCTACGGCGACATCGGCAACGTCCGCGCCCTGCAGCAGCGCGCCCGCTGGCACGGCATCGACGTCGAGGTGGTGGCCGTCGAGGCCGGACCCGCCGACCTCGCCGGCTGCGACGTCCTCTTCATGGGCGGCGGCCAGGACCGCGACCAGTCGCGCATCTTCCGGGACTTCACCGACCACAAGCGCGCCGGGATGGAGCGGGCCGTCGCCGAGGGGGTGGCGGTGCTCGCGGTCTGCGGCGGCTACCAGCTGCTCGGCCACTCCTACACGGACGCCGACGGCCGGGAGCTGGAGGGCCTGGGCATCCTCGACCTGCGCAGCAGCGCGGGCCACGACCGCTGGATCGGCAACGTGCTCGTCGAGGCGGATCCCAGCCTGCGGCTGCAGCCGGCCACGCTGGTGGGCTTCGAGAACCACGGGGGCCGCACCTGGCTGGGCCCGGGACTGCGGCCGCTCGGCCGAGTTGTGGTCGGTGGTGGCAACAACGGCGAGGACGGTGGCGAGGGCGTGCTGCAGGGCCGCATCGTCGGCACCTACCTGCACGGCTCGCTGCTGCCCAAGAACCCCGCGCTCACCGACTGGCTGCTGGCCGCCGCCCTGGCCCATCGCGACGGCCAGGCCGAGCCCCGGCCGCTCGCCCCCCTCGACGACAGCGTCGAGCTGGACGCCCACCGCCGCGCCGAGGGCATCGCCTCGGCCGAGAAGGGGAGGGCGCCCATCCCGCGCCGCCGGTGAGCGCGGCGCGCGCGCCCGGAGGAGGCGCGCACCTCGCAGGTACAATCCCGCCCGTGGTCGCTCCCGACACCGCCCCCGCTCCCCGCACGACCCCGCCCACTCCCGAGGAGTGCGACCACCCGGCGCCGGTCCTCGGCATCATGGCCCACGAGTTCGCCCCCTACCAGGGCGCCCAGGGTCCCGAGGGGCTGCGGCGCACCACGATGTACTACGGTCCCGTGGTCGGCGGCCTGCCCATCGAGGCCTGGCACTGCGAGGTCTGCGGCCTGCTCCGGCTCAGCTACCCCGACGGCCGCAGGGAGGAGCGCCGCCTCTTCCCGGGGGCCCAGCCCGGCCTCATCGCCGTGCCCACCACGGCCATGCCGGAGGTGCAGACCTTCGGGATGCAGGCGCGCGTCAGCGGCCTGAGCCTCGACCCGCGGCTGGTGGGCAGGCTCATCCCCGCCGAGGCGCCCCAGCCGGTGCTGACCCTGCCGCAGGTGACCCTCCCGCAGCTCGACGCGCTGACCTGGCTCACCGCCCTGCTGCTCACCCTGGCCATCATCGGCGGGTTCTACGCGGGCGTCCTCGCCGTGTACACGTACAGCACGCCGAGCGCCGAGTGGCCGGCGGTCATCGTCACGCTGATCCTCTTCGGCAGCGCCATCCTCCTGCAGGTCGGCGCGGCCACCCTGCGCCACTTCTTCCCCATGCCGCAGCTCGGTCCCAGCCCGGCGGAGCGCTACGGCGGCAAGGCCGCGCTCGATCCGGCCACGCGCACCGCCGTCTTCTTCCTCGTCCTCGCCGTGCTCGGGCTCGGTGTGGGTGGCGTGCTCGCCGTCTACGACTGGCGCACGCCCGACGCGGAGTTCCCGCTCTTCATGGGCGTGCTGGTCTGCTTCGGGCTGGCCGTGGTGGTGAAGATCGCCGACGCTGCGGCGCGACACTTCGGCGGCAGGCGCTAGCGGCGCACCGCATGCAGCTCCGGCCGCCAGGCGACCAGGACATCGTCGTCTTCGGGGCATCCGGAGACCTCGCCTCCCGCAAGCTGCTGCCCGCCCTCTACAACCTCAGCGCCGAGGGGCTGCTGCCCACCTCCGGTGACGTCGTCGGCGTCGCCCCGGTGCACTGGAGCGACGACGACTTCCGCCAGAACGCGCACGACGCGGTGAAGACGTACTCGCGCAGCGGGCTCGACGAGTCGGCGTGGTCGGCGCTGGCGCCGCGCCTGCGCTTCGTGGAGATCGGCCAGGACGATGACCTCTCCGCGGTTCGCAAGGGGCTGCAGCGCGAGCAGCGGCTGGTCTACCTGGCGGTGCCGTCGTCGGCGTTCGTGCCCATGGTGCGGGCGATCGGCGCAGCGGGCCTCGCCGAGGGCACCAAGCTGATCATCGAGAAGCCCTTCGGCCACGACCTGGAATCGGCGCAGCAGCTGAACCAGGCGCTGCACGAGGTGCTGCCCGAGGAGCGGATCTTCCGCATCGACCACTACCTGGGCAAGGAGACGGTGCAGAACATGCTCGTCTTCCGCTTCGGCAACGCCATCTTCGAGCGCATCTGGAACCGCGACTGCGTCGACCGGGTGGAGATCAGCGTCGCCGAGTCGATCGGCGTCGACGGGCGCGGCCGGTTCTACGAGGAGACCGGCGCGCTGCGCGACATCGTGCAGAACCACCTCTTCCAGGTGCTCAGCATCGTGGCCATGGAGGCGCCCGTGTGCTTCGAGGCGGAGGCGCTGCGCAACGAGAAGATCAAGGTGCTGCAGGCGGTGCAGGAGATCCGCCCCCACGACGTGGTGCGCGGCCAGTACACCGCCGGGGAGATCGACGGGCAGGCGGTCGGCGGCTACCGCCAGGAGCCCGGCGTGGCGGCGGACTCGACGGTGGAGACGTTCTCCGCCCTGCGCCTGCACATCGATAGCTGGCGCTGGTCGGGAGTGCCCTTCCTGCTGCGCACCGGCAAGCGCCTGCGCCGCCGCGACACCCGCATCGTCGTCGCCTTCCGCGACGTGCCGCTGCACTTCTTCCGCGGCCTCGACGTGGGGAGCGTCGAGACCAACCTCCTGGTGATCCGCATCCAGCCCGACGAGGGGATCTCGCTGAGCTTCGTGGCCAAGCGTCCCGGTCCTGAGATCACCACCCAGGAGGTGCGCATGGACTTCAGCTACGGCACCTCCTTCAAGACCAGCCCGCCCGAGGCCTACGAGCGGTTGCTCCACGACGCATTGGTCGGCGACCACACCCTGTTCATCCGCGAGGACGAGGTGGAGCGCGGCTGGGCGATCATCGACCCCGTCCTGCGCAACCTGCCCGCGGTGCTCCCGTACGCGGCCGGCAGCTGGGGCCCGGATGCCGCCGACGCCCTGGCCGCACCCTCGCACTGGCACTCCCTCGAGGACGACGGGTGAGCGACGGCGCGCCGCTGGTCGGCGTCGACCTCGGCGGCACCCTGGTGCGCGCCGCCGCCGCCACGGGCGAGGCGACGCACGGCACGCCGGCGCGCCACCCGACCCCGGAGAACGCCACCCCCGGCGCGGTGCTCGACACCGTCGCCGCCGCGGTGCGCGAGGCCAGCGGCGGGGTGACGCCGGCCGGCGTCGCCATCGGCATCCCCGGCCCCCTCGACCCCGTCGCCGGCGTGGTCTACGCGGCGCCCAACCTCGACGGCTGGAAGGACCTGCCCGTGCAGCGGCTGCTGGAGGAGCGGCTGGGCTGCCCCGTGGCGATCCAGAACGACGCCAACCTGGCCGGCTTCGCCGAGTGGATCGCCGGTGCCGCGCGCGGCTCGCGCGACATGATCTTCATCACCGTGAGCACCGGGGTCGGCGGCGGCCTGGTGCTCGACGGCGAGCTCTACAGCGGGTTCGCGGGGACGGCCGGCGAGGCGGGCCACATGATCTACGACCCCGACGGGCCGCCCTGCGCCCAGGGCCACCGGGGCTGCCTGGAGGGGACGGCGTCGGGGACGGCGATCGCCAGCCGTGCCCTGCAGCTGCTCGCCGCCGGCGAGGCGTCGAGCCTGTCGCAGCTCGACCCCGACCGCCTCGACGCCCACGCCGTCGCCGACGCCGCGGAGGCCGGGGACGCCCTGGCCATCCGCCTCTACACGGAGTCGGGACGGGCGCTGGGGCTCGCCGTGGGCGGCCTGCTCAACCTGCTCAGCCCCGAGGTGGTGGTCATCGGCGGTGGCCTGATCAACGCCGGCGAGCTGCTGCTCGCCCCGCTGCGCGCCGCTGTGGGGGAGCTGGCCTTCGCCGCGCCGCTGGCGCGCTGCCGGATCGTGCCCGCGGCGCTGGGCACCGACGCCGGCCTGGTGGGCGCCGTGGCCTGGGCGGTGCGCCGCTTCCGGGCTCCCGCCGGGGCCGCCGCCGGGGCCTGAGCCGGCTTCACGAGTTCGCGCCGAACTCGGCGAAAACCACGCCCGCTCGCGTAGCACGGTCGTTACACGGGCTGTCTTGACCGGGTGGTCCGTGTCACCGCCGTGACAGCCCGTTTCCGGGGCCGTCACCGGTGGCGTCGCGACGATTCGAGATCGTGACATGCGTGACAGGAACAGGACGGCGCTGGCCGCGGGTGCCTCCTACGCTGATCGCGCCGTTCACACCTGGCGTGGACGGCGCAGCCGTTCCTGGAGAGAGCCACCACATGCGCCGCTTCGTCCGCACCCCACTCGCCCTCGTCGTCGCAGTCGCCCTGAGCATCCTGGCCACCGCGGCCACCGCCTCCGCCGGCGTCCTGCCGCCGATGCAGTAACCGGACTTCCCCTACCCCGGGGGTGGCGCGCGCCGCAGGCGGGCCACCGGCTCGCCCGCCGCGCCACCCCTCCCTGTCAGACGCCCAGCACCGGTGCTCGGGGCGTCCACTCCATGAGGAAGGTGGTGGCGCGCGTCGCCGCGTGCAGGAAGCCGAGCCGGCGGAACAGGTTCACCGCCGGCGTGGTCCGCTCGACGTGGGCGCGCACCGTCTGCCCTGTGCGCGCCGCCTCGCGGAGCAGCTCGCCGATCAGCGCCGTGCCGATGCCGCGCCCGCAGTGCTCCGGCAGCAGCGTGAGGTCGAGGATGCGCAGCTCGTGCGCGTTGCGGGCGAGGGTGAGTCCCCCCACGGGGAGGCCGTCACGGAGCACCACCAGGGACTCGACGCCTGCGTTGTGGTTGCGCCAGTCGCGCTGCTCGGCCTCGAAGCGGTGGCGCAGGAAGCCGTCGGCGGTGGCGCTGTCCCAGCCGAGGGGAGCGAGCGGGTCGCGCCGCGAGGCGGCGTAGACCTCGAAGAGGAAGGCGGCGTCGGCGTCCTCGGCGGGCCGCAGCTCGACGGACGCGAGGTCCGGGCCGCCGACCATCACCACGGGGTGGTCTCCAGGCAGGAAAACGTGAGCACGAGGTCCTCCGTCGGGAAGCTCCAGGCGTGCGACACAGAGGGGAAGGGCCGAGCAGGGGGGAGGGTCCGGCTCCAGCCGGACGCCCAGCCAGTCTAGCCGGGCGGTCCGGCCGCGGCAACACATTCCCTGCGGGTCGACCTGACGCGCCATGACGCATTGCGTTAGACTGCGATCATGGCCTCGCCGCTCGACCGCCCCGACGTCGCCACGGTGCTCGGCTCGACGCCGTACGCCGACGTCGCCGTCGACACCGCGCGCGGCCCGCACATCACCCCGGCGGCCTTCGCCGCGGCCGGCGGGCGCCTCTGGGTGGTCAGCTCGCGGCGCACCCTCCGGGTGCGCTCGGTGCGCCGCCGCCACCACGCCTCGGTGCTGGTGCGCCACGGCAGCCGCAGCGTGGTCATCTCCGGCAGCGCCGACGTGCTCTCCTTCTGGCGGCCCTCGGAAACAGTCGGAATTGTCATGAACTCGGGCCACGTCGCGCGCGCCGCGGCCACCTACGCGCTGCGCAACTCGCGCCTCCTGCTGGGCGGCTTCCTGCGCGACATCCTCGCCGGCACCGGCGACCTCACCGTGTACGACCGCGTGCTCGTCGCCATCGAGCCGGAGCGCGGCATGCTGCTCGACGGCGACCGCCTGCTGCACACCTGGGGCCGCTGGCGCCGGGTGCGCACTCCCGAGGTGCCGCGGCCCCACGCGCACGTGCCGCCGCTCGACGACCTCGTGGCCGGGCTCCCGCCCGCGGTGCTCGACGCTCTCGAACATCCCCGGTCGGCCAGCCTCGGCTGGTCCTCGCCCACCGGCGCGGTCGCCCTGCCGGCCCTGGAGGCGACCGCAGACGGGCAGGTGCAGGTGCCGCTCGCCGCGTTCGACGTCACCGGCGGGGCGCGCCGCGCCGCCGCGTGCATCACCTTCCACAACTCGGAGAGCCTGCGACCCTCCGGGTTCCGCGGCGTGATCCTGCGTGGCGAGGGGCGTGTGCAGCGCCGCAGCGCGACGCGCGCCACCGTCGCCGTCGCCGCCGAGCGGGCCAGCTGGTGGTCCGGCTTCCGCTCCGGCACCGCGACCGCCCCAGCGCGACGCCACGCCGACGCCGCCTAGCGCGAGGCCGCCCGCCGCTGCGCCAGGCCGGCGCGGCGCAGCTCGGCCACCTCGTGCTCGATGGCACGGACCAGCCCCTCGGCGTCGGGAACGCAGCGCGTGTCGCCGAGGACGGCGATGGTGACCTGGCCCGCGTAGCTGAAGATGCTCACCGACATCGGCAGGCTGCCCGACGGCGGCGCCCAGCTCACCACCCGGCGCAGCGGCACCCCGGCGAAGCGGCGCCGGTGGCGCGGGCCGGGGACGTTGGTCAGCACCATGCTCGACTTGCTGGTGAAGAACTGGATGAAGAGCTCCTCCACCGCCTTCGGCGTGTGGCCGAGGGCGTCGAGCACGGTGATGGCGACGACCGCCTCAGGGGTCGCCTTGATGTCGTCGATCGCCTTCTTCACGGCGCGAAGCCGGTCCATGGTGTCGGGCACGCCGACGGGCAGGGTGGGATAGATGAGCCCGAAGCGGTTGCCCAGGGCGATGGGCCCGTCGAGCGGGCGCAGGTTCACCGGAACGGTGGCGTGCAGCTCGAGCCCCTCGGGGACGACCTCGCCGCGCTCCAGCAGGTAGGTGCGCAGGCCGCCGGTCACGGCGGCGACGAGCACGTCGTTGACCGTGCCGCCCACGCTGTGGGCGATGCGCTTGACGCCGGCGAGGGGGATCTCCTCGGTCCACGCCACCGCCTTGTGCGTCCCCAGTGGCCGGCGCAATGACGTTTCGGCCTCAGCCGGCAGGAACGTGACGCGGGCCAGCGCGCGCGCGTCGCCGAGCGCCTCGCCGGCGAGGTCGGCGGCGTGCTGGGGATGGCGAACGCTCTGCAGCGACTCGCGCGCAGCCATGCCGGCCACGTGCGCGGCGCCGCGGACCAGCCCGCGGTGCTCGGGCTCGCCGCGGGTGCGCTGCGGCGTCGCCTCCCACCACTCCGTCTGGCCGCTGCGGTCGGTGGGGTCCTCGTCGGTCAGCGAGAGCAGCAGTCGGGTGAGCGCGATGCCGTCGGCGATGCAGTGGTGGATGCGCGAGATCAGCGCGCTGCCGCGGCCGTTGACGCCGTCGACGATCCAGGAGGCCCAGAGCGGCGCCGAGGGGTCGAGCGGCAGGCTGGCGATGTCGCCGACGAGGTCGCGCAGGGCCTGCTCGTCGCCTGGCGCGGGGAGGGCCAGGTGGTGGATGTGGGCGTCGATGTCGAAGTCCGGGTCGAGCTCCCACTGCGGCTCGTTGAGGCCGCGCAGGGAGGTGACGATGCGCTGGCGGAAGCGGGGGAAGCGGAGCATGCGCTCCTCGAAGAGGGCGCGCACCCGTTCGCGCCGCAGCGGGCGGTCGAAGAGCAGCACCGAGGTCACCACCATGTGGTTGACCGGTGACTCCATGTGCCACCACGCGGTGTCGACCTTGCTGACCGGCTCTCGCAGTGTCGTGCTCATCCCAACGCCTCCGTGAGCATGGGGGTTCGCTCCGCCGCTGCCCTCACCTTGCACCGCTGCACGCGGGAAGGGCAGGGCCGAAGGTCATGGCCGCACGACCCTGGCGTCCCAGGTGGGGCTTCGGCGATGATGCGGCCATGCCCTCGACCACCCTACGCCGCGCCGCAACGGCTGTCGCCGTCGCCGGAGCCGCCGGCGCCCTCTGGGAGCTGCAGCGCCGCCGCGACCAGCGGGCCATCGCCGCCGACCCGGCCACCGCCGAGCTGGGCAGTCGCATCAAGGGCCGCGAGCTGGAGGTGCGGTCGCCCGACGGCACGCGCCTGCACGTCGAGGTGTTCGGCCGCGAGGACGCGCCCACCGTGGTGCTGGTGCACGGTTGGACCAACGAGATCGCCGTGTGGCACCACCAGGTGCGCGACCTCGGCGACGAGTTCCGCGTCGTCGCCTACGACCAGCGCGGCCACGGGCGCAGCGACCCGCCGCAGGCGAGCGTCTACTCCGCCGACGCGCTCGGCGACGACCTGCAGGCGGTCATCGAGGCGGCGGTGCCGCAGGGCGAGAGGTGCGTCGTGGTCGGGCACTCGATGGGCGGGATGACCATCGTCGCCTGGGCCGGGCGCCATCCCGAGCAGGTGCGCGAGCGCGCCGCCGCGGCCATGCTCATCGGCACCGGCATGGGCGACCTGCTCGAGCAGCTCCTCGTGCTGCGGCCGCGCTGGGGTGCGCGAATCCAGCGCGCGCTGATGCCGCGTGCGGTCGCTCTGCCGCTGAAGCTGCCGCAGCACAGCACCCCGCTCTCGCATCGCGCCATCCGCTACGTGGCGCTGAGCCCGGGCGCGAGCCCTGGGACCGTTGCCTTCTGCGACGAGATGACCTCGCACTGTCCCGCGCCCGTGCGCGCCGGCTTCGGACGCTCCCTGAACACCATCGACCTCTACGAGTCCGTGCCCAAGCTGACCGTGCCGACGGTGGTCATGGTCGGCGCCGTCGACAAGCTGACGCCGCCGTGGCACGCGCGCAAGCTGGCCGGCACGCTGCCCGACGTGGTCGAGCTGGTCGAGCTGCCGGACATCGGCCACATGCTGCAGCTGGAGGCGCATCGCGAGGTCACCGCGCGCATCGCCTCGCTCGCCCGCACCCATCTCGGTGCGCCCGCGGAGCCGGCCGCCGCCCGCTGACCCGTCAGGCGCCGATCGCCGCCAGCCCGCTGGAGAGGTCGTCCGCGCGGAACTCGCCGACGCGCACCGACTGCACGATGCCGTCGGCGCCGACGAACACGGTCACCGGCAGCCCCTGCACCGCGTAGGTCGCACCGACCGAGTGGTCGGCATCGAGCAGCGCCGTGAGCAGTGACGCGTCGCCGCCCAGGACCGAGCGCAGATAGTCGCGCACCTGCGCGGCGCTCTCGCCCTCGTCGACGGCGAGCACCTCCAGGTTGGGGTGCGCCTTCACCGCGGCGGCCAGCGCGGGGAGGTCCTTGCGGCAGGGCGCGCACCAGGTCGCCCAGAAAGTGACGATGGTCGGCCTGCCCACCTGCGCCTGCACCGACACGGTGCTGCCGTCGAGCGCGTGCAGCGCGAACACGGGCGGCCGCGCGCCGTCCCTGGCGGCCTGCTCGGTGCCCCGGTCGCTCTCCGGCGGCAGGCCGAGGCTGACGTCGACGTAGTCCAGCAGGTTGCTGATCGTCCAGGACGCGCTCTGCTGCAGCCCGCCCAGCTTGCCGGGGCCGACCAGCGCCGCCAGGGCCGGGCTCAGCGCGTGTCCCAGCTTGGGGTTCCCCTGCAGGATGTACCTCGCCACGCCGCTCTGGTCGATCACCACCGCCAGCGAGTCGTGGTCGAGGTGGTAGGTCTCCGGCCTGCCCGTGTACCAGTCGGTGGGCGCCGGGCTGGGCGGCGGCGCCTTGGTGTAGGTGGCGTGCAGCGACAGCCAGAACTGGAAGGTGCTGGCCACGTCGGTGCGCAGCAGCGGCCAGCTCGCGCCGGTGAGGTTGGCGTAGGCGAGCAGCTCCGCCGGCGTGTCGCGCTCGGGGTCCATGCTCACCTCGGCGATGGCCACCCGGTCGCCCCAGCCGCGCTCGCGGATGACGTTCTGCAGGTCGGCCCAGATCGCGGTGTAGAGCGGGCAGGTGTCGTGGCAGTCGGTGTCGAGCGCGGCGACCACCACGACCTTCCCCCGCAGGCTGTGCAGCGGAACGCTGCTGCCGTGCTGGTCGACGAAGGTCACGTCGGGCGGGTGGAGGAGCTGCCCGGCGGCGTCGAGGGTGGCGTGGTTGACGGCGTCGGTTCCGGCGGCGACGCTGATGGAGTCGCTGCGCGCCACCAGCAGGACGGGGGTGAGCACGCCGGCCTGCACGGTGATGTCGCCCTGCGCGCTGCGCACGATGCCGCCAACTGTGGCTGAAACTCCGGTGTAGTGCCCGGGGGGCACGCTGTAGTAGCCGAGCTGCCCGAGGTCGGGGGCGATCGAGGCGGCGCCGGTCCCGCTCAGCAGCGTCACCGGCGCGCCAAGCCCGGTGAGCCGCACGTCGCCCACGTCGAGGGGCGCACGCAGCGTCGCCGCCGTGGTGGCCACCAGCGCCACGTCGCTCGATGCCGGCGCCGGGCCGGCGGAGAGCCGCAGCACCAGCGCCGTCGCGCCCGTCGCCGCCGCGACCAGCGCGAGTCCCCCCAGGAGCAGCGCCGGGCGCCTCACCCGGCGGTCACGTCCATCGCGGGGACGCGTCCCGCCAGCGTGCCGTCGGCCGCGGGAGCGAGGTCGGCGAGCGTCACCGGGCCCTCGAAGCGATCGGCGACGACGCCCTGCGCGTTGACGAAGTAGATCCAGGGCTCGCTGCTGAGCCCGAAGGCGACGTAGGCGGGGTTGAACGGACCCTGCGCGCCCGGCGGGATGCGCACCTCGATGTGCTCGAAGACGAGCTTGTCGCAGTAGGTCTTGCAGAGCTGCTCGAGGATCTGCACCACGGGCCCGCACACCTGGCTGACGCAGAAGCCCGGCTCACCGAAGTAGAGCAGCATCGGCCGGTGCTGGGCGAGGCCCTGGGCGATGGTCATGGTGTGCCAGTCGTCGGGCGGCACGCCGCTGTCGAGGTCGGTGATCCTGGTGTTGGGGTCGGTGATGATGCGCTGCGACACCGCGGGAGGCTGGAAGCCCACCGGCAGCTCCGGCGACTTGGTGGTCACGTTCACCTGCGCGCTGCCGCTGTGCACCGTCCCGTCCTCGAGGACGGCATGCGCCACCAGCGTGTACGCACCGCTCCTGGGGAAGCTGGCGGTGCCGTTGTACACTGGCTTGTCGTCGTAGGTGGGGCCGATCCAGTCCAGCGGGCGCGACTCGACGCGCGTGCCGCCGGCGTCGACCTCCAGGCTGACGGTGGCGCCGTTGACCGGCTGCTGGCGGGAGTCGAGCAGCGCGATGCTGATGCGGTTGACCCCCACCAGCAGCGTCGAGTTCTGTGGGGCCACGGTGAGGTCGCCGCCTGCCGTGCCCCCGCCACCCGAGCCGGAGGCGGTGGTGCCGCAGGCGGCGCAGAGGAGCGCCAGCACGGCGAGCAGCGCGGAGCGGCGGGAGGACGGGACGCGCATCGGCAGGGTGTGGGGTGGGGACCTCAGGGTGATTGGGGCATCGGCCCCACGGGAGGATACGGCGCACGGCGACCGCGACGTCCGGGCCGCCTCGGTATCCTTCCGGCGATGACCTCGCCCGCGGCTCCCTCGCCCCGGCGGATCAGGCTCGCCGCGTCGGGCGGCGTGCTGCTGGCCCTGGCGGGCGTCTGGCTGGGGCACACCATCGAGTACTGGCGGGTCAACGGCGCGGCCGGGCTGGGCCGGGTGATGGTCGGCTCGCTGCACGCCTACATGCTTCCCGTCGGCATGCTGCTGGCCCTGGCCGCGGCGGCGGGCGCGATGCACGGCCTGCGGCTGTGGCTGCGGCTGGGACGCCAGCTCGGCGGGTTGCGACCGGCGCTGGCCGGAGCCCTGCGTGGGCACCGTGTTGCCGCCGCCCCGCGCCGGGTCGAGGCGACGTGGCGACCCCGGGGCGGGGTGCGCATCGCCGCCTGGTGGCTGCCGCTGACCGTCCTGCAGATCGGCCTGTACCTGTTCCAGGAGAACGTCGAGGCGGGCATCGCCGGGGCACCGGCGCCCGGCTTCGGCGCCGTCACCGGTGTGCACGCGCTTGCGCCGCTGGTCCACGCGGCCGTCGCCCTGCTGCTGCTCGCGGCGGTGGCCCTGGGCTCGCGGCTGCTGCACCGCCGCGTCGAGGCGGTGGAGCGCACCATCGCCCTGCTCCGCCACCTCCTCGATCGCCTCGGCTCGATGCGCCCGCAGGCGCCTCGGGCCGCCGCCGCCGTCCGTCCCGCGCCGCTCGACCGCTTCGGGCGGCTCTGGTCCCGCCCCCCGCCCGCGCTCCACTCCGCCTGACATCCCCCGGTTCCGCGCCGCACCCCGCCGGGTGCCGCGCGACACGTCAGTTTCGGACACAAGGAGCACGAACTCAGTGCCAGCCGTTCACGCCGGCCGCCCTCGCGCGGCCCTGCCCCGGCGCGCTGCCGCATTGCTCGGCGGCGCAATCCTGGCCCTCGTCGCGGTCCTGCCGGCGTCCGCGCACGCGGTCAAGCAGGTGGGCGCCTACAAGCTCGCCATCGGCTGGGCCGTGGAGCCCAGCTACGTCGGCTTCGACAACGCGGTCGAGGTCATCGCCAGCGACGCCTCCGGCAAGCCGGTCGGCGACCTGAAGCCGGGCGACCTCAAGGTGCAGGTCAGCATCGGCAGCGAGAGAAGCGACAGCAAGGACCTGGCGCCGACCTTCGACCCCGACACCGGCCTGGGCACGCCCGGCGACTACCAGGTGCCGCTGATCCCCACGGTGGTGGGCGCGTACACCTTCCACGTCACCGGCAGCGTGCACGGCACGCCGGTGGACCAGACGGTCACCGCGTCCGACCAGACCTTCGCCGTGGTCACCGAGCCCAGCGACGACCAGTTCCCCGCCAAGGTGCCCTCCAGCGCGGCGCTGTCGACCAAGCTCGACGCGACCGCCTCGCGACTCGCGGCGGCGCAGCAGGTGGCGAGCGACGCCTCCAGCTCGGCCGGCCGGGCGATGGTGATCGGCGTCGTCGCGCTGGCCGCAGGGGTGCTCCTCGGCGGCGCGGGCCTGGGCGTGGCGGCAAGGCGCCGCAGGGTGTAGCGGCGTGCCGCGCCTCCTGCGCACCTGCCTGGGCCTCGGGCTGGCCCTGGCGGCGGCGCTCACCCTGCCGCTGGCGGCGTCGGCCCACGCCCTGGCCCAGTCGTCAGTGCCCGCCGCCGGCTCGGCGGTGCAGCAGCCACCCACCCAGGTGAGCGTCACCTTCGGCGAGGCGCCCGACCCCGGGCTCTCCACGCTGCAGGTGCTCAACGCCTCCGGCCAGTCCTTCGCCGCCGGACCCACCCGCGCGGCGCCCGGCGACCCGCTCACCCTGGTGGTGCCGGTGAAGACGCTTCCCAAGGGCGTGTACACCATCAGCTGGCGCACCGTGTCGAGCGTCGACGGCCACTACGCGGCGGGGAGCCTGGTGTTCGGCGTCGGCGTCTCGCCGCAGAGTGCGACGGTGGGCACCGCCTCGGTGTCCGGCGCGGGACCCCCGCCCTCGGCGCTGGCCGTGGCCGCGCGCTGGGCGCTCTTCGCGGGGCTGGTGCTGCTGCTCGGCGCGGCGCTGGTCACCGCGGTGGAGGTCGGCGAGCCGGCGCGCCGCCTCCTCTGGCTCTGCGCGGCCGCCTGGGGGATGGCCGCCTTCGGCACCTACGGCGTCTCGGAGTCGCAGCGCAGCGCGGCGGGCGCATCGTGGACCACCCTCTTCGGCACGTCGCTGGGGCACCAGCTGGTCGGACGCATCATCCCGGCGGCGATCGCGGGCGCGGCCGTGCTGGCCGCCTGGCTGGCGCGCGGCCCGGCGCCGCGGCGGCTCGCCGTGGTCGCGGCCGGGCTGGCGGCGGCGGGTGGCATGTGGGCGGACGCGGCGTCCAGCCACGCGGCGGGGGAGGCCACCGTCTGGATCAACGTGCTGCTGCAGTGGCTCCACATCGTCGCCGTGGGCGTGTGGATCGGCGGGCTCGCGGCACTGCTCCTCTCGCTGCGCGGCCTCGACGGCGAGCGGCGCGGTGCGGCGGTGCGCCGCATGTCGACGGCTGCCGCGGTCGCCCTCGCCCTGGTGGTGGCGACGGGCATCGTGCGCTCCGTCGTCGAGGTGCAGTCGTGGTACGCGCTGGGCGCGACGCCGTTCGGGCAGCTGGTCATCCTCAAGCTGGTGCTGGTGGCGGTGCTCGCCGGGCTCGGCGCGGTGAACCGCTTCCGCCACGTCCCGCGCGCCTGGCGCGGCGTCACCGGATTGCGTCGCGTCGCATCCACCGAGGTGCTGCTCGGCGGCATGGCTGTTCTGGTGGCGGCGGCGCTGGTCAACGTCTCGCCGCCCATCTCGGCGGGAGCGGCCGGCCCGCCGGCGCAGATCGTCGCCACCGGCAGCGACCCGGGGACGACGGTGAAGGCGCGGCTGGTCGCCTCGCCGGGGACGGCGGGGTTCAACCAGTTCACCGTCACGGTGAGCGACTACGACACCGGGCAGCCGGTCGACGCCAGCGGGGTGCAGCTGCGCTTCTCCCTCCCCGCGCGCAGCGACGTCGGCGGGTCGTCCCTCGACCTGAAGCGAAGCGGCGTGGGCACCTTCACCGGCTCCGGCGGCAACCTCTCGCTGGACGGGAGGTGGGACGTCGACGTCCTCGTCGAACGCGGTGTGCAGTCGGCGCAGGTGTCGCTGCAGCTGGCCACGCGCACGGTCCCGCCGGTGATCACCGTGCAGGAGGGCAAGGGCCCCATCCCCACCCTCTACACCGCCAAGCTCGCCGACGGGCGTAGCGTACAGGTCTACCTCGACCCCAACAAACCGGGGCCGCTGATCTTCCACAGCACCTTCTTCGACGCCAAGGGCACCGAGCTCCCCGTGACCACCTGCACCATCACCCTGGCGCCACCGGGCGGCGGGGCGGCGCCGCTCAGCGTGCAGATGCTGGAGCCCGGGCACTTCGTGGCCGACGTCACCATGGCCGGTGGCAGATACCACGCCGTCATCAGCGGCAGCACGGCGAGCGGTGAGAGCATCTCCGTCGCACTCGACGTGGCCGCGGGACAATGAGGACCCCATCCATGCGACGCATCCCTGCACGCGCCATCCTGCCGGTCGCGGTCGCGCTCGTGCTCACCGCGTGCGGCGGGCCGGGTGGCGGTGGCTCGACGCCCAGCCCGAGCGCGCCGTCGACGCCGGACCTGTCGACGCGGCCGTCGTCGCCGGCGACCCTGTCCATCAGCAGCCCCACGCCCAACGAGGTGGTGCACGGCAGCACCGTGCACGTCGTCGTCACCCTGCAGAACGCCACGGTGGTGAAGACCACCACCACGCAGATCACCCCGACGGAGGGACACGTGCACCTCTACCTCGACAACCAGCTCATCTACATGGCCTACGCACTCGCCCAGGACGTGCCGGTGCATCCCGGCGTGTACACGCTGAAGGCGGAGTTCGTCGCCTCCGACCACTTCCCCTTCAACCCGCGCGTGTACTCGCAGTCCATCGTGTTCACGGTGCAGTGAGGATGCGGACGGCGCGCGGGCTGCGGCTGGCCATGGGGGGATTCCTTGTTGCGACGGTGAGCGCATGTGGCGCGGCGGGCGGCGGCGGTGCGGCACCGGTCCTGCGCATCGGAGCGCTCTTCCCGCTGGGAGGCAGCCTCGCCGCCGACGCGCACGACGAGTACCTCGGGGCGCAGATCGCCGCGGGCATGGTCGACGGCGCCGGCGGGGTGGACGGCCGGCAGATCCAGTTCGACCTGCGCGACCTGGAGAGCGGTGACCAGGCGCCCGCGCTGGCGGCCAGCCTGCACGGCGACGGAGTTCCTGCCGTGATCGGCGCATACTCGTCGGCCCTCTCGATCCCGGCGGCGGCGGCGGTGGCGCGGCAGGGGATGGTGTACTGGGAGACGGGCGCCGTCGCCGACCAGGTCACGGGGCAGGCGCAGCCGCTCGTCTTCCGCGTCGGTGCCAACGGGTCCGACCTGGGCGGCAACTCGGGCCGTTTCGTCCTGCAGCAGATTGCGCCGCGGCTGCAGCGCGCCGCCGCGACGCTGCGTGCCTACCTGGTGACCGCCGACGACGCCTACGCGCACTCCGTCGCCGACGCGGCGCGCGCCGCCCTCACCGCCGGCGGCGCGACGGTGGTGGGGGAGAGCGTGTACGACCCGTTCCTCCCCGACTGGACGCCTGCCGTCAGCGCCATCCGCGCCGCCCGGCCGGACATCCTCCTGCTGTCCTCGCACATCCCCGACGGCATCGCCTTCCGGCGTGCCTTCCTGGCGGCGGGCCTGCACGTCGACGCCTTCATGGGCACGACCATGGCGCAGTGCCTGCCCGACTTCGGCGACGCGCTGGGAGCCGACGCGGTGGGGGTGTTCGCCTCCGACCGTCCCGACGACAGCTTCAACCCCGCGGGCCTGGACGCGGAGGCCCAGGCGCTGTACGAGCGTTTCTCCCAGGTCTGGCAGCAACGCACCGGCCGGGCGCCCAGTGAGGAGGGGATCGCGGGCTTCAGCTCGGCCTGGGCGCTGTTCCACGACGTGCTGCCGCGGGCGGCGGCGCTCGACGCGCGGGGCATCGCCGCGGCGGCGCGCACCGTCGACCTGCCGGCCGGCAGCCTGCCCGACGGCGGCGGCCTGCTCTTCGACACGAGCGGCCCGCAGATGGGGCAGAACACGCGGGCGGCGGCGGTCATCTGGCAGTGGCAGGGCGTGCGACACAGCGTCGTGGTGTGGCCGCCTGCCTATGCCACGGGCTCGGTCACCATGGTCCCGCTGCCGCGGTGAGAGCGGTCGCCCGGCCGCTGCTGCCGCCCCTCGGGATCGGGGCGGCGGTGGCGGCGGCGCTGCTGGCGCGCCTGCTGGTCGCGGGAGCCGGGGGGGCGTCGTCCTCGCTGCCGGCTGCGGCGGCGTTCGCGGCGCTGCTGCTGTGTGTGGGCGCGCTGGCGCCGCGGCACCGGCGGCTCGCGCCGGATGCGCCGGCGCGCACACGCCGGGCATCGGCGATGCGCGCGGTCGCGCTGGGTGCCGGCGGCGGCGCGGTGCTCGTCGTGATGGCGGCCGCGCTGCGCGGATCTCCGGCGCATGTGTGGCCGCGCCCGTCGGGAGCGCAGGTGCTGCCGTGGACGGCACTGGTGGTGTGCGTCGCCGCCGCGGAGGAGCTGGTGTTCCGCGGGGTGCTCTTCGACGCGGTGTCGCGCCTCAGCGGGGCGACGGTCGCGGCCTTGGTGTGTGCGCTCGCCTTCGCGCTGGTGCACGTGCCGCTCTACGGATGGGGTGTGGTGCCGCTCGACGCCGGAGTGGGGATGTGGCTCGGCGGCCTGCGCCTGCTCAGCGGCGGAGTGGCCGCGCCCGCCCTGGCGCACGCGCTGGCCGACTGCGGCGCCTGGCTCCTGCTGTGACCGGCTCCCGGCGCGCCGCTCTGGCGCTGCTCGCCGCCGGTGGCGCGGTGGCGGTGGCGGCACGGCTCGTCGCCCCGGCAGGGATGCCACCGCTGTACGACAGCTTCGCCGCGCCGTCGCCGTACGTCTACCTGCATCCGGGCGACGGCCAGGCGGGCCATCCGGCTTCGGCGACGACGACGCAGCCGATCACCGCGCAGGGCGTCTCGGCGCTGGTGCTGGCCACTCCCGAGAACCCTCCGCAGGCGCAGCTGATCGTCGGCGACAACGGGCTGACCGTGCCCGCCGGCGCGCGCTCGATCACGGCGACGATCACGCCCGTCGACACGCCGAGCACGGATCCCCCGAACGGAGTCGTCGCCGGCAACACCTATCGCTTCCGCATCGTCACCGACGGCGGCGCGACCGTCGGCGTCTCGCCGGGCAAGCCGGTGACCCTCGTGCTGCGCGGGCCCACCGGCATCGGCGCCGCGACGGTCGACGCCTTCGACGGCAGCGGCTGGCACCCGCTCTCCACCACGCCGGTGGCGGGTCCTGACATCTTCGCCGCCAACACCACCGCGCTGGGCGACGCTGCGCTGGTGGTGGCCTCACTCCCGCCGGCCTCGTCGCGGTTCGGCTGGCTGCCGTGGGCGGCCGGTGCGGTGGTGGTGGTCGTCGTGGCCGGCGCCGCGGTGTCGCTGCTGCTGTCGCGGCGGCGGAACAGGGAGGATCGCTGATGAGTGGAGATGCCATGGCGCGGTTGGAGGCGTGGCGCGCCTCGGGCGCGTTCGTCGAGGTGCCCTGCACCACCGGGACCGGCGCGTTGCACCGCGTCTGGACGCGCGCTGCGGGGGAGGGGCCGTGGCTGACGCTGATCCACGGCTTCCCCACGTCGTCCTTCGACATGTGCGCCGTGGCCGAGCTGCTGCAGGCGTCGCGGCGCACCCTCGCCCTGGACATGGTCGGCTTCGGCGAGTCGGACCGACCGCTCGACCACGTCTATTCGGTGAGCGAGCAGGCCGACGCGGTGGTGGCGATGTGGCGCGCCAACGGCGTGCGCGACACCGCGGTGCTGGCGCACGACCTCGGCGCGACGGTGGCGCAGGAGCTGCTCTGGCGCCTGGCTGCGGGCCGGCTCGACGGCGTGCGGCTGCGGGCCGTCGTTCTGGCCAACGGTGGCATCTTCCCGGAGCTGCACCGGCCGCTGCCGCTGCAGACGGCGCTGGCCGATCCGCAGCGGGGCGCGGCGGTGGCGGCGTCGATCACCGAGGAGGCGATGTCCGCGGGGCTGCGGCTCACCTACGGGCCGTCGCACCAGCCCTCGGACGGCGAGCTGCACGCCACCTGGGCGGTGATGTCGCACGGCGACGGCCATCACAACCTGCACCTGCTGATCCGCTACATGGAGGAGCGCAGGCTGCGCGCCGCCGACTGGGTCGGCGCCCTCACCGCCACCGACGTGCCGCTGGGCTTCGTGTGGGGGATGCTCGACCCCATCTCGGGTGCGCACATGGCGGAGCGGATCGTCGCGGAGCTGCCCGCGGCGCCGCGGCGACTCCTGGACGGCGTCGGGCACTGGCCGCCGATCGAGGCGCCCGAGGTGTGCGCGGAGATGCTGCGCGAGGTGGACCTCGGCTGACCGCCGTTGCGTGCTCAGCGCGGCGTCCGCGCCGGCGTCCGCCTACAATGCCGCGGACGGCACATCCGTGCGACTGTCGCGGAGGAACCAGCCATGGCGACCAACCAGGTGGCGAGCCCGGCGGATCTCTGGGCGCTGACCCACGAGCAGCGGGAGAAGGTCGGCGACATGCTGGCAACGCTCAACGACGCGGAGTGGGAGACGCCCTCGCTGTGCGCCGGCTGGCGCGTGCGCGACGTGGTGGCGCACATGGTCGAGACTCATCAGATGACGCCGCCGCGCTTCATGGGCCGCTTCATCGGTGCGGGGTTCAACTTCGACAGGTTCTCCGCCAAGGACGTCGGCCGGCACGCCACGCAGAGCACCGCCGACCTGCTGCAGGAGTTCCGCGACAGTGCGCCGCGCAGCACCGCCCCGCCCGGGCCCAAGCAGACCTGGCTGGCCGAGGCCGTCATCCACGGGGAGGACGCGGCGCGTCCCACCGGGCGGACCGTCGCCGTGTCGCCGCAGGCGCTGGTCACCGTCGCCGAGTACGCGCGCCGCACCTCGCCGCTGCTGCACGGCAAGCAGCGCAGCGACGGGCTGCGCCTGCGCGCCACCGACGTCGACTGGGCCGCCGGCGACGGACCGGAGGTGAGCGGTCCCGCGCTGTCGCTGATCCTGGCCATCACCGGCCGCAAGGTGGCGCTGGCCGACCTCAGCGGCGAGGGGCTGGAGACGCTCAGGCCCCGCCTCTGAGCCTGCCTGCGGCGGGCGGCGAGCCCGCGCGCGCGGTGCTAGCATCGTGCCGTGCGCCCCGGTGCTCTCGGCCGGGGTGGGGGGTACTTGCAGCTCGCCAGCGAGGAGAACAGCGATGACATCCGTCGGTACCGACACGGGCGCCGGGGCGGGCCTCCGCCTGGGCGACACCGCGCCCGACTTCGAGGCGGAGACCACGCAGGGCCGCATCCGCTTCCACGACTGGATCGGGGACTCCTGGGCGGTCCTCTTCTCTCATCCCAAGGACTTCACACCGGTCTGCACCACCGAGCTGGGCTACATGGCGCGCATCCAGCCCGAGTTCGACCGGCGGGGTGTGAAGATCATCGGGCTGTCCGTCGATCCCGTCGACAAGCACAGCAAGTGGGCCGACGACATCGAGGAGACGCAGGGGGCGCGTCCCAACTACCCGATCATCGGCGACGCCGACTTCAACGTGTCGAAGCTGTACGGGATGCTGCCCGCCTCGACCTCGGGTGATCCCGCCACGCGGACGCCCGCCGACAACCAGACGGTGCGCAACGTCTTCGTGATCGGGCCGGACAAGAAGGTCAAGCTGATCCTGGTCTACCCGATGACCACGGGCCGCAACTTCGACGAGGTGCTGCGCGTCATCGACTCCCTGCAGCTCAGCGCCCGGCACCCGGTGTCGACGCCGGTGAACTGGAAGCAGGGCGAGGACGTCATCATCGCCGGCTCGGTCTCCGACGACGACGCCAAGCAGAAGTTCCCCGGCTTCAGGGCACCCAAGCCCTACCTGCGGATCACCTCGCAGCCGAAGTAGGCTTGCCCGCCCGCTTCACCCCGGCGCTGTTCGACTTCCTGCGCGACCTTCGCGCCCACAACGACAGGGAGTGGTTCCAGCGCAACAAGGTGCGCTACGAGCGCGACGTCAGGGCCCCGGCGCTCCTCTTCTTCGAGGACGCCGGGCCCGCCCGGCACAGGATCAGCAGGCACGTCGTCGCCGACCCGCGTCCCGTGGGCGGCTCGATGTTCCGCATCGAGCTTCACCTGCCACAGGAGCTTCAGCGAAGCGGAGCTCTGCGCGGCGGACTTCATGGACCGCTTCGTCGACGCGTGCAGGACGGCGAATCCGTTCGCGCGGTTCCTGGCGGGGGCACTGGGAGTTCCCTGGTAGGCTGACGCGCCGTGGATGCGGGCGCAGTCTCGGACGAGCGCCGACCTCTGACCCCGGACTCGAGCGATGCCTCAGGGAGCTTCGCTGAGGAACCGCTGCTGCTCGGTGCTGCTGCACCCTTGCGTCAGCAGCGAGGCGAGCTGCGACGAGTCCGTGTAGTAGTCGACCTGGTAGCTGTGGCCGTTCTTGCTGACGTTGAAACCGCACACGTGGTTGCCGTTGTGCTGATCACCGTCGACGATGGTCACACCCGACGAGCTGAGCTGGCCGAGGTTGAGATTGGCCTTCACTGCGGCGATCGCGCCCGAGTCGGTCGTGACCACCATCGAGCCCTGCAGCCCGCCGGAGCTGAGCTGGCCGGTGATGGAGGAGGTGCTGCTCCCACCGCATGCGGCGAGCAGCAACAGTGCCGGCAACCCAAGAACGGCGAGGAAGCGCTTCATGCGCGTGGCCTCCGGCATGGAGGCAATGTGCCTCCTGAGCCCCGAACGCTAGGCATGCGGATCACCCGGCGCCAGGGCCGAAGGTCATGTGTATGGCCACGGATGTCGAGCGTCCGTACGGTACCGAACCGAAGCGGGTGGCTGTCGCGGTGCGATTGGCGGAACGCGGCCCGCTATGCCGACGGGACAGCGCGCCACGCGTCACCGTCCCACCAGTAGCTCCCGTCCGGCGAGCGCTGCGCTGACGGGGGCGGCACGTCGTCGGCGCGCCTCCACGATGCGCCGTCCCACCAGAACTGCTTGTCCGGGGAGAGTGTCGGAGCCGCCGTGGCGGGCGCGACGGCGACCGCCACGGGGACGGCAGCGACCGCCGGCGTCCGCTTCGACAGGCGCACCGTCTGCAGCAGGATGGCTCCCACCACGGTGGCGACCACCCCGCCCGATGCTGCGAAGACGCCGACCGACGGCTGCACGGCGCCGCCCGCGTTGTCAGTGCTCAGGGCGTTGAAGAGGGTGACCACGTTGGCCACACCGATGACACAGAGCACCCAGAGCAGCACCCGCATCCACTGGCGTCCATAGCCCATGAGGACCCGGCTGCCCAGGTAGGTGCAGACCCCGCCGAAGATGGCGATGTAGGCGACCGCGCCGCCGGACTGCGACACCGTGACGATCCCGGACACGCTCACCCAGGGGATGAAGGCCGAAAGCACGATGCCAAGCCCGCCCGCAGCGATCCAGATCCCCGCCTTCCTGGTTCGTCCGGACACCCGGACGAAGGAGGTGAGCCCGGCGGTGGCGGACTGGGGCTGCTGGCCGACGGCAGCCCCGCAGCGCGGACAATGGAATGCACCGGCAGGCAACGGTGAGGAGCAGGCGGAACAGAACGCCATGTCGACGACCTCCGGTGGGACCAGGCGTCGGGACGTCTGCTGTTAGGCAGGCGCGGCCTCTGAATCTGGCCTTCGACTGTACGCCGATGCAGCGTGAAAAGCATCCTCGGGACAGGCGTCGTTGGAGCCGAGTTCGTTTACGGGGTTTGGCTGAGCTGTGGCGATGCTATGAGAACTTCTCGGAGATCCGCAGCCGCCTTGTCCGCCTGGCCTCCGCCCTCACGACCCGCGAAGGGGGCGCGATCCGGGAGCGCGGGTCCGGCCGCGCCGGCGGCGCACCGCCATCGGAGCGGTGAAGCCGAGGATCAGGAGGCCCGAGGCGATCGGGATCGCGCCGCTGGCCGGGCTCGAGACCGGACCGCCGCCGGCGGCGGGCGCCTGGATGGTCCCCGCAGGCGCCCCGGTGGGGGTGGGCGTCGGCGTGGGGGTGGAGGCCACGAGCTGGAGCTCGAACGAGCCGGAGTCGCAGGCCGGCCCCTGGGGACGCACGGTGCCGAGCTGGTCGTACCTGACCGGGCACGAGGCCGTGGGGACGTGGTCACGCGCTGGGCTTGTCGAGGCGATCGAGTAGTGCTGCTGCCACGCAGGCAGGCCTGACGAGACCAGAGTCAGCTGCGGGTCGACTCCCTGGAGGTCGCCCGTTCCGCCGAGGAGGCACGAGGAGTCGGTGACGACGTTGTAGCCGGAGGACAGCGGGTGGGCGGCGCCGCCGCAATCAGTGTCGTGGCCGTGGGGCAGGCCGACGATGTCGTCGGCCAGCGTGAGCGCGTCGGTCGACTGCTCAGCTCCCAGCTGCATGCCCCTTCCTGTCCCGTTGGGGTTGTTGCCGGCGACGGTGCTCTCCTGCAGCAGCCCCGTCCGGCTGAACCCGATGGCCACGCCGTCTCCGATTCCCTGGCTGCTGGCGGTGTTGCCGCTGACCGTGGTGTTCTGGACAGTGCCGCCCCCGGTGGCGTTGCCGCTGGTGAAGTAGACGCCGCCGCCGGACGCGCCCGCGGTGTTGCCGCTCACGAACGCCTGGTCGAGCGTGGCGCCTCGGCCGATGTCGATGCCGCCGCCGTCGCCGCCGCCGTTGCTGTTGCTGGCGTCGTTGCTGACCAGGGCGGCCTTGGAGATGGCGATTGTGCCGCCCGAGCTTCCGATCTGCGCGAAGATCCCGCCGCCCTCGTCGGCGGTGTTGCCCGACACGGTGAGGTTGGACGCCACGGCCGCGACGGGGTTGCTGCCGACCCCGGTGACATCGAAGGACAGACCGCCGCCCTCACCGGAGCCGCATTCGCCGTCGCCGGTGCTGTTGTTCTCGAGCGTCGCGTTGGTGAGGCTGAACGGACCGGCGAGGGTGCCGACGACGCCGACGCCTCCGCCGCCCTTGGCGCAGAAGCTCTGCGCCGTGTTCGCGATGGCGCTGACGTTCGTCAGCGAGATGCTCTCGACGCTCTCCCCGTCGAGGTTGACGTAGAGGCCGCCACCGTCGCCGCTCGCGTTCTGGTTGTTCGCCACCGCGGTGTTGCCGTCGGTGTTGCCACTCCCGAGGTAGAGGCCGTTGACGGTGAGACCGCCGCCCTCGTCCGCCACGCCGCCGCCGTTCGTGCCACTGCTGTTGGTGACGAAGACGTCGGTCAGCGTCAGGGTGCCGGGGTCCATGTCGTCCTCGAGGATCCCGCCACCGTCGGTGCTCGTCGACTGCGACACGTTGGGGGCGGCGGGAGCGTCCCCGCCGGTGATGTGGACCCCCTGGATGGTGGAGTTGCCGCTGAAGTTGTCGACTTCGAACGCGCGGTCGTGGACCGCGCTCGCGTCGATCGTCGTCGACGTCGATCCCTGCCGGCCCGAGCCCTGCCCGGTGATGGTGATGGGCTGGGTGATGTGGATGTCGCCGGTGGTGCCGTCGTCGGGGCCGTTGGCGGGAGAGACGAGCGTGAGCGCAGGGCTGATGCCGGCGGAGATGGTGATCGTCCCGCCGCCGTCGGCGTCCTCCTGCTGCACCGCCGCCCGCAGGGAGCAGTGGATGGCGTTTGCGCCCGCTCCGGAGCAGACGCCCGGGGTGTTGTTGGCGTTCGTGAAGTCGGCCGCCGTGTCGACCACGAAGTTGTCGCCGCCTATGGCGTGAACGTTCGAGGGCCGGACGGCGACGAGGCCGGCGGCGACGAGGAGCGGCACGGCGCCGAGGAATGCGGTGCGGCGGAGCTTCATCACAGCGACCCCTTCGACACGCGGGCGACCCCTGCCCGAACTCGTAGGCGGGCTGGAGTGTAGCCGGTGGAACGCGGCGCCGGTGCCCGCCCAGGTCGGAATCCCGCTCTGAGCACACATCGATTGGCTGAGCTAAGGCGATGCTATGAGAACTTCTCGGAGATCCGCAGCCGCCTCGCGCGCCTGACCGCTGCTCTCGCTGCCCCGAGGCGCCGTCCTGGGCTGCCAGCAGTGGAGGTCTAGCGTCCACCGCCTGCAGCCGTCTAGGTTGCGCTACCACGACAACGTCGTGTATACTCACAAAAGTAGTGACCCCGCGGTGTTGACGCACCCGGGGTCGTGGCCAATCACGGATGAGGTGATTGACATGGTGGACTCTACCTACCCGCTGGTAACCGGCACCGAAGGCCGGACCTTCGCCGAGCGGTGGAATGCCGAGCGGCGCATGCGGACAGCGGTGCGGAAGGCATTGACCGTCGGCATCGACGCGTCGTGCGTCGAGGCGGTGATGCAGCAGTTCGATCAGGACGCCTCGCCGCACGCCGATGCACACCGCCTCGCCGCCTTGCACATCGCCTGCCAGGGCGCCCTCACCCTCGGATGGGTGTGGGAGAGCAAGCGGCCTATGTGGAACGGCGAAGCCAGCATCTTCCGCATGCTCGGCGGCCTGGCGATGCGGGCCGGACTGTCGGAGGACGAGGTCATGGCCGCGCTGACGTCCGGCATCGACCGAGCCATCGCGACGGCGCGCACCAACATGGAGAACGACTCCGTCCCCTTCCGCACGTGGGTGGGCGTGCTCGACCACCTCAAGTTCGAAGCCGAGGCCTTCGCGACCGAGGCCAAGAAAGAGTTGCGTCAGGGCATGGCGGGTCCGCCTCCGTCGGGCGGAGACAAGGCGACCGTCCTGCGGCATCTGATCGACGGTCGCCTCGCCCACGAGGCGGTCGGCGCAGCTGCCGCCGCAGCCGGGCTGGATGCCTCTCGTGAGCACGGTGTCGCCCTGCTCGTCCATCCAGGGGGCTTCGGAGCCCCGCTGGAGGACGCTGCGCGCGACATCGAAGCGACCATCCCCGGCGCCGTCGACCTTGGCTGGGGCGAGGGGCTGACCGCCTTTCGCCGCGTCGTGTTCCCCGTGCCGACGCACGGGCGCTGGATCGAGGCGCGCACCAACCTTCACGACATCGCGAGCAAGCACGGCATCCTGGCCATCGCCCCCATCCAAGCGCCGATCCTCGGACGGCTCGCCGACACGTACCAGGCCACGGAGCTGGACCTGGCACGGATCGTGAAGGGATGTGGCTACAAGAGCGGCATCATCGACCCGGCCTGCGTCGGCCCGACGTGCGCAGCTGAGGGCGTCTCGCCAGCGCCCCGCGAGGAATGGCCCGTGCTGTCCCTCGCCGCCTCCGCCTGATCCTCACGGCTGTCCCCCGTCGCCGCCCTGTATTGCGCGTCTGCATCGGCGGCGGGGGACGGTCTCCCGGTCGTCCCCTCGTCGGTGCTCTGCTCGGGCGCGGCGGGGGGCGACTTCTCCTCCAACCCCGCCACGGCCCCAAGCCGCGGGGCGTGGTTCCCAACCGGAGACGGCACGCCGCTGCCGCGAGAGACCGCCGGAGGCGGCGCCGTACAGGTCGGCCGAGTGCTGTCAACCTTGGACGCCGCTCCTCTCCCGGGACGACGGCCCAACCCGGCGCGCGGTGTCGGTCCCCGGACCGTCCGTTCCGGCAGACGGTGAGGTCGGCCCAAGATGCCCCCTTCCCCTTGTCGAGCAAAGACGCAAGGCGTCCGGGCGTCGATGGCGCCCCGTAGCCTTCACGCGGCGATTGGCGCCCTCCACTCGCCGGCGACATCGCGGCGAAGCCGCACCGCAAGGGGTGGGGGGCGGGCGCTGCGAAGCAGCAGGTGCTCACCGCCAGCGGTGAGCAGAGTCCGGATCAGCTCTGCCAGCCGAACAACCAGGAGGCGGTCGGGGCCGAAGGGCGATCACGTCCGCGTGGCGATGCGAGGGGGCTGGGCGAAGCGTGCTGCAGGGTAAGGCGAGGCTGCAAAAAAGGCGAGCTGTGGTCGAGTGCGAGCCGCGTCGCGCGTGGCGCCGCCGGCCTCCCGGATTGGTGCGCCCCAGTGGCATCACGGCTGCGGGCCTGGGACCTGACGCTGGCGTCACCGTCGACTTGGGGCGGTCGATCAGGGTCGATCCCGCCGGCGACCGCCTTCGCGGCCGCGCGCGCCCGCGCGCGGTAGAATTGGGGGGAGGGGGGAAAGGGGGGTGGGGGGCCCAAACTGCAAAGCTGTAAGCCCCCGACCGGGAGATCAGGTCCCCAACCCTCCCGACATACTGGACGGCTGAAGCATACAGCCTCAATGAGTCTGCTGTCTAGAGTCGATTGAATTCTTCCTCTATTCCGGTACGCCTAATGACTAGGTATGCCGTTAACTGTTAAGCCTTAAACCGCGCGCGCGCGTCTGTTAAATGAGTTGCAGTCAACATCGGCGAAAACGTTGCGCTGCAAGAGGCGAAGCGCTAGACTCTGCAGTGGCCACAGGAAATGGCCGTGCGCCGGGTCACGCCGAAGCGCTGCTGCTCCCGGTCCCCAACCCACCCGACATGCTGGACAACATGCGCGCGACGTTGGGGGCATGTAGCGCGTCACAACAAGGAGACGTCATGTCCCTACAGGCGTGGCTCGAACTCGTTGCGGCGATTGTCGTGCGGGTAATCCGCGAGTCGAGCAAGCCGCGAACGCGCCCGCGTCGATAGGCGCTCATTGGTCGGGGAGGCTGGCGGCCTCCCCGACATCCCGTTGAGGGCGGCGTCGCCTATGCCTCGGTGACACTCCGCAATTCCTCCTGCTCCTTCTCGATCAGGGCCTCCAACTCGAACTGCGCGTCGCCGAAGTGTGGTGGCGACGATGACAGGGATTGCGCGTGGTGATAGGCGACCCCGCGAGCGTGCGGAACCTCCTTCTCTCCGAAGGCCGCGACATGGGCGCGGAGTTGCGCCTGAAGGTTGATGGCGTTGATCGCAGGGAATCCAGACGCAATGCGTACCGTCTCTTGCTCGCAGAGGTGGACCACCGCCAGCATGGTTTGCAGCGCCTGCAGACGGCTCGACGCACGATCTTGGCGGCGAGCGCGGCGGACGGCATCAAGCATCGCCGCCGTGGCAGCGTTCGCCTCTCGGAGAGTGTCGACGACCGCTTGGAGTTGTTCAACCGTCGTCCGCTGCTCGCGGTCGAGGTCGGTGAGCTGGCGGGCGATGCTCTCCAATGGCGGTACCGTTGCACGGGCGGCCAGGACCGCCTCGCGGCCAAACCACAGGCTGCCGGCGGCGAATGCGGCGGTGACTGAAGCGATAGCGGTGGAGTCCACGCCGATCAGGTCCGCGCCACTGGCCCCGGAGTGTCGGAGCGCAAAGTCAGCCGCAACGAGGAGCCCGACTGCGGCGAGCACCCCGGCGACCAAGACTGCTGCGGCGCGTTTGGTGGGTTTCAGGAAGTGGGAGTCCTCAGGCATGGGTGCGGAGTGTAGGAAGGCGGTCCGTGGGTCGTTGATGAGGTGTGGGGAGCACGAGAGACGGGGCGAATGACGAGGCGTTGGGACGGGCCTTCCAGGCCGGCGATCCCTCTGCGACCGAAGGTCTGTTTGTCCGCCTGGGCCAGCCGATCCACGACTTCGTCGCGCGCTTGGTCCGCGACCCCACGCTCGCCGAGGATGTGGCGCAGAGCACCTTCCTACGGGCGATCGAGCGCCGCTCGACCCTGCGTCAGCCGGAACGGGTCAAGGCCTGGCTGTTCAGCATTGCCTACAACCTGGCGCGGGACGAGCTCAAGCGCCGCTCAGGCGAGCAGGTTGAGGTCCCTGCCGAGCTTGCGGCCGATGGAGCCGACCCCGAAGACGAGGCAGTGCGGCACGACGACGAGCGGCTGGTTTGGACGGCGATGGCGAGCCTGGAACCGCGCCAGCAGGCCGCGCTCGACCTCACCGTCCGGCACGGCCTGTCGACGGGGGAGCTCGGCGGAGTGCTCGGCCTCTCGACGGCCCAAGCGTCGCTCGTCCTGTTCCGTGCCCGGTCCGCGCTCGGAACGGCGATCCGGTCGCTGCTCGTGGCCCAGAGCCGCACGCACTGCGACCAGCTCGCCGCCATGGTCCCGCCGGCCGTCGCCCAGCTGACTCCGTGGCAGCGACGGAGCGTCGAGCACCACATGCGGCATTGCGCGGCCTGCCGTGAGCGTGCGGCCGTCCTGACGGCACCAACCGAGCTCCTGGGCGGGATCGCGCTCATGCCGCTCCCGGCCGCTCTCGGCCACGGCTGGCTGCAGCGGCTCCACCAGCAGGCGGCGTCCGCATCGGGAACAGTTGCGCGGGTCGCGGCGAGGACTGCCCTTCCGCGGCTGGCTCTCATCGGAGGCGGCGCCGCACTCCTTCTGTTCGGCGGCTCCATCGGCGGGGTGGTCATCATTGCGCACGGTTCGCACGGCGCTCCACACCAGGGCCACCCTGCACACAACGCCGCGGTGCCGCCCCGCCCCTCCAACGCCGCGACGGCCATACCGACCGAGTCGGCCGCGGCCCACTGGGCAGACATCCAGAGAACGATCCAGGGCACCGCAGGCTATGAGGTCGACTACGACGTCGGGCGCCAGGCGTCGGTCACCGCGCCGGGAGCGCCGGTCGCCTTCGCTCTTGCCGTCCAGCCGAACGGCGATTACCAGGGCACGTACACGGCGAGCAGTCCGGAGATCGGGAAGTTCGACCTGCGGCGCGTCGGCGGTGTTCTGGCGGTGCGCGATATCAACCCGCTGGGAAGCTCCGGCGTGGCCGGAGCCCCGATGGACGCCCTGACGTTCTTCGGACTGACCGGCGCAGACGTGAGTGGGATCGGTGACGCGTGGATCCCCCTGGCCGGGGCGCGCCACCAGGCGGCGGTCGCCACCATCGCGAGCGCGGTGGCGCCGTACATCCCGGCGAGTCAGCTGGCCACGGTCGGACTGGCGCCGCCAGCCGGAGAACAGCTCACCTTTGCGCCAGGTGAGGACCCATCGACCGTGTGGCTCTCTGCCGATGGGTGGACGCTCAGCTTCCAGTCGGGAGCGGGCGGATACCTTCGGCTCTTCTCGGGGAACGTCAGTCTGCTCGTGGACCACTACGGCGGAACCTGACGGGCGGAGGTCGCGCCACGTCCCCCCGCCGTTCGGAGGCGTGCAATACTCGGCCCGTGCCATCTGGATCCGAGAGCCCCAAGCCTCCGTCGCCGAAGCCCGTGCAGACCCCGCCGGCACCAAAGTGGCGGCCCACGCCTGACAGCGACCAGCGTGGCACACGTCCGGGTTCGGAGCGCCGCGGTGGCTGATCCTCCGAGCCCGCGCCCTCGGCCGGCTCAGCCGCCGAACCCTCCACCTCCTCAACCGCGGTGGATTCCGACACCCGACGAGGTCAGGAAAGACAAGGGGTCGGGCGAGAGGAAGTGACGTCGCAGGACCCGGCCCCCAAGACCAAGTCGCCGTTGCGCAAGGATCCGCCGCCCCCAGCGCCGGATGAGCCGACGGGGGAGCCGCGCGCGCTTCCTCAACCCGTTAGTCGACCTCCGGATCCACTTTGGCGACCACGCCGGGACGGCGCGCATTGACGGACGAAAAGCCCGCGCCTCCGCCTCCACGCCAGCCTTCGCGACCGGCGCAGCCGCCTCCCCCGCAGCCCGATTGGCGTCCACAGCCGGACCACCTAGACGAAGGCCGACGGCCAACACGAATCCGCCGCGGCTGAGTTCTGCGTCGTTCCGCCGCGGTTAGGCGGTCAGCAACCGGACTATGAATGCGACGCCGACGAATAACGCCTCCGCGCCGGCTGCGGCGAGGCCGATACGAAGCGTGAGTGCCTTTCGTTGCAAAGCGGCGCGGTTGGCCGCGGTCCCTTCGCTGATATCAGTAACCAGTCCGTGCTTGATCTCCGGGATGAGTCGGTTCCAGGCATCAGGCCATAAGGTGTCGCCGTAGCTGGCTTTCCGAGCATCCTTGGGCCAGAGTTGGACAAGCGCCACAGCGACAAGTCCGGCGTAGGCGACCAACGCAACGGCCAATAGCGCAGCGACAGCGCGGGTGCCGGATGAGCCTCCGTGGGAGACGGTGAGACCAGAGAGGCCAACAACCGCGGTGCCCACGCCGAAGACGCTCACCATCTTGCCATCGAGACTGGCCCATGTTTGGTGTTGCTCCGAGGGCGCCTGCTTGATGTGCTCGAAGATGAAATCGAGCGTTTCCAGGTTGAGATGAGGCTCATCGCTCTCGTCCCCGATACCGCCGCTGCTGTCCGTCGTCATGGGCCAAGACCGTAGCGAGTATCGCGGCCGGTTGTCTCGACGGCCTCCAGGCGTGCTAGCAGGCCAACCACAAACACCTCAAATGCCCCAAACGTGGGATGAGCGAAAAAATCGGCGTCCTCGCGCTTCTAAGGGAGGTCACACCCACCCGATGGCGGGAGGAGCCCGGAATGAGCCAGCAGATCGACAGCACGCAGACACCCTGGGGAGAGCGACGGATCACCGGCCACGCGGCGGTCGAGGAGGCGGTGCGCACCTACTACCCGGCCGACGAGGCGCTCGAGCGCCTCAAGAACACCCCGATCCCGGAGGCGGTCCCGGCCAGCCGGGGACGGCGAGCGGTCGGAGGCCTGATCGACCTCACCCTGCTCGGTCTGGTTGAGAAGGGCCTGGCGGCGTTCCTCGTCGCCGGAGCCGGGCCGCTCGGCCCGTCGCCCGACACCATGGAGCTCGGCGCGCTCCTCATCACCTCGGTGCTTGCGGCCGGGTACTTCGTGGGCGCCTGGATGGTCTGGGGGGCGACGCTCGGGATGCGCATCGCGGGGATCTACGTCGCCGACGCGAGGACGGAAGGTCCGCTCAGCGGTGGCCAGGCATGGCGCCGCTTCCTCGTCCTCTACGTGATCGGCAACCTCGCCTTCCTGGTCCTGTTGTTCAGCTCTGACCCGAAGCGGCAGGCCTGGTACGACCGCGCCGGCGGGACGGTTGTTCTCGCCAGGTGAGTGCCGGGCGGGCGCTGACCGTAATGTCGGCGCCCGCCATGGCTCCTATTCCTCACACCCGATGGTGACGGAGGACCGGAATGAGCGACATCACGACGGCGGCGCAGACAACCCACGGTGCAACCGACGCCGAGCTGGCGACTCGCGCCCGGGATGGCGACGCCGACGCATTCGGGCAGCTCTACGAACGGTATGCGCGGTCGATCCACGACATGATCTACAGCCTGGTCCGCAACCCAACCCTCGCCGACGATCTCACGCAGACGGCGTTCCTGCATGCGTTCGAGACCGTCGGGCGACTGCGTGATCCCGAGATCGTGCAGTCCTGGCTCTACACCATCGCGCACAACGTGACGCGACGCCACATCACGCGCAGCACCAAGGCGGAGTCGCTGGACGACATGCTCGACTTGGAGGCACCGGACCTCAGCCCTGAGGAGAGCGCGGTGTCGAAGGACATGATCGAGCTCGTCTGGACCGCAGCGCGCAGCCTCGACCCGCGGCAGTTCACAGTGCTCGACCTCAGCATTCGGCACCACCTGACCCCAACGGAGATCGGGATCGTCCTCGGCACGTCGCAGCGGCACGCGTCGGTCCTGCTGCACCGGGCGCACGACGCGCTCCGCATCGCGGTCCGCACGCTGGCGCTTGCGCGAGCGCGGGAGGTGTGTCCTCGGTTGCACGAGCTGGTGCCGCGAGGACAGCAGGGTCCGCTGACGCCGGAGCAACGCCGCAGCGTCGAGCACCACATGCGCACCTGCACGGAGTGCGCCGACCTGGCGACCCGGATGACGGCACCTGCAGAGCTGCTGGGGGGCGTGCTGCTGCTTCCTCTTCCGGCCAAGCTCGCCGACACGTCGTGGCTCCATCGTGCGGCAGCGGCAGCGGTCAAGCCCTCACCGCCGACTGGCTCCGTGCGTGGTCGAGCAGTCCGACCCGGCGCATGGCGGTCCATGGGAGCAGTGGGTCTCGCGGCAATCGCTGGAGCCGCGTGCATCGCCGGCGGGGTCGCCGCCGTCACGAACCACGGTTCCCCGCATGCGCGGGCGGCGTCAGCCCCAGCTCCCACTGTCTCAGCGCCGCCTCCTGCCAACACGGCAACAGCGGTGTCGGCGACCGCGGCGCCGACAGCGTCCACTGGACCCCAGGACGAGGCCGGCAAGAGTGCGGAAGCCGTCTGGGCCGACATGCTCACCACGACGCGAGCAGCGCAGGGCTACCGCATCGTGTTTGCGACGACCTCGCTCAGCGACGACGTGACGCAGTTCGACGTGCGGTTCTCTCGCAGCGGCGATTACATGGGAACGGTGACGTTGGCCATCGCCAGCGCGGACCGGTTCTCCGTTCGCAAGGTCAACGGCGTCCTGTACGCGCAGGGGCCAATCATCGCGGACCATCCCGACATGTTCGGCATGACCGCCGAGCAGGCCGCGCAACTCGGCAACGGCTGGCTGCAGCTCACCGGCGGTCCGCGCCAGGACGAAGCCACCATCATCGACCGGACGCTCTCCGTGTGGGGAGATCCCCGGCAACTCGCAGACACGCAGTTCACCGTCGACGGGACGCTGCGTCTCGCCGGGACGGACACGCTCAACGGCGAGCAGATCATCGTGCTCGGAGACGACAGCGGAACGGTGTCGGTCACACGCTTCGGCGCCTTCCCGTGCCGCGCCAGCAACGGCATCGACTCCGCCACCTTCTCCGACTTCAACGCCCCCGTGACCGTCACCGCGCCAGCCGGCGCGCTCGTTCTCTCGTAGGTCACGGCCCAAGCCGGCGGGCGGTTCGCGCCGCCCGCCGCACCAGGGTCCGCGGGAGCGGATCAGCACGTCGCCGCGTCGCGGTCGAGGGCGTGCATGTCGCATCCACCGTCAGGAGGAATGGTCATGCTGCACCTTGCCGACATCAACCTCACCCCGGACCCGCAGGCGCTGCCGGGCGGCACGACGCTGCAGAGCATCGCCAATGGCGTCATGGCGTTCGCGCTGGTCGTCACGGGCATCGCCTTTCTCGTCAGCGCGGCGACCTGGGGCCTCGGGGGCCTCAGCGGCAACTTCCAGTACGCCTCGATGGGTCGCCGCGGAGTCGGCGCGGCGGTGGTCGCCGCGCTGTTGATCGGTGC
This sequence comes from Candidatus Dormiibacterota bacterium, assembly GCA_035652335.1. GTDB lineage: Bacteria > Chloroflexota > Dormibacteria > Aeolococcales > Aeolococcaceae > DASRDZ01. Next base: position 54,401 of record DASRDZ010000037.1, read on the forward strand.
CGCGGCGACCATCATCAACTTCTTCTTCAAGGCGGGGCAGGCGCTGCACTGATGCGACGCTCGACCTACGCCTCCGACATGGACGTCAGCGTCTCGGCGCGCGGCGTGCGCATCGCGATCACGACCGCGGCCGCGCTGGCCGTTGCCGGATCGGGCTTCGCCTTAGGTCGGGCCACCGCGACGTGCTCCATCACCGTGACCCACGCCGTCCCCGGCACCCCGGCCGCAAGCCCGGCACCGTCTCCATCTCCCTTGTCCCCCGACAACGGCGTGGTGGCCGACATGACGACGCGGAGCAGCTCCGGCGCCGCCGCCGCTGCAACGGAGATGGCCGGGATCCTGAGCGGCTCATCGGTGACGCAGGCAGATGCCTATCGCGCGGGCGTCGCGGCCATCGCTGCGCCGGGACACCGGGACGCGTTGCTTGCTCGCGCGGACCAGCTCGTTGCGGCCGTCGACGCGCAGCTCGGCGTGGTCAGCGCTTCGGGGCAAGGTGCCGCCGTTGCCGTGCGTACAGTACCGGTCAGCTGGCACGTCGACAGCTACACCGGCACCAGCGCCAGCGTGCGTATCTGGGCCGTCGGCCTGGTCGGGGAGGACGGGAGTCTCCCCGCGACTGCGGTGTGGGCGACAGGGACGTTCGCGATCGAGTGGACGGACGCCGGATGGCGCCTGGATGACGTGCAAACCGTCGGCGGGCCGGTACCGCAGTCGCAGCAGCAGGCGACCGTCTCGGCTGCTCTGCCGCCCGAAGTGGACAGCTTCCAGGGATACCGCCATGTCCCCACGCCGTAGCGCGGCACTCGTCGCGCTGGTCGTGCTCGTCGTGATGGTGGCGCTGTTGCCTCGGTGGTCGGCGCGTGCGGTCGGCGCAGCGCCCGTGCAACCCATGCTGCGGACAGCTTCCGGGCCGACGGCGATACCCGTTCAGGACGCCTCGCCGACTCCGGTTGCGAGCCCGCAGTCCACACCGACGCCTGCTCCATCACCGATGGCGTCGCCATTGGCGTCACCGAGCGACGCAGGGCCGTGCAGTATCTCTCCAATACTCAGCGCCTTCTGCTCCGTCGGACACGCCATCCAGAGCGTGCCGGGCGCTGTGGTTGGCGATGTCGCGTCGGGCATCGGTGATTCGATCATAGGTGCGGTGACGCGGTGGGTGGCCGACGGCGCGGCGTGGGTGCTGAGCCAAGTGACCGGCCTCATCGACGGCTCCACGACGCCCGACCTCAATGCGCAGTGGTTCCGTAGCAACTACGCAACGATGGCGACCCTCGCCGGCGTGCTGCTCGCCATCTTCCTGTTCTTCGCCACGGTGCAAGGGCTGATCGCTGGCCGGCCCTCCGTGATCCTGCGTGCCTACCTGTTGCACGCGCCCATTGCCGCCATCGGCACCGTGCTGGCAGTCGCGTTAGTGTCCCGCGGACTCCAGGCGACCGACGCCATGAGTTCCGCCGTCTCGGCGCACATGCACCACGATGTTGCGCGCATTGCGGAGCGCGTCGGCATCGCGATACGCGTCGCCAGCCGCGTCACCGGCGATGGGTCACTCTTCCTCGCGTTCCTGGGAGCACTGCTCGCCGTCGTCGTTGCCGTGATCCTGTGGTTGGAGCTGCTGATCCGAGAGGCGGCCATCGACGTGTGCGTGCTGTTCCTTCCGCTGGTGCTCGCGGCCTTTGTCTGGCCGAGCACGGCGCGCTGGCTGCGCCGCCTGATCAACACCCTCGCCGCCGTCGTCCTCTCCAAGTTCGTCATCGTCGCAGTCCTCGCGCTCTCCGCAGCGGCGCTGGCCGACAACCTCAACGATGGCGGCATCAAGGCGATCCTGGTGGGCGTCGTCCTGTTGATCCTGGCGGCGATCTGCCCCTATCTCGTCTTCCGACTTCTGCCCGGCGTCGAGCTCGCGATCTCCGGACGCTGGTTCAGCGGCGGCATGCGCGCGGCGTCCCGGCGCGCTCCCGTCCCGACCGGCGGTGGTCGCGGGCCCCGCGGAGGCGGCTGGTTGTCCCGGACCGCGAGCTCGGGACTGACCGTGGCAACGTGGGCTGGACCGGCTGCAGCGGCGGCCGCAACCGCGGCACGAGCAGGTCAACGAGCCGCAGCGACGGTGCGTGATGCCGTGCAGAAGACGAATGCAGCGACGCCACGGAGCGGACTGCGCACACCGCCGTCGGTGGCGACAAGCACGGAGCGGAAGCACGCGCCCTCGCTACCTACGAGCCCGAGACCTGAAGGCAAGGACACGGAGCGCGCCGATGGCTGAGCGGCGATATCGGTTCGGGCCACTGGAGCGGCGGGGTCTGCTGCTGGGCCTGCGCCTCGGCCAGCTCGCGGTCATGGTGGCGGGCGCCGTCGTCGCAGTGATGATCCTTGCAGTGTCGACGTCGGCCGCAGCCGTCGTGCTCGCTCTGTCGGCGCTGGTCGGCGGTGTGGTCGTCGGTGCGGTGCCGCTCGCAGGCCGTACCGCCGATGAGTGGGCGCCGGTCATGGTGCGGTGGCTGTGGTCGCTGGTGTCGGGCGGGCAGCGACACCGTCCAATCGCTCACCTGCGCGGTCATGTGCTGGTGGGTGATGGCGTGCAGGCGCCGAACCTGCCGCCGCCTCCGCCGTTGCGTGGCGTCTCGATTCTCAGCGCGCCAGCGCCCTCCGGTGCCGACATGGCCGTCATCAAGGATGCCCCGGCGGGCACGTACACCGCGGTGATTGCGGTGCGCGGGAGCGGCTTCTCCTTGCTCGATGACCACGACAAGGCGCGACGGCTCAGCTGGTGGGGTGGCGTGCTCGACGGCCTGTCGCGCGAGGGCAGCCCGATCCACCGCATGCAGTGGGTGGAACGGACGATTCCCGAGAGCAGTGATGCGCTGGTCGCGTATCTCACCGAGAGGTGCACGCTTCCCGATGCCTCGCCGGTCGTGCAGTCGTATCAGGAGCTCGTCGCCGGCGCTATGCCCACAACCCAGCGCCACGAGGTGTACCTGGCCGTCCAGCTCCGGAAGGCATCGGCGCGTCGCGCGATCCGGCGTGCCGGTGGTGGCGATCGCGGAGCATGCGCCGTCCTGGGGCGCGAACTGTCCGCGCTGTGGTCGCACCTGACGGGCGGGGATGTCACCGTCGATGGCGTCCTTGGCCCTGCGCACCTTGCGACGGTGATCCGCACTGTCGCCGATCCGGACTGCCTTGTGAGTGACCCCGACAGCGCGTGGCCGTCGGCGACGGTGGTGTCCTGGAACCACTACCGGACCGACGGCGCGGTGCACGCAACGTACTGGATCCGCGAGTGGCCACGGGTCGAGGTGACGGCCGATGTGCTGGCGCCGCTGCTCCTGCAGAGCTCGGCACGTCGCACGGTGGCCGTGACGATGGAAGTGGAGTCGCCGGCCCGAGCGCAGCGTGAGGCGGAGGCGGCACTGACGGCGGACCTGGCCGACGACGACATGCGCCAGCGCGCGGGCTTCATCGTCGGGTTCCGCCGGCAGCGAGAGCAGGAGAACGTTGTGCGCCGCGGCGAGGAGGTCGCTGAGGGGCATGCGTCCGTGCGCTTCTCCGGCTATGTGACGGTCAGCGCGGCCACCGTCGACGAACTGGACGAGGCCTGCGCCGACGTCGAGCAGCAGGCACAGCAGGCACAGCTCCAGCTGCTCCGCCTGGTTGGCGAGCAGGACGTGGCCTGGACCTACACCCTGCCGCTGGCGCGAGGTCTGCGATGAGGACGCGGTCGCGCCAGCCGGCGCACCGGGCGACCACCGCGACCCTGAGGGCGGCATACCCCTTCATGGCCGAGGACGGGCTGGGCTCCCGCGGCGTGTACATCGGCACCGACCTGTGCGGGGGCGGCGGCTCCTTCGTCTACGACCCCTGGGAGCTCAGCGGCCGAGCCCTGACCGGGCCGGGGATGATCGTGCTCGGCGAGTTGGGCGAGGGGAAGTCGGCCATCGTCAAGGCCTACGTGCACCGGCAGCTCGCCATGGGGCGCCGGGCGGTCATGCTCAGCGTCAAGCCCGGCGAGAACGACCGGCTCTGCGAGGCCGTCGGCGTCGCACCCATCCGGCTCGAGCCCGGCGCGGTCCGCCTGAACCCGCTCGACCCTGCCGTGGCCGGACCCGAGGCGTCTGCGGAGAGGATCGCGCTGGACCAGCTGGCCGTCCTCCAAGCCATCGCCGAGGCCAGCCTGGGCCGGAGCCTGACCCCAGTGGAACGGGCCGCGTGCGAACTCGCCCTGGCCCAGGTAGCAACCACCACGGAGGAGCCGGTGGTCCCTGATGTCGTGGCCGCAATGCTCCGCCCGTCAGCTGAAGCGGCGGATCGGATCGCCATGCGGCGGGACCAGCTCGCCGAGCAGAGCCGGGCGGCGGCACTCGAACTCCGTCGCCTCTGTGATGGCGACCTGCGGGGCATGTTCGACGGGCCCACTACAGGCGGCATTGACCTAGAGGCGCCCCTCGTGTCCCTCGACCTCTCGGCGGTCTACTCGTCGTCCGCCCTCGCGGTCCTCATGGCCTGCGCCGCCGCTTGGCTGCACCGGGCCGTGACCCGTCCAGCCGCTGGCCGACGCATTCTCGTCGTGGACGAGGCTTGGGCGATCCTGCGAAACCTAGGCGTCGCGCGGTGGCTGGCCGCCTCATGGAAGCTCGCCCGGGCCCACGGCGTCCAGTGCATCGCGGTCACTCATCGGCTCTCCGACCTGACGGCCGCCGGTGACGCCGGCAGCGAGCAGGTGCAGCTCGCCCGCGGGCTACTGGCCGACTCAGAGACGAGGGTAGTCCACTCCTTGCGCCCGGACGAGCTCGAGGCCAGCCGGACTCTGCTTGGCCTGACCGACGCCGAAGCCCAGGTGATCGCCGCCCTGCCACGAGGATGTGCGCTCTGGAAAGTCGGGCAGCACAGCGCAATGGTGGAGCACCTGTACAGCTCACGGGAATGTTGGCTCATCGAGCCGGACGGGGGAACGGAGACCTAGCTGACCGGTAGTAAAGGGGCGGCTAGTTGTTCCAGAACGTTAGTTCGGCTAGACTGGCGTGGCCGCGTGCGGGCCCCCAGCCCGGACGGCTGTTGACGGGTGGTCAAGCGCCGAGCGCCCATCGCGATCAATCGCGAGGCGTCTGGCGCTGGCAGGTCCAGGGAGTTTGACCCTATGGCGCCATCGGAATGGGAGAGGACCTTTCGGGGCTGGACAGGTCCATCCAGCGACACAGAACAAGAGAAATGCGCCAACGCAGAGCGGGCCGTTAAGTCGGCTATCAAGGCGAGTGCCACCCTGGCGAGGCGCAACGTTAGCGTCTTCACCCAGGGCTCCTATCGCAACAACACGAACGTCAAGATCGAGAGTGATGTCGACATCTGCGTCCTGTGCACCGACACCATCGACCTCGATTTCACTTTCGGTAAAGGATTGGACCTTGCGGCTGTTGGTCTTGAGCCCGCCACGTATGCGTATGCGGATTTCAAGAGCGAGGTCGAGGCTGCGTTAGTAGCTCACTTTGGGAAGGCTGCGGTGCACCGCGGCGACAAGGCCTTCGACATCCATGAGAACAGCTATCGGGTGGACGCCGACGTCGTAGCCTGTTTCGAGCATCGCCGATACACGGGCACCGCGGACCGGTTCTCGGCAATCAAGGGGACTGCCTTTCGGCCCGATTCGGGTGGTCTAATCCTCAATTGGCCAGATCAGCACTATGCGAATGGCGTCAAGAAGAACGACGCTACGAGTCGTCGGTTCAAGCAACTGGTCCGCATTGTCAAGCGACTTCGCTATTACATGGAAGAGCAGGGCGTCGCTGCAGCGAAGGGCATACCCTCGTACTTGGTGGAGTGCTTGGTGTGGAACGTCCCCAACGGAGACTTCGGGCATAGCAACTACGTGGCCGATATCCGGCATGTTCTGGCGCACTTGTACAACAACACGACGAGCGACGAAGGTTGTGGGGAATGGGGCGAGGTGAATGAGCTCAAGTACCTGTTTCGTCCATGGCAGCCCTGGTCACGGCAGCAGGCGCATGCGTTTGTTGACGCGGCGTGGGACTTCATTGGGTTCTCATGAGACTGACACGCCTTCAGCTCCAGGCGATCCTCTATCTGGCGGGTGGGCTGTGGATCGCGGCCCTGATCCTCTCCGGAACGGCCCTACCTGCGGGTTTCTACCGGCCAGTTGGCGTTGTCATCGCTGCCGTATTGCTCGTCGTTGGCGCTTTTGAAACGCTGGTATGGCGGTTACGTATTCTGCATCCGTGGTTCGTGGCCACGCCGGTCCTGCGAGGGACTTGGCGCGGTGAGTTGAGCACAATGTGGATCGATCCAGTAACGGGCCAGCCCCCGGCGCCGGCGCTCGTATTCCTCGTGGTGCGGCAGACGCTCTCCCGACTGTCGGTCCGTCTACTGACCCAGGAGACCGCGTCTACTACTCTTGCCGCGGACATTTGCCCAGAACCAGACGGTGTAACGCTGATGGCCTACGTCTATCGGAACGAACCTCCCATCAGCATCCAATCCCGGAGTCCGGTCCATCGAGGCGCCGCTGTGCTGAGAGTGTATGGCGATCCCGCCTACTGCCTGGAGGGGGACTACTGGACCGACCGCGACAGCAAGGGCATCATCCGCTTCGACGGCCGGTCAAGGCGAATCCACTTTGATTACACGACAGCCCTCGCCGATACGTACACGACCCACCAATCGCGCTGATGGACGATGAAGTGGTCGTTCAACAATGGTCGCAGGGTCCGGTCCCGGCAAGGTTTGTAAGTTGTAGGTCGGCACCGTGAACCTCAAGGGCGGTCCTCAACTTCTTCACTCTCGGTTCAAGCTGCAGCCGATCGCAGACCTCGGGCCACGTCGGCATCTCGGTCCAGAGACGATTCACAAAGTCCCTTATGCTGGAGAACTCCTCCGGTCGTTGACGAGACGCCAAGACCCATCCGCCGTCTAAAGCCACGTCACCGATCCCACTGTCATCAGGCTCGAACGTCCATTCCCACGGGGGGACCGGGGTGGGGCGGCCCTCTAATAGTTGCCGGAATCGTTCAGTTAGGATCGATTCCAAGGCACCGCATCGTTGCCACATGGCCATGACGTTCCGATCCTTGATGAGTTGTGGCAATCGGCCTCGGAACTGTTGGATCGCGGCGTCCAGTTTGGGTGCCAAGTCGGCATACTCCTCACGCCACCGCCAAACCGGGCTATCCGGTACATGTGCTTCGAAGTCCGCAAACAGGAGCAGGTCCCTATACGAAGGCGACGCGTCGACCTTCGTGAGAAGCGGCAGTACGCTTCGCAAGTCGGCTTCGTGCTTCGAATTGAGCGGTTTGCGCGACAACGCGCCCATTGCGCGTCGCAGTTGGTTCCGTTGCTGATAGGGAGCCCGTACAAAGCACCAAAGGAACATCATGAACAGCGCTGCCGTCAGGCCGACGACACCGCCAATTGAAGCCCGAAGCGCCGTAGCGCCTGTGGTGTCCGGCTCTGCGACGACATGTCCCGCGATCCTCACCGCAGTCTGCGGAAATGCGATGGCTCCTACCACGGCGCCAGCAACGCCGGTGGCGCACATCAGCATGATGCCTCGAAGGCTCTCAGCCATGTCCTTGGTGCCTACAAATGACCAGACGATGGCGCCCTTCGTCGCGGCGTCCTGCCGGTAGGACTCCTGGTGCGCTCTCACGCTCCGATCGGGCATTGGGCGATCATAGGCCGGCGGCTACCATGAAGGTAAGAGCTAGGGTGCTACAAGGGGAAGGCGTTATGACCAGCAGCTGGACTGAGGCGTTCCGCGAATGGCATGATAGGGCGGTGCAGCAAGGGAAGAAGGTCTCCGAGATACTGGCAGCCTGCCGGCGCGATGAAACCGGAGTCATTAATCACACACGCTCTCAACGAGATTGCCGTCGAACTCTCCCTCCATCGGATGGCGCTAGGAGCAGTCAGGATGGGAGTGGAGCGCGGCGATCTCTCCGCGCCGTCGGCCACCACCCACGGCGGCGACTAACGTGCGCTTCGGCGATTTCGCGTAGGCGTCGGTGAACCTGCATGGACGAGATCGCGCGTAGGTCATGACAAGTGGAGAGTGGTAGCGTCAGCCGCTCTGTTGCAACAGTTCCGCGGGCAACTTCCAGCCAGGCCGCAAGTCGAGTGCACGGTGGAGATGACGCCCTGCCAGATCGACTTGGCCAGCGAGGAGCGCGACCATACCGATGTCGCATTGCGCATCGGCGTCTTCGGCGGCGACGCGGTTGACCCGAGCGGCCTCCATGAGAGCGGCGTCAAGGTGCCCGTCGCGCGCTAGGGTCACAGCGAGGCGACGGCGAGCTTCGACATCAGAGGGCGCGAGCTCGCAAACACGCCGGTAGTTGGCTACAGCCGTCGCCAGCGCCCCCCGGTTATAGGCGGCAGCTGCCGCGTTGAAATATGCACGCACGAGACGGTCACCAACCTCAGCCGCTGATATCCCGATAGCCGTGGCTGCCACCAGGTGATCGATTGCAGCCTCAGGCTCATTCAACTGGAGCAACGCTTCGGCGAGATTGAGACGCGCATCACCGTTCTCGGGATCGAGCTCCAGGACGCGGGAGAACTTGGTCGCTGCGGTCGCGTGGTCCCCAAGCTCGCCAGCGGAAGTTGCCTCTTCGAAGAGCCTCTCGACCATCGTTGGATCGTGCTGTGCGGCCGCGGCGGCGGCATCAGCTTGCGGGGTGGCGATTCGAGAGCTGGTGGGACCCGCAGCGAAGGCCACCCGGCCGAAGTCACTCTCGGGGAGAGCTTGGATGAAGGCGTCGACCATCGCGTCTACGGCTGGTGCCACTTCATACGGACCTGGAAAGGTATATCCGAGAGCATCGCGCAGTTTCTCCAGGCGCTGTAGGTCCTCTACCCTGTGCACCACTGAGCCAATCCAAGTGAGCGCCAGCTGCACTGCGAGCGTTGAGCCGACCTTCGCGTCTTCCCGTATATCGGGCCGCACTTCATGAAGGAGGCGATCGAGCTCGCTAACAAGCGCTGGGTCCGGTTCTAGCGGCAGACGCCAAAAGGTGAGGTTCCCCACGTTGTCGAAAGACACCGCAGCTAAGTGGTCCTTCGGATGGACGATGCCCTTGTGGCGGACATGCAACGCGACCCGGTGCAGATACAAGATCGTCGCTTGTGCGTCCGTGGCTAGGCCGCCGTCGCCTCGTTCCGCGGCGGTGGCGAGGGTGGACCAATTCTTCATCGGTAGCACACCAAAGGCCGCTACGCATCGGGTCGACAGCTGCAGGCCAACTTCCAGGTAGATGAGGAAAGTCTCATAGTCGATAGTACAGGCGTTGAGCACACGCTCACGAACGTCTGGGTCGGCAGGGGCATGATAGTGATGGTGAGCGTGCGTGCCGGCGGGACCGGACGGCAGAAACAGCTCACCGAGGTCGGTGCATAGTCGATTCCAAGCCAACCGCATCCGCTCAACGGCGGTGGCCAGGTTTGTCGCACCGGCAGGGTCAGCGTCCCGACACGCTTCGGCTAGGCAGAGCCAACGGTCGAAGTTGATGGGTTTCCAAGACAAGGTCGACACGCAACCATTCTGCCATCCGAGGGAACCACGCCGGGCAGTGATAGGCCGGGCGGCGTAGACGAGCGAGTGGTCCACCGTGACTGCGGTTTTGCTGCGTCACTGGGTCGGGCCACGATCAGGACTACGAAAGGCGTGTGTCCGGCCTCCGGTTGCGGTGGCGATGAAGATGCGGCTCGTGCCCCTCCCCACGAACACGGCAATGAGCTTTGACGATTCCGGATGCCGCTGACCGTAATGCATGCGGCGCTCCTGGCTCTTATTCCTCGTCCTGTGCAGTGCTGGCCGGCAGCACTCGCGCCTCGGAGATCATAGAGGAGGAGTGAAGCATGACCACCATCGAGATGCCCGCGAACGTCGTGGTGCTGACGGGCCGAGCGCGCCGGCGCTGGCTGTCGGACCGCGCGCTACGCAGAAAGGCACGAGCGTTCAGTGACCGCGCGCGCCGCGAGGTGCGCACATGAACACCGTGCACCTGGTCGGCAAGGTCGCGTCGGATATCAAGCTTCAGGAGTTCGGTGCCTCGACAGGAGGCGACACGCGCGCAAAAGCCTCGTTCCTGATCGCGGTGCGCCGTGCTGTGGCACGCCGCACCGACGCGGCGCGCAAGGCGGACATGATCCGCGTCGAGACCTGGGGAAGCCAGGCCCGCAACTTGGTGAAGTTCAACGAGAAGGGTTCGCGCATCGCGGTGACCGGCCGCATCCGCGGCGAGTTCTACAACCCGGACGGAGGCGATCGCGGTGGCCAGCTCCGCACCGTCGTCGTGGCCGAGGAGATCGTCTACCTCACTCCGCCCGCGACAGATGACACGGCCGCCGCCGCCAAGGGAACGGCGAAGAGCCGGTGACGCAGGGAACGGGCGCCCCGCCCAGCCGCAGTCTTGCGGACGCCCTGGTCGACGGCGCCGTCCGCGCCGCCACCACCCCGGCCGCGCTTGCGGGGATCGCGGCCCTCCTCGTCGTCAGGGAGCTCCGGCTCCCTGGCGGCGTCTCCCTCGCCGTCGGCGCCGCGGTGGCCACACTCGGCGGAGCCCTGACGCTCTGGACGATGGTCCTGTCGACACCGGCGCAGCTCCGCCGCGCGATGGTCGACGTGGGCCTCCACCAGCGCGCCGGCGTCGACCACGTCCGGGGACCGGTCCTCAAGGGGCGCCCCCGCCGCTACGGCGACACGCTGCTCACCCGCTGGCTCCTGCCGCCTGGCCTCGCGCTCCGTGCCGTCCAGGAGCGGCAGGACGTCATCGAGCAGCGGCTGTCCTGCGAGCTCTCCTGCTGGATGGAGGGGGGCCTGCTCCACGTCGAGCTGTTGCGCCGCCGCATCCCGAACCGTGTGGAGTTCGCCGACTTCTACGCTGATCCCCCTCCTGCCTCGCCGCTGGCCGTCGGGCTGGGGGTCGGCCGGCGGGGACCGCTGTGGGCTGACCTCTCGACCGTGCCGCACCTGCTGGTCGGCGGAATGACCGGCGGCGGCAAGTCGGTGTTCCTCACCCAAGCCCTGACAGGCCTGCTCCTCAGCGCCACGCCCGCCGAGCTGCAGCTGGTCTGTATCGACCTCAAGGGCGGTGTGGAGCTGACGCTCTTCGGCCGCCTGCCCCACGCCCTCACACCGGTCGCCGACACGGTCGAGGCGGCCAACGCCGTCCTGACCATGGTGCGGGCCGAGCTGGATCACCGGCTGGCTGCCCTGCGGGCGACGGGGCATCGCGATCTCGAGGCCAGGGCGGCCGCCGGGCTGCCCCGCTGGCCGCGCGTCCTGGTCGCCGTCGACGAGCTGGCCGAGCTCACGCTGCGGGACCACGGGCAAGACAAAGCCGCCCGCGAGCACCAACAAGGGGCGAGCGCGCGGCTGTGCGAGATCGCCCGATTGGGACGCGCGGCGGGAATCCACCTGCTCTGCTGCACACAGCGACCTGACGCCGAGGCCGTGCCTGGGCAGCTCAAGGCCAACCTGGCCGGGACGGTCGCGTTCCGCGTGCGCTCGCGGGTCAACAGCCAGATCCTGCTCGACTCCGACCGGGCCGCCATGCTGCCGCCTCGACCAGGCCGCGCCGTGTGGGCGCACGAGCGCATGGAGGAATTCCAGGCCGTCTACATCAGCGCCGCCGAGAGTGAGCAGCTGCTCCGGGATCGGTGGGGCACGATGCAAGTAACACCGTGCCCCCAAAAGCCAGTGCCGGAGGCGCCCCTTAACTACGGAGACGACTCCACGCGCGCGAGAGGTGTGCGATGAGAGGGGTGCGCGTCCTTGCTGCTGGGCTGGACAGCGTGTACGTCTCGGCGCACGGCGTCCTGCGTGACGGGCTGCTCACCGTCCTGCGTGCGCTGCAGCACGACGCGGCCACCGAGAGCGAGCCCGTCGTCGTGGAGCTACGCGAAGACGCCGGTGCGTTCCTGCTGCGGCCGCACGGCTGGCGCGGGTACCCGGTGCGCATGGATGCGCCGAACTACACCGTCTGCATCGGTGCCGCGAAGCCGTTCCCGCCGGTGTACGTCATGGTCCGGTCGTCCTTCCTGCACCACATGGGCGCCGAGGACGCCGTGGCCCTGACGCGCGAGATGGTCGAGCGTGACCTGTTCGGCGCTCCCGTCCCGCTCCAGGTGTCGCGCGCCGACGTGTACGCCGACGTGCAGGGCTGGCGTCCCGTCCCTGGCGACCTCCACCGCTTCATCTGCCGGGCGTCGTGGCGCCGTCTGTTCGAGGAGCCCGTCACCGAGGTGGAGGTGCCGCGACGGCTGCACAGCATCGGACGCCGCTTCTCGGGCTTCGTGTTCGGCAAGGGCGATGTCGTGGCCCGCGTCTACGACAAGACCCTGGAGCTGGCCCACCGCGGCGAGACCTGGCCGCAGGTGGTGTGGACTGGATACGACGAGGCTCGGCCGGTCTGGCGCGTGGAGTTCCAGTTCCGCCGCCGTGCGCTCCACGAGTTCGGCGTCGGCCACGTCCACGAGCTGTTGGCAGGACGGCAAGACCTTTGGGAGTACGGGACACGCTGGTTGTCGCTCCGGCGCCGTGTGCCAGGACTGCGACCGGGCCGATGGCCCGAGGCCAACGCCTGGACGGTCATCCGCGACGCTCGGATGGGATCGCCGAGATCTGGCCTGGTGCGGCAGCGCATCTACGAGGCCAGCGTCGAGCGCCTGGTCCGCGGCTTCGTGGGCTACAGCACCTCCCTTGCTGCGGCGGGTGCGATCGGTGACGTGGCCTCGCTGATTCAGACGGTGCCGCCGGCGCAGCGGTACGTCGTGCATCGCGGCATGTCCCTGGACGATGTGATCGCGCGCAAGCGCGCCCTTCGTCTGAGTGCGCAACCGTCCTTCACGGTCGGACGGTGCCAACAAGGGGACATGCAAGGGGACCCCGACGCGGCGGCGCAGCCGCCGCGTCGGGGCGGTGGTGGTGCCCCCTATATGGAGCCCGCGTCGTGAGCCGCCCCAACCGTCCGTGCCTGCGCACGCCTCTTCCGCCCGCGCCTGATCCGCGTCCGTGGGACGACGCGGCGGACGAGCGCCTGCGCATCTACGCGCACGCTGTGGTGGACCTCGCGATCCGGTTGCGCGCGCGTCGTCGCGAGATGGAAGGCTTGACGAAGGGGCGTTGAATCTTGTACAGTATGCATGTACAACAGATCATCACGGAAGGGACACGATGCCACGGTCGCAGAAGTCTCGCATCACGGCCGATCCTGTCGGCGAGCGCGAGATTGCAGACCGTCTCGGTGTGCAGCCGATGACTGTCAACCGGTGGATGGCACGCGGTCTTCTGCCCCCGGCGCGCTGGACGGTGAGCAGCCGTCCGGCCTGGGACTGGACGGACATCGAGCCCTGGGCGATCGAGACGGGGCGGCTGGAGAAGCGCGGACGATGAAGCGCGCAGTCGCATACCTCCGCGTCTCATCCAAGAAGCAGGCCAAGCGCGACGGCCGCGAGGAAGGTCTGTCCATCCCGGCGCAGCGCGACCTGGTGGTGAAGCACATCAGTGACAAGGGCTGGACGCTCGTGGACGAGTACGTCGAGCCGGGCCGCTCTGGTCGCACGGCGGATCGCCCCGCTCTGCGCGCCATGCTCGACCGCATCGCCACACAGCGCGACGTCGATGTCGTTGTCATGCACAAGTTCGACCGGTTCGCGCGCAACGCGGGCGATCACCTGAGCATCCGGTCCGCACTGCAGCGATACGGCGTCACGCTCGCCTCTGTCGCCGAGCCCATCGAGCAGAACGCAGCCGGGAAGATGATCGAGGGGTTGCTGGCCGTCCTGGCCGAGCACTACTCGGACAACCTGTCGGCCGAGGTCAAGAAGGGCCAGCTGCAGAAGGCACGCATGGGCGGCTTCCCGCATCTGGCGCCGCTCGGGTACGTCAACATCCGCCAGAAGACCAACGGCGCCGAGGTCGCGTACATCGACGTGGACGAGGACCGGGCCCGCCTGGTGACGGAAGCCTTCGACCTCTACGCGACCGGGGAGTACACCCTGGAGTCGCTGACCGAGGAAATGACGGCGCGCGGACTGACCTCACGGCCACGTGGCAGTCGGCCTGCGATGCCGGTGACCGTCTCGGGCATGCACGACCTGCTGATCAACAAGTTCCACACGGGCGTGGTCGAGTGGAACGGCATCGAGTACCGAGGCACGCACCCGGCGCTGGTCCGGCAGGCGACCTGGGATCGCGTGCAAAGCCTGCTGTCCACGCGGTCGCCGGGAGGCACCCGCGAGCGCAAGCATCACCACTACCTCAAGGGCATCCTGACCTGCGCCGTGTGCGGTCGTGGCCTGTCGATCCAGCGCTCCAAGGGGCAGTACGAGTACCTGTACTGCCTAGGCCAGAAGGACAAGCGCAAGCCGGAGACGTGCCGCGAGCCCTACGTCCCGGTGGAGCGGTTGGAGCAGGCCGTCGAGCGGCTGTACGAGCGGGTGCAGCTCACGCCGCCTGTGGCTGCCGAGGTGCGCCGCAAGCTGGAGGCGGACATCGTTGCCCGTCACGCGGTGAACGGCGACGAGCGGGCGTTCCAGACGCGGCGCCTGGTCCGGCTGGAGGACGAGCGCCGGAAGGTCATGGACGCCTACTACAAGGGCGCCATCGAGATTGACCTCCTGCGCTCCGAGCAGGAGCGGATCAGCGCGGAGGGGCACGAGGCCGAGCGCCTGATGGCCGCCTCCGATGCCACCCTCGCGGAGTGGCAGTCGCTGCTGGACGATGCCATCGACCTCATCACCGACTGCGCCACCACCTACACCTCGGCCGCCGAAGAGACCGACCTGCGGCGCCTGTTCAACACCGTCGTTTTCGAGTCCATCCGAATCGCGAACGGCCAGGTCCAGAGCTTCGCGCTCCAGTCGCCGTTCGACCTGATCCTCGCCGCCCACGTCCAGGGCAAGCCTGTGGACGAGTTCGAATACGGGGGTTTGGCTGGGGAGGAAGGATTCGAACCTTCGAATGGCGGATCCAAAGTCCGCTGCCTTACCACTTGGCGACTCCCCACCGAAGTGCGGCCCAGAGCCCGAATCCTACCGCCCGGTGAAGCGCGGCTCCCGCTTCTCACGGAATGCCGCCCAGCCCTCCGCCGCGTCCTCTCCCGCCTGCGACGCCGCCTGCGCCAGCGCCTCGACCTCGAGCACCGCCGCAAACGAGGAGTCCGCCGCCAGCCGCAGCGACCGCTTGGCCGCCCGCACCGCCGCGGGCGCATTCCCCGCGATCCGCGATGTCAGCGCATCGACGGCCTCGCCCAGCTCCCCGTCCGCCACGCACGACGACGCCAGGCCCATCCCCACCGCCTCCCGCCCCGACACGACCTCCCCGGTCAGCACCAGCCGCGCCGCCCGCTCCGGCCCGATCAGCCGCGACAGCAGATGCGTCGCCCCGCCGCCCGGATGGATCCCCAGGCGCACGAACGTCGCCCCGAACCGGGCCGACTCCCCGCACACCCGGAGGTCGCAACACAGCGCGAGGTTCAACCCCGCCCCGATCGCCGGCCCGTTCACCGCCGCCACGGTCGGCACGTCCAGCTCGCGCACGTCGAGGAAGGTGCGGTAGTACGCGGCCAGCATCTCCCGCCGCTGCAGCACCCCCACCGCCCCCGACGACAGCAGCCCGCCCAGGTCCGCCCCCGAGCAGAAGGACCCGTCGGTCCCGGTGACCACTACGCACCGTACCGAGGCATCCTCCGCCACCGACGCGACCGCCGCCCGGATCGCCTCCGCCAGCTCCGCGTCCAGCGCGTTGCGCCGCGCCGGGTTGTCGAGGCGGAGCGTCACCACCCCCAGGTCCGAGCGCGAGACGTGCAGCGGCATGGCAGGCGAGCAAGGCTACACGCCCTCCCCGTCGCGCCGCCCGAGGCGGAGGGGCACCGAACAAAAGGACCGGTCGAGAGCGCCCGTGCCCGGTATACTCCCGCCGTGGCTGACGGTCCCCTGGCGGTCGTGCTCGCCGCCGGGCAGGGCACGCGGATGCGAAGCAGCGTGCCCAAGATGCTCCACCCGCTCGCCGGCCGGCCCCTCGTGCTCCATTCGCTGGGCGTCGCCGCCGAGGCCACCGCCCGCCGGCCGATCGCGGTCGTCCCGCCCGGCCAGCCCGAGCTGGTCGCGGCCATCGAGCCCCACGCCGCTGTCGCCGTGCAGCAGCAGGCCCGCGGCACCGGCGACGCGCTGCGCAGCATCCCCGAGCCGGAGCGCCCCGCCCGCGGCACGCTCCTCGTCCTGAGCGGCGACGTCCCCCTGCTCCGCGCCGCCACCCTCCGCCGCCTCCTCGACCACCACGCCGCCACGGGCGCCGCGGCCACCGTCCTCACGGTCACCCCGGAGGACGCCAGGGGCCTCGGGCGCATCGTCCGCGACCCGCGCACCCGCCGGGTCACCGCCATCGTCGAGGAGAAGGACCTCCAGCCCGGGCAGGCCGAGACCCACAGGGAGGCCAACGCCGGCGTGTACGCCTTCGACGCCCAGGCGCTCTGGCCCGCCCTCGACCGCCTCACCACCGACAACGCCCAGGGCGAGTTCTACCTCACCGACGTGGTCGCGCTGATCGACGGCGACGTCGAGGCGGTCGAGGCCGACGACCCCAGCGAGGCGCTGGGCGTCAACGACCGCGTCCAGCTCGCCGAGGCGGCGCGGATCATCCGGCAGAGGACGCTGGAATCCCTCATGCTGGACGGCGTGACCGTGGAGGATCCGGCCACCACCTACGTCGAGCCCCAGGTCCGCGTCGGGCGCGACACCACGCTGAGGCCCATGACCACGCTCAGCGGCGCAACGCAGATCGGCGAGGACTGCGAGATCGGCCCGATGGCGACGCTCAGCGACGTGCGCGCAGGCAACCGCGTGCGCATCGGGCCGAGCTTCCTGGAGCAGTGCGAGATCGCCGACGGCGTCAGCATCGGCGCCTACGTGCGCATCCGTCCGGGCACCCGCCTCGACGAGGGCGTGCAGCTGGGCACCCACGCCGAGGTGAAGAACAGCCACATCGGCGCCAAGAGCCGCATCAGCCACTTCAGCGCGGTGCTGGACAGCGACGTCGGCGAGGACGTCAACATCGGCGCCGGCACGGTGACGGTCAACTACGACGGCGTCGCCAAGCACCGCACGGTGATCGGCGACCGCGCCTTCATCGGCAGCGACTCGCTGCTGGTGGCGCCGCGCCGCATCGGCGACGACGCCTTCGTCGCCGCGGGTTCTGTGATCACGCACGACGTGCCCGCCGGCTCGCTCGCGGTGGAGCGCAGCGAGCAGCGCAACGTCGAGGGCTGGAGCGCGCGCCGCCGCGCCCGGGCCGCCAACGCCGGGGAGTCGTGAACAGCAGTCGTGGGAGTGACGAGTCGATGAGCAGTCCGCACGGGGACCTTCTCCTGCTCTCGGGGACCGCGAACCCCGAGCTCAGCGAGCGCATCGCGCGGGAGATCAACATCCCGCTCGCCGAGATGCAGGTGACCCGCTTCTCCGACGGCGAGTTCGACGTCAAGATCGCGGAGTCGGTGCGCGGCAAGGACGTCTTCGTGGTCCAGCCCACCTGCCACCCCGTCAGCGACAACCTGGTGCAGCTGTTCATCATCCTCGACGCCCTGCGCCGCGCCAGCGCCAGCCGCGTCAACGCCGTCATCCCCTACTACGGCTACGCGCGCAAGGAGAAGAAGACCCAGGCGCGCGACCCCATCAGCGCCAAGCTGATGGCCAACATCATCGAGCTGGCCGGGGCCAGCCGGGTGATCACCGTCGACCTCCACGCCGAGGCCATCCAGGGGTTCTTCGACATCCCCGTCGACGCCCTCACCGCCTCGAAGATCCTGGCGCGGCACTCCCGGGAGCGGCACGGTGCCGACGTGGTCGTCGTCTCGCCGGACACCGGCGGCACGGCTCGCGCGCGCGGCCTGGCACGCCTGCTCGACGCGCCCATCGCCATCATCGACAAGCGCCGTCCGCGCGACGACGACGTGGAGATCCTCAACGTCATCGGTGACGTCGAGGGTAAGCCCTGCGTGGTCATCGACGACCTGATCAGCACCGGCTCCACGCTGATCGGCGCCGCCAAGGCGCTGCGCGCCAACGGCGCGGTGAGCGTCGACGTGGTGGCGACGCACGGGGTGCTCAGCAACGGCGCCCTGCAGCGCCTGCACGACGCGCCCATCGACGAGATCTGCATCACCGACACCATCCCCCTGCACGACGGCCTCGCCTTCGACGACGCGCCCAAGCTGCGCGTGCTCAGCGTGGCCCCGCTGATCGCCGAGGCCATCGTCCGGGTGCACGAGGGACGGAGCGTCAGCGAGCTGTTCCGATGACCGGGTCAGACGCGGGGAGGGACCGGTGACCGCGCCCCCAGGGCGCGCTTCGGCGCGTCATCGCCGCCGCGGAGAGCGATGACCCCCTACGTCGTCCTCCTCGTCGTCTCCCTGATCACCGCCGCCTTCGCCGCCGCGGCCGAGACCTCGCTGAGCAGCGTCTCGCGCCTGCGCATCAGGACCCTTGCCGAGGAGGGCAATCGCCGGGCGCGCCGCGTCGCCGCCCTGCACTCGCGGCCGAACCAGTACCTCTCCACGATCCTCACGCTCAACACTGCCGCCGTGACGGTGGCCACCACCGCCGCCACGCTGATCGCCTTCAACCAGGGTGCGCACGTCTCCGAGGCCCTGGTCACAGGGCTGCTCACCGCATTCCTGCTCGTGTTCTGCGAGATCGCGCCCAAGTCGCTGGCGCTGCGCTTCAACGAGCGCGTCGCCCTCTCCCTGGCGCAGCCGATCGCGGTCCTCACCGTGGCGATGCGGCCGGTGGTGGCCATCCTCACCTGGGTGGCGACGCTGGCGGTGCGCACCGCGGCGCGTGGCGAGGTGCCCGGCCCGTTCGTGACCGAGGAGGAGCTGCGCATGCTCGTGGTGATGGGCGAGCAGCAGGGGGTGGTCGAGCAGGAGGAGCGGCAGATGATGATGGGCGTCCTGGAGATGACCGACAAGGCGGTGCGCGAGATCATGGTGCCGCGCGTCGACGTCGTCGCCGTGGAGGACGACAAGACCGTCGCCGAGGTGATCCCGGTGATCGTGGAGAGCGGGCACTCGCGCATCCCGGTGTACGAGGAGACGATGGACAACGTCGTCGGCGTCGTCTACGCCAAGGACCTGCTGCGCAACCACGAGCAGGCCGCCGCCCGTCCCGTCAAGGGGATGGTGCGCGAGGCCTACTTCACCCCGGAGTCGAAGAAGGTCGGCGAGCTGCTCCACGACATGCAGGTGCGCAAGGTGCACATCGCCATCGTGGTCGACGAGTACGGCGGCACCGCCGGCATCGTCACCATGGAGGACCTCTTCGAGGAGATCGTCGGCCCCATCCGCGACGAGTACGACATCGCCGAGCAGGAGGAGATCCAGTTCCTCAACGAGAGCGAGGTGCTGCTCAGCGCCCGGGTCAGCGTCGACGACGTGCGCGAGATGCTCCACCTCGACATCGAGGACACCGACGCGGACTCCATCGGCGGCTACGTCTACGAGCGCCTCGGCGAGATCCCCAAGCCGGGCGCCACCGTCACCGTCGGGCACGCCCGCATCATCGTCGAGGCGGTGCGCCGGCAGAGCCTGCGCACCCTGCGCGTCGTCAGCGACCATCCCTTCGCCGGTGACCACCCCAACGGCCACCGCGAGGAGGAGGGCGGGACCGAGCCACGGGAGGCACAGCAATGAGCGAGATCGCGCTGACCGACGAGGAGCGCAGCCTGCGCTCGCTGCTGCGCGCCTGGACGCTGCTCTTCGGCGCCGGGGCGGTGAGCTTCGCGGTCGATCCCGACCGCTCGACGGGGAGCCTCAACCTGCTGCCCGGACCCGCGCTGCCGCCGTCGAGCGAGCGCTACTGGAACGCGCTGGCGGTGTCGCTGATGGCCACCATCACGGCGCTGTCGGCGATGGCGGCGACCGACGTGCGGCGGCGCCGCGCCTTCGTCTGGCCGCTGCTGCTGAGCAAGGCGGTGTCCAGCGGGATGTACCTGCGGCGCTTCGCCGGCGAGCGGCGCACCCCGTACCTCGCCGGCGCGGTGGTGGACGGGTCGATCCTGGCGCTGACGGCGAAGCGGTTCTTCGCGGCCAGGCGCTGAGGGCTGCGTTGCCGACGTACACCGACGAGGGCATCGTCCTGCGGCGCGTCGACTTTGCGGAGGCGGACCGGATCCTCACCGTGCTGACGCGCGACCACGGCAAGGTGGGCGTCATCGCGCGCGGCGTGCGCAAGGCTCCGGGCCGGATGGCGCCGCACACCGACCTGTTCGCGCGCAGCACCATGCAGATCGCGCGCGGGCGCGGTGAGCTCGACGTGCTCACCCAGGCGCAGCGGGTGGGACCGGCCCTGCCCTCCAGTGACGCCCGGCGCATCGCCTGCGCGTCGCTGTGCGCGGAGCTGGCCGATCGCGTGCTGGAGGGCGACCACCCGCTCGAGTCGGGGATCTACGAGCTCGTCGCCGACGCGCTCGCGGCCTGCGCCGACCCGGTGCGCGACCCTCGCGCGGCTGTGGCCTGGTTCGCGCGGCGGATGATCGACCGGCTCGGCTACGCGCCGGAGCTGACGGTGTGCGCGTCGTGCGGGTCGTCGCTGCCGGAACGCGCGGCGGTGTTCAGCGCGGCGGGTGGCGGCCTGCTGTGCGAGCGGTGCGCGCCGAGCGATCCCGCCGGCGTCGAGTGCTCGGTCCGCGTCATCAAGGTGCTGCGCGTCATCGCAGCGGGGGACGCGGACCTGTACGCGCGGCTGCGGCTCGACGGCGAGACGCTGGCGGTGCTGGAGCTGGTCGTCGAACGCGAGCTGGCCCAGCACGTCGACCGGCGGCTGCGCTCGCTCGACGTGCTGCGGGCCGTGTTCTGACCGGTGTCCTGATGCCGCGCGTCCTCGTCGTCTCCAACGACCTGGTCCGCCGCGCCATGGGCGGGGCGGGCATCCGCAACTTCGAGCTGGCCCGCGCCCTCGCCGCGGCGGGGCTCGAGGTGACGCTGGCCGCGACGGGCGGCACCGACATCGAGGGCCTGCCGTTCACGGTGGTCGACCACGACGAGGCGCGGCTGCGCTCGCTGGCGTCGCAGAGCGACGTGGTGGTGGGGCAGGGGTGGGTTCTCGACGTCCATCCGTTCCTGCGCGGCGGCCCCGCGGCACTGGTGGTCGACCTCTACGATCCCTTCGTCCTGGAGGGACTTGCCGCGCACGAGGGCATGCCGCTGGCGGATCGGTGGCACGACCACCGCGGGCGCGAGCGCGTGCTCGCCGAGCAGGTCCGCGACGGCGACTTCTTCCTCTGCGCCAGCGAGCGCCAGCGCGACTACTGGCTCGGCGTGCTGAGCGCGGCGGGGCGCGTCAACCCGGCGACCTACGACGACGACCCCACGCTGCGCCGGCTCGTCGACGTCGTCGCGTTCGGCGTTCCGGACGACCCGCCGGCGCGCCCCGGTCCTGCGCTGCGCGGCGTGGTGCCGGGGATCGGCGCGGACGACTACGTGCTCCTCTGGGGCGGCGGTCTGTGGAACTGGTTCGACCCGCTGACACTGGTGCGCGCCGTCGCCCAGGCGGCGTCACGCGTTCCCTCCCTGCGCCTGTACTTCATGGCGGCCCCGCATCCCAATCCCGCCGTCGGGGAGATGGACATCGCGTCGCGAACCCGCGCCCTCTCGGAGGAGCTCGGGCTCACCGGCAAACACGTCTTCTTCAACGACCGCTGGATCGACTACGCCGACCGCGCCGGCCACCTGCTCGACGCCGACGTCGGCGTGTCGACCCATCCCGACCACGTCGAGACGCAGTTCGCCTTCCGCACCCGGCTGCTCGACTGCATCTGGGCTGGACTTCCCGTGATCTGCACGCGCGGCGACACCCTCGCCGACATGATCGCCGCGCGTGGCATGGGGCTCACCGTTCCACCGGATTCGCCCGAGGCGCTGGCCGACGCCATCGTGGAGCTGGCGGATCCGGCGCGGCGCACCGTGGCGGCTGAGCGCATCCGCGAGGCCGCGCAGGAGTTCCGCTGGTCGCGCGTCGTCGAGCCGCTGGTGCGCTTCTGCAGGGAGCCACGCCTTGCGGCGGACCGGCGCAACCCGCCGCCGCCGCTCGCGACCGTCGAGGTCACACCACTACCGCGCGCGCTGCATCAGCGCGTCGTCGAGCGGTACCGCGCCGACGGGATCGGCGGCATCGCCGCCGCGGTGCGCCGGCGTGCGGTGCGGATGGGCCGGCCACGCGACTGAACACCTGATCGGTGCGCGTGCCGAACCGCACGGTCGAGCCTGAGAATCGGCGCCGACGGCCAGGGCTCCCGCGGAACCAACTGAGCCGCGGCGCCGGCCATAGAGCACCGCCGCCTCAGGGCAGACGCAAGTCCCACCGCTCGACGAACGCCGCGACGCGCCCGGCCGCATCCGGCGTCGCCAGGTCGCCAGCATCGATCCACGACGCCTGCGCCTGCGTCTCGCGCAGCAGCTCCCGAATCCGCTGCGGCACCTCGCCAACATGCAGCACCGCACTGTGGTGAT
>DASRDZ010000038.1:0-19041 GCA_035652335.1 Candidatus Dormiibacterota bacterium
AGGGCCAGCGCGCTCGCAGCGCGTCCAGCCGCGGCGTCGAGGCCGCGGCGATCGCGTTGCCGAAGACGTCGTCGTTCTCGCCCCAGCCGTCGCAGATGACCAGGACGAACGGCCGCACCCCGGTCACCTGGCGGTTCCCGACGCCGCCGCCACCACGCGGAGGAACTCGGCCGGCTTCAACGACACGCCGCCGACGAGCCCACCGTCGATGTCGGGTTGGGCGAAGAGCTCCGCCGCATTCGCGGCGGTGACGCTGCCGCCGTACAGGACGCGCGTCGCCGCGCCCACCGCGCCGTCGAAGAGTCGCGTGAGCCGCGCGCGCACCGCCTCGCACACCTCCTGCGCCTGCTCCGGCGTCGCCGTGCGTCCCGTCCCGATGGCCCAGACCGGCTCGTACGCGACCACGCACCGCGCCATCGCGGCGCCATCGATCCCGTCGAAGGCGGCGTCGAGCTGACGATGCACCACCGCAAGCGTCTCCCCCGCCTCGCGCTCCTGCAGCGTCTCGCCCACGGCGACGATCACCTGCAGGTCGTGGCTCAGCGCGCGCGAGAGCTTGCGGTGCACCTGCTCGTCCGTCTCCCCGAGAAGGTGGCGGCGTTCCGAATGCCCCACCAGCACGTAGTCGCACCATCCCTCCAGCGACGCGGGCGACACCTCACCGGTGTACGCGCCGGCGTCCTCCCAGAAGACGTCCTGCGCCCCGATCCGGACGCGGCCGCCCTGAAGCACAGCGTGCATCGGCCAGAGGTGCGTGAACGGTGGCAGCACCGCCACCTCGACGTCCTCCGGGAGGTCACCGGCCAGCAGCTCGCGCGCCTTGTCGAGTCCCTCGCCGACCGTGGTGTTCATCTTCCAGTTGCCCGCCACCAGCGGGGTGCGACGCGCCGTCATGGCCGCTCAGGCGGCGCGATCGCGAAGCACCGCGACGCCGGGGAGCACGCGGCCTTCGAGGAATTCCAGCGTCGCCCCGCCGCCCGTGCTGACATGGGTGATGCGGTCGTCGAGCCCCAGCCGTGCCAGGGCGGCGGCGAGATCCCCTCCACCGACCACGGTGACCGCGTCACTGTCGGCCAGCGCCTGGGCGACGCGGCGCGTGCCCTCCGCGAAGGCGTCGACCTCGTAGATCCCGAGCGGTCCGTTCCACACCACGGTGCCGGCGTTGCGACACGACTCGGCGATCTGGGCCACGGTGTCGGGACCGACGTCGACGACCATGCGGTCACCCGGGATGTCCTTCCAGGACACGACGTCGCTCCCCTCGGGCGTCTGCGCGTCGCGCGCCACCACGAGGTCGACAGGCAGCCGCAGGTCTCCGCCGTCGCGGCCGTGCGCCTCCTGCAGCAGGGCGCGCGCCGTCTCCACCTGGTCCGGTTCGACGAGCGAGGTCCCCGTCGCCTCGCCGAGCGCCTGGTAGAACGTGCACGCCATCGCCCCACCCACCCAGAGGGTGTCGACGCGAGGCAGCAGGTGCCGCAGGACCCCGATCTTCGTCGAGATCTTGGCGCCGCCGATGATGGCCACCAGAGGTCGCCTGGGCTCTTCGAGCACCCCGCCGAGCATCTGCAGCTCGCGGATCATCAGGTAGCCGGCGACCGCGGGCAGCAGGTGCCCGACGCCTTCCGTCGACGCGTGCGCCCGGTGAGCCGTCCCGAACGCGTCGTTGGCATACACGTCGGCGAGCGCGGCCAGCCGTCGCGCGAACTCGGGGTCATTCGCCTCCTCGCCCGGCTCGAAGCGCACGTTCTCCAGCATGCCGACCTCGCCGTTCTTCAAAGCGCTGCTGAGCGCTTGCGCCGACTCGCCGACCACATCGGTCGCCACGCGCACCTCGGCCCCGAGCAGCTCACCGAGCCGGGCCGCCAGCGGAGCCACCCGCAGATCGTCCACCACCTTTCCCTTGGGTCGCCCGAGGTGTGTGGCGATCAGCACACGAGCGCCGCGATCGCGCAGGGCGGTGATCGTCGGCAAGGCCGCGCGGATGCGGCGGTCGTCGGCGATTCGCCCGTCCTGGATGGGGACGTTGAAGTCGACGCGCAGCAGCACCCGCCTGCCGCCGACCTCGACATCGTCGATGGTCGCCTTGGCGGTGACGCCGCGGGCCGCGGTCTCGCTCACCGCCTAGAGCCGTTGCGCGACGTGGTTGGTGAGGTCCACGACGCGGCAGGAGTATCCCCACTCGTTGTCGTACCAGGAGAGGACCTTGGCGGTGCGGTCAGCGATGACCATCGTGGAGGGTGCGTCGAAGATCGACGAGTGACTGTCGTGGAGGAAGTCCGCGGACACCAGCTCCTCGTCGGTGACGGCCAGCACACCCTGCAGCGCGCCGTCCGCCGCCTCGCGCATCTCCGCGTTGATCTCCTCAGCGGTCACCGACTTGCTCAGGTTGACGGTGAGGTCGATGAGGCTGACGTCGGGCGTCGGCACGCGGATGGCCATGCCGTGGAACTTCCCCTTCAGCTCGGGGAGCACCAGCGCGACGGCCTTGGCCGCCCCCGTGGTGGTGGGGATCATCGACACCGCCGCGGCACGCGCGCGGCGCAGGTCCTTGTGCGGCGCGTCGAGGATCTTCTGGTCGTTGGTGTACGCGTGCACCGTGGTCATCAGGCCACTCTCGATGCCAAAGGAGTCGTTCAGCACCTTGGCCACCGGGGCCAGGCAGTTGGTGGTGCACGACGCGTTGGAGATCACGTGGTGCGACGCGGGGTCGTAGACCTGGTGGTTGACACCCATGCAGATGGTGACGTCCTCACCCTTGGCCGGGGCGCTGATGATCACCTTCTTGGCGCCGGCGTCGATGTGCGCCCGCGCCTTGTCGGCGTTGGTGAACAGGCCGGTCGATTCGATCACCACGTCGACGCCCAGCTCTCCCCAGGGAAGCCGCTGCGGGTCCCGCTCGGCGAGCACCTTGAAGCGGCTGCCATTGGCCGCGATGGTGTCGCCTTCGACGCTGACGTTGCCGGGGAAGCGGCCCATCACGCTGTCGTACTTCAGGAGATGCGCCAGGGTGGGTGGATCGGTGATGTCGTTGACGGCGACGACGTCGATGTCCGACGCCGCGCGCTCCTGGATGGCGCGATACACGTTGCGCCCGATCCGGCCGAAGCCGTTGATGCCGACCTTGATGGCCATCGACCTGCCTCCACACACAGCCGCAGCTCGGCGGTGCCTCAGGCGGGCACCGGAAGGACACCGAGACGTTGTCGACCCCGACCGCGGCAAGGGCCCGGGGGAAGGGGCCGGACGTGCTGCACGCTCCACGCGGGGACTGGCCAGAGCCTATCACCCTGTTCTGCGAGCGCGCCCGAGGCGAAGGGCACCACTCCGCCCGGGCCGTCGGGCCCAGCGGAGGGGGCCTCAGTCCAGCAGCGGAGCGGCGGTGACGAGGAGCCGGCGCAGCCGATCGGCCATCGCCGAGCGGCTGCAGGCGGCGCGCTGCGCGAGACGGTCGAGCGGGTCCTGAGGATGGCGCTCGCGCAGCTGAGCCGCCTCCCGCAAGGCGGGCGGCAATGCGTCCCAGCGCCCACGGTCGGCGCGAAGGGCGGCGATGGCGGTGAGCTGCTCCACCCCCGCCCCGACCGTCCTGCGCAGATTGGCGGTCTCGGCGTTGAGCCGGCGGTTGACGCCGCCACGCAGCTCGCGGACGACCCGCCCGTCCTCGAAGCGAAGCCGGCCGCTCTGCGCCCCGATGGTGCTGAGCGCCGAGCCCACCGCGTCAGCGCTGCGCACGGTGACCAGCCACCGGCCCCGCCGCTGCACCGCCATGGCGGGCACCTCGACACTGAGGAAGTCGCCGACGAGCTGACGCGCCGCGCCCTCCGAGCGCGCTGGGATCTCCAGCTGCGGCGCGGCGTCGGGCCGCGCCACGGTGCCCCCACCGAGGAAGGCGCCGCGCAGACGGCTGCGCGCGCAGCACGGCCGGGCGGACGGGCGCGCGGCACCCCGGGACGGCTCGCCCGATATGGACACGTGGTAGCTCGGCCGCCGCGGCGTCGTCCGCCGCTCGACGTGGGCGACGACCCCGTTCTCGTGCAGGGCCTTGAGGGCGGCCCGGGCCGCGCTCAGGCGCGTGCTCACCACCTCACCCGCTTCGCCGTGACCCGCCAGCGTCATCCCCTCGACCATCGCCGCACGGCAGCACGGCAGCGGCGGCGTGTGCGGGGTGAGCTCGGCGAGGATCTCGGCGGTGAAGGAGCCGCCCCGACCGGGGCGCGACGTCATCGCGGGTCGGGACGGTCCACGTCGCGGTGCCGCAGCACCACCGGCAGACCCTCCTCCCGGAGCCGGTCGGCGACAGCCGAGGCGAGCACAACCGAGCGATGCCGGCCGCCCGTGCAGCCGACCGCGAGATGCAGGCGGCTGCGGCCCGACTCCGCCGCGCGCTCCAGCGTCCAGGTCAGCAGGGAGGCGAGGCGGTCGACGAACTCGCGAGCCGCCGGCTGCTCCCAGACGAAGTCGCGGACCGCCGGGTCGAGGCCGGTCAGCGGCCGCAGCTCGGGTTCCCAGAAGGGGTTGCGCAGGAAGCGGGCGTCGACCACCCAGTCCGCCTCGACCGGCGGCCCGTACTTGAACCCGAAGGAGGACACGGTGCAGGCCATCGCCGCGCGCCCGTCCGGCGCGGCGGGCGGGTCGATGGCCTCGACCACGCGCCGCCCGAGGTCGGCGGCCGTGAGGTCCGAGGTGTCGATGACGACGTCGGCGATGGAGCGCAGACCGCCGAGGACCTCGCGCTCCGCGGCGACGGCGGCGGGCAGACTCCCCGCCTCCGCAACCGGGTGCGGGTCCGTGCTCTCCGAGAGCCGGCGGAGCAGCACCTCGTCGCGGGCGTCGAGGAAGAGCACCTGCGCCCCCGGCACGCGCTCCAGCCCGCGCACGCCCTCCGCGTGCCGAGCGTCGACGACGACCGCGGCGGCACGATCGCGGGGCAATGCGACGAAGGCGTCGAGGAGCGGGGCCGGGAGGTTGTCGACCGCGTCCACGCCGGCTCGGACCAGAGCGGCCAGTGCCGTCGCCTTGCCCGCCCCGCTCATCCCGGAGACGACCCACACGGGCGCGCCCACTGGCTGCGACTGGCCCGGAGCGGTCATCGCCCGCGATTCTACGGAGGCCACCGAGCTACAAGAGCTCCTTGATGCGGAGGGCGACGGCGCGGGGCACCTCGGAGGAGAGGTCGTCGACACTCGCCTCGCGGATGCCGTCGAGGCTGCCGAAGCGCCGCAGCAGAGCCCGTTTGCGCGCGGGCCCCAGGCCGGGCACGACGTCGAGCTTCGACCGCAGCGCCGCCTTGGCCCGCCGGGCGCGGTGGCGCGTGATGGCGAAGCGGTGCGCCTCGTCGCGGACACGTTGGACCAGGAAGAGGGTGGGACTGTCGCGGGGGAGGACGATGGGCTCGGCGGCGCCGGGGCGGAAGAGCTCCTCGTTCTGCTTGGCCAGGCCGAAGATCGGGACGTCGCTCAACCCCGCCTCGTCCAGCACGGCGCGGGCCGCGTTGAGCTGTCCCTTGCCCCCGTCGATGAGAACCAGGTCGGGGAGGATCCCGAAGCTGTCCTCCTCCTCTCGCCGCGTGCGCACGCCGCGGCGCCTGATGACGCGCGTGGGCTCGAGCCCCGCCTCGGACCCGGCGAGGCCGTTCCCGTTGGCCGCGACCGCCGCCTGCACGTCCTCCTCCGCCACCTGGTCGCTGATGGTGTTGCCGCCGTTGCTGCCCGCCGGGTCGTCGATCGGCACGTCCTCCGCCTCGGACGACGCCTCGTCGCGCGCCGTGCGAACCCAGCGGTTGAAACGCCGTCGGAGCGTCTCCTGCATCGACGCGAAGTCGTTGGCGCCCTCGACGGTCTTGATCCCGAAGAACCGGTAATGACCCGGGCGCGGACGGCCGTCCTCGAAGACGACCATCGACCCCACCGAATTGGTGCCCATGGTGTTGCTGATGTCGTAGCACTCGATGCGCCGCGGCACCTCGGGGAGGTCCAGCTGGGCTTGCAGGTCGGCGAGCAGCGTCGCGGAGCGTTCGGCGTCGAAGTCCTCCTTGATGCGCTGCTGCCGCAGCGCCACCGAGGCCGTCTCGCGCGCCTGCTCGACCAGCTGGCGCATCGGGCCGCGCTGTGGCACGCGCAGCTCCACCGGGCCGCCGCGCTGCTCCGAGAGGAAGTCGCCGAGCACCGCGTGGTCGTCCACCGGATCTGAGAGCAGGATGCTGCGCGGGACGCGCGGCGCGCTGCCGTAGAACTGCGCCACGAAGCTGCCCAGGCATTCCGCCGGCGCGAGGTCGGCCACCCCCTCCAGCTCGTGTGTCTCCATCCCGGTGACCCGGCCCTCGCGCACCGCAAACAGCGCCACCATGCCGCGCCCGCCGTCGAGTGCGACGGCGACGCAGTCCTGGTCCTCGCGACCGCCGCGCAGCATCTTCTGCTTCTCGGCCACTCGCTCCACCGCACGCAGGCGGTCGCGGTACCGTGCCGCCATCTCGAAGTCGAGGCGCCCCGCGGCACGCGACATCTCGTCGCGGAGCTGCGCGGTGAGCACCGAGGATCGCCCCTCCATGAAGAGCTGCACCTGTTCGAGCAGGTCGTTGTAGGCGGCGGCGTCGATTCGGCCCTCACAGGGACCGCTGCACCGCTTGATGTGGTAGTCGAGGCAGACATGACCGCGGCGGAAGATCTCGTCGCTGCAGGTGCGGAACGGGAAGATGGTGCGCAGCAGGCGGACCGTCGTGCGCAGCGACTGTGCGTTGGTGTACGGCCCGAAGTAGCGCGCGTCGTCGCGCGCCAGACGCCGCGAGTAGTAGGGGCGGGGGAACTGGGTTGCCCGCTGGCCGGCCTCGCCCCGCGGTTGCCGGACGGCCTCGCGTGCCGTCCCAGGAGCGTGATGATCCGGGGTGCCGGGCCGCGGGATCTTCAGGAAGAGGTAGTTCTTGTCATCCTTGAGACGAACGTTGAAGCGCGGATGGTAGCGCTTGATCAGGGTGTTCTCGAGGATCAGTGCTTCGCGTTCGTTGGCGCAGGCGATGGTCTCGAAGTCGAAGATGCGCTCGACGAGGTGACGTGTGCGCGGCGCCAGGGCGCTCACCGCCGTGAAGTAGGAGCGCAGTCGCGAGCGCAGGCTCGCGGCCTTGCCCACGTAGACGACACGGGCCTCGAGGTCGCGCATCAGATACACGCCGGGGCTGTCGGGTGCCGCCTTGAGCCGCTCGCGCAGCAGCTCTGGGTTGTCGACCAGCCGGGCCTGCCGCGCCGGTCGGACAGCCGGCGTGGGGGGCGCAGTCATGCCCCAACTCTACGACCTGACCGCGCTCCGGCCGCGCCGGACCGGGACGCCGCCTACTGGCGGACGGGTCGGTTGCCGACCACTGCCAGGCGGGCCAGGGCAGCTTCGGCGGCCTCGAGCTGCGCCGCGACGCGCGCCGATTCACGGAGGAGGAGCGGCTCCAGCTCCGCCGCCGGCAGCGGGCGGGAGAAGTGGTAGCCCTGGCCGTAGTCGCAGCGGAGGTTGCGCAGCTCGTCGAGCTGCTGCTCTCCCTCGACGCCCTCGGCGACCGTGTCGATGTTGAGCGTCCGGCCCAGCTCGATGACCGCGCGGGCGACCGCCGCCTCCTCGGAGCCGTGCGCGATCCCCTCGACGAATGACTTGTCGATCTTGATCGCGTCGATGGGGAACTCGCGAAGGTAGCTGAGCGACGAGTAGCCCGTGCCGAAGTCGTCGAGGGCGAGGCGGATGCCCAACGAGCGCAGGTCGTCGAGCGTGTTCAGCGCACGCGAGGTGTCGCGCATGAGTGCCGTCTCGGTGATCTCCAGGGTCAGGCACGAGGGGTCGAAGCGCGTCGCGCGCAGGCATTCGACGATGTCGTCGACCAGCTCCGGCTGGCGAAGCTGGCGCGCGGAGATGTTCACCGACAGGGCGAGACGGTGAAGGCCTGGGTAGGCGTCCTGCCAACGCCGGACCTGGCGCATCGATTCGTGCAGGACCCAGCGCCCGATGGGAACGATCAGCCCCATCTCCTCGGCGACGGGTATGAAGTCGGCCGGCGACACCAGCGTCTCGCCGTGGCGCGACCAGCGGACCAGCGCTTCCACACCGACCACGTCCCCTCCGGCGAGGGCGACGATCGGCTGGTAGTGGACGACGAACTCCTCGGCGGTGATGGCGCGGCGCAGATTCGACTCCAGCTCGACGCGCTCTGAGAGGAGCGTGTGCATCTCCTGCTCGAACACCAGGTAGCGGCCGAGACCGTCGACCTTGGCCCGGTACATGGCGAGGTCTGCGTTGCGCAGCAGCGCCTGGGCGTCGCCGTCGGCGCCGGCGCTCACCGCGACGCCCACGCTGGCGGTGACGGACAGCTCGCGCCCATGGACGGTGAGGGGCTCGCGGAGGGCGTCGAGGATGCGCTCCGCGACAGCTTCTGCGTCGGACTCCGCGTCGGAGTCCTCGGCGAGCACCGCGAACTCGTCGCCGCCGAGGCGAGCCGCCACGTCGGTGGCGCGCAAGCAGCCGCGCAGCCGCTGGCCGACGGCGACGAGGAGCTGGTCGCCGGCGGCATGGCCGAGGCTGTCGTTGACCATCTTGAAGCGGTCGAGGTCGAGGAACAGCACGGTGACTCGCGACCGGCCTCGCCGTGCCCGTGCCAGGGCGCGCTCCAGGTGCTCTGTGAAGAGCGCGCGATTGGGCAGACCGGTGAGTGAGTCGTGGTAGGCGAGATGGCGCATCTCCTCCACGGCCTTGGCGTCGTTGAGGGCCATGGAGGCGTGATGGGCGAAGGCCAGGAGCATCTCGCGCTCGGTCTCGGTGTAGGTGCGGTCACCGCGGTTCGAGGCGACCACGATGCTGCCCACCGGCCGTCCGTTCTCGTGGACCGGCGCCGCCATCGCGGTGCGCAGCGAGGACTCGGCGAACACGGCCATGGCGAACTCCGCGTGCGCGTAGTCCTCGACCACCACCAGGCGGTCCTCGATGATGGCGCGACCGCCGGCGCCCTCGGTGATGCGGCTGCGCCGCAGACGGGCGCGGGTGTCCTCGTCGACACCGGAGATGGAGACGAGGGTCATGTAGTCGGGATCCTCGCGGTCGACGAGTCGCAGCCCGACGACCTCGTCGCCCAGCAGCTCGCCGGCCCCGGCGACGATGGCGTCGAGCACCTCCTGCAGCGGCGCGCGTCGCGAGATGGAGACCTGGATCTTGGAGAGCCGTTCCAGCAGCGCCTGCCGCTCCTGGAGCATCTCCAGGAGCCGGCGGTTGTCTGCCGCCTGCGCCTCGCTGACCACACGCAGGTGCCGCTCGCGCTCCAGCGTGTTCAGGCTGCCGAGGGTGAGCGCCAGGCCGCGCGCCATGGCGCGGAGAAGGCTGGTCTCCTCGGCGTCGAACGGAGCCCCGGAGCGCCCCAGCAGCAACCGCCCTGGGACGGCCCCCTCGATGGGCACCGCGATGGTGTGGAGGATGCCGAGCCTCGGCAGCTCGAGCTCACCCCTCGGCTGGGCAGCGGTCGCGCACAGCGCCTCGGCGGGGACCTGACCTCGCGGGAAGCCGACGGCTTCCAGCACTCCCTCCTCACCGACCACGGCGCCGACCTCCGCCTCCAGGGCCTCGGCCGCCCAGTGGATCGCTCCCGAGATGGCCGACTCCTGGTCGCGGCAGGCGGCGACCGCGACCAGGAACTCGGAGAGCTGCTGGGTGGACCACCCGCCGCCGTTTGGCGTCATTCCTGCTCCATCAGCTCAGCGCCAGCACCACCAGCGTCTGGTTGTGGAACCCGCTGATGCCGCGCGTCCGCGCGATCTCGCCGTACGTGTAGAAGCCGGAGACGGGCGCTCCGTCTGCGTGCAGACCAATGCGCGAGACCTCGTCCTCGACGCCGCCGCTGCCGAGCACACCGCGCCGGGCGATGCAGTCGAAGGCGATCAGCCCGATGGGCGGGTTACCCTCCAGGCCCGTGAGGGCATCGCTGCAGGCGGCATCGGTGGCGCCCAGCACGGAGGCGGCGTCGCCCTCCATCATCCAGGCCAGTCCGCCCTGGGGCACCTCGGCGATGCACCCGATCGAGCGGTCGGCGAAGCCCGCCTCGGCGACGAAGCGGACCTCCTCCCCGCTGCGGCGGCTGAGACCGAGCGGATGGGTCATGGCGAAGCGGGTGAAGGCTGCGGAGTCGGTTCGCGCCTCGGCGGGGGCATCCAAGCGGTCGAGGTACACGTCGAGGGCCGGCTGGTCGTCCAGGGCGAGGACGCGGTTCCCCTCGCTGCACGTCACCAGCATGGGGTCGCCCACACGCCTCCAGCCGTGCCGGACGCCGATGCCGATCGGTGCGTCGGAGGAGATCGCCGCCGCGACGACGCTGTCGTCGACCACCGCATCGCCGAAGAGCTGCTGCGTGTAGGTCATGCGCAGGTCGTCGCCGGCGCAGCCGCCGACCAGTGGCACCGCCGCGCCGACGACGCCGTAGGCACCCCGGACGATCTCCTGCTGGTCGCCCGCCAACCCGTCGGTGAGCAGGAGGAGGACCTGATGGGCGCGGGCCTCGACCTGCTCGATGCAGGCGCCCACGGTGGCGCCGGCCTGGCGCAGGTCACCGGCGGCGCCGCTGGCCATCGCGGTGGCGACGGAGAAGCCGTCGCCGCCCAGCGCCGTCACCACCACGCTCGACTCCCCGGGGCCGTCCGCGGCGATCTCGCCGGCGGTCGAGCAGCCGATCAGCGGTGCGTCGGGACAGACGTCGCGGATCCCATTGAGGAGCGCCGCCAGGTCGTGCGCCTGCGACGCGAAGACCACGAGGAGCCGGGTGTCGGTTCCGCGGACCGCCGCGGTGGCGGCCTCGGCGCCCGCTCGGCGCGAATCGGCCAGGCGGGAGGCCCCGGCGCCGACCCAGCGCGCGGCCGTCGCGTCGCTCTGGTCGGGATCGGAGGCCACCGTCGTGCTGCTGAACCCGGTCATGCGACGTTTCCCTCACGGCGCCTGCATGCGCCTGAATCCGTTCTCCACGCCCCCTCGCCCGTCGTGTCGGAGACCAGGCTACGGCCGCAACCGCCCGGTTTCAGAGGTCGATTTACAGGTCTCGACAGGAGAGTTGCAGGCCCGACGCGAGCATCACCGAAGACGTACGGGACCCGGGTCAGGACCCCTCTGCGGCCGCCAGCTCCGCCAGGAACTGGGGCTCGTCGATCACCCGCACTCCGAGGCGCTGCGCCTTGTCCAGCTTGCTGCCCGCCGCGGCGCCCGCCACCACCGTGTGGGTCTTGCGGCTCACGCTCGACGAGGGATTCCCGCCCAGCGCGCGGATGCGCGCCTCCGCCTCCGGCCTGGTCATCGCGTCGAGCCCACCGGTGAGCACCCAGGACTGTCCCGTCCACGGTCCCGTTCCGCCCCCGGTCTGCTCGGGCTCGACGCCGACCTCCCGCAGCCGTCGCAGCAGCCCGCGCCCCTGCTCCGACGACAGCCACTGGTGCACGTGCTCCGCCACCACCGCACCGATGCCCTCGGTGGCGAGGAGGTCCTCGACACCCGCCTCGGTCAAGGCGTCGAGCGACCCGAAGCGCGCCGCCAGGGCGAAGGCGGTGTGCTCGCCGACGTGGCGGATCCCGAGCGCGTTGACCAATCGCCCCAGAGGGACCCGCCGCCGCGCCGCGATCGACCGCAGCAGGTTCTCGGCCGACCTGTCGGCGAAGCCGTCGAGCTGGAGCAGCTGCTCCCTGGTCAGCGTGTAGAGGTCGGCCGGCTCCTGCACCCACCCGCGCTCCACGAGCTGGTCGATGATGGCGTCGCCGAGACCCTCGATGTTCATGCCGGCGCGCGAGGCGAAGTGGCGCAGCTTCTCGCGACGCTGCGCCGGGCAGAGGGGGTTGAGGCAGCGGCGCACCACCTCGCCCTCCTCCCGCACCAGCTCGGCGCCGCACGACGGGCACTGGTTGGGCATGGTCCACGGCGCGGCGCCGGCCGGGCGCTTCTCCAACACCACGCGGACGATCTCGGGGATGACGTCGCCCGCCTTGTGCAGTACCACCGTGTCGCCGATGCGCACGTCCTTGCGGGCCACCTCGTCCTCGTTGTGCAGCGTGGCCCGCCGCACGGTGGTCCCGGCCAGCACCGTGGGCGAGAGCTGGGCGATCGGCGTCACGGCGCCGGTGCGACCGACCTGGATGCGGATGTCCTCGACCAGCGCCTCCTTCTCCTCCGGCGGGAACTTGTAGGCGATCGCCCACCGCGGTGAGCGCGAGACGGCGCCGAGCTCCGCCTGCTGGTCGAGCCGGGACACCTTGATGACCACGCCGTCCGTCTCGTAGTCGAGGTCGTGGCGACGGTCTCGCCAGTGGTCGAGAAAGCCGAGGATGTCCTCGAGCGACTCCGCCGTGCGGTGGTTGGGGTTCACCCGGAATCCCAGACGGTCGAGCAGGTCGAGGATCTCCTCCTGGCTCCGCGCCGGTCCCGGCGGGTCCATCGCATAGGTGAACATCGAGAGCCCCCGCCGCGCGGTGATGCGCGGGTCGAGCTGCCGCACGGCGCCCGCGGCGGCATTGCGCGGATTCGCATACGTCGGCTTGCCGGCGTCCTCCAGCTCCTGGTTGATGCGCGCGAAGCTCTGCTTGGGGAGATACACCTCGCCGCGCACCTCGAACTCATCGGGGAGCCCCTCCTGCACCTCGCGGAGCTGCCAGGGGATCGCCTTGATGGTGCGCACCTGGGCGGTGACGTCCTCGCCTTCGACGCCGTTGCCGCGCGTCGCCCCTCGCATGAGCTGTCCGGCGCGGTAGGTCAGCGAGATGGCCAGGCCGTCGATCTTCAGCTCGGTGACATAGCGGTCGACGTCGGGAACGACGCGCTCCACGCGGCGCACGAACTCGGCGACCTCGTCGGGGGAGAAGGCGTTGTCGAGGGAGAGCATCGAGGTCCGATGGCGCACCTTGCGAAAGGCGTCGACGGGCGCGCCACCGACGCGCTGGGTCGGCGAGTCCGCCGTCTGCAGCTGAGGGTGCTGCTCCTCCAGGTCGAGGAGCTCACGGAAGAGGCGGTCGTACTCCGCGTCGTCGATCTCGGGCGCGTCCTTGACGTAGTAGAGGTGCGCGTGATGGTCGATCAGGCGGCGCAGCTCGGCGGCGCGGTGGCGGACCTTCTCCGGGACGTCGTCGCTCACTGCGCCGGTGTGAGCGCGGGCCCGGCGTCGGCGACCGCGAAGATCTTCAGCCCGGCGTCGTCGAACTTGATGGTGACCTCCTCGCCGGAGCGGGTCATGATGCTCTTCAGCACTGTGCCCGCCCCGAACTTGCGGTGCTGCACGCGCATCCCCTGCCCGTACTGCTGTGGCAGCACCTCCACCGGGTTGGGTCGCACGGCATGGGCGTGGATGGCACGGTGCACCGCGCCCGGTGTGCGCGGATCGCCGGGCGGCGGTCCCCCGGGGCGCACGGGGATCTCGATCAGCTCGGCGGGAAGGTCGCGCAGGAAGCGCGACGCCTCGGCGAGCTGCGGGGATCCGTAGAGATGGCGGCGGAAGGCGTGCAGCAGGTAGAGCCGCTTGCGCGCTCGGGTGATGCCGACGTAGGCGAGCCGGCGCTCCTCCGCCAGCCCCGCGTCGCCCTCCTCCATGGCGCGGAGGTGGGGCATCAACCCCTCCTCCATCCCGGCGATAAACACGACGGGGAACTCCAGGCCCTTGACCTGGTGCAGGGTGATCAGGGTGACGCCGTTCTTGTCGGGATCGAGGGTGTCGACGTCGCTGACCAGGGCGACGTTCTCGAGGAACGACTGCAGTCCCTCCGGCGGCTCGGCGTCGGCGTACTCGCCGGCCAGGCCGACCAGCTCGGTGACGTTCCTCCAGCGCTCCTCGTTCTCCGGCGTGCCGTCCTGCAGCATCGTCTTGTACCCGCTCTCCACGAGAAGCTCCTCGACCAGCGCCGGGAGGGGAAGGCGCTCGGCGTCGGCGCGCAGGCTGTCGATCATGGTGCGGAAGCCCTCCAGCGCGGAGATCGCGCCAGGACCCAGCTCCTCGGTGTCGTCGAGCCGGCCCACCGCCTCGAACGGCGACACCCGATGGCGTCGGGCCAGGCGCTCCAGCTCCTGCACGGTGCGGTCGCCGATCTTGCGCCGGGGCACGTTGACGATCCGGGCGAAGGACACGGCGTCACGCGGGTTGGCGATCAGCCGCAGATAGGCCAGCACGTCCTTGATCTCGCGCCGCTCGTAGAAGCGAGGGCCGCCGATCAGCTGGTAGGGGATGCCGCGACGCAGCAGCACATCCTCCAGCGCGCGCGACTGCGCGTTGGTGCGGTACAGCACGGCGAAGTCCTCGTACGACATGTCCTCGGCCTGGATCAGGCGCTCGATCTCCGAGGTGATGGCCACGGCCTCCTCGGTCTCGTCGTACACCGAGATGATGCGCACCTTCTCCCCGCCCATGCGCTCGGTCCAGAGCTTCTTGGCGGCGCGCTCGGTGTTGTGGCGGATCACCGCGTGCGCGGCGTCGAGGATCACCTGAGTGGAGCGGTAGTTCTGGTCGAGGGTGACCACGGTGGCGTTGGGGTGATCCTTCTGGAAGCTGAGGATGTTGCGCACGTCGGCGCCGCGCCACCCGTAGATCGACTGGTCGTCGTCCCCCACCACGGTGACGTTGCCGTGGGCCGCGCCGAGGATCTGCACCAGCCGGTACTGGGCGCGATTGGTGTCCTGGTACTCGTCGACGAAGATGTGCTGGAAGCGATGCTGGTAGCGCCGGGCGATGTCAGGGACGTCCTCGAAGAGCTCGACGACGCGCACCAGCAGGTCGTCGAAGTCGAGCGCGCCCGCGGTCTGCAGCTCGCGCTCGTAGGCGCGAAAGGCCTCGGCGATGCGGGCGCCGTAGTAGGCGCCGGCGGTGGCCGCGTACTGCTCGGCGGACTGCAGCTCGTTCTTCGCGGCGGAGACGGCATGGGCCACCTGCGCGGGCGGGTACCGCTTGTCGTCGACGCCGGCGGCCTGCATGGCGCGGCGCATGGCGGCGACGCGGTCGGCCTCGTCGTAGATGGTGAAGTCGCGCGGGATGCCGATGGCGGTGCCGTCACGGCGCAGGATGCGCACGCCGATGGAGTGGAAGGTGCCCAGCCACATCCCCGTGGCACCGGTGCCGAGCAGCGCCTCGATCCGCTCGCGCATCTCCCTCGCCGCCTTGTTGGTGAAGGTGACGGCGAGGATCTCCTCCGGTCGCGCGCGGCCGCTGGCGATGACGTGCGCGATGCGGTGGGTGAGGACGCGCGTCTTGCCGCTGCCAGCGCCCGCGAAGATGAGCAGCGGACCGTCGGGCGCCTCGACGGCGCGGCGCTGGGCCTCGTTCAGGCCGGCGAGCAGGTCCGTGGCGTCGAGGGCGCTCAGGGTTCGCGGTGGGACGCGACGCGCACGGCGACGCGGGGGCTGGACGCGCTGTGGCTGGCCACGGGCTCGACAGTGTAGGCGTCGGGCCGCCGGTCGCCGAGGAGGTTGTTGCGAGGCGTGCGCTGGCGCGCCGCGGCGACGCTCGACAGCGCCACGTCGGCCACCAGCAGCGTCGAGGAGTCCGCGGGCGCAGGCCCCGCCACGGGCCAGCCGTCGGCGCCGACGATGATCGAGGCGCCGAGGAAGGTGAGCCCCCGCTCGGTGCCGATGCGGTCGGCGCACGCCATGACCACGCCGTTCTGCGCCGCCGACGCCATGGCCACGTAGTCGCCCTGGCAGTAGCCGCGGTCGTCGTGCACGGTGCGCTTGAAGGAGGCGACCCAGTTGGTCGGCACCGCCACGATGTCGGCGCCCGCCAGGGCCAGGGCGCGCACCGCCTCGGGGAACCACAGGTCGTAGCAGATCACCATCCCGACGCGACCGAACGGCAGGTCGACGACGGGCAGCGCCGTGCCGGGCACGAACCACGACTGCTCGTCGTAGAAGAGGTGCAGCTTGCGGTACGTCGCCAGCCGTCCCGCCGGCCCCAGCAGCACCGCGCTGTTGTGCCGGCAGTCCCCGTCGCGCTCGTCGATGCCACACACGACGTGGATGCCGGTCTCGCGCGCAACCTCGACCAGGGCATTGACGGTCGGCCCCGCCGAGGCGTCCTCGGCCGCCGCCTGCGCCTCCTCCACCGAGCCGAAGGTGTACCCGCTCGAGGCCAGCTCCGGCAGCACCACAAGGTCGGCGCCCTCCGCCGCGGCGGCGCGCGCCCAGTGCACGGCCTGCTCGCGGTTGCCGTCCAGGTCGCCGACGTGCGGCTCGTACTGGGCGACCGCGATCCGGGCCCGGCGCTCCTCGGTGGGCTGGCTCATCAGGTCGACCACGGTACCAGGGCCAGATCGGCCGGGCGCAGCGGAGACGCGGCCCGGTGTGGAACCGTCAGCCCGCACTCTCGAGCAGCGGCAGTGTCACCGTGAAGGTGCTGCCCTGCGCCGGCACCGACTCGACGGTGATGTCACCGCCGTGCCGGCGGACGGTGTCGCGTGCCAGGTACAGCCCCAGGCCCGTGCCCGCGATCGCGGAGTTCTCAGGGGTGACGATGCGCCCGAATCGCGTGAAGATGCGCGGGAGGTCGCCCGGCGCGATCCCCAGCCCGCTGTCGCGCACGCTGACGACGGCGAGCCCTGCGGCCTCGTCCCGGGTGCAGCGCACCACCACCTCGCCGCCCGCCGGCGAGAACTTCACCGCGTTGTCGACGAGGCTGGCGATGGCGATGCTGAGGCGGCGCCGATCCGCGTTCACCGGCACCGGCGCGTCGGGAAGCTCGACCGACACGACGTGGTTCGGGGTTCGCCCGGTCGCCGATTCGGCGACGGCGACCTCGACCGCCTCGCGCAGGTCGACCTCCTGCATGCGCAGGGGCGCCGAGTCGTGGTCGGCATGGCGCGCGGTGTCGATGATCTGGTCGACGATGCGGTTCATCGCGTCGAGCCGCTCCATCACCACCGGGATGACGTCGGGAACCCGTCCGCTCAGCTCACCGAGGGTGCCGTCCGCGATCATCGACAGGTAGCCGCGCACCACCGTCAGCGGACCGCGCAGCTCGTGCGAGGCGAGGTTGAGGAAGTCCGACTTGGCCCGCTCCAGGGCGGCGACGCGCTCGGCGTGGTCGCGCGCCATGCTGTAGCGCATGGCGTTGCCCAGCGCCAGGCCCGAGATGTGCGCCACGGCGGTGAGGCGCTGCATCTGCGCCTCGTCGAAGCCGCCCTCGTCGCGTGCCCCGACGGTGAGGATGCCGAACAGGGCGTCGCCGACGTGCACCGGGGCCATGGCATAGGCACGCAGCCCGCTGGCCTCGACGCGGCGGCGGGTCTCGTCGGGCGCGTCGAGCTCTCCTGAGACGACGCCGGTGCGCGGCTCCTGGCTGCGCAGCACCGCGGCCATCTCGTGGTGGTCCGCCAGGCTGTAGACGCTGCGCCCGAACTGCGGACCCTCGCGGTCGGACTCGGCGATGCTCACCAGGTGGTCGCCGTCGAGGCGCAGCAGCGAGGCGCGCCGTGGCGGCCGGCCCGGCACGGTGACGATGGTCGCCGCGATCTGCACCACGTGGGCCGCCGCCTGCTCCTCGTCGAGGGTGGCGCTCAGCGCCTGGGCCACCTGGCGGACCAGTGCCAGCTCGTCGAAGCGCTGCTGCTCGGCGAGCAGCCGGGCCTGCTCGCGCTCCTCGGCGACGCGGTGCTCGGTGAGGTCGAGCGCGGTCACCAGCAGATAGCCGGGATGGCCCTGGGGCCCGGGGACGGGCGTGACCATCCAGTCCCACACGGTGACCTCCTGCTGATCCTCACCGTGCGCCGGGTTGACGAACTCCCATCCGGCGAGGTGGCGCGCCTCGCCGGTTCGGGCCGCCTCGCGGAAGACCTCGGGAACGCCCGCCTCCGCGATCCCCTCCCACACCTCGGCCCAGGGCGTGCCCGCCGCCGGAAGGCGTCCAGGCGCCAGCACCACCGACGGACGCAGCTTCATGT
Organism: Candidatus Dormiibacterota bacterium; assembly: GCA_035652335.1. Taxonomy (GTDB): domain Bacteria; phylum Chloroflexota; class Dormibacteria; order Aeolococcales; family Aeolococcaceae; genus DASRDZ01. The sequence goes on from DASRDZ010000038.1 coordinate 17,892, forward strand.
AGACGACGCCGAACGGCTCCCGGGCCTCGACCAGCACCACCGCGATGGGCATGGTGTCGAGCACTCCGGCGAGCGCCGCGGCGACCCGCTCCGGATCGGCGGACAGAGCCGCCCCGAGCCCCCCCGGCTGCTGGCTGATCACCACCCCTCCGCAGTGACGAGCATGGACGCCCATCCGCCCCGCCACGCTTCCTGCCTGCGCGCCGTCGCTGTGCATCCCCTTCGCCCACCCGGCGGGGGATGCCCGACCACCTTCGTCGTCTGCAAGTGCGGCAAGGCTAGCAGAGCCGCAACTTGCGGAACGCCGGTTTCGAGCCGATCCCTCCGATTTGACAGGAGGGTTTAGAAGTCCATGTCCCCGTGGCTGTGGCCATGGCCGTGGCCGTGCCCGTGCCCGTGGGCGTGGCCGTCCTCGTCGTCCTCGGGCTCGGGGGCGTCGGCCACCAGCGCCTCCGTGGTCATGATCATCGTCGCGATCGACGTCGCGTTGAGCAGGGCGCTCAGGGTGACCTTGGCCGGATCGACGATGCCGCGCTCGAGCAGGTCGCCGAACTCGCGGCTGAGCGCGTCGTAGCCCTCGCTGGGGCCCATCGAGCTGACCCGGTAGACGACCACCGAACCCTCGTCGCCGGCGTTGGCGGCGATGGTGCGCAGCGGCTCCTCGAGCGCGCGCCGGACGATCTCCGCGCCGACGCGCTCGTCGCCGTCGAGGGCCAGCCCGTCGATGGCGGACGCGGCGCGCAGCAGGGCCACCCCGCCGCCCGGCACGATGCCCTCCTCGACCGCGGCACGCGTCGCGGCGAGCGCGTCCTCGACACGGGACTTGCGCTCCTTCATCTCCACCTCGGTGGCCGCGCCGACCTTGAGCACGGCCACGCCGCCGACGAGCCGGGCCAGGCGTTCCTGCAGCTTCTCCCGGTCCCAGTCCGAATCGGTGTCCTCGATCTGCTGGCGGATCTCCTCGACGCGAGCCTCGATTGCGGTGCGGTCGCCGGCTCCCTCGACGACGGTGGTGTCGTCCTTGGTCACGACGGCGCGCCGGGCGCGGCCCAGCTGGTCGAGCGTGGCCAGGTCGAGGCGCAGGCCGACCTCCTCGCTGACCACCTGGCCGCCGCACAGGACGGCGAGGTCCTGGAGCATCGCCTTGCGG
>DASRDZ010000039.1:0-82731 GCA_035652335.1 Candidatus Dormiibacterota bacterium
TCGCCACAGGAGAGTCCTTCCATACCCTCGGCGAGTTCGCCGAGCTGGGTGCGGCAGGTGGCGTCGCCTTCTGGCAGCCGGAGGCGGCCCACCTCGGCGGCCTCGGCCCGCTCAAGCAGGTGGCCGCCATCTGCGAGGCCAACGACGCGGTGCTGGCGCCGCACCAGGCGGGCGGCCCCATCGCCACCCTGGTCTGCCTGCAGGTCGCCGCCTCCACCCCCGCCTACTACATCCAGGAGCACTTCGACACCTTCAACGAGCCCTGGGAGCGGCAGATCGTGAGCTGGCTCCCCGAGCTCGACGCCGACGGCTGCCTGCCCATCCCCACCACCCCCGGCATCGGCGCCGACCTCGACCTCGCCGAGGTGGCCCGCCATCCCGCCAACGGTCGCCAGTTCCTGGAGATCTTCGAGGACGGCTGGGAGATGCGCCGCACCGTCCGGCTCGACGGGACCCTTCCTTCCCCCGCGGCCAGTCCCCACTGAGGCGGGCTGGTCGCGGGTCTTCAGTCGATCGCGGTCACGCCGGGGCCGAGGACGCTCACGGCGCCGGGCCGCTCGACGGGGCGGAGGGTGCCGCGGGTGCCGGGCGGCAGCTCGACGGTGCCGCTGATGCGCGCGCCGTCGCGGCGGAGGTCGACGCGCACCGGGCCGTGCGGGGTGGGGACCGTGCCGCGCACGGCGGTGAGCGGGCCGAACCACGGGGCGACCAGCACCTCCGCGTAGCCCGGGGCGGCGGGGCGGACGCCGAGGACGTGGGCGGGCAGGTCGTACCCGGGCGTGGCCGACCAGGCATGGGCGTGGCTGCCCCGCGTGGTGTGCTCGCGCCAGAACTCCCAGACGGTGCCGTCGCCGGTGTCGAGGAAGGGCGCCCAGCGGTGCACGGAGTCGAGGAGGAGGTCGTGGCGGCCGGCGCGGGCCATCGCCTGGTGCAGCCAGTGGGCGAAGAAGGGCTGGGCAGCGAGAACGTGACGCTGCGGGTCCCAGTCCGCCGGGAAGTCCCAGCTGCGCGGATGGCCCGGGGTCTCGACGGCGTAGCGCAGAGTGCGTGCGTCGCAGACGCGGTCGAGCAGGGCCGAGGTGTCGTCCACCGCATCGGCGAGGATGGCCATGGCCGCGCCGCTCTGCGTGACCGTGCCGCGACGGGGATCGTCCACCACCAGGCCGCGGCGTTCGTCCCAGAAGTGGCCGAAACCCGCGCGCAGCTCGGCCGCCCGCCCGCGGCTCAGGGCGGCGACGCGCGGCTGCTCCGCGGCGGATGCCACCATGGCGTGGTCGTCCAGCGCGGTGATGAGCAGGGCCTGCAGCGTCGCCGAGGGGTTGTCGTACGGCACCGGTGACCAGTCGACGAAGACCCACCCGGGCAGCGCCTCCAGCACGCCGTCGCGCACGTTGCTCCAGAACCAGTCGAGGATGCCGGCGCAGGCGGGCAGCAGCTCGTCGACGAGCGCCAGGTCGCCGGTGTGCTCGTACGCGCGTGCGAGGGCGCGCACGAAGTGCAGCGAGTAGTCGGGGATGGTGATGCCGGCGGCGGAGAGATCACCGGCGGCAATCATGCCCAGGGTTCCGTCGACGCGCCGGCTCGACGCCGCCAGGCGCAGCACGTGGCGCGCCAGCGACGTCTCCGCCGAGGTGGCGTAGGTGAGCAGGCCGTGCACGTAGGCGTCGCCCAGCCAGGCGCGCTGCTCGCGCGAGGGGCAGTCGAGGAAGGCGTCGGTGGCGCAGACCTCCAGGGTGCGCCGGCACACCTGCCAGATGCGCGTCAGCTCGGCGTCGTCGCAGGCGAAGTCGCCGCCGCCGTCGAGGGCCGCGCGCCGCTCGCGCAGGGCGACGTCGACGACGCGCAGCGGCGCCTCCGCGGCGACGGTGAGGTAGCGCATCCCTGCGATCTCCAGCGGCTCGAAGGTGTCGGCGCCGGCACGGCAGACGCGGCGGTGCGCCCACATCCGCTGCGGGTCGGCGGCGGCGCCGTCGCGCAGCTCCTCACCGCTGCGCAGCACCACGCCGGCGCCGTCGCTCTCCACCGCCACCACGGGGATGCCGACGGCCATGCCGCCGAAGTCGACGGTGATCGCCTCGCCGGCGCGCAGGTCGACGGGCAGCGTCACCGCACCCTCCGCGTCGGGGGCGAAGCGACCGCCGCGCGTGTAGACGGGATCGCTGTTGAGCAGCAGCCGCGCGGCGGGCTCGATGTCGCCGACGCTGCGCGCGCGCGCCACGGGCACCCCGCCGATGCGCACGTCCGTCGGTGGCGGCAGGGGATTGCGCTCCAGCCGCGTGAAGGGCGCAGCCGGCGGCCCCGCGTTGACGCCGGGCCAGACGGTGGCGTCGCGCAGCTCCGTGGCCTCGTCCCAGCCCGAGTCGTCGAAGTCCGCCTGCCGCCATCCCTGCGGCAGCTCGCGCGCGTCGACGCACTCGTTGGGCGCGCCGAAGAAGAGAGGGGGCATCGCCTGCCAGGGTCCGCGGCGCACCCGCCACCCGGCGCCGGTGGACAGCTCGGGGAGGCCGTCGACCTCCATGATCACGCCGCCCCGCCCCAGCTCCGCATACGCGGGCGTGGGCAGCCACCACGGCGTGGGCGCGCCGTAGTGGCGCACCAGCAGGGCGACGGCGTTGCCGCCCCGGCGCAGGTGGGGCCGCAGATCGGGCTCGTCCCAGAAGAGCATGCCCGGCTCGGCACGGATCGGTCCGCGCGCCACCTCGACGCCGTTGACCCACAGCACGTAGCGCCCGTCGGCGGTGATGCGCGCGCGCAGCGACGGAGGAATCGCGTCGAGGTGCAGGCTCCGGCGGAGCAGGACGACGGCGTCGCGGTGCTCCTCCTCCAGCGGGGGCGCGGACACCAGCGTCGCCGCCGGAGGACGGCGGTACCAGAGCCAGGAGGCGCGCCAGCGCAGCGGCCACGGGGCGGCCGGCGGGGACGCGGCGGTCGCGGCGGCACCGCCCGGGATCGTGGTGGCCATCGGGCTCGCTCCCTCCAACTTCTCCGCTTATACTACAAGCTGAGAGCCAAGGAAGGAGGACGGCCCATGAGCCTCGGCGCCGGCACCCGCGCGCGTCTCCGCGTCCGCCCCGAGGCGCCCGTGGGCGCCGTCTCCCCCTGGCTGCTGGGCCAGTTCAGCGAGCACCTCCACGACGTCGTCCACGGCGGGCTCGACGCCGAGCTGCTGCGCCACCGCAAGTTCGAGATGCCCGGGGTGCGCGGCCGGCTGGAGCCGGTCGCCCCCGCGTGGGAGGCGGTCGACTCGCCCGGCGCCGTGCTGCGGCGCGGCGACTCCCCCTACTCGCTGGCCATCGGCCCCGACTGCCACCACCACCAGATCGTCGACTTCCCGGCGGCGCGGGCCGGCGGGCACGCCGGCATCCTGCAGCGCGGCATCCCGCTCGACGCCGGCACGCGCTACGAGGCCTCGGTGCGCTGCACGGTGGTCGGCGCCGTCGCGCAGGTGCGCCTGTCGCTGCTCGACGGCGCCGGCACGGCGATCGCGTCCGCCGACGTCGACATCCCCGAGGCGGCGCGCATCACCGGCCTCGACCGTCCCGAGCGCCTCGGCGGCGAGACGCTCACCGCGTTCCTCGTCTCCCCCACCACGCTCGACGACGGCGGTTTCGCCGTCACCGCCGACCCGCCCGCCGGTGCGGACGCCTCGCTGTGGATCCACGCGGTGAGCCTGCGCCCCGCCGACAACGCCGGCGGCCTGCATCGCGGCACCCTCGACGCGCTGCGCGCACTTCCGGTCAGCATCGTCAAATACCCGGGCGGCTGCTTCGCCGACAACTACGACTGGCGGCTGGGCATCGGTCCCCGCGACCGCCGCCACGGTGCCCCCGACTACGCCTGGGGCACCTGGGACGAGAACGACTTCGGCACCGACGAGTTCCTGCGCTGGTGCGAGCTGGCCGGGGCCACGCCGTACCTGTGCACCAACCACGGCAGCGGCTCGCCCGAGCTGGCCGCAGCCTGGGTGGAGTACTGCAACGGCGCCGTCGACACCGAGTGGGGCGCGCGCCGCGCCGAGAACGGGCACCCCGAGCCGTACCGCGTCGCCCTCTGGGCGATCGGCAACGAGACCTTCGGGTTCTGGGAGCGCGGCGCCGCGCCACCGGAGATCTACGCGCAGAACGTGCGCGACTTCGCCGACGCCATGCGCGCCGTCGACCCGACCGTCCGCATCGTCGCCCAGGGCGACACGCGCGAGTACGGGCGCGCCGTCCTCGAGCTCTGCGGCTCCGACATCGACTACCTCTCGGTGCACCATTACTCGACGGTGCACGACCCGAGCGGCGACATCGCCGGCTACCTGCAGCAGGGTCGTGGCTTCGAGGAGGCGGTGGGGCGCGTCGCCGAGGCGATCCGCACCACCCCGGGCGCCGAGCACGTGCGCATCTGCCTCGACGAGTGGGGCTGGACGCACGCCGCCGCCGCGCCGGTCAGCACCGTGTACTGCGCGCTCGTCCTCAACGCCTGCTCGCGGCTGGCGCCGTACGTCGCCATGGGCGGCCACTGCTGCATCGCCAACCCCATGGGCGTGGTGGAGCGCCGCGGCGAGCGCGTCGTGCGCACGCGCATGTACGACCTCTTCCAGCTCTACGACCGGCTCTTCGGCGACGTCGCGCTGCGCGTCGAGGGACTGCCGGAGGCACTCGACGGCATCGCCTACGGCAGCCATGCACGCGGCACGACGATGCTGCTGGCCAGCACCTCGCCCGAGCCGCAGGCCGTCGAGGTCGAGGGCGTCGGCGGCGATCGCTGGGAGGTCACCCGCATCGACGCGCAGGGCGCCACCACCGAGACGCTCGACGCCGGGACCCTGCACGTCGGCCCCTTCGAGGTCGTCGGCGTCGCGCCCGCCGGCGCGCGATGACGGCGCAGGACGCTGTGGGCGCGCGCCGCCGCACCGCGCAGCCATGCACGGACGACCTCGACGCGGCGCAGCTCGCGACGCTGGAGGAGGTCGAGCGCCGCGTCCTCTGGCTGGCCACCAACATCGTCCACCACGCCAACCGGGTGCGCCCCAACCCCTCCGGCGTCAAGGTGGGCGGCCACCAGGCGTCGAGCGCCTCGGTGGTCAGCATCATGACGGCGCTGTTCTTCGACTTCATGCGCGCCGGCGACCGCCTCAGCGTCAAGCCGCACGCCTCGCCGGTGCTGCACGCCATCCACTACCTGCTCGGCAACCTGGAGGCGCGCCACCTCACCACGCTGCGCCAGTACAAGGGATTGCAGGCGTACCCCTCGCGCACCAAGGACCCCGACCCCGTCGACTTCTCCACGGGGTCGGTCGGCCTCGGCAGCGTGGCGCCCAACTTCGCGGCGCTCACCGAGCGGCTGGTGCAGGCGCACTTCGGCGTCCGCGACGGCGCCGCGCCGCGGTACATCTCGCTGCTCGGCGACGCCGAGCTCGACGAGGGGTCGGTGTGGGAGGCGGTCGCCGAGCCCGCGCTGGCCCGCCTCGACAACGTCATCTGGATCGTCGACCTCAACCGGCAGTCGCTCGACCGCGTCGTCCCCGGGCTCCGCGTCCGACAGCTCGAGGAGATGTTCCGGGCCAACCGCTGGACCGTCCTCGAGGCGAAGTACGGACGCCACGTCGAGGCGGTGTTCGCCGAGCCCGGCGGCGCCGACCTGCGCGCGCGCATCGACGCCATGGAGAACGACGAGTACCAGTTCCTCCTGCGCGCCCCGCTGCCGCGCGTCCGCGAGGCGCTGGGCACGCCGGTGCTCGACTCGCGCAGCGACGACGAGGTGCGCGCCCTGCTCGGCGACCTCGGCGGCCACGACCAGGTGGTCCTCCGCCGCACCCTCCGCCAGGCCGACGCCTGCGACGGCCCCGCGGTGATCTTCGCCTACACGGTCAAGGGCTGGGGACTGCCCATCGCCGGCGACCCCCTCAACCATTCGGCGCTGCTCACACCCGAGGACATGGATTCAGTGCGCACGCAACTCGCCGTCGACGCGCGCGACGAGTGGCCCGCGTTCGCACCCGGGACCGCGGCGCAGGAGCTCTGCAACGCGCGCCGCGAGACCCTCGCGCGTGCCGCCCTTCCCGCGCCGCAGCCGCTCGACGTCCCCGCCGAGGCCGGCCTGCGCTTCCCCGGCGTCACCTCGACGCAGCGCGCCTTCGGCCAGGTGCTGCTCGGCCTCTCGCGCGCCGCGCCCGAGGCTGCACGGCGGGTGGTCACCGTCAGCCCCGACGTGGCCACCTCGACCAACCTGGGCGGCTGGATCAACAAGGTGGGGGTCTGGGACGCCGACGAGGTGCACGACCGCTTCCGCGACCTCGGCCCGCGGCTCATCCAGTGGGAGCAGCGGCCGCGCGGCCAGCACGTCGAGCTGGGCATCTCCGAGACCAACCTGCTGATGGCGCTGGGCCAGCTCGGCCTGGCCGCGGAGATGACCGGCGAGCCGCTGCTGCCCATCGGCACGCTCTACGACCCCTTCGTCGCGCGCGCCCTCGACGCCCTGGTGTACGGGCTCTACGGCGGCGGCCGCTTCATCCTCGTCGGCACCCCCTCGGGCGTGACGCTGGCGCCGGAGGGCGGCGCCCACCAGTCGGTGATCACGCCCAGCATCGGCATCGCGCTGCCCGGGATCACCTACTGGGAGCCCTGCTTCGCCCAGGAGCTGGAGTGGATCCTGCTGCACGCCCTGCGCGGCCTGCACGGCGAGGGCGCGCAGTCGGCCTACGTGCGCCTCACCACGGCACCCGTCGACCAGTCCCTCCTTCACATCCGTGATCGCGAAGCGCTGCGCCGCCAGGTGCTCTCCGGCGCCTACCTCCTGCGCGACTCCCGCGCCGACGCCGGCTACGCCGCCGGCGAGAACGCCGTCGACATCTGGGCCACGGGGATCATGGTTCCCCAGGCGGTCACGGCAGCCGAGGAGCTGCGCAACGACGGGGTGCACGCCAACGTCATCAATTGCGTGAGCCCGGACGTCGTCTACCGGACCTGGCAGGCGGCGGCCAGGGGCAGCCTCGACACCCTGGTGCAGCCGGCGCAGCCGCTCTGCACCGGCAACCGCGCCGTAACCGTCATCGACGGCCACCCGTCCGCGCTCGCCTGGATCGGCTCGATGCTGGGAACCCAGGTGCTGCCGCTCGGCGTGACCGGCTTCGGCGAGTCGGGGACGCCGGCCGACCTCTACGCGGCCCACCGCATCGACGCGGCGTCGATCGTCAAGGCCTGCTTCGCGATCATGGAGTAGCAGGGATGCGCATCACCTTTCTGGGACAGGCGGGCGTGGCCGTGGAGTCGCAGGGACACACCATCCTCGTCGACCCCTACCTGACCAATGCGCTCGACCAGATGAGCGGCGGCTTCTGGCGGCGCGGCATCCCCATCCCCGTCGACGTGCGCGAGTTCAAGGGAGCGGACGCGGTGGTCTGCACCCACGAGCACGCCGACCACCTCGACCCGCTGACCGTCGCGCCGCTGCTGGCCGTCTCACCGCAGACGCGGCTGATCGCCCCGCAGGCGGCGGTGGAGACGCTGCCCTGGATCGTCGACCCGGCGCAGCGCACCGGCATGCGCGGCGAGGGCGAGGTGCACGAGGTGGGTCCCTTCCGCATCATCTCGCTGCCGGCGGCGCACACGGCCGACTACCGTCTGGAGCACACGCCGGAGCGCGGGCACCGCTGGTGCTCGGTCGTCATCGAGGCCGATGGCGCGCGCATGTTCCACTCCGGCGACACCGTTGACTGGGACGGGTTCGCCGAGGCGATCGGGCGCGTCGACGTGGCCTGCGTGTCGATCAACGGGCGGGGCAGGGAGGACGCCGGGATCGTCGGCAACATGAACCCCGCCGAGGCCGCCAGCCTGTGCCGGCGGATCGGCGCCCGCCGGGCGCTGGCGATGCACTGGGACATGTTCCCGGTCAACCCCGGCGACCCCGAGGCCTTCGCCACCGAGCTGGACGGCTCGGGCATCGACGTCCGCTGGGGCGCGCCGCTGACCGCGGTCGAGGCGCCGGTGGGGACGGGGTCGCGAGCGACCTAGACTGCTTGTAGGATAAGCAGCCATGTGCTAGGCTGCGACGGTGGTCCGGCATGGCGTGAGCGGGCCGTTGGAGTGGGAATGAGCAACTCCCTCGAGAGCGCGTCGGCGGGCCCGGAGGCGCAGACGTCCGTCCGGCCGGCGCCGCTGCGCGCGGCCTGGGCGCGCCTCTCCGCGCACCTCGACACGGCGCTGCTCGTCGCCGTCGGTCTCGGCGTCTTCCTGCTGCCCGGCTCGCTGCCCTTCGGGCTGCGCATGCAGGGTGCGGAGACCGGGCTCATCGTCGGGCTCGAGGCGGTCGCGGTGGTGCTGGTGCTGCGCAGCAACCGCATCATCAACTTCGCCCAGCTCGCCGTCGGCCAGCTCGGCGCCATCGTGTTCGTCGAGCTCGACCGGCACTCGCAGTTCGTCTGGCTCGCCCAGGCGGCCTGCGGCTGCTTCCACGGCGTCAACCCCGACGGCACCTTCACCCAGACGCATCCGGCGCAGTTCACCGGGTCGCTGCTGGCCAACGGCGACACGGGGTGGCTGGCGGCCAACTTCTACATCAGCCTGGCCGTCTCACTGCTGCTGGCGGCGCTGCTCTCCTGGGGCGTCTACGCGCTGGTGGTGAGCCGGCTGGAGCGGGCGCCGCGGCTGGTGGCCACCATCGCCACCATCGCCGCCGCCGAGCTGCTCGCCGCCATCGGCAGCTTCCTGCAGTCGGGACTGTTCCAGGACACTCCGAGCAGCGGCTACGGCGGCTTCTACGTCCCCTTCCAGGTGGGCGCGCTGTTCCACGTCGGTCCCGTCCTCTTCACCATCGGTGACGTCGTCTTCGTCGCGGTCGCGCTGGCCGTCGTCGCCGCCATCGCGCTCTTCCTGCGCCGCAGCCGCCGTGGCATCGCCATGCGCGGCGCCGCCGACAACCCCACCCGCGCCGAGACGCTCGGCATCAGCGTCGCGACGGTGTCGTCGCTGAGCTGGCTCATCGCCGGCGTGCTCGCCGGCGTCGCGGGCGTCATCGCCACCCTGGCGCCGCGCGTCCCCGGCGACGTGCTCGTCAACGGGCCCAACCTGGCCCTCAGCTCGATGGCGCGCATCGTCGCCGCGCTGGTGTTCGCGCGGCTCACCAGCATGCCCCGGGCGCTGGTCGCCGCCGTGGTGCTGGGCAGCACCGAGCCCGCCTTCTTCGGCGCCACCCACAACGCCGCCGTCTACGACGGCGTCCTGCTCCTGATCGTGGGCGCGGCGCTGGCACTGCAGCGGCACCGCCCCTCGCGCACCGACCACGAGTCGGCGGCCGACTTCCTCGCCGCCCGCGAAGCGCGCCCCATCCCCAAGCAGCTGCGCCACGTGCCGGTGGTCGAGGGATGGTTGCGCGTCGGCGCATTCCTGCTGGCGCTGCTGGTGCTCGGCTTCCCGCTGGTGATGGCGCCGGCGCAGGTCGACCTGGGCTCGCAGGTGATCGCCTTCGCCATCGTCGGGCTCTCCCTGCTGGTGCTCACGGGCTGGGCGGGGCAGATCAGCCTTGGGCAGTTCGCCTTCGCCGCGGTGGGCGCCTACGTCACCGCGCTGCTCAGCGCGCAGGGGCTGAGCATCCTGCTCTGCCTGCTCGGCGGAGCGGCGGTGGGCGCGGTCGTCGCCGTGGTCGTCGGCATCCCCGCACTGCGCCTGCGCGGGCTGCACCTGGCCATCGTCACCCTGGTGTTCGCGGTGGCGACGACGTCGATCGTGCTCAACCCCACCTTCGGCGGGCGCTTCCTGCCCGCCGCCGTCACCCGGCCCTCCCTGCTCGGGCTCGACCTCAACGACGACCGCGTCTTCTTCTACTTCTCCCTCATCTTCCTCGGGCTGGTCATCGCGGCCGTCGCCGGGCTGCGCCGCAGCCGCATCGCGCGTGCGCTGATCGCCTGCCGGGACAACGAGAACGCCGGGCAGTCCTTCGGCATCAACCTGCTGCGGGCGCGGCTGGCCGCCTTCGCCGTGTCGGGCTTCATCGCCGCGCTGGCGGGTGGACTGGTCGCGTTCCACGAGCGCGGCGTGCACACGTCGTCGTTCGACCCGACGCAGAGCGTGACCCTCTTCCTCATGGTGGTGATCGGCGGGCTCGGCTCCATGGCGGGACCGCTGATCGGCGCCGCCTACCAGGGTGTGCTGGTGCTCTTCAGCGAGCCCACCATCAACCTGCTGGGCACCGGCGGCGGCGTCATCGTTGTGCTGCTGCTCTTCCCCGGCGGCCTCGGCGCTGCCGCCTACCGCGTGCGCGACAACATGCTCCGCCGCGTCGCCACCCGGCATCGCATCAGCGTCCCCTCGCTGGCCGGGCACGACGTGCGCGAGGGCGAGGAGGACCGCGCCCCGATCTCCACGCACACGCTGGCCGGTGTGCCCGTCTTCGTCCCCTCCCGCTACCGGCTGCACGGGCAGTGGAAGGATCTCCTGGAGACGCGCGGTGGCTGAGCCGCAGACGCTGCTGCGCAGCGACGCCGAGGAGATGCTGGCGGTCCGCGCCCTGGTGCCGTCGGAGCGCGAGATCGAGGCGGGGCTCAGCGTCCACGAGTTCGTTCCCGAGCCGGAGCAGGCGCCGGTCCCGCCGCTGCGGCAGCGCCTCGGCAGCGCGTTGCGCGGCGGCGCACGCGACATGAACCTGCGCACCATCGCGCGCGGCTCGCGCGCCTGGCCGCTGCTGCTGCTGGCGGCCATCTCGATGATCGACGAGCTCGACAACAACGCCTTCGGCGTGCTCGTCCCCGACCTGCGCGACGTCTTCAACGTCGGCGTCACCTTCCTCGGCATCCTGCTGGCGGGGACGCTGTTCATCGGCTTCGGCTTCGCGCCGCTGGTCGGCCACCTCGCCGACAGGCGCAAGCGGGTGAGCTTCATCCGCGCCGGCTGGCTGATGCGCTTCGGGCTCGGCAACCTGGTCGCCTCGCTGGGCGGCTCCGCGTTCCGCTTCGGCGCCGAGCGCATGATCGGCGCCGGCACCGGCACGGCACTGGTCACGCCGATGCGCGCGCCACTGCTGGTCGACATGTACCGGCCGTCGGTGCAGGCGCGCGTCTTCGCCATCCTCGGCATCGGCACCCAGATCGGCACCTTCGCAGGACCCGTCCTCGGCGGCATCCTCGACGGCGCCGTCGGGCCGCTGCAGACCATGGCCATCCTCGGCGGCATCGGCTTCGCGCTGACGCTGCTCACCTTCTTCGTGCGCGAGCCCAAGCGCGGTGAGATGGCCCGCACCGAGATGGCCGAGCTGGGCGTGGCCCTGCCGCCGGCCGACCCGCCCGTGCCGTTCGGCGAGGCGATCCGCGCGCTGAAGGGCGTGCAGACGGTGCGGCGGATGTGGATCGCCATCCCCTTCATGGCCGCCGCCGCCTTCGGCGTGCGCTTCTACCTCGGGCTCTACTTCGCCGCCGTGTTCAACGCGGGGCCGGTGGAGCGAGGCTGGCTGCTCGCCCTGTCGGGGTCTGGTGGCGTCGTCGCGCTGCTCGCCTACGGTCCCGTCGTCGACCGGCTCTTCCGCGACAGGCCGGGCCGGGTGATGTCGCTGCTGGCGGCGTTCCTGCTGCTCGAAGGGCTTGCGGCGCCGGTGATCGCGGTGATGCCGAGCGCGGTGCTGGCGGCGCTGGTGGGCATCTTCCCCGCCTTCGTGTCGGCGATCTTCCTCACCGCGCTGTTCTCCATCGGCGCGCGCGTCGTGCCGCAGCGCATCCAGGGGATCGGGCAGGGATCGCTGCTCTTCTTCACCGCCGTCGGGCTCGGCTTCGTGCTGCCGGTGATCTTCTACCTCTCGGCGCGGTTCGGCTTCCGCGCCGGGATCGTCTACCTGATGCCGATCTCGCTGCTGGCGGCCATCCTGGTCATGCAGATCGGCCCGCACGTGGAGAAGGACATCGCCGCCGCCGAGGCCAACCTGCTGGCCTCCCAGGAGGCCAGGCGCTCGCGCGAGTCGGGGCGCAACAAGCTGCTGATCTGCCGCGGCGTCGAGGTCTTCTTCGACGGCGCCCAGGTGCTCTTCGGCGTCGACCTCGACGTCGAGGAGGGTGAGCTGGTGGCGCTGCTGGGCACCAACGGCGCGGGCAAGTCGACGCTGCTTCGGGCCGTCGCGGGCACGCAGTCGGCCTCCTACGGCGCCATCTTCTTCGACGGCGTCGACATCACCCACGTGCCGGCGCACCGCAACGCCGGGATGGGCGTGGTGATGATGCCCGGCGGCCACGCCGTCTTCCCCCACCTCACCACCGTCGAGAACCTGCGCGCCGCCGCGTGGCTCAGCGGTCGCGACGACTCGTCGGTGGAGGCGCGCACCGAGGCGGTGCTCGACCTCTTCCCGCGGCTGCGCGAGCGGCTGAACACGCAGGCGGGCAGCATGTCGGGCGGCGAGCAGCAGATGCTGGCGCTGGGGCAGGCGCTGCTGATGAAGCCGCGCCTGCTGATGATCGACGAGCTGTCGCTCGGCCTCGCCCCGCAGGTGGTGGAGCAGCTCCTCGACGTGCTGCGCCGCCTGCACGCCGAGGGCACCACCATCATCATCGTCGAGCAGTCGCTCAACGTGGCGCTGAGCATCGCCGAGCGGGCCGTGTACATGGAGAAGGGGCAGATCCGCTACGACGGTCCCGCGCGCGACCTGGTGGGACGCAACGACGTGGTGCGCTCGGTGTTCCTCGGACGCGCCGCGGCGTCGACGCTCGGCGCCGGCAGGTCGGAGGTCAACCGCCTGCATCGCGACCTGGAGCGCGAGACGGCGCTGCGCGTGCAGGACCTGCGCCTGCGCTACGGCGGCGTCGAGGTCCTCCGCGGCGTCTCCATGGAGGTGGCGGCCGGCGAGGTGGTCGGCATCGTCGGGCCCAACGGCGCGGGCAAGACCTCGCTCTTCGACGCCGTTGCCGGCTTCTCTCGCCCCGAGAGCGGCGCCGTCGAGCTCCTCGGCACCGACGTCACCGGCCTGCCGCCGGACGCGCGGGCGCGACTCGGCCTCGGCCGCTCGTACCAGAACGTCCGCCTCTTCCCCGCGCTGACGGTGCGCGAGAACATCGCCGTCGCCCTGGAGCGCCACCTGCAGAACCGCAGCGTGCTGCTGGCCGCGGTGTGGAGCCCGATCACCCGCCGCGTCGAGCGCCGCGTCGCCCGCCGCGTCGACAACCTGGTGGAGTCGCTGGGGCTCGCGCCGTATGCGGACAAGTTCATGAGCGAGCTGTCCACCGGCACCCGCCGCATCGTCGACATCGCCTGCCTGCTGGCCGCAGGTCCGCGCGTGCTGCTGCTCGACGAGCCCTCGTCGGGATTGGCGCAGGCGGAGACGGAGCAGCTGGCGCCGGTGATCGCGCGCATCGTCAAGGAGACGGGCGCCGCGGTCGTCGTCATCGAGCACGACCTGGGGCTGGTGGCCAGCGTGTCGGACCGGCTGGTGGCGATGCGCCTGGGAAGCGTGATGGCCGAGGGACGTCCGCGCGACGTCCTCGACGACCCGACCGTCATCGACGCGCTGCTCGGCGGTGCGTCGGCGGCCGTCCTGGAACGAAGTGTGGAGCTGGCGGCGCAGCCGTCCGGCGCCTGGAGGTGATCACGAGAGCATGACCGAGACCCTGGTTCCCCCGGCAGCACAACGGGATGGACGAATGAGCGATGCGAGCGCCCGGCCGAGCATGACCTCGGCGCAGTTCCAGGAGCGCTTCGAGGCGATCCTCGGCAACGTCGAGAAGGTGATCAAGGGCAAGGGCAAGGCCATCCGCCTGGTGATCACCGCCATCCTCGCCGAGGGCCACGTGCTCATGGAGGACCTGCCCGGCACCGGCAAGACGATGCTGGCCCGGGCCATCGCCCAGACCCTCGACGCGCGCACCTCGCGCATCCAGTGCACCCCCGACCTGCTCCCCTCCGACATCACAGGGTCGGCGGTGATCGACATGCAGACGCGGCAGTTCACCTTCCGCGAGGGTCCGGTGTTCACCAACATCCTGCTCGCCGACGAGATCAACCGGGCGACGCCGAAGACGCAGAGCGCGTTGCTCGAAGCCATGCAGGAGCGCCGCGTCTCGGTGGACGGCGTCACCCACTCGCTGCCCAAGCCGTTCCTGCTGCTGGCCACCCAGAACCCAATCGAGCTGGCCGGCACCTTCCCCCTTCCCGAGGCGCAGCTCGACCGCTTCCTCTTCAAGATCTCGCTCGGCTATCCGGACCGCGGCGCCGAGATCCAGGTGCTCGACGCCAACTACGTCGCCGAGGCGATCGACAGCCTCACCTCGATCTGCTCGGTCGAGGAGGTGGCGGCCATGCAGCAGTGGCCCAAGGGGGTGCAGTTCTCCGAGGCGATGAAGGAGTACGTCGTCGACGTCTGCCAGGCGACGCGCAGCGATCCCTCGCTGCAGCTGCCCGCCTCGCCGCGCGCCTCGCTGGCGCTGATGCGCGCCTCGCGCGTCGTCGCCGCCGCCAACGGTCGCGAGGACGTGCTCCCCGACGACGTCAACGCGGTGCTGCAGCCGGTGCTCGCCCACCGCCTCGCCCTCACCCCGGACGCGGAGTTGCGCGACGACACCATCGACAAGGTGATCGAGCGGATCACCAGCCGGGTCAAGCCGCCGCTCGGCGTCTAGGGGTCGCATGGCACTGCGCAGTCTCGGCGCCGGGCGTCGCATCGCCACGCCCGCGTCGACCGGCCTCCTGGCGCAGCTGGAGCGCAGCCTGGGTCTCACCCTGGGCGGGCTGATCCTGGTTGCGCTGGCCGCCGGCGCCTGGGTGATGGGTCGCGCCCTGGGCGGGCGGGCGGCATACCTCTTCGCCTACGGCGGCGCGGGATTGCTCGGTGCCGCAATCCTCATCGCCCGCCGCAGCCGGCCGGTCAAGGCGGAGCGTTCGGCCATCGCCCGGCGCGCCCGCGTCGGCCAGACGCTCGAGGTCACCCTCAAGCTCACCTCCGCCCGCCGGGTGACCACCTTCCGC
This sequence comes from Candidatus Dormiibacterota bacterium, assembly GCA_035652335.1. Taxonomy (GTDB): domain Bacteria; phylum Chloroflexota; class Dormibacteria; order Aeolococcales; family Aeolococcaceae; genus DASRDZ01. The sequence continues at coordinate 14,916 of DASRDZ010000039.1, forward strand.
GTCGAGGAGAAGCTCGACTCGGCGCTGGGACCCTCGGTGGTCTTCCCGGTGTCCTCGGTGGGGCCGAACCACGAGGTGGAGCACCGCTACAGCATCATGCCGGCGCTGCGCGGCGTGTACTCGGTGGGCCCCGTCACCGCGGAGTTCAGCGACCCGCTGGGGCTGGCCAAGCGGCACCACCAGCTGCTGGGCAGGACCGAGGTCACCGTCCATCCCAACACCGACGAGGTGCTCGACCGGCCGCTGACCCGCGCCTTCGAGGATCCCCCGCTGCGGCCGCCCAACTCGCGCCCCTGGCCGGACGGCTTCGAGTTCTACGGCATGCGCGAGTACGTGCGCGGCGACGACATGCGCCGCGTCGTCTGGCGCGCCTTCGCCCGCACCGAGAAGCTCCTCGTCCGCGAGTTCGAGCAGGGCATCAGCGACCGCATCACGGTGGTGCTGGACACCGACGCCGCCTGGCACAGCCCGGGCACGCCGTCGGAGACGTTCGAGACGGCGGTGCGGGTGGCCGCGTCGGTGGGCGTGCGCCACATCAAGGACGGCTTCCGCGTCCGCCTCGACGCCAACTACGACAACCTGGCCATGAACCTGCGCGGGCCCCGCGCGCGCCTCCACTACCTCGACGAGCTGGCCCGCGTGCACCTCGCCAAGCAGCCGCTCAGCGACGCGCTGGAGCGGCTGGTGCGCGCGGGACGGCGCGACAGCCACATCGTGCTGGTCACCTCGCACTTCGACTCCGTGTCGGCGGCGCGGGCCAACCTGCTGGTGAGCGGCGGGGCGTCGCTGACGGTGGCGGCGATCATCTGGGACGAGTCCGACCCGGTGACGCTGCGGCGCGCGCACGAGATCGGTGCCCAGGTGGTGCAGGTGAAGCCGGGGGCGGCATTGTCCGGGGTGTTCCGCGCCAGCCTGCAGAGCAACTTGCGCGTGCGATGAGCGACACCAAGATCGTGCAGGACGGCGAGAGCGTCGCCACGGCCACGACTGCGAACGCGGGGGAGGTGCAGGCGCCGCTGCGACCGACCGGCGTCTCCGCGCCCACTGAGGAGCGTTCTGCGCCACCGGCGCCGCAGCGTGATGAGGAGGAGCGGCCCGTCCCGGCATTGCCGACGACAGGCGCGGCCGCGCTCTCCGCGGCGGCGGCGGCGTGGATGGTGAGCGGCGCCTTCAGCGGGGTGGCGGCACACTGGTGCGCGCTGCTCGGCGTGCTCATCGGCGGCGGCATGATCGCGCTGGGGCAGCGAATGCGCAGTGGCATCCCCGCATACCTGGTCGCCCCACTGGCCGGGCTGGTCGGCGCCATCCTGGTGGCGCCCGACACCGGCGGGTCGACGGGGCTGGCGGCGCAGATCGGCGAGGCGGTGAAGAACGGCGGTCTGCTGCAGCCACCGGTGTCCTTCGACCCGGGCTGGCGCTTCGTGCTGGTCGTCCTCTTCGCGCTGCTCACCGCGGGCGCGGCGGCGGTGGCGAGCAGCACCCGGCGTCCCAAGCTGGGCGTGCTGCTGCCCATGCCGCTGACCCTGCTGGCCGCCCTGGTGCAGCCCGACAGCGCGGAGATCGTCAACGTCGTCGTCGCCGTGGTCTTCGCCGCCTCGGCGATGACGGTCGCCTACGGTGCGCAGCTCGCCGCCGACGGCGAGCTGGGTGCGGGCTTCGAGAGCCGGCGGATCATGCGCGGCATCGCGCTGGCGGCGGCGCTGGCCGTCGGGCTCGGCGTCGTCTCGAAGGCGAGCTTCCTCTTCCCCCAGCCCGACCGCAGCCACGTGGTGCCACCGCAGCGGCCGCCGACGCCGCCCGACCCGCCCGACCGCGTCCTCTTCAGCTACACGGCGTCGCGTCCAGGCCTGCCTCTCGACCTCGGCGTCATCGACGTGTACGACGTCAAGGCCGGCGCGTGGGAGCTGCCCCCCTACGACCCCTCGCGCTTCGACGTCCTGCATCCGCCGCAGACCATTCCCGGCACGACCGCCGGCGGCAAGCTGCCCACGGCCAGCGCGACGATCACCATGGTCAACGCCGACGGCCACTCGATGCTCGCCCTCGCCGGGGTGAGCCGCATCAGCGGCACCGACCAGGTGGTCGACTACGACCCGCGCACCCAGGAGCTGCGCCTCGCCGAGAAGCCCGTGTACGACGGGCTCAAGTACACCGTCGTCGGCCTGGCGCCGCCCACGGGACGGGAGCTGGGCACCGCACCGCCGGCAGGACCGGCGTTCCAGCAGTTCCTGGTCGCACCCAAGATGCCCGCCCAGGTGTCGCAGCTGCTCGACAAGTACGCCAACCTGGCCATCAAGGAGAACGTCCCCCAGGACGCCTTCGACCGCCTGCAGTACCTGCGCCAGGCGCTGTACGACAAGGTCGTCGCCGCGGGGGCGGGCAAGCCGGTCGACGTCTCGGCGCAGCGCGTGGTGCAGATGCTGGGCGGCGCCAACGCGTCGCCGTACGAGATCACCGCCGCCGAGGCGCTGCTGGCCCGATGGGCCGGTGTGCCCAGCCGCATGGCCTACGGGTACTTCGGCGGCGACCGGCAGCCCGACGGCAGCTACCAGGTGCGCCCGCGCAACGCCTCGACCTGGCTGGAGGTGTACTTCCCCGGCTACGGCTGGGTGCCCATCGTGGGCACACCGCCCAAGGCGCAGCCCAGCCTCAGCACCAAGCCGAAGAACGACGTCAACGCCCAGGTCTCCGACCAGCTGGCGCTCGTCGTCTACATCCCGACGCGGCATCCCAGCTTCCTCGCCCTCTACGAGTACGTGCGCTGGTACCTGGAGCGCGTGGGGCCGATCGTGGCCGGGCTCGCGCTGCTGGTCGCCTGCTATCCGTTCGCGCTGAAGCGCCTGCGCAGCCGCAGGCGGCGAAAGTGGGCGCGGGCGCGCGGCTACGCGGCGCGCATCGGCGTCGCCTACTGCGAGCTGCGCGACGCCGCGCGCGACCTCGCCATCGGCAATCCGGCGGCGACTCCGATCGCCTTCCTCGGCGCCGTGGCGGACGACCCCGAGCACACCGAGCTGGCCTGGCTGGTGTCGCGCACGCTGTGGGGCGACCTGCGCCGCGACCTGCGCATCGAGGACGTGGAGGCCGCCGAGCGCCTCGCCGCCTCGGTGCGCCGCCGCCTGGTGCGCGCCCAGCCCGGGCTCAGCATCGTGCTCGGCGCCATCGCGCGCACCTCCCTGCGCGACCCCTACTCGCGCGACATCCCCAACCTCTGGCGGGAGCTCCCCGGCCTTCGCGGGGTGCTCGACACGCTTGCTCCGTGGCGCAATCGCCGCGGAGGTGGCCGCGCCGTGCGGCGGCGCACCGCGGTGGCGGTGGGCGCGGCGGGGCTGCTGGCCATGCTGCTCACCACCTGCGGCGGCGCCGCCGGCGGTGCCGCGTCGAAGCCCGCCGTCCCCGCCGACCTGGTGCCCGCGGCGCTGGGACGGCTGCACTTCCAGCGCGAGCCGGTCGCCGAGGCGCAGTTCGCCAAGGCTGGCGGCGACTCGCTGGTCACCGGCGGGCGCGTCTACACCGTGCGCCACGACGACGTGGTCGAGGGCGACGTGCAGGTGGAGCGCTTCACCTCCGACGTGGACACCGAGGACCTGCAGGACTCGCGCACGGTGTACTGCACCGAGAACAGCGACGACTGCAGCGGCGACCAGGCGTTCAAGGGCATCCAGGCCGACATCGGCAACAGCCGCTTCCAGCGCGTCTACGTCGACGGCTGGCGCGGCTACCTGATGACCCTCAGCGACCAGCGCATCTACCTGTGGTTCCCGCCGCACACGCAGACGATGGTGCTGATGGTGCTGCGCAGCGGGTTCACCCAGCAGTCGAGCGACGCGCTCTTCCACGCGCTCGTCGACAGCGAGCAGCACCGCACTCCCGTGAGCGTTCCCATCCCGAACGAGGCCGGACAGTCATGACCAAGCCAGCCCGTCTCCGCCGCCGCCGCGCGCACCTCCCCCTGCGCGCCGCCTTCGCGCTGGCCGCGGCGCTGACCGCCTGCGGGCCCAGCGTCCCCCTCGACGCCGGCGTGCAGCAGCAGCCGGTGGCCATCGGCTTCGGCGTGCAGGGACGGCCCTCGCCGTCCGTCGCGGCAGCGCAGCCGATCCCCTATCTCGTCAACATCACGCCCAACTTCCCCGCGCCCCTGGTGGTGCCGCCGCTGCCTCTGCCGGGGCTGGTCATCCCGCCGCAGGTGCCGCCGCCGCCGTGCCCCAGCGCGCCGCTCACCGCCTTCCCCGCCATCCCCGCCGACATCACCCCCGGCCAGCCGCCGGTGGGCGCGACCTACCAGTTCCGCTACAGCGGCACCGAGGTCTTCAACCCGAACACCCCGCAGGCCAAGAGCGTGCAGCTGCCGGCCACCGGCACCCGCACCGTCACCAACGTGAGCCCGGTGCAATCGGACGGCAGCTGGACCTTCGACGTGGTCGAGACCTACAACGGCAGCCGGGTCACCACCACCTACCACGTCGTGCCCAACGGCACGTCGGCGCCCCAGGCCCCCCAGCCGCCGCAGCAGACGCTGATCGCGTCTCCCTCGCCGTCGCCGCCACCGCCGCAGAACGGCAACCTGCAGAGCGGCCTGTTCCTGCAGAGCATGACCGACGCCAGGCCGGACGGCAGCAGCGACGTCTTCCATCCCACCCCCGAGGTGCTGCTCATGCCCTTCCCGGCGCAGCAGGCCCTCGTCTACCAGGGCGGCGGCGTCGACGGCAGCAACCGCGAGGCGATGGAGGAGGACCCGCAGGGCGGCGTGATCCACGACCGCGCCCGCGTCGACGCCTGCGGAACGGTGCTGGACAGCTGGCAGGCGGAGATCCAGGGGCAGATGGGCGACGCGCGCACACCGGCGTCGCCGGCGTCGAAGACCTTCGACCTCACCATCGACGTGGGGACGCAGTTCGGCGGCCTCCTGCTCGGTGAGCACCTCGTCGAAAAGGGCACCGACGACGACTCCGGCCAGCCCTTCACCTACGACCTGACGGCGACCATCGACAGCGCCCCCAAGCAGTCGCAGGTGGCGCAGTGAACCGCCTCGCCACCCTGCTGCTGCCGCTGGCCGCGCTGCTGCTCGCGGCCTGCGGCGACTCGCGCCTCGACGCCACCCTGATCGACTACGAGAACCAGGGCGACGGCCAGGTCCCCTACTTCGAGCCGCCGGCAGGCTGGTCGCTGGCGTACACGTGGGATTGCAGCACCGAGCGGTCGCAGAACCCCACCGTGTCGACGCAGTTCGCCTTCGTCGTCTTCAACGCCGACGACACCTCGCTGGCGTCGGAGCATCCCACCCTGCAGCGCGAGGGCCTCAAGGGCTCCGGGACGCTGCACTACGCCCGAGGCGGCGCCTACTACATCCGCGTGACCTCGCCCTGCGACTGGCGGATCAAGACGATCAAGGAGGTGCATCCGTGACCGCGCAGCGCCGCCTCTGCGCCGCCCTCGCCGTGACCGTGTGCGCAGCCGCCCTGGCGACGGCCCGGCCGGCCGCACCGGCGGACGCGCAGCCGGCTCCCCCGCCGCCGGGCTGGCAGGACTCGCCCTACATGCCCGACGAGGCCGCCGCCGTGGCCGGCAAGGAGTACGGCAACAGCAGCAACTACACCACCTTCTTCCAGCACTGCGCGCAGCTCGGCCTGAGCTGGGCCTACGTCTTCGTCACCTGGAGCGACCTGGAGACGCAGTCGGGGTCGATCGACCTCTCCGCGCTGGACGGCATGATCGAGACGGCGCACGCCAACGGCGTCCACCTGATGATGCAGGTGCAGACGATGGGCGACTGGGACCTGCCCGGCCCGGCGCAGACCGCGGCCAAGGGACTGCGCCGCACCAACAGCTCCAACGGTCCCTTCGTCACCGCCTGGCCGTACGCCGCGCCGGGGATGAACATCGACGCCTCCATCCCCTTCTGGAAGACGCTGGTGAGTCGCTACGCGCCCAGCGGCACGCTGGCCAGGGAGCAGGGCTGGAGCGACGGCTACGGCGTCTCCTACTACGAGGTGGAGAACGAGCCGGACTTCTTCCCCTGGGTCGACGGCAACTGGGAGTACTTCAGCAAGGACTACGCGCTCTACCTCTCCCACCTCAAGCCGGCGCTCACCGCCATCGACCCCAGCGTGCGCCTGGTGGCGCCTGCGATCAGCAGCGGCCCGGACAGCAACCCGAGCAACGACCAGGGGATCTACTTCCTCGACAGCCTGCTGAGCACGTCGCCCTCGACGCTGCTCTTCGGCTCCGACCAGTACGACGCCACGGTGGCGGCCGGCGCGCCCATCCTCGGCGGCGGTCCGTACATCGACGTCTACTCCTTCCACCAGGACCTGGCCAACCCGACCACCACCTACCCGCACGACCGCGCTCTCGCCGTGCGCTCCGAGGTGCAGACGTACAGCACCCAGGCAACCTACCCCAGCAACGCGTCGGCGCCGATCTGGTCCTCGGAGGGCAGCGCCAACGAGTACAGCGGCAGCACGTCGACGAGCACCCAGTACGCGTGGGCCGAGGAGCAGCTCGCCCTCGACGACTTCGCCGCCGGCGTGCAGCGGATGAACTGGGACCTGGGCACCGACGGGCAGAACAGCGGCGTCGACCTGCGCACCGAGGCGATCGGCAAGGCGACCATGGCGATGGACACGTACTTCCCCACCGCTCAGGGCGTCACCGACATCTCGGCGTCGCTGACCGCGTCGGCAGGGCAGACCATGGCGGCGTACTCCTGGACCAACCCGCAGACCAACCTGCGCTCGGTGGCGCTGTGGGCGCAGGACTTCGCCCAGGGGTCGGGGAGCAGCGCGCCGGCCTTCACCGTCGACGTGCCGGTGAGCACGCCGTACGCCACCGTCGTCGGGTCGGACTGGTCGACCGTCACCGTCGCCGCCACCAACGGCAGCGTGCCGGTGCAGGTGTCGCGCGGCGATCCCTCGCCGGTGGTGATGGTGATCGAGCAGAAGGCGGCGCCGCATCTCCACGTGCGGACCCAGGCGTCATGATCGGCGTGCAGGCTGCCAGGCGCCGCGGCCGCGGCCACACGCCGGGCATGGTCAACCTCGCCGGCGCGATGATCGTCACGCTGATCGTCGCCGTGCTGGCCCTGCGCGCCAGCCCCAGCACGCCGCCCGAGATCGCCGAGTTCGCCCCCACCGCGCACCAGCAGATCAAGAACGCGCCGCCCGAGCAGAACTCGACGGTGGGCAAGGGTCCCGGCGTGGGGAACGGCCTGGCCACGCCGACGCCGACGCCACCGCCGACGGCGCCGGCCGCCGCGCAGGCGGCACAGCCGACGCCGCCGCCGCAGGTGAACCACTGCGTCGGCACGCCGCCGCGGCAGATCGAGGACCCGCAGTCACCGCCGTGCGTGCCATTCTGGAGCGGCACCAACCCGGGCGCGACCTACAAGGGCGTCACCGCGTCGACGATCACGGTTGCGCTGCCCACCAGCGACGGCAGCCTGCCGCAGTGGGAGCAGGACCTGGCGACGTTCTTCAACGAGCGCTTCGAGTTCTACGGGCGGAAGATCCAGCTCGTCGCCTTCCAGGACCCCGGCAACCACGCCGACGCACCGCCGGAGAGCTCGTACCAGTCGGAGGCCACCGCGGTCGACCAGCAGATCCACGCCTTCGCCTCGCTGAACATGACCGACAGCGGCGGCGGCGAGATCACCTACTACGACGACCTGGCCAGCGAGGGCATCATCAGCGTGGGCAGCGAGAACGTGATGCGCGAGGGCGAGGGCCATGCCGACGCCCACGCGCCCTACGAGTGGCGCCTCTTCCCCGGGTTCGACGTGGTTGCCGACACCTACGGCAAGTACGTCTGCACCTCGCTGAAGGGCGGCGTGGCCAGCCACGCGGGAACCGGCATCCAGGGCAAGCCGCGCGTCTTCGGCATGCTGGTCACCAAGTACACCGACAACTTCGCGCCGGACGTCTCGCCGATCACCGACGAGCTCAACGCCTGCGGCATCACCATCGCCGACACCGAGACGCAGACCTACGACCTCAACCAGTGCGACTCCTGCTTCGCCCAGGAGAGCCAGCAGGTGATGCTCAACTTCCGCCAGAAGAACGTGACCAGCATCCTGTGCGTCTGCCACGCGGCGCCGATGTGGCTGGGCGACATGCCCGCCGCGCAGAGCCAGAGCTACTTCCCCGAGTGGGTGATGAGCGGCTACGGCATCTACGACTGGGACCTCAACCAGCAGGCCTTCGGCGGCCCGGTGAAGCAGGAGGTGGCGGACGAGTTCGGCCTCAGCTGGGCCAACAAGTCCATCCCCACCAACCAGCTGCCGATCATGGCCGCCATCCACGAGGTCGACCCCACCTACAACCTCAGCGACAGCGACGCCCACCAGGACACCCGCGACTACCTGGGCATGCTGATGCTGGCGTCGGGCATCCAGATGGCGGGCCCCAACCTCACGCCGCAGACCTTCCAGGCGGGGCTCTTCAAGACGCAGTTCCCCGATCCCGGCGCCGACGGACCTCCGTACTACCAGGCCGAGGTCGGCTTCGGACCCAGCCACTCGTTCTTCCACAGCTCATCGGCGATCTGGTGGAGCAACAGCGACGCGTCGACGTGGGGCGGCGGCGCGGGCGCCTTCTGCTGGTCGGACCACGGCGTCCGCCAGCCGCAGCAGGCATGGAAGCTGCCCGACGACGCGCAGAAGGAACCCTGTTACTGAAGGGAGCAGGCATGACGGTGATCGACAGTCCGGCGGCGACGAGCGTGGTGCTCGACCTGCAGCGTCCCCGCGCGCGTTTCCCGCGCATCCACGAGGGGCGCTACGAGGTCGACCCTGTGGGCAGCGGCATCGCCCCGGTGGCGCCGCGGCTGGTGGAGACGGCGCGGCGTGCGGGCATCCGCTTCCTGCGCATCGGCCTCGGCATCTGGCTGCCGGGACCGACCTTCGAGCCGGGCAAGGCCGTCGCCGAGCGCGAGTGGTTCCACGGCTCGACGCTGCAGGACGTCGCCGACGACTCGCTGTACGACTGGACCCACCTCGACCGCAACCTCGACATCTGCGTCGCGCTCGGTGTCGAGGAGGTGCTCTTCAACGTCGACTACATGCCGGCGACGCTGTCCGCCAGGCGCAAGCCGCCCAAGCTGCCGCGCGCCATCCGCCACATCGCCCAGGGGTACAGCTTCCCCGACGGCGTGCGCTCCTCCCCGCCCAGGGACCCCGAGGTCTTCGCCGCCGCGAGCCTGCGCGCGGTGCGTCACGTCGAGAGCCGCGGGCTGCGCATCCGCGCGGTGGAGCTGTGGAACGAGCCCGACCTGCCGCTCTTCTACACCGGCAGCTTCGAGGAGTTCTGGCGGATGTACGCGCCCTTCGCGCGGGTGATGCGCGAGGCGGGGCACAGGGTCGGCGGACCGTCGTGGGCGCACGTGCTGCAGCCCGAGCTGTGGCGCGACGAGTTCATCGCCCGCTGCGCGCGTGAGCAGGTGCCCCTCGACGTCTACACCTGGCACCGCTACCCGCGCTCGCCGCAGACGGTCATCGACTGCGCGCGCGCCATCCGGGAGCTTCTCGACCGCAACGGGTTGCAGGCGACCGAGAGCGTCATCGACGAGTGGGGCTACAACCTGCACGAGGGCGAGCCCGGCTTCTGGGGCAGCGCCGCCATGGCGGCGTTCATGGCCACGGCGCTGGTGGGACTGGTGGACGCCGGCGTCGCCGCGCAGGCGGGCGGCCTGCTCTGCGACCCCGCGCCGCTGCCGCTCGACGGCGAGCGCATGCTCGGCCTGGCGCGACGCAACGGCGAGCCCAACCCCGTCTTCCACTGCTTCGCCGCCTACGAGGACTTCCAGCAGACACCGATGCGCATCCCCGTCGACGGCGACCCCGCCGGTGTGCTCGCCGGCACGGACGAGGAGTCGACGCGGCTCGGCGTCATCATCTCCAACGCCGAGGACACGCCGCGACGCGTCGCCCTCTCGCTGCGCGGCGCCGAGTGCGACGCCGAGCTGCGGTTGCTCACCCAGCAGAGCTTCGACCGGGACGGCGGCTTCGAGCCGGCCGTGGCCCTGCGCATCGGCGGCGACCCGGTCGAGGTGGAGCTGCCGCCACGCACCATGGCCGTGGTCGGCGGCGCGCTTCTCGGCCCGGATGCCAGGCAGGTTGTCGTATGAGCAGAGGTGCTGGGCTATGATCGCCACCGTGATGGCGGAGACCGACGGCCGGCCCGGACAGCAGCTGATCACCAAGACGTCGCTGGCCGCCAAGGTTGCCGACGCCCTGGTCGCCTACATCCTCCAGGAGGGGATGCACGAGGGCGACCTGCTGCCCTCGACCGCCGACCTCGCCGAGCGCTACGGGGTGAGCCGCACCGTGGTGCGCGAGGCGATCGCCGACCTGGCCGGCCGCGGGCTGCTGCAGCGGGGCCAGGGCAAGGAGACCGTGGTCCTCAACCCCGGGGCCAGCCAGCTGCACGGGCTGCTCGAGTTCCGCGTGCTGCGCGACGGCGTGAGCGCCGAGCAGGTGCTGGAGACGCGCCGCGCCATCGAGGGCATCACCGCGCGCCTCGCCGCCGAGCGGCGCAGTGACGACGACCTGGCCACCATGCGCGAGGCGCTGTCGCTGATGACCTCCGCGCCCGACGACACCGCCTACCACGACGCCGACGTGCGCTTCCACCACCAGCTCGCGCTGAGCACGCGCAACCCGCTGATCGCGCTCATCTTCGAGGGCATCGAGAGCCTGGTGCGCGAGCAGCGCATCCGGGCGACGCAGGGACGGCGGGCGCGCGGCGAGGCCTTCGAGCCGATCCACGAAGCGCATCGCGCCATCTACGACGCCGTGGCCAGGGGCAATCCCGCCAAGGCGGAGCAGGCGATGCTGGCCCACCTGATGCAGACCGAGGAAGGGCTCGAGGCGCTGCGCTCGATGCGCGGCAAGGGCGGCGGCGCGTCGCGCCGCGGCGGCTCAGCTGGACAGCGCCGCGTGGCGCGCTGAGGAGACGCGCACCGTCGCGTCGTCGCGCGTCCACAGCTCGGGGAGCAGGGACGTGCCCAGACCCTCGCCCTCGGTGGGCCAGAGGTGTCCGCGCTCGAGTCGTGGCAGCTCGGTGACCAGCAGCGGGTACCAGTCGCTGTAGTAGGCGCGCACCACCTCCTGCAGCATGGCGTTGGGCTGGCTGACGCCGAAGTGCACGCCCAGCGCCAGGTTGATCGGCCCCGTGCAGTCGTGCGGCGCCACCGGGACGTGGTACGCGTCCGCCATGGTGGCGATCTTGCGCGCCTCGCTGAGGCCGCCGACCCAGCCGAAGTCGAACATCACGTAGCCGAAGCAGTGCTGCTCCAGCACGCTGCGGAAGCCGTGCTTGCCGGAGATCAGCTCGCTGGCGATGGTGGGGATGCGCGTGGCCCGCGCGAAGGCGGCCAGCTCGTCGATGTCGTCGATGCGCAGGGGGTCCTCGAACCACATCGGCTCGTACTCCTCCACCGCACGGGCGATGCGCTTGGCGGCGGCGAGCATCCAGCGGCTGTGCATCTCCAGGGCGACGTCGATGCGGTCGCCGACCGCGCTGCGGATCTTCTCGAAGGGCGCGCAGCCCTTGCGCAGGTCCTCGGCGCTGATCATGGCGCCGTCGCCGGCGACCGCGTACTCGTCGAAGGGCCAGATCTTCATCGCAGTGAAGCCCTCGTCGAGAAGGCCCTCGGCCAGCTCGCCGGCGCGATGCAGGAAGGCGTCGAGGTCCTCGTACGGGCCGCGACCGCCGAGGTTCGACCAGGTGCGGTTGTCGAGCGTCCCGGCGATGGGCTTGCGCGCGTAGCCGTAGCCGCCGCAGGTGTTGTACGCGCGCACCGACTCGCGGGTGCGCCCGCCGAGGAGCTGGTAGAGCGGCTGGCCGCACGCGCGAGCGGCGATGTCCCACAGCGCGTTGTCGAGCGCCGACGCGCCGCGCGTCTCGGCGCCGATGCCGCCGAAGCGCAGGTAGAAGCCGTAGAGCTCCTTCCAGTGGCGCTCGATGCGCAGCGGGTCGGCGCCGAGCAGGTACGGCGCCGCCGTCTCGTGGATGTACGAGGCCACCGCCTCGGGGCCGAAGAAGGTCTCGCCGGTGCCGGTGATCCCCTCGTCGGTGAGCACCTCGACCCAGCAGAGGTTGGGAAACTCGCCCAGGCTCAGGGTGCGGATCTCGACGATCTTCACGCCGCGTCCTCCTCGTTCCAGTGCAGCACCACCTTGGCGGAGTCGCCGCCGAGGAAGCGGTCGAAGGCCGCCTGCGCCTGTGCGGCGGGGAACTCGTCGCCGACCAGGCGGCGGATGTCGAGGCCGCAGCGCTGCAGGTCGAGCATCGCCGGCCAGTCCTCGGTGGCGTAGTACCAGGCGCCGGTGTAGGTCACCTCGCGGTGCACGACGCTCGCCGACGGGCGGATCGCAGCAGTGCCGCACTCGCCGGACTGCAGCACGGTGCCGCCTGGTTCGGCGAGGTCGAAAGCACGGTCGATGCACTGCGGGGTGCCGGTCGCCTCGATGACGAGGCGCGCCGGTGGTGGCGTGGCGTCGGGCGCCACCGCCGCGACGGCGCCGAGCGCGACGGCCGTGGCGCGGCGGGCCGCGGAGGGCTCGACGCCGATGACCTCGCACCCCTGCAGCGCGCGCACGGCGACGTGGGCGAGACCCACAGGGCCGAGGCCGATGACGACGACGCGGTCCCCCGGCGCCGTCGGTGCGCGGCGCAGGGCGCGCGCGGGAACGCCGAGGGCGTCGCCGCTCAGCAACGCACCGGTGACCGCGTCGGTGCCCGCGGGCAGCCGTCGCAGCGTGCGCAGCCCGGCGACGACGTAGTCCGCGTGCATGCCGACCTGCACCGACGGGCCCTCGGCGCAGCGCGTCTCGACGCCCGCGCGGCATGGCCCGCAGTCGCCGCAGCCGCGGATCGCGGACACGCCGACGCGCTCTCCCACGGCGACGTCCGCTCCCTGTGGCGCTGACACGACGACGCCGCAGGCTTCGTGGCCCGCGTTGCCCGCCATGCCGGCGGCGACCGCGCCGCGCTCGCTGCCGCACAGCGCGCTGCACTCCACGCGCACCAGCGCCTCGCCCGCGCCCGCGACCGGAACCGGCGCCTCGACCAGCTCGACGCGCCCCTCGCCGCGCAGCCGCAGCGCGCGCATCAGCGAGGGCGGCGCCAGCGGCTCGACGATTGCGCGCACGACGAGCTCAGCGGCGAGGGTCGACGACGACCTTGATGGCCGCGTCGCGCGCCTGCGCCAGGGCCAGGAAGGCGTCCTGCGCCTCGTCCATGCCCACGCTGCGGTCGACCAGCCCGGGGATGGGCGATCCCGGCGCGGCGACCAGCTCGACGGCGCGCGCGAAGTCGGGCTCGTCGTAGCAGAAGCTGCCCAGCAGCCGCTTCTCCGGCACCACCAGCTCGTACAGGCCCAGCTCGACGCGCGGCGCACCCAGGCCGACCACGACGACCGAGCCGCCGCCGCGCACCGCGGCCAGCGCACCGCGCAATGTCGCGGCGATGCCCACCGCGTCGACGATGGTGTCGAAGGGCCCCGCCGCGCTCATCGCCTCGGGCGACGCGGCGCGCAGCCCGAGCCCTTCGGCGGCGCGCAGGCGATCCTGCTGGAGGTCGGACACCCACACCTCTGACGCGCCGTCGAGTCGCGCGACGTGCCCGCAGAGCAACCCGATCGGCCCCGCGCCGACGACGCCGATGCGCTGCCCCCGCTCGACGCCGGCGAGCCGCATGCAGTGCACCGCCACCGCGGTGGGCTCGACCATGGCGCCCTGCTCGACGGGCAGCGATCGCGGCAGCGCCACGACGTTGCGCGCACGCACGCCAAGGCGCTCGGCGAAGGCGCCCTGCAGGGTCGGGGTGACGCCGACGATGGTGCGGTTCTCGCAGAGCGTCACCCGTCCGGCGCGGCAGGGAGCGCACTCACCGCAGAACAGCAGCGGGTTGAAGGTGACCGGGTCGCCGGGCTGCACCGCGCTGACGCGCTCGCCGGTGCGCGCCACGACGCCGCTCGCCTCGTGTCCCATCACCATGCCGAGCGCGCGGCGCCCGGACTCGCCGGAGTAGCCGTGCACGTCGCTACCGCAGATGCCCACGGCGTGCATGTCGATGACCACGTCGTCGGGACCGCAGACGGGCTCGGCGACGTCGTCCACGACGATCCGGTTGTGCTCGCGGAAGACCAGTGCTCGCAACGGAACTCCCTCCCTTGGCGGGTTGTGTCAGTCGAAGTGCAGGATGGTGCGGATGCCCTCGCCGCGCGCCTGCGCCGCGAAGGCGTCCTCGACGGCGGCGAGCGGTGCGTGGCCGGTGATCATGCGCTGCAGCGGCAGCGTGCCGTCGACGGCGAGCCTGGCCAGGGCGGCGAGGTCGACGGCGGGACGCACCTCGCCGGTGAGGCAGCCGACCAGCTTCTTGCCCTGGCCGGCGAGGAGCAGCACCGACTGGCGCAGCTCCACGTCGATGGGCGGTGCGCCGACGTAGACGCCCGTGCAGCCGCGGTCGAGCAGCGAGAACACGGACTCGATGGCGGCCGGCGCGCCCGAGGCCTCGATGACGGCGTCGAAGCCGAAGCCGCCGCTCACGGCGAGCAGCTCGTCCCTGGCGCCGTCGGCGGTGGGGTCGATCGAATGCGTGGCGCCGCATTCCCGTGCGGCGGCGCGGCGCTCGGGGTTGGGATCGGCGGCCACCACCGGCGAGCCGCCCACCATGCGTGCCGCCATCACCGCACTGAGCCCGACGCCGCCGCACCCGAAGACCAGCGCCGACATCCCGGGACGCAGCCCGGCGGTGTTGACCACCGCGCCATAGCCTGTCACCACCGCGCAGCCGATGATCGAGGCGGTGTCGAGGTCGAGCCCGTCGGGGACTGGCGCCAGCGCGGCCTCGAGCACGACGGCGTGGCCGGCGAAGAGCCCGGAGTTGAACCCGGCGTAGAGCGGCTCGCCGGCCGCGTCGTGGAGGCGGGCGCTGCCGTCCGGCATCACCCCCTGGCGGCGGCCCTCGCGGTGGCAGTACACGCCCTCGCCGCGCTGGCAGCGGACGCAGCGACCGCACGGCGCCACCGAGGAGATCATCACCCGGTCGCCCGGCTGGACACCGTGCACACCGGTGCCCGTGCGCACCACGACCCCGGCGCCCTCGTGGCCGGGGATGCCGGGGAGCGGGGCGGGCAGGACGCCGCGCGCCAGCGACATGTCCGTGTGGCACACGCCCACCGAGCGCAGCGCGACCACCACCTCCCCCTCCCGCGGCTCGTCGACGCGCACCTCCTCGATGCGCACCGGCTCGGCGACGTCGCGCACCACCACGGCGGGGGTGGTCAGCAGTGTGCCCATGGACTTATATGATAAGCAGCCAGGAGGCGCCGCGTACAGGGCTCACCGCGGCGCCCCTGCGGCCGCCACGACCCGAGCGGCCAGCTCCAGCGTGGCCGCCGCGCCGGCCATGTCGGACTCGCACGCCACACCGCCGCCGGCGACCGCCCGGAAGTGCTCCAGCTCGGGCACGAAGCCCATGGTTGTGCCGGTGAAGTTGGCGGGCAGCGGCACCGTGTAGTTGGGCAGCGACACCTGGGTCGGCCCGTGGGCCGGGCGATGGATGAGCGTGTCGAGGTTGTCGACGCACACCGAGGCACCCCCGCCATAGAGCTCGACGCGCTCGTTGTGCTGCGACCAGGCTCCGACGGTGCCCACCTGGAAGGTGAGCAGCGCGCCCGTGGCGGTGCGGGCGAGGATGGCCAGGGCGTGCCCGCGCTCGCCGTCGCCGCTGTGCTCGGCGCTCAGCTCGGCCACCTCGCCGGCGAGGAAGCGGGCCAGGTCGAGGGGATGGCAGACGTTCTCGACGACGTACTCGTCGAGCGGCAGCCGCATGCGGCCGACGACGAACTTCAGCGAGGCCATGCGCAGCCCGCCGAACTCCTCGCTCCGCGCGATCTCCCGGGCACGCCGGTAGGTGGGCGCGAAGCGCTTCATGAAGCCGACCATCACCGGCACGCGGCGCTCCGCGGCGAAGGCGGCGAGGGTGCGCGCCTCGGCGGCGTTCGCCGCGCCCGGCTTCTCGGTGAACACCGGCAGCCCCGCCTCGACGCAGCGACGCACGATGGGCGCGTAGGCGTCCGGCGGGACGCACACCACGACCGCGTCGAGGCCGCCCGCGTCGAGCATCGCGCCGACGTCGTCGTGCGCCCGCTCGGCCCCGAGACGCCGCGCCGCCGCCTGGGCCTGCTCCAGATGGCGCGTGCAGACGGCGACGGGCTCGAGCCCGGCCGGACGCAGCGCCGGGTGCAGCGACGTCGAGGCGTGGCGGCCGGCGCCGACGAGACCGACGCGGAGCGGCGGTGTGCCGGCGCTCACCCACCGGTCCTCAGCACCGCCGCGCCGCGTGGCGGCAGCCGTGGCGACCAGTCGCGCGCACCGCGCAGCCGCACCTGCTCGTGCTGCGACTCCTGGCGGAAGGCGAGCAGCACGGCCTCACCGCCCGGCTCGGAGAACTCCAGGCAGTCCCAGGCGCCGAGCGGTGTCGCGCCGTCGCCGCGCAGCCGCCGCACCTCCCCGTCGAGGAGGTGGCGCAGGCTGCGGTGCTCGGCGAGGAAGTGCGCCGCGCGACGGCGCGTGGCGGGCGACCACTCCGAGATGCGGTCCATGATGCCGAAGACTCCGCTGAGCATTCCCGCGAACCACTCGTCGGGATAGTCGTCGCCGTCGCCGCCCCGCTGCGGCGAGAGGCTCAGGTAGCGGAACTGCGCGGGCAGGATGGCGGCGGCGCCTGCCAGGGTGTGGCGGACGATGCCGGGCGAGAAGGTCTGGTCGGAGATCCACTGCGAGTCGGCGCGGCTCAGCATCTCGACGTCGACGCGGTTGCCGCCGCCCGCGCACATCTCCAGGCGCAGGTCGGGATGGCGGCGGCGCAGCTCGTCGAGGACCGCGTACACGCCGTTGACGTGCCCCAGCTCGCGGCGCTCGTCGCCGCTCCAGTAGCCGAGCGGCGCGTCGGCGTTGAAGTCCCACTTGATCCAGTCGAGGCCCCAGCGCGACACCGCACCGCTGAGCGTCTCAACCGCCCAGTTGCGCGCCTCTGCAATCCCGAAGTCGACGAGGCCGAGGCGGTCCTCGGGATGGCGGAGGATCCATTGCGGATGCTCGCGCCAGACCCGCGATTCGGGATGCGCGCGTTCCGGCTCGAACCACAGCCCGAAGAGCAGGCCGGCGTCGTGCACGGCGCCTGCCGTCGCCTCCAGGCCGCGGGGGAAGCGGTCGCGATCGACCTCCCAGGTGCCGATGCCGGCGGTGGAGAACTGCAGCATGTCGTCGGTGCGCGGGCACGGGTACCAGCCGGCGTCGACGGTGAACACCTCGATGCCGATCTCGGCGGCGACGTCGAGGTGGCGCAGGAGACGTGGCTCGTCGACCTGCAGGCTCTCGTTGAAGAAGGAGTTGTAGACCGACCAGGGCGGCGAGGGTCGCGGCGTCATCGCCCGCAGGGCGCGGCGCACGGCGGCCCAGCCGTCGCCGCGGAAGCCGCCGACGAGCACGCGCGGAAGCTCCAGCTCCTCCCCCGCGCCGAGCTCCAGCTCGCGACCAGGACCGGCCAGGCGCAGGCGGTGCTCGCGGCCGGCCGGGTCGCGGCTGAAGTCGCCCTCCCAGAAGCCGCTCCACCCCAGGGCGACCCAGAGCCCCTCCTCGCCCCGCGCGTCGCTGAGCAGCAGGAAGGGCATCTCGGCGTCGGAGGAGCGCCCGCGCTGCGAGCCGAAGCGGACGTGGAGCAGCCGCTCGGGCAGCGGCATGGGCGCGCCGGGATTGAGCTGCGCGACGCTCGGCGCGTAGGCACGCGGCGGGAAGGTCGCCTCGAAGTGGCCGCCGCGCATGGTGTGGAGCAGCAGGCCGTCGCCGAGGAGGCGCAGGTCGAGCAGCGCGGCGCCGGCGCGCCCCGGGCCACGGACGCGCAGCCGCATCTCGACGCAGCCCGCGTCGAGGAGGCGCAGCGCCACCTCGTGGTCGACGGCCGCATGCGCCGCGGGCCCGGTGGCGATGCGCTCGACCATCCGCGGCGGGGCGCCCACAGCGAGGAGCGCCCCGGCAAGGTCGCGCGGAGCGGCGCCGCCCGTCGCGCCCATGCCGCCGCCGGCCTGTGCAACCGTTTGCATGGAAAGGCCAGCATGCCGCATCATTGGCCCCCATGTCCACCACCGCCGTGCCCCCGCCCGGGGCACCGCCGGCGGGCGACCGCGCCGAGGCCGAGATCGCCGCGCTGCTGCAGCGCTCCAACCAGCTCGGCGCCGACCGGCGGGTGACCAACTACGCGGGCGGCAACACCTCCTGCAAGGTCGCCGACGTCGACCCGGTGACCGGGGCGCCGCGCACCCTGCTCGCCGTCAAGGGCTCGGGCGGCGACCTGGGCACGCTGCGCCGTGAGGGCCTCGCCTTCCTCGACGCCGACCGCCTCCGCCTCCTCGACGCCCGCTGGACCCCAGAGGCGGACGACGACGACATGGTGCGCCTCGTCGAGTGCTGCCGCTGCCCCGACCGGCCCGGCGCCGCACCCTCGATCGACACCGCCATGCACGGCCTGCTCGACGCACCCCACGTCGACCACCTCCACCCCGACGCGGTGATCGCCTTCGCCACCGCTGCCGACGGCGAGGCGCTGGTGCGGCGCTGCTTCGGGAACGAGGTGGGCTGGGTGCCCTGGCAGCGTCCGGGCTTCGCGCTGGGACGCAGCATCGCCGAGCTGGCGCGGCGGAGCCCGTCGCTGCGCGGCGTCGTCCTCGGCGGCCACGGCCTGACCACCTGGGGCGACACCTCGGACGCGGCGCGCGACGCCTCGCTGGAGGTGATCCGCCGCTGCGAGCGCTTCATCGCCGAGCACGGACGTCCCGACCCCTTCGGCGCCGCGGTCGCCGCAGGCGCGCCGCTGGAACCGGCGCGGCGTCGCGCGATCGCCGCCGCGCTGGCGCCGCTCGTCCGCGGCCTCTGCTCCACCGACCGCCGCATGGTCGGCCACTTCTGCGACGACGACGCCGTCCTCGAGTTCCTGTCACACGAGGCAGCAACTCGGCTGGTGCCGCTGGGCACCTCGTGTCCCGACCACTTCCTGCGCACCAAGGTGCGGCCGCTGCTGCTCGACCTCCCGCCCGGCGCGCCCTTCGAGGCGCAGGTGGAGCGGCTGCGTGAGCTGCACGCGCAGTATCGCGACGACTACGCCGCCTACTACGCCCGCCACGCCACGCCGGACACCCCGCCGATGCGCGGCGCCGACCCCGCCATCGTGCTGCTGCCGGGCATCGGCATGTGGAGCTTCGGCCCCGACAAGCAGACGGCACGCGTCGCCGGTGAGTTCTACGTCAACGCCATCAACGTGATGCGCGGCGCCGAGGCGCTGTCGCGCTACCTGCCCATCGACGACGCCGAGAAGTTCGGCATCGAGTACTGGGCGCTGGAGGAGGCCAAGCTGCGCCGCCTGCCGCCGCCGCGACGGCTGGCCGGGCGCGTCGCCCTGGTCACCGGGGCGGGCTCGGGCATCGGCCTGGCCACGGCGCGCGCGCTGGCGGCGGAGGGTGCGGCCATCGTCGCCGCCGACCTCGACGCGGAGGCCGCCGCGCGCACCGCCGCCGAGCTGGGCGGCGACGACAGGGCGGTGGCCCTGGGCGCCGACGTGTCCGACGAGAACGCGGTGGACGCCGCCGTGGAGTCGGCGTGCCTCGCCTTCGGCGGTGTGGACCTGGTGGTCAACAACGCCGGCCTCTCGGTCAGCGCACCGCTCACCGAGACCACCGCCGAGCAGTGGGACCTGCAGTACGGCGTCATGGCCCGCGGCTCCTTCCTGGTCAGCCGCGCCGCGGCGCGGGCCATGATCGCCCAGGGCCTGGGCGGCGACATCGTCTACGTGGTCAGCAAGAACGCGCTCGTCGCCGGTCCCGACAACGTCGCCTACGGTTCCGCCAAGGCCAGCCAGGCCCACCAGGTCCGTCTCCTCGCCGCCGAGCTGGGCCGCCACGGCATCCGGGTCAACGGTGTGAACCCCGACGGCGTGGTGCGCGGCTCCGGCATCTTCGCCGGCGGCTGGGGCGCCCGCCGCGCCGCCATCTACGGCGTCCCCGAGGAGGAGCTGGGCCGCTACTACGCCTCGCGCACGCTCCTCGGCATCGAGGTCCTCCCCGAGCACGTCGCCGCCGCCGTCCTCGCGCTCTGCGGCGGCGAGCTCCCCGTCACCACCGGCGTCCTCGTCCCCGTCGACTCCGGCATCCCCGCCGCCTTCCCCCGCTGACCAGCGCCGGTCCACGGCGTACCATGGTGTGCCAATCGTGACCAAGGGCTCTATCACCATGGGCATCGCTGCTGAGGGCTCGCGCCGCAGGCAGAGAAGGCCCGGTCTCGGCAGCCTGCGCGATCACTTCACGGCCACCAGCCCGGGCTGATCGTCACGCTGAGCCGAATGGCTCGACTCCTGGCGCGTTCGCGGCGTCCTGCGCCCCATGCGTGCAACCTTCCTCGGCGGGCATGGTGACCCTAAGAGCGACACGGCTTGAACTGGACCCTGCAATCGCGAGGATGATCGAGGGCCCAGGAGGTACATTGTTGCCCTGGGACGTAATACCACAGAGCAAGATCGGGCGCTCCCGGCGGAGTACAGCGCATGACCTCCTTCCGACTAACCGTCAAGAACTTCCGCTGTTTTCCTGATCACAGCCCACTAAGGTTGACAGTTGCCCCGGGCTTTACTGCGTTTGCCGGCATCAACAATGCTGGTAAGTCGTCGATTCTCCGACTCTTCTGGGAGATGGGCGGCATCCTTCGCCTCCTAGCGCAAGCCCCCGGCAATTTCACGCAGGCCTTTCAGAGGATGGACGCAGTAGCTAATATCCAAACACTTCCCGGTGAGGACCCTTTTTCGAAGCTCAACGATCGGCCACTTGAGTTTGAGATCGCATGGTCAGCGCCGGATTTGCGGGAGGGCACAGGCAAGCTAGTCGACCATGCGATCACCATCCTCGTGCCGAGAGCGCGGGCCGGTTACTCCCTGCGGTATACCACCAGTGGTCCAGACATACCGTCCGCCACTGCAACGATCAGCGGCACGATTTTGGCCTTCCAGGGCCGGCCGACAGTGGACGCGAAACCTTTCTTCGATGCTTGTGCCTTGCTTGGTAATGGCTTATACCTTGGCCCCTTCCGCAACACAATCAATGCTGGCGGCGGGGAGCGGTACTTCGACGTGGTCGTGGGTCAGCAGTTTTCAGCGCAGTTTCATGAGTTCAAGTCCGGTGGGACCCCGTCACAGAATGAAGCCATATACCGTCTTCAGCAAGACATCACTCGCATCTTCGGCTTGACGAGCCTCGAGATCAATGCCGATCCCTCCCGGACTGCCTTGCAGGTCTTTGTCGACGGCCGGAGTTTCCGGCTAACCGAATTGGGCGCGGGTCTTGCCCAATTCATACTTGTCCTGGCCAATGTACTGGTACGGCAACCGCCCATCGTCTACATTGATGAGCCAGAGGCGAGCTTGCACCCTGCTCTGCAGCTTGACTTCCTCACAACACTCGCATCCTATACGACGACGTCCTCTGTCATGTTGGCGACACACAACCTTGGCCTGGCGCGTGCCTCCTCGGATCGAATCTACTCGTGCAGACGGGTGGCACTGGGCGTCACCGAGGTTCGACCGCTGGAGGCCACGCCACATCTAGCGGAATTCCTGGGCGAACTCGGCTTCTCGGCGTACCGTGATCTTGGGTATGAATCAGTGTTGCTGGTCGAAGGACCTTCGGATGTCAAGACGTTTCAGCAGTTGCTCCGGCTCTGGCGAAAGGATCACAACGTCGTGCTCCTGCCGCTCGGAGGCAGTTCGATGATCAATGCATCTGCGGAGGCCGAGCTGGTCGAGGTTGCTCGGATCGGGCCGAAGGTCGCTGCCGTTATTGACAGCGAACGCGAATCAAGAGGGGCGACACTCGCACCGGATCGGCAGGGGTTCATCGACACTTGTAATCGTCTCGGAATCGCCGTACATGTCTTGGACCGACGCGCCATCGAGAATTACCTATCCGACACCGCGGTGAAATCTGTCCTGGGGCAGCAGTACCGTGCACTTGGAGAATACGAGTCACTGCGAGATGCGCCCCTTGGATGGGCGAAGCGGGACAATTGGCGGATTGCGCGCGAGACGGAACAGGCCGACTTCTCACACACGGATCTAGGCCGACTCCTTGATGACCTTTGACTGGAGATCAGGCGTCGTGTCGCATCGACGCGTTGGAGAACCCGCTGGCGAGCCTCGTCGAGCCTCCTCGCCAGGGCGCTCAAGGCGGAGTTCTTCCTCCCTGACGCCGCCAAGGAGATCCTACTGCCGGTCTTGGCGAGGTTTTGCGCTTGCGGGGTCCAGGCAGCCGAGCGCGCGACGTGCATGCCTTCTCCCGTGAGGCCGTCGTCCATGTGAAGGACCAATCGCCAGGCCACCTCGGGCCAGAGCAGCCTTGGCCAGATTGGGGTCCGCCGTGCTCGACGGGCCGAGCCAGCCTCCCGGATCGGCTTCGTGTCTGGACGAGCAGGCGAATATCTGATAATCTGATTTGCCGTGAAGAACCTCACGGCGACCGAGGCGGCACGGCACTTTGCGGACGTGCTCGATGCGGTCGAGCATCAACATGAGACCTTCGTCGTGACCCGTGGCGGCCGAGCCGTCGCCTCCATCGGACCAGCCGGTGGAGGTGGTCGCGGGCTAAAGGAGGTTCTCATGAAGCACCGCGTGGACGCGGCGTGGCGTGCGGAGCTCGATGCCCTTCGCGAAGTCCTCGTGGCGGAGGAGCGGAGCTGGCGCGGCTGATCCTCGACACGACGATGCTCATCGGCGCTGAACGGCGACGCGCCAAGCTCGACGCGATCGTTCACGACGAGGACGACGTCTCGATGGCCGCCGTGACGCTTGCGGAGCTACTGGTCGGCGTTGCTCTGGCCGACGACCGGCATCGACCGAAGCGACAGGCTTTCGTCGACGACCTTGTCGCCGTCCTGCCGATCGAGACATACGATTCGGAGGTGGCCCGAATCCACGCCGGGCTACTCGCCCACACGAGGCGTGCCGGCCGGCCCAGGGGAGCACACGATCTCATCATCGCGGCCACCGCCGTCGCGCGGAATCGTGAAGTCGTCACCTTAGACGCCACCGGTTTCGTCGATCTGCCGGGCGTCCGGTTCCGGTCGTGACCAGGGAAGGACGGGCGGGCGAGGATCTGCTCCCGAATGGCCATCGCAGCGAGAGAAGACACCGCGAGTGTGTAGTACGAGCCGCAGCTACCGCCGGGCCGGCTGGCCGCCCATGACCAGGGCCGCGACCTCGGCCAGGTTGTCGCGGTAGAGCACGCGGGGGACGCCGAACCGCTCCGCCTCGGCGGCGATGTGGGAGTCGA
The DNA here is from genome assembly GCA_035652335.1 of Candidatus Dormiibacterota bacterium. Taxonomy (GTDB): domain Bacteria; phylum Chloroflexota; class Dormibacteria; order Aeolococcales; family Aeolococcaceae; genus DASRDZ01. The sequence goes on from DASRDZ010000039.1 coordinate 38,280, forward strand.
TGAGGCGGGCGTTGCGCCAGTCCTCGTCGCTGATGCGGCGGCGCGAGTGGGTGGGGCCTGTGAGGCGGTTGCGGTGCTCCAGCGGCGCCGGGGCGGCCAGCACGATGTGCGTCGAGACGGGGATGTCCCAGTAGAGCGAGGGCAGCAGGTGCGGGCCCTCGACGACCAGCGAGGTGCCCTCCTCCTGGGCGCGGCGGATGCAGGCGACGATCGCGGAGCGCAGGCGCTCCGACTGGATGCGCAGGTGGGCGACCGGGTCGTCGGCGCGGAAGGTGAAGCTGAAGAGCTCGGGGTCGAGCTCGGGCACCGTCTCGCTGCAGACCACCGCGCGGATGAAGCCCGTGCCGATGCGGTGGTCGAGGCCGAGCTCCGCGCAGAGGCGGTTGGCCAGCGAGGACTTGCCGGTCCCCGCCGTCCCGCCGATCAGCACGACCGGCTTGTACGGCCCCGTCCCGTTGCTGGCTGTGGTCACTCTCCGGTCCGGCTCCAAGCAACCATAATTATGATGATCAGATATTACAGGGGCCGGCAGCCGGTGCAACCTCGGACATCCCACGCCGTGGCGGCCGACGCCGCCGGGCGCGCCGCCGCGCCGCCGTGGCGGACCCAGATCGGAGTGCTCTGGTTCTCCCAGTTCTGCGTCCTCTCCGGGGCCACCTTCGTCTTCCCCTTCCTGCCCATCCTGGTCCGCACCGTCGGGGTGCGCGACCCCGCGGCCGTGGCCCTCTGGACGGGCGCCGCCGTGGCCGCCAGCCAGCTCGCCCAGGCCTTCGCCGCTCCGCTCTGGGGCCGCCTCGCCGACCGCGTCGGGCGCAAGCCGATGCTGGTCCGGGCCACCTTCGCCCTGGCCATCCTCCTCATCGCCACCGGGCTCAGCCCCAACGTGTACTTCCTGGTGCTCTTCCGCGCCCTCACCGGCGTCTTCGCGGGCAGCGTCGCCGCCACCAACGCACTGGTGTCGACGATCGCCCCGCGCGAGAAGCTGACGCACAGCCTCGGCGTGCTGCAGAGCGGCTACTACATCGGCACCATGTCCGGCCCCGCGCTGGGCGCGCTGTTCGTCTCCGGATTCGGGGTGCGACCGGCCTTCTTCGTCGCCGCGGTGATGCCGGCGCTGGCGGGGATCGGGGTGAGCACACTGATCCGCGAGCAGTTCACCCGCCGCCCGCCGGGCACCCGGCGCCGCGGCACCAAGGTCGTGCTGCGGGAGGCCGGGGTCCTCAAGCCCCTGCTCACCCTGGTGGTGATGGCGCTGCTGGCCCAGGGCGTGGGCATCGGGCTGAGCGCCGCGCTGCCCCTCCGCGCCGGGGCGCTGGCGGGCTCGGCCCACGCGGCCGAGGCGGTCGGGGGCGCGGCCACCCTGCAGGCCTGCTGCGCGGCCGTCGCCGCCCTCTCGGTGGCGCGGGTGAGCCGCCGCTTCAGCTACCGCGCCGTGCTCACCTCTCTGGCCCTGCTCGGAGCCCTCGGCTACGGGCTGGTGGCGGTGGCGCCGTCCTTCGCCGTGATGCTGCTGTGCATCAGCGTGGGCGGCCTCGCCGTGGGCGGGATGCTGCCGTCGATCAACGCCATGCTCGGCACCGTCGCACCCGCCGAGGTGCGCGCCGAGGTCTTCGGCTACAGCGCCAGCGCCATGGCCGCGGGCGGCGGGACCGCACCGCTGCTGGCCGGGCTGCTGGCCGCCCGCTTCGGCACGCCGGCCCCATTCGTGATGGTCGCCGGGATCGACCTCGCCCTGGCCGCCTGGGCGCTGAAGCGCCTGGGCCCGCGCTCGGGACTGCCCGCCTCGCCACGGCCCACGCCGCAGCTCGAGGCGGTGGCGCCGACCGAGCCCATGGCCCCGCTGGCGACCTAGCGGGTCGCGCTCGCCGGCACCGCGGTCTCCGCCGCTGAGAACGACTGCTCGACGCCCACCAGCTCCTCGTCGGTGAGCGCCGCCAGGGCGCGGTCGAAGGCGCGGTGGAACGACTCGACGTCGTCGGGATACAGCGCGGCGCCCTGCAAGGCGGCGTCGAGCGGCTGCAGCAGTGCCGCCGACACCTGCGGGTCCTGCCGCAGCGCCCTGACGCGGTCCTCGGGCGGGCGCGACTGGAGGCCAGGTCGCACCTCGTCGATGTGTCGCAGCAGCGTGCTGAGGGCCTGCAGCGTCGTCGCGTCGGCCGCGGTGCAGGTGACGTCGAAGACCTTGCCGTCGAGGCGCATGTCCATCTTCAGCACCTCACCGCGCGGGGTCAGCGGCGGCGGTGACTTGATGGCCAGGTGGAAGCCGAGTCGCGCCCAGGTGCGCCAGACCTCGGGGTCGCGGCCCAGCCCGCTCGAGGTGAAGGCGAGCGCGTAGTAGAAGTGCTCGATCCCCTTGCAGAACTCCCAGAACTGCGTGCTCAGCGCAGCGCGCTCGCTGCTGACCGCCAGTCTCAGCTCAGCCATGGCTGCAACTCCCGTCTCACGGCGTGGGCGTCAGCTCGCGCTCGGCGTCGAGGCTGAAGAACTCGATGACGTTGTCGCGGAGCACCTGGCGCCGCTCGTTCTCGGGCACTCCGTCGAACAGCTCGGGGAGGATTCTCCGGGTGTGCGGGAATGTGGTCTCGCTGTGGGGGAAGTCGGTGCCCCACATCAGCATCTCCAGGCCGATGTAGTGGCGGAACTCCATCGCCATGCGGTCCTGGATGAAGCTGAAGCGGCAGTGGTCGCGGTAGTACTGGCTGGGCAGCTTGCTGAGGGGGACGTCGAAGTACCGGTACCAGCGCATGTAGAACTCGTCCATGCGCCCGCTGAGCTGGTACGGCAGCCATCCCGCATGCGTCTCCGCGAAGTAGAACCTGATGCCAGGGAAGCGGTCGAAGACGCCCGACGCCATCAGCTTGCCGATGCAGGCGCCCACGCCGAGCCCCGGCATGCCGACGGTGGCCAGCTCGGCGGTGAGGCCGGTGGGGCTCTGGATGGTCCCGCCGCCGAAGCTGCCGTGCGGCGACAGCTTCATGTCCATCTCCAGCGCCGCCGCCCAGAAGCGGTCGTCCTCCGGCGCCGGGTCGTCGCTGCCGTTGGGCCAGGCGCTGAGGCAGATCGAGCGCAGCCCGATCTCCTGTGCGTGCTGCATCTCGGCGATGGCGTCGTCGACGCCGGTGGCGGGGACCATGGCGTTGCCGATCAGCCGGTCGGGGGCCACCGCGCAGTACTCGAGTCCGAGGAAGTCGTTGTAGGCGCGGATGATCGAGCGGTAGGCGTCGGGGTTGCGCTTGGCCAGCGGTCGGATCAGGCCGCCCATGAACACCGGCGGGTAGAGCACCTCGGCGGAGATGCCGTCGAGGTCCTGCTCGCGCAGTCGCTGCACCGCGTTGCCGGTGCCCGGACGGGGTGAGCCGTCGGGGTGGAAGTAGGTGCCCGCCGTCGCCGGGGTGAACTCGTCGAAGCGAAGGCCGCAGTACAGGTTGCCGACGTTGTCGTGGGCCAGCTCCTCGTTGACGACCCACCACTGGCTGCCGTCGTCCTTGTCGACGAGCTTGGGGGCGAAGTCCCGGTGCGAGGCGGGAACCCGCCGTTCGAAGTCGAGCGGGGTCTCGACATGCCCGTCCGCCGAGATGACCTCGTAGCGCGCCATCGGGCTCTCCTCAGGGACAATCCCTATAGACCATCATCAGGAATGCTGGGCCGAATCATAGCGCCGCGGCGGGCGCGGCGGAAGGGGCCCCGGGCGCGCGCCGGAAACCCGCCTGGCGGGTCTTGTCGGCCCTCCATATGATGTTCATAATAATGAGCGATCTGTCCTGCGGGACCCCATGCAGCCGCGCTCGCCGGAGGAGTCGACGACGCCGTGACCCAAGCACTCGAAGGCATCCGCATCCTCGACTTCACCGGGGGGATGGCCGGCCCCCTGGCCACCATGATCCTCGCCGACTACGGCGCCGAGGTCATCCGCGTCGAGCCCGCCGGCGGCGACCCGATGTGGACCCATCCCGCCTACCTGCTCTGGAATCGGGGCAAGAAGAGCGTCGAGCTCGACCTCGCCTCCGCCGACGGGCGCAGCAGGGCGCACGAGCTGATCCGCGGCGCCGACGTGCTCGTCGAGAGCCTCCCTCCCGGCGAGGCCGACGCCCTGGGCATCGGCTACACGGCTGCGCAGGGGCTGAATCCCGCGCTGGTGTACGTCTCCATCTCCGCCTTCGGGCAGGAGGGCCCCTACCGCAACCTCAAGGCGTACGACGGCATCGTCAACGCCAAGTCGGGGCGCATGCGCGACCAGCCGGGGTGGCAGGAGAACCGCCCCATCTACCGCGCCGTCAACGACACCTCGTACCACACGGCGATGTTCACCGTGCAGTCGATCTGCGCCGCGCTGCGTGTGGTGCAGCTCACCGGTCGTGGTCAGCGGCTCAGCACCTCGCTGCTGCGCGGCACCACCTCGCCGAACAACCCCTGGCGCAGGTTCGAGGGTGAGGAGTTCCCGCCGGTCGCCTATCCCGTGCAGCGGCGCGAGACCGACCCCAAGACGGGCATGCCGGGCAACATGTGCTTCGAGACCAAGGACGGTCGCTGGATCATGCACGCGCACGTGCAGGTGCCCCTCTTCAAGGCGTGGATCACGGCGATCGGCTTCGACTGGATCTGGGACGACCCGCGCTTCGCCAAGGCACCGCAGTTCACCGACGACGCCGACCGCATCACCCTCAACGAGCTGATCATGGCGCGGATGAAGGAGAAGACGGCGGCCGAGTGGATGGAGATCTACGTCGCCAACCCCGACTGCTGCGGCGAGATCATGGAGACGACGCAGGAGGCGCTGCGCCATCCGCAGTTCGTCCACAACGGGCACGTCGTCGAGGTCGACGACCCGCGCGTCGGCCGCATGACGCAGCTCGGCGCCTTCGTCCGCATGTCGGAGACGCCCGCGCAGATCGGCACGCCCGCGCCCTCACCGGGACAGCACACGCGCGAGGTGCTCGACGCCGCCCCGCGGCAGCGCGCGGCGAGCGCGCCGGTGGGCGGCAACCCGCGCCGCCCGCTGGAGGGCGTGACCACCCTGGAGCTGGCGGCCTGGCTGGCGGCGCCCTTCAGCGGCGCGCTGCTCGCCGACCTCGGTGCTCGCGTCATCAAGGTCGAGCCGCTCACCGGCGACCCCTTCCGCTTCATGCCCACCAACGAGAACATGATCCGCTGCATGCAGGGCAAGCAGTCGATCGCGATCGACCTCAAGCAGAAGGAAGGCCAGGAGATCCTGCACAAGCTGGTGGCCCGCGCCGACGCGCTGATGCACAACTTCCGTCCCGACGTGCCGCCGCGGCTGGCCCTCGACTACGAGACGCTGCAGAAGGTCAATCCGGGACTCGTCTACCTCTACGCCGGGTCCTACGGCTCCACCGGTGCGCACTCCGCCCGTGCCGCCTTCAACCCCACCATGGGGGCGCTCACCGGCAACTCGGTGTTCCAGTCGGGTGACGGCAACATCCCCATTGGCGACCAGTCGCCCGACCCCATCAGCGGCAGCGGCGTGGGCACCGCGCTGATGCTCGGCCTCGCCGCCAAGTGGCGCACCGGCAAGGGGCAGTACATGGAGACGACGATGATGAACTCGATCGTCTACTGCAACTCCGACGACGCCTTCAGCTACGAGGGCAAGCCGCCGCGGCGCACCGCCGACCACCGGCAGCTCGGCCTCGAGGCCACCTACCGTCTCTACGAGTGCAGGGGAGGCTCGTGGGTGTTCCTCGCCGCCCAGCCCGACGGCGACTTCCGCGCGCTGTGCGCCGGCATCGGGCGCGACGACATCGCCGGCGACTCGCGCTTCGCCACCTGGCCGCGCCGCTACGAGAACCGCGCCGCGCTCGGCGAGCTGCTGGAGCCGGTCTTCGCGCAGCGCACCGCTGCGGAATGGGAGCAGCAGCTCACCGCGGCCGACGTCGGCTGCGTCGTCGCCGACGGCCCCGGGCACAAGCGCTTCCTCCACGAGGACCCGCACACCAGCGCCATCGGCTTCATGGTGCCGACGCAGCATCCCATGTACGCGGCGCAGGCGCCGGAGGGCAGGTACCACCGCCACGGGCCGGAGGTGGAGTTCTCGGAGACACCGTGCCAGCCGGGGCTGCCCATGGTCGCCCTCGGCGAGCACACCAAGCAGATCCTCAGCGAGCTGGGGTATTCGGAGCAGGACATGCAACGTCTCAAGGAGGCCGGCGTGATCGGCTGGGCAGCCGACGCCGAGACCCTGGTGGGGGCGACTGCCTGAGATGGCCGAGACGCCCACCCTCAGCGGACGCATCGTCGACAACCTGCGTCCCCTTCCCGTTCCCAACGACCTCAACCGTCCCTTCTGGGAGGCGACGAGCCAGGGCCGCCTCGACATCCAGCGCTGCCAGAAGTGCGGCACGTACTTCCATCCCCCACTCCCCTTCTGCGACATCTGCGACGGTCGCGACCTGCGCTTCGAGACGGTGAGCGGGCGCGGCGCCATCTACACCTTCACCCGTGTCCGCGCCAACCGCATGCCGGCCTTCGCCGAGGCCACGCCCTACGCCTACGTCGAGGTCGAGCTGGCCGAGCAGCCGGGCGCCTTCATGGTCTGCAACATGAGCAGCACCCCCTACGAGAGGTTGCGCGTCGGCGCGCCCGTGCGGGTGACCTTCGTCGACATCGGCGACGGCATCATGCTGCCCGACTTCGAGCTCGCGGAGGGCGCGTGATGGCAACCGCCAACGGCAGGTTCGGCAAGCCCAAGGTGGCCGTGCTCGGCATCGGCTACTCGCGCATCAGCCGCGACCCGCTCCCCGAGGGACGCGTCGTCGGCGACGAGTGCGTCGAGGCCTGCCAGGCGGCGATCGCCGACGCCGGCCTGACCACCAAGGACATCGACGGGATCACCAGCTTCGTCGAGGACTCCAGCCCCGCCATCGACGGGGTCACCGCGGTGACGCCGCAGTACATCTGGCGGCGCCTGGGCCTCGACATAACCTGGGGCGAGGTCAACAACAAGTTCGTCGGCGGCTCGCTGATCGAGGCGCAGAACGCCATCGCCGGCGGGGCCTGCCGCTTCGCCCTCGTCTGGCGCGCGGTCGACGACCCGCGCCTGCCCACGCGCCGGCCGGCCACCGACGGGAACGCGCCGCGGCCCCGCGCGGCCGGCGACTCCGCCTTCACCGCGCCCTACGGGCCGGTGGGCGGATTCATCATGGGCGGCCACTCGCAGACGGCGATGCGCTACTTCTCGCTGACCGGCGCGACCCGGGAGCACATGGCCAGGCACATCGTGCGCAACCGCCGCAACGCGCTGCTCAACGAGAAGAGCTACTGGGCCATCAACAAGCCCGAGCAGCTGAGCGTCGACGACTACATGAACGCGCGCATGGTCGCCGACCCGCTCTGCCTCTACGACTGCGACATCCCGGTGCGCGGCTGCATCGCCTACGTGCTCGGGCCCGCCGAGGCCGCCCAGGACCTCGACCACGGCGCCGCCTACATCAAGGCGTTCGCCAAGGAGTGGATCGGTCCGCGCGGCGCGCAGCCCTTCTACCACGGCGGCGGCCGCATGCTGAAGGGCGCCCTGGAGGACAACAACGACCTGCCGCCGCTGATGCGGCGCCATCTCTGGGAGCCGGCGGGGCTGGAGCCGTCGGACATGTCGACGGTCAACGTCTACGACGGGTTCAGCATCATCAGCTGGCTGTGGCTGGAGGCGCTCGGCATCTGCGGCATCGGCGAGGCCTTCGAATACGTCCAGGGTGACCACAACGAGATCGGCGGCAGCATGCCGCTCAACACCAGCGGTGGCCACCTCGCGGAAGGTGCCCTGGCCGGGGCGCCGCATTACGCCGAGGCGGCGCTGCAGTGCATGGGCAGGGCCGGTGCGCGCCAGGTCAAGGACTGCCGCTACGCGCTGGCCGCCACCGACCGCCCCACCCGGGCACAGGTGATCATCTTCAGCTCAGAGCCGAACTGACCGCGGTTCGGCGAAAGGGGGTGACGGGAACGGCGTCCCCGTCACCCCCGCCCAAGGGTGGCGGCGGCGCCCGGCAGCGCCACCACCACCTGGCACGCAGCGCCTGCGGGCCGGTCGGGACGCCGGTCCGGCCTGCGGCTCATGCGGTTGCCTCCAGGACGAGGTCCGGGGCGATCGCATCCGCCTCGATCACCACGGGTTCGACACGCGTCGTGCGCAGCGGCCGCTCGCGCATCCGGGAGATGGCGAGGAGTCCGATCAGCACGATGGGGATGATCGCCAGGTACACGACGTCGAGCGACTGGCTCAGCCCGTCGACGACGGCGGCGCGCACGCCCGCGGGAAGGTGGGCCACCGCCGCGGGGGTGCCCAGCAGCTTGGTGAGGTCGACGCCGCCGCTGCCGGCGAGGTGCCGCGCCCGCAGCAGCGCCGGGACCGTGCTGCTGAGCTGCGCGCTCAGCACGCCGCCGAGCAGGGCGACACCGAGCGCGCCGCCCATCGAGCGCATGAAGGACGCGGTCGACGACACCACGCCCATGTCGGCGTGGTCGGACTCGTTCTGGCAGGCGACGATGAGCACCTGCCCGGTCATGCCGATGCCCATGCCGACGAGGCTCATGGCGATGCTCACCATGACCAGGCTGGTGTCGGGGCTGAGCCGCGCCAGCATGGCCATGCCGAGGCCGCTGGCGACCATGCCCCACAGCGGGTAGCGCTTGTAGCGCCCGCGCGTCGACATGCGGCGCCCCACCACCATGGAGCTGACCACCAGGAAGGCGACCATCGGCAGGGTCAGCAGCCCGGCCACGGTGGGGGTGCGGTCCTTGACGATCTGCAGGTAGACGGGCAGGTAGGTGAGCGCGCCGTACATCACCACGCCGGAGACGATCAGGCCGACGAAGGCGAGGCGGTAGGTGTGCACGTGCAGCAGCCGCGGCGGCAGCACCGGGTCGTCGGCGCGGCGTTCCTGGCGTCCCGCGGCGAGGCCGAGCAGGACTGCGCCCACGCCGAGGCCGATGGTCCACGGCGACAGCCAGGGGATGGCCGTGCCGCCCAGGGAGAGCACGAGCCCCGCCGAGATGAGGCAGGAGCTGACCAGAACTGCGCCGGCGCGGTCGAACGGGCGGCGGCGGCGCGACGGCGACGCCTCCAGGGTCGACTGGATCACCACCATCGCGGCGATCACCAGGGGCAGCCCGACCAGGAAGCACAGCCGCCATCCGTAGCTGCCGTCGACGACGAGGAATCCGCCCAGCAACGGCCCGCAGACCGTGGCCAGGGCGAACGACCCGCCCAGGTAGCCGGCGTAGCGACCGCGGTGGCGCGGCGAGATGACGTCGGCGAGGATCGCCTGGGTCAGCGCCACCGTGCCGCCGGTGCCGATGCCCTGCACCGCGCGCGCCGCCACCAGCAGGCCGATCCCCGGCGCCGCCGCCGCCAGCAGCGAGCCGGCGATGAACACCACCAGGGAGAGCTGGAAGAGCAGCTTGCGCCCGTGGATGTCGGAGAGCTTTCCCCAGAGTGGCGTCGACACCGTGGTGGCGAGCAGCTGGCCAGTGACCAGCCAGGCGAGCTGGTCCTGGCCGCCGAGCTGGCCGACGATGGTGGGCAGGGCGGTGGTGAGGATGGTCTGCGACAGCGAGGTGGCGAAGAGCCCGAGGATGAGCCCGCTCATCACCCGCAGGACGCGGCGGTGCTCCTCGTGGCTCAGCGCCATGGTGGCGGTCATCGGCCCCGCCCCCTGCGCCCGGGGAGCGCGACCAGCTTGGGCCGCTGCGACTGCTCGACCTCACGGTTGAGCCGCTCCAGCAGCGCCGCGAAGGTGGTGACGTCGTCGATGTCCCAGTCCGCCAGCAGCTCGCTCGTGCCCTCGCGACGCGCCTGGCGGCTGCGGTTGAGGATGTCGCGACCGTCGTCGGTGAGGCCGACCAACGCGGCGCGCCCGTCGCTGGGATCGGGCGTGCGCTCGACGAAGCCGAGGTGCTCCAGGGTGGTCACCTGGCGGGTGACCGTCGACTTGTCGAGCCAGAGGGCCTCGGCCAGGTCGGTGAAGCGCATCGCTCCCCGGGCGGCGAGGACGCCGCAGAGGGCGTCCAGGGAGGCCTCCAGGTAGGGGTGGTCGCCGGCCACCACCGGCGGCTTGGAGCGGATGCGCCGGGCCAGGGTGAGGAGCTCGCGATTGAGGTCGTCGACGGCGACCTGGCGCGACTGCGCCGGAGCCCTGCTCTCCCTGGACATGGAGCCGATTCTAGCTAAGTTGGTTGGTACATGCAACTATTTTCGGGGGTGACAACATTGCACATGATCTTCATGAATGGCAGACTCTCGGTCCATGCCCCGCGTGCTCCTCGCCGGCCGCCGCCCGGAGGGCGACCCCGGCCTGACCCAGACGGCCTTCCTCGAGACGATGCGGTCGAGGGCACCGGAGGTCGAGCTCCTCTACGCGGACACGCGCGAGCAGTTCCTGGCGGCGATCGCGGACGTCGACGCGGCCATTCCCGGCGCCATCTGCCCCGGCGACGACGCGCTCTTCGAGCGCAGCCCGCGCCTGCGCCTGGCGGCCACCTTCGGCTCGGGCATCGACTTCATCGACGTCGCCGCCGCCACGCGCCACGGCGTGCTGGTGACCAACAACGCGGGCACCGCGCCCTGGGGCGTCGTCGAGCACATCGTCGCGCTGATGATCTGTCTCAACAAGAACCTGGTGCACGGTGACCGGCTGCTCCGCGCGGGAGGCCGCTGGCCCTCGCCGATGAGCCTGATGGGCCACGAGCTGCCGGGCCGCACCCTGTCGATCATCGGGCTGGGCGCCATCGGCAGGAAGCTGGCGCAGCTCTGCAGCGCCGGCTTCGGCATGGACGTCGCCGCCTACTCGCCGCGCGGCGACGCCGCCACCGCGGCGAGCGTCGGCGCGCGCCTGGTGCCGACGCTCGATGACGCGCTGCGCATCGGCGACTTCGTGTCGCTCAACTGCCCGGTGACCCCGGAGACGTACCACATGATCGGCTGGCGCGAGCTCTCCCTGATGAAGCGCAGCGCCTTCCTGGTGCAGGTGGCGCGCGGCCAGCTCATCGTGCAGAGCGAGCTGACGCGCGCGCTGCGCGAGGGTCTGATCGCCGGCGCCGGCCTCGACTCCTTCGAGCCCGAGCCGGGCGACACGGCCGACGAGCTCTTCCACCTCGACAACGTGATCACCACGCCGCACATCGGCGGGGTCACCGAGGAGACGCTGCGGCGCGTCGGCCTGGGCACCGCCGAGAGCCTGGTCGAGGTGCTCGTCGAGGGGCGCCGGCCGACACGCCTCGCCAACCCGCAGGTGTGGGAGGCGTACCAGCAGCGCTGGGCGCCGGTCTAGGCCTTCTCGGCCACCACGGTGTTGTGGAGGACGCCGATGCCCTCCACCTCGATCTCGCACTCGTCGCCCGGATGCACGTCGATTCCCGGCTGCGGCGTGCCGAGGGAGATGACGTCGCCGGGATACAGCGTCGTGTACTGCGAGGCGAAGCTGACCACGTAGCTGACCGGCCACTTGAGGCGGCTGGTGTTGGCGTCGCAGCGCGACTGCCCGTTGACGCGGCAGCGCAGGGCGAGCCCTTCGAGGATGTCCTCCTCGGTGAGGTCGGTGTCGACCCAGGGACCCATGGTGGCGAAGCCCTCGATCGACTTGGCACGCCACCAGTCGCCGGCGGGCAGGTACTCCGACGCGGTCGAGTCGTTGAAGCAGGTGAAGCCGAGGATGGCCTCCTTGGCCTCCTCGCGCGAGGCGCGGTGGATCTCCCTTCCGATGACGATGGCGAGCTCCGGCTCGACCCAGAGATCCTTGGTGAGGAACGGCGGGACGGCCAGCTCGGCGCCGTCGCCGTTGACCCAGCTGGGGATCTTGGGCGTCAGCCAGGGCACCGCGTCGGGCGGCAGCGGTGAGCCGTCGGCGGGCATGAAGCCACCCATCATCATCAGCATCTTGCGGGGCACGCTCGGGCTCAGCAGGGTGATCCCGTCGAGCGGCACGCTGGCGCCGGTGCGCCGCGCGCCGGAGTACGGGTCTCCCGCGAGCGGGTGGAAGCTGCGGTCCTCGACCTCGCCGAAAACCGTGGCGCCGTCGACGGTTGCGCGCGCGATCCTGCTCATGCCGGCTGCAGGATGCCGGCGACGCTCGCCATCCCACCCGCGTGGCGGACGGAGGTTCCCATGCTCATCTCTCAGTGGCCTCCTGGTGCATGCACGATCCCGGCTACGACGAACCGACGGGATGCGTGGAGGCGTCAACGATGAAGCGAAGGATCAGCAGGTGCTTCTCGGTGTCCCGTTCGGCGATCTGCACCAGCAGGTCCCAGAGCGTCGTGCTGCGCACCGGCTTCAGCTCCTTGCGCAGCCGCGCCAGGGCGGTCTTGTCCTCCTCCTCCAGCTCGAGCATCTTCTTCGCCACGGCGATGAGCTCGGGTCCGTCCTTGGTGGGCAGCACCGGAGGGACCGCGTCCTCCCGCCGCTGCAGGGTGGCGTCCGCGACGATGGCGTTGGCGATCTGGCGGAACATGCGGTGGTGGCGCTCCTCGTCCTCGAGCAGCATGCCGGTCAGGTAGCGGACGAACCCGCTGGGGCTCTGCTCGGCAAGGCGCTGGTACGCCTCCAGCAGCCCGCGCTCCTGCTCGGTGTGGGCGGTGACGTGCCCGTAGAGCTGTTCTTCCCACTCGCTGAGCGGGGCCGGGAGTTCCTGGAAGTTCGTCGACATCTAAGCGCCTCTCACTCCAACCACCACCACCGCCATCACGCAATTCGAATCGGTGCGATTCTCCCACTCGTGCCGTACCCCGCCCTGCACGACGCAGTCGCCGGAATGCAGGTCCACCGATGAGCCGTCCGCCATGATCATGGTCACGCCACCTTCGAGGATGACGATGTAGTCGATGCTGTCGGTGCGGTGCATGCCGGCGGGGTTGGGCCCGACGGTCACCGGCGGCAGCGTCCAGATGGCGAAGTGGGTCGCGCCCGGCGGCATGCCCATGTCCATCGGCGCGGGATCGCTGGTCGCCGGCAGCTGGAGATCCGGCGCGGTGTTGCCGATCATGGTGTACGCCCAGCCCGGCGGCACGCCGGGAACGTCCACTCCCCCACCGATGGGCTCGTTGCTGACGATGGTCCCCCGTCCCTCGGCGTCGAGTCCGGTCACCACCTTGCGTGCTGGCACGACAGGCAAACCTCCTCAGATCACGCCTTCGGCGCGCAGTGCGTCGATCTCGGCGCTGCTCATGCCCAGGAGGGTGCCGTACACCTCCTCGGTGTGGGCGCCCACGCTGGGCCCGGTGTGGCGGATCTCGCCCGGCGTCTCCGACAGGCGCGGCGTCACGTTGACCATCTGGAACGGGCCGAAGTCGGGGTCGTCGACGGTGATGAAGGCACCGCGCGCCCGGAAGTGGGGATCGTTCATCGCGTCCTCCATGCTGTACACCGGCGCGATGGTGATCTCGTGGTCGGTGGCGATCTGCACGACCTCGTCGCGGGTGTGCGCCTCGAACCACTCGGTGACCAGGCGGTCGATCTCGGCGAGGCGCTGCTTGCGCTCCGGCGAGCCGACGGGGTAGGGCGCCTCGTCGAGGAAGTCCTCGCGGCCCATCGCCCTGCAGAGGTTGGCCCAGATCGAGGTGCCGGCGGTTCCCGAGTGGAACACGCACCACTTGTCGTCCTTGGTGTGGAACATGCCGGCGACGCGCAGCGCGTCCTGGCCGATGCCCATGTGCGGGCCGTTGGAGGCGCGCTTCTGCATCAGCGGCACGCCCAGCCCCACCGCGGGCACGCGGTGCTCACCGACGACGCGGAGCATGCCCTCCGAGGCGGCGTTGTCGATGAGCTGGCCGGGGCCGCCGTGCACGTCGCGGTGGTAGAGCGCGAACATGATCGCGTAGACGATGACCAGGCCGGCGAGGTTGTCGCCAAGGCCGCTCATCACCGGCGGGGTGTCGGAGTAGCCCAGAGCATCGGGCAGCCCGGCGTAGGACTCCACGATCATGCCGTAGGCGGGGCGATGGGAATATGGCCCGAACTGGCCAAAACCCGTCTGCCTCACCATGATCAGCCGGGGGTTGATGGCGTGCAGGGTGTCCCAGCCCAAGCCCCACTTCTCCATCACCCCTGGGCGGAAGTTCTCGATGACCACGTCGCTGACGGCGGCAAGGCGCTTGAACAGCTCCTGCCCCTTCTCGGTGCGCAGGTCCAGCGTCGCCGACTTCTTGTTGCGCGCCGTCGCCTTCCACCACAGCGACTTGCCGTCCTTCATCGGCGGCAGCTGGCGCATGGGATCGCCGCTGCGGGGCATCTCCAGCTTGATCACCTCGGCGCCGAAGTCGGCCATCAGGCTCGACGAGAAGGGCGCCGCCAGCAGCACGGCGGGCTCGAGGACGCGGACTCCGGCGAGTGGCTGGTCGCTCATCGCGCCGCTCCGGCGGCGGCCGGTGAGGTGGCGTTGTACAGCCAGCGCAGGGTTTCGATGTCGTGCGGCGGGATGGTGGGATCCTCCAGTCCGAAGCAGAAGAGACCGGGACAGCGCAGCTCGGTGACGCCGAACGCCTCCTGCAGCAGGATGACGACGGGAAAGGGCCGCTCGCCGTCGGGCACCGAGGGATGGGCGAGCATGTCGCCGTCGGGAGTGGGGATGCTGAGGAAGTTGCTCACGCCGGGGCGGGGCTGGGCGAGACCGGTGCGGGCGCGGTGGCGATGCGGGAGAGGTCGGAGCGGTGCACGAAGCGTTCGTCGGTGCCCAGGTAGGCGGCGCTGAACTCCTTCTGGAACACCACCTCGTCGACGCGTCCCTCGGCGACGACTCCGCCGGCGACCAGCCCGTAGGCGCGGTCGGCGACGGCGCGCACCAGGGGCACGTCGTGGTCGATGATCACCACAGCTCGGTGGAGCTGGTCGCGGATGTCGCGCAGCACCGAGCCCAGCGTCGAGATCTCGCGGTGGGCGATGCCGGCGCTCGGCTCGTCGAGCAGCAGCACGTGCGAGCCCAGTGCGATCAGCGACGCCATCTCGGCGATGCGCCTCGTGCCGGTGGGCAGGTCCTTGGCGCGGCGGTGGGCGACCTCGGTGAGACCGAAGACCTCGACGATGTCGTCGAGCCCGCGCTTCGACTGCACCCCGCCGACGGCGTGGTCGGCGGCGATCCGCAGCGACTCCATGACGGTGAGGTTGTCGAAGAGCCGTCCCTGCTGGAAGCTGCGGCCCAGGCCCAGCTTGGCGCGCGCGTCGGCGGCCAGGCCGCTCACGTCGCGGCCGTCGAGGTACACGACTCCCTTCTGCGGACGCGTCTCTCCGGTGAACACGTCGAGCAAGGTGGTCTTGCCGGCGCCGTTGGGTCCGATGAGGCCGAGGATCTCGCCGGCGCGCAGCTCGACGGTGACGTCCTCCAGCGCGACGATGCTGCCGAAGTGCACGGTGATGCCCTCGGCGCGAAGCAGCACCTCTCCCGCAGCGCGCTCGCTGCCGGTGCCGACGGTCTCGACCAGCTCGCCCATGCGGCGGCGCTCCGTGGCGCGCTGCACCGGCGGACCGTTCCACAACTCCGTGCCGAGCCAGCGCTGCAGCACCCTGTCGCGCAGCCTGAACACGGCCGAGGCGACGCCGTTGGGGAACTGTATGACCGCGCCCATCAGGCCCATGCCGCCGAAGATCAGCGACACGTAGGGACCCACCAGTCCGGGGAACAGCGGCGCCAGGAAGAATGCGGACGCGCGCAACCACACCGCGCCCACCAGCGCACCGGTCACCGTGGTGATGCCGCCGAAGATGGCCAGCGCCACCAGCGACAGCGACTGCGTGGCGTCGAAGTAGCTGCTGTCGAAGCGCACCAGCAGGGTGCCCTGGAAGTAGCCCGCGAGGCCGGCGATGAGTCCCGCGATGAAGAAGCCGATCAGCTTGGAGCGCGTCGCCGAGATGCCCAGCGCCGCGGCCCATGCCTCGTTGTCACGCACCGCCTCCAGCGAGCGCCCGACGCGGCTGCGCCGCAGGTAGTGCACCAGGAAGGCGACCAGCACAAGGGCGGTGAGGCACAGCCAGAAGAAGTTCTCCTCGGCGCCGAAGTCGATGCCGAACCACTGCGGGCGCGGGATGGTGAGCGCCGAGAGTCCGCCGGAGGTGGTCAGCCAGCCCTGCTGGAACAGCCACAGCGACGCCAGCACGGCGACGCCCAGTGTCGGCACGGCGAGGAAGAGCCCGCGGATTCGCAGCGCGGGAATGCCGACGATGAGCGCCAGCGATCCCGCCACCAGCGCGGCGAGCAGGAGCGGCAGCGGATCGACGAGTCCCAGTGTCGTCAGTCGGCCGCCCACCACCGCGCCGACGGCGACGAAGGCGAACTGGCCCAGCGAGATCTGCCCGGTGAACCCGGTGAGCACGATCAGCGACAGGCCCATGATCGCGTAGATGGCGATGCTGGACAGCAGCACGGTGTGGCTGGCGTCGACGAAGCTCGGCAGCAGGGCGGCGAGGACCACCAGCGCGCCGATCACCACCCAGCGACTCAGCTGCACCCGCGGCAGGCGGGCCACGTGCGGCGGCAGCGAGGCGATGGTGCCGGTCAGCGACCACGACGAGCTGACCGCACCGCGCACCAGCCGGCCCAGGTCGCGGCGGAAGAAGAACACCGCCAGCAGCAGAGCGAAGATGACGATCTCGACGGTGCCACCGCGCGGGTAGTTCCAGCCGATATAGGCCTCGATGACGCCGATGCCGACGCCGCCGGCGAAGGTGAGCCAGATGTTGGTGAAGCCGCCGATCACCGACGCCACCAGGGCGCGGAAGAGAAGCGGCGGCCCCACCGCCGCCGCGGTCTGCGCCGTCGCCGTCTGCACGAAGGTGGTCGACTGCTGCAGCAGCAGCGCCAGGCCGGCGAAGAGTCCGGCGATGCCCCAGATGGTCAGCACCACGCGACGCGTGGGCACGCCGGCATGCTGCGCCGCCTCCATGTTCTCCGACACCGCGCGCGAGGCGATGCCCAGCCGGCTGCGCCTGAGGAACAGCGCCAGGGCGCCGACCACGAGCGGCGTGACCACGATGATCATCAGGTGGCCGGCGTGCAGCTGCAGGCTGCCGACACTGATGCTGACGTCGAACGGCGCGGGGAACGCCTCGCCGCCGATCTGCGGCCGCGGGATGAAGAGGTCGGCGACGAAGAAGAGCTGCGAGGCGCCGATGGTGCCGACCATGACGATGAGCCGCGAGGCGTTGGCCAGCGGCCCGACCACGATGGCGCCGAGGATGAGCCCGGCGGCCACCGACGCCCCCAGGCCGAGGAACGCCGACAGCCAGTAGTTGACGCCGAACATGACCACCAGCGTCACCACCAGCACCGGGGCCAGGGCGCCGATCTCGCCGTGGGCGAAGTTCATCACCCGCGAGGTGCGGTACACCAGGGTGAGGCCGACGCCGAGCAGTCCATAGGTCATCCCGGCGATGACGCCGAGGATGAGCATCTCGATGGGGAGCTGGAAGTCGATCCCTGGGATGGTGACCAGGCCTGGGGTGGTGACCACGCCGCGCCTCCGAATGAAGGGGTTGGGCCGGCCCGAGGAGCGTCAGGCCGGCCCGGTGTGCCTACTGGGTGAGGTGTCCCGCTACGGGTAGGTGTACAGCGGCGTCACCGATGTGTCGCGCGGCTTCCAGCAGCGGCAGCTGGCGAAGTAGTCGAGGATCCGGAAGTAGTTGCCGCCGTCGTGGCGCGTCGACGAGAAGGTGACGCCGAGGTTGTTGACCATCTGGGAGGAGGTCAGCTTCACCGTCTCCAGCGCTTTGGCGAAGTTGTCCTTGGTGAGGTCGGGACCGGCGTTCTTGATCGCCTGAACCACCTCCCGCATGGTGTCGCACAGCTCCAGGAGGGTGATCTCCTCGGGGGTGGTGGTGTTCGGCGTGTGCGGGTAGGGATCGTGCCCGGAGAACGACTTGTAGTCGTCCAGGCACTTCTTCTGGTTGGTCGTCCAGCCCTGGTTGTCGGCCTGCAGGTTCTGCACGCCGGCCTGGTTCATCGAGAAGCCGATGGCGCCGTTGAGCACGTCCACGGGGCACGCGTAGGTGTCGTGGTCGAGCAGCGTCACCGTCATGTCGGTGGCGAAGTAGGTGGGCGTGAAGCTCGCGTTCTTCGCCGAGGTGCACAGGCTCTGGAAGACGCCGTCACCGGTGGTCGCCAGCAGCAGGGTGACACCCGCCTGCTTGAACTGCTGGATGGCCAGGTCTGCCTCCTGCGGCTTCATCTGCGCGCCGCCGATGCTGGAGGTGCTCGAGGTGAAGACCTTGGCCGGCGTGACGCCGCCCTTCTGCAGCTCGGGCAGCATGGTGTTGTTGATCAGGTCCTGGTTCTGCGGGTCGCTGAAGGCGATGATGCCCACCTTCTTGCCCTGGAAGATGTTGTTCTTGACGCCCCACTGGATGGCGTTCTTCCACTCCGTGTTCCAGTTGGTCTGCGTGGTGAAGAGGAGCGGCGTCTGCTGGTAGTCACTCGCGTAGGTGCCGTCGGTCTGGATGAACGGTGTCTTGTTGTCCTTGG
Organism: Candidatus Dormiibacterota bacterium; assembly: GCA_035652335.1. Taxonomy (GTDB): domain Bacteria; phylum Chloroflexota; class Dormibacteria; order Aeolococcales; family Aeolococcaceae; genus DASRDZ01. Next base: position 56,732 of record DASRDZ010000039.1, read on the forward strand.
CGGCGCAGGTGCCCAGCACCGACGCGGTCAGCGAGTCGCCGACCACCAGGAAGACGTGGTTCTGCTGGGTGAAGTCGACGCACGCGGCGCGCTGCGTCTCCGGGTTGAGCACGTCGTAGCTGTGGTCGACGATCTGGATGTCGCGGCCGTTGGCGGGCAGCAGCCCCTCCTTGTGGAACGCGTCGATGATCGACTGCATGTGCTTGACGCGGTCACCGATCGAGGGCACCTTGAGGCCGGCGGCCAGCGCCGGGCCCAGGTCGAGCCAGCCCCACCCGACGGTGATCGTCTGCTTGGTGACGCCCTGGTTGTTGCTGCTGCTGTTGTTGGAGCTGCCGCACGCCGTGAGCAGCAGCACCCCCATCAACGCAGCGGTGATGGCGCGCCACGCGCGTTTGGCGGATCGCGACCTGTGCATCGACGTGTGACCTCCTCTATTCCGCCTTGCCGAAGAACGCCTCTTGCAGCACGCCATCGGAGCGCATCAGCTCCTCCGCGCTGCCGGAGAACCGGATCTCGCCTTTCTCCAGGACATGGATGTCGTCGGCGAGGGAGAGGGCGACGTTGATCGACTGCTCGACGACCAGCAGCGACGTTCCCATCTGCGCCGCGGCGTTGAGCCGGGCGGCGATCTCCTCGACGACGATGGGCGCGAGTCCCAGCGAGAACTCGTCGACCATGATCAGCTTGGCGCCGCTCATCAGGGCGCGGCCCAGCCCCATCATCTGCTGCTCACCGCCGCTCAGCGAGCCGCCCTTCTGATGCAGCCGCGCACCGAGCACGGGGAAGAGCTCGACCACCTGCTCGAGCCGCTGGCGCACAAGCTCGGTGTTGCCGAGGTCGTGGTACGCGCCGATGCGCAGGTTCTCCAGCACGCTGAGGGTGGGGAAGGTGCCCCGGCCGCCGGCCACCTGCACCATGCCCAGCCGCGCGCGCTTCTCCGGGCGCATCCTGGTCACGTCGACGCCGTTGAAGATCACCCGGCCGCGCAGGCAGGGAAGCGTGCCCGAGATGACGTTGAGCAGCGTCGACTTGCCCGCGCCGTTGGGGCCGAGGATGGCGGTGCGCCCCGCCACCGGCATCGAGAGCGAGACGCCGAAGAGCACCTGCAGGGAGCCGTAGGCGAACTCGACGTCGTGCAGCTCGAGGAGACAGGGAGCGCCGCCGGCCGGGATGGCGCCGGCGGTCGCCTGCGGGAACGCCGAGGTGGACGCCGCGGTCATGGGGACCTGCCTACCTCCAACTGCGGGCCGTATGCCGGACGGTCCGCAAATTCCTGGCGATGGTAGCTATTGTCTGTATCATTGGCAAGGGCCGATGATGCAGACGCGCGTCAGGGGATGGGGACGGCTGCGGTGATCATGCCCGCGGGCATGCGGGGGCCCACCAGCTCGATGCAGACGCCGAAGAGGTCGTCGCTCTCGGAGTAGATGAAGAGCGGCGTCTCGCCGTGGGTGCCGAGCAGCGACACCCGCATCCCGGCGTCCTTCATCCGCCGCGAGGACTCGGCCACGTCGGGAACGCGGAATCCCAGGTGGTAGAGGCCCTCGCCCTTGGCCTTCAGGACGTCGACGGGCGTCCAGGCGCCGTCGGTGGGCTGCACCAGCTCGATGTTGAGGAATCCCATCGACGCGGTGGCCACGTGGCCGCCGATGCGCTGGTCCTCGCCCTTGTACACGGAGGTGGTGGCGAAGGTGGAGCGCATCCAGTCGTGGATGCCGATCTCGCGCCCGAAGCGGGCCACCGCCTCGTCGACGTCGCGCACGGCGATGCCGACGTGGTCGAGGGTCATCTCTCCGAGCTCGCCGAGCAGCTTCAGCGGCGCCCGCGCCTCCAGGGACGGGGGAAGCTCCATCCACTCGCCGGTGACGGCCATCAGCTGCTCCTCCCCGCCAGGGTCGGGGCCGGGCCCATGGTCGCCGCGGCCGGGGTGGGACGGACGATGCTCGACATCGCCTCGGCGACGCTCTCCGGCGTCCAGCTCTGCGCCGCCACGCCCTCGGTGGAGTCGGCGAAGTTCTCGCGGATGCGGATCGGCGAGTCCGGAGTGAGAGCGTCCAGGCCGACGCTGAAGAACCGCCCGGTCAGGTGCGCGGACTGCTCGGAGGCGAGGTACACCACGAGCGGTGAGTTGTTGGCGGGGTTCATGCGCTCGATGGTGGCCTGGTCCTCGCTGCTCACCAGCCCGGTGCGGAAGAAGTAGATGCGCGACTGCCGGGTGATGGCCAGCGGCGACAGCGCGTTGACGCCGATGCCGTACTCGGCGCCCTCGGTCGCCGCCGTCTGGGTGAAGGAGACCACCGCCGCCTTGGCCGCCGAGTACGCGGCCATGCCGTACGCGCCCGAGCCGGCGAAGCCGGCCACGGTGTTGACGATGCGGCCGCCGTGCCCCGCCTTGCGCATGGCCGCGAAGGCCGCCCTGATGGTGCCCACCGTCCCCTTGAAGTGGGTGGCGAACTGCTCGTCGATGCGGGCCTCGTCGATGTCCTCGGTGGTGGCCTCGTTCCAGGTGCCCGCGTTGTTGACCACGATGTGGACGTCGCCGAACTCCCGCACCGCGGTCTCCACCACGGCGCCGGCGCCGTCGAGTGTGCCGACGTTGTGCGCGTCGGCCACCGCGCGCCCGCCGCGCGCGGTGATCTCGTCGACGACGGCCTGGGCCACCTCCGAGCGCGGGGTGCCCGGCTCGAGGGCGTGCCCGCCCTCGCCGCCGCGCAGGTCGAGCCCCACGTCGTTGACCACAACGGCCGCGCCGGCCTCCGCCAGGGCCAGCGCGTGCGCCCGCCCGATGCCGCGTCCCGCCCCTGTGACCACGGCGATCCTGCCCGTCAGCAAGCCCATCGCCGCCTACTCCGCCTCGACGTCGGCGGTTGCTGCCAATCCCGACTTGAATGCCGGGTTGTCGCGGTCGGCGGACCGGATCACGGTGGCCACGCCGGCCGCCGTCTTGGCGAACTCCATGAGGTGCGCACCCTGAGGACCGGCCTGGAAGGCGGGGACCTCCGCGCCCGGCTCGATGACGAGCAGGTCGTCCTTGGTCAGCTCCTCGTCGCCGGCGCGCAGCGAGCCGTTCCAGACCAGTACGCCGCGCCAGTCGCGATGGCGATGGGCGGGCACGGCCGAGCCGGCCGGCAGCAGGGTGTCGAGCATGACGCCGCGCTCCGGGTCGCCGGAATCGCCGAGGTCCCAGCGCTGGCCGCCCTTCAGCTTGCCGGTGAGCACGCCGGGGACCACCTTCAGCGGCGTGGTCTGGTTGCCCGCGTTGACCTCGGAGATCTTCGGCCGGGGCGCGAAGTTGGCCGCCGCGCCGCTCTTGATGTTCTGCAGCTCGGTGAGGGTGGGATGGTCGTGGAACTCCGGCGCGTAGCCGCCGCCGGCGTCGATGTCGCGCGCGAAGATCTCCAGGAGCTGGCAGCCCTTGGGGCCGTTGAGCACGGGGCCGTACTCGACCTTGGCCGGGGAGATGAGCACGTCGCCGGGCTGCATCCACCAGTCGCCGATGAGGCACTGGCCGTCCATCACGATGACCGCGATCCAGCAGTCGTGCCAGTGCATCGGCCAGAACTGGTTGCGCGCCATGCGGATGTCGGGGATGCCCAGCCGCCAGGGGTCGTCGGGGCGGCCCAGGCTGAACATCTGCGTCCAGACGCCGCCGCAGATCTGGTCGCTGTCGCGCACGCAGTTGTCGGGGCCGTCCTTGCCGCCGGGCTGCAGCCGGGTCACCTGGACCCCGGCAGCGATGGCGCGCGGCGCCTTGAGCTCGGGCATCATGATCATCACGGATCTCCTCAGAAGTCAGGCCGGCCGCGAAAGTGTACCTACTATGATCATTGACTACAAGGATTCGGCCGGGCCCCGCCGGGGCCGGGATCAGCCGTGCCGGCGGAGCAGGATTGCCTGGCCGACGTTGCCCCCGCCGGCGCCCACGACGCCCACGTCCGCCTTGGGGATCTGCCTCTCCCCCGCTCCGCCGCGAAGCTGCAGGCACGCCTCGTAGAGCAGCCCCCAGCCGACGAAGCGACCCTCGGAGAGCTGGCCTCCCGAGGTGTTCACCGGCAGCTCGCCCTGCAGCGAGATGCGGGCGCCGTCGCCGATGAAGTCCTTCGCCTCGCCCTCCCCGCACAGCCCGAGCGCCTCCAGCCAGGCCGCGGTGAAGATGGAGAAGCCGTCGTAGAGCTGGGCGAAGTCGACGTCGCCCGGGGTGAGGTCGGTGCGCGACCACATCTGCGCGGCGGCGTCCCAGGCGCGCATGGTGGCCATGTCCTCGCGCTGCTCCCAGAGCGCGCGGCCGTGCAGCGCGGCGCCCAGCGCCTCGACCGCGATCGCGGTGCCCGCGACGTCAGGCGCGTGGTCGACGGTCGACATCACCACCGCGATCGAGCCGTCGGCGGGGACGTCGCAGTCGAAGAGGCAGAGCGGCGTCGAGATCATGCGCGCCGACATGTAGTCGTCGAGGCTCAGCGGGGTGCGGTAGATGGCCGCCTCGTTGAGCATGGCGTTGCGCCGCTGGTTGACGGCGATGGCGCCCAGGGTCTCGCGGGTCATGCCGTAGCGGTCGAAGTGGATCTGCGCCTGCCAGGCCGCCCAGTTCGCCGCCGACATCGAGCCGAAGGGCGCTTGCCACTGCACCGAGCCGCCGACGCGCCCCGGCCTGCCGCCGGCGTACCCCTGGCGGCCGCCGGCGCCCTGCGCGGTGGCCTCGGTGAGAGTCCGCACCAGCAGCACGTGGCGGCAGAACCCGCTGGCGACCGCCTGCGCTGCGGCGATCACCGAGCCCAGCACGTTGAAGCCCTCACCCCCGGCGAGGTACCAGTCGAGCGAGAGACGCAGCGTGTCCTGGATGGTGGCGCAGCCCGGACCGGCGAAGCCGCGACCCAGGCTGCCGGCCATCTCGCCCGGCCAGGTGATCAGCCCGTCGACGTCGGCGGTGCGCAGCCCCGCGTCGGCGACGGCGGCGAGGCAGGCGTCCACGGTCAGGTCGAGGGCATCGCGGTCGATGCGCCGGCCCGTCTGCGACCGCCCGATTCCCGAGATGACGCAGCGGTGCTCCAGCTCCGCCGCCCTGCTCATCGCCGCGCGTCGGTGCCGACGGGAGTGGAGGTGGCGCGGCGCAGCCAGCGCAGGCTGCGGTGCCAGGCGTCGGCGGCGGCGTCCGCCTGGTACGACTCGCGCGCGTCGCAGAAGAACCCGTGGTTGGCGTTCTCGTAGGCTGCGATCTCGAAGTCGGCGCCCTCGCGCTTGCCCTCCGCGAGCAGGGCGGCACGCAGCTTCTCGATGTCCTCCGGCGGGATGGTGGGGTCGAGCAGCCCGAAGCAGAAGAGCACCGGGCAGCGCATCTCGGCCACGCGGCCCAGCAGCGAGTTGAGCCCCCAGGCGTCCAGCGTGGTCACGATGCCGCTGCCGTAGAACGAGATCGACGCGACGATGGGCAGCGACACCGCGGCCAGGAAGGCGGCTCGACCGCCGAGGCAGAAGCCCATGGTGGTGACGCGCGTCGCGTCGAGCATCGGCTGCTGGCCGATCCACCCGATCACCGCGGTGAGGTCGGAGACGATGCCGCCGTCGGTCAGGGCCACCGCGTGCGGGGTGATCGACCCCATGTCGTCGTAGGCGCCGACGATGCGGCCGCCGGAGCGGTGGTAGAGCTCGGGCGCGACGGCCGCGAAGCCGTCGCGCGCCAGGCGGCCGGCGATGTCGACCAGGTTGTCAGTGACCCCGAAGGCCTCCTGCAGCAGGACCACCACGGGGAACGGCCCGTCGCCGGAGGGCAGCGCGACATGGGTGAGCATGTCGCCGTCCGGGGTCGGGACGGTGATGAAGTCGGGCATACGAAGACCTCGCGTGTGACCCCTCGAGGCGTGCTGCGCTAGTGGGCTGCGGTCACCTCGGCGGGCTTGGCCAGCCAGTCCTCCAGCACGTCGTCCTGGTCGTGCCCGATGCGGGCGCGGCCGGTGTGGCGCACCTTGCCCGGCGTGCGCGTGAACTTGGGCACCACGTTCTGCATCCGCACCGGGCCGAGGTCGTCGTCCTCGATGGTGATGATCGCCTCGCGGGCCGCGTACTGCGGGTCCTCGACGATGTCGGCGATGCTGAGGTACGGGGCGATGGCGACGCCGGCCTTGTCGAAGATGTCGATGACCTCGGCGAGGGTGTGCTCGGCGATCCATCCGGTGATGGTGTCCTCGAGCTCCTTGCGGTTGACCACGCGGTGCTCGTTGGTGTCGAAGCGCGGGTCGGTCTTCATCTCGGGATGGCCGATGGCGTCGTAGAGGCGGAGCACCATCTCCTGGGTGCTGCCGGTGAACGACGCGTACTTGCCGTCCTTGGTCAGCCAGGTGCCCACGGGCGCCACGTACGAGGTCTTCTCACCGCCGCGCTCCATGACCAGGCCCAGCTGGTCGTACGAGATGACCAGCGACTCCATGAGCCGGAACGGGGTCTCGTACAGGGCCAGGTCGATGTACTGGCCCTCGTGCTTGGGATTGTTGGCGCGCTCGTACACCGCGGCCATGATGGCCGCGGCGCCGAGCACTCCGCTCACGCAGTCGGCGACAGGCACGCCCGCGTGCACCGGCGGGCGATCGGCGTAGCCCGTGATGTAGGCCATGCCGCTGAACGCCTCAGCGACGCGCCCGAAGGCGCGCTTGTGGGCGTAGGGCCCGTTCTGGCCGAAGCCGCTCGTGCTCAGGTAGATGAGGCCGGGGTTGAGCTTCTTCAGCGTCTCGTAGTCGACCCCGAGGTCCCTGGTGGTGCCCACCGAGTAGTTCTCGATGGCCACGTCGGCGACCTTGACGAGCTCCAGGAACGTCGCCTTGTCGGCCTCGTTCTTGAGGTCGAGGGCGATGGCACGCTTGTTGCGGCCGTTGACCTTCCACCAGAGCGCGATGCCGTCCTTGTGCGGAGCCAGGCGCCGCAGGCTGTCCCCAACCCCGGGCGGCTCCACCTTGACGACATCGGCACCCCAGTCGGCGAGGAACGTCGCCGACATGGGTCCGGCGATGAGCTGCCCGAAGTCGAGCACTCGCAGCCCGACGAGGGGGCCCTGTGCGGTCTGTGCCGGCTTGCTTCCGTTTGCGCGTGCCATCGATTCCCTCGACTCGTGTCTAGTTGGAGCTCAGCGCGAAGGCGCGCATGGCGTTGCCGGCGACCAGGTCGTGGCGCCGCTTCTCGTCCATGCCGGCGGTGAGCTGCTTGATGTAGTCCTTGCTCTTGGGCCAGAGCGTGGTGCTGTGCGGGTAGTCCGACGACCAGGTCATGCAGCGGGCCAGGACGTCGTCCGTCTTGGCCAGCTCGAAGCCGACGAAGTCGTCGAGCGCGGTGACGAAGACGTTCTTGCCGAGGAAGTTGGTGGGATTCTGCGTCAGCGGGGGGTTGGCCCAATGCCGCTGGCGCTCGAACTCCTGCTCCATCATCTGGGCCCAGAAGGGAACCCAGCCGCCGTTCACCTCGGCGTCGACGAAGGTGAGGTTGGCATGGCGCTCGAAGACGCCGGTGAAGATCATCCGGGTCAGCGGGGCGATGCCCGAGAAGAAGCGCTCGACGATGCCGGCGATGTTGAGGCCGGGCGCGTCGGAGGGGCTCACCGCGCCCATCCGCGACTGCCCCGCGGGGGCCTTGCCGCCCATGGTGCGGTGGATCGCCGCCGCCACGCGCGCGTCGGAGAGCAGCTTCCAGAGGTCGTCGTAGTAGCGGTCGTAGTACTCGTGCTCGGCGAAGAACGGCAGGAAGATGCCGCGCGCACCCTTCTTGATGACGCGCTCGGTCTCCTGCAGCATCAGCTCCTGGCCGTCGTCGACCGGGATGATCGGCAGGGCGATGAGCCGCTTGGGATCGGCGGCGCAGAAGTCGTCCATCAACCAGTCGTTGTAGGCCTGCACCACCGCCACGCCGAACTCGCGGTCCGGCATGCTCAGGCCTTCCAGCGAGGCCATCGGGTAGATGGTCGCGGCGTCGACGCCGTCGAGGTCCATGTCCTTGAGGTGCGCCTCGCCGTCGTAGTTGCCGGGGAGGATCTCCTCGAGGGTCAGGCCGTTCGCCTTGTAGTCCTGGTAGGGGCGGCCGGCCACCGCGTTGAGCCCGAAGGTGTTCCGGGGCGGCGAGCCGTCGAAGCTCCAGCCGTCACCGCCGTCCGGCCCGCGCATGATCTTCGGCTGGCGGTCGCGGTACTTCGCCGGCATCCTGTCGAATGTGTCAGGAGCCTCGATGATGTGATCGTCCGTCGAGATCACCCGGTATTCCACGCTAGTGCTCCTCCGTCCGCCGCGCTGGGGCGGCACACCTGCCGCTCGTCACGCGGAAGTATACCTACTATGATCATGGACTACAACGATTCGGAGGCCCTGCCCGGCACGGCCGAGGGGCGCCGAGTTCACGGATGGGAGGACGCAATGCGTCAGGGGCTCTACTCGGCCGTATACTTGCGACATGCTGACGCGGCGGACAGCGCTTCGGGCGCCAGCGGCAGAGGGGGCCAGAAGCGTGCTCGGACTGAGGAACCGATGAGCCGTACCACCAAGAAACCCACCTCCGCGCGCTCGGCGGGCACCGGGGCTCCCCGCGCCGGCCGGCCACCACGCGCCGGCAACGGCCGGGCTGACGCCGAGGCGGCGGCCGCAGCAGCCTCGCCGGCGGGCTACCGCCCCACCGTCTTCCTCACCGGACGCACCGAGAAGAAGGCGGAGGCGCTGGCCCGCCAGATCCTCGACGACATCATCGACAGCGGGCTCGGCCCCGGGGCGGTGCTGCCGCCCGAGGCGACGATGCTGGGCCAGTACCGCGTCGGGCGCACCACTCTGCGCGAGGCGCAGCGCATCCTCGAGGTGCACGGGCTGCTCGACATCCGCTCCGGCCCGGGCGGCGGCCCGGTCGTCACCGCGGCCAGCGCCCGCGACTTCGGCCGCATGTCCTCGCTCTTCTACCGCGCCGCCGGCGTGCGCCTGCACCACCTGCTCGAGGCCCGCAACGTGATGGAGCCGGTGGCCGCCCGCCTGGCGGCCGAGCACCACACCGAGGAGGGCATCGAGCGGCTGCGCCAGCTCGTCACCGACCTCGAGGGCGGCGACACCGCCGACAACCGCGCGTTCCTCGCCGCCAGCCGCAGCTTCCACGAGGTGGTCACCGGGATCTCCGGCAACCCCATCATCGACCTCTTCTCCCAGGCGCTCGCCGACCTCTTCGTGGACCGGATGGTCGGCTTCGTCTACCCGCCGAACATGCGCGACGCCGCCAACAAGGCGCACATCGCCATCGGCAAGGCCATCCTCCAGGGCAAGGGCGCGCTCGCCGAGCGGCTCATGGCCGAGCACATGGAGGAGTACAACAAGTACGCCTGGGACGGCTACAGCGGCGGCCTCAACGAGGTCATCGCCTGGCGCTAGCGGCCGCCCCCGGTTGGGTGGTAGGCGCCGTCGCCGGTTGTGCGGCCGCGTGCCGCGCGGCGATGTATCCGAACGTCGTCGTGTGCGCGATGCTGGCGCCGGCGCCCGGGTAGGCCTTGCCCATCACCGTCGCCGAGAGGTTGCCGGTGGCGTAGAGGCCGGGGATCGGCTCGCCGGATTCACCGAGCACCTGCGCGTGCTCGTTGGTGACGACGCCGCCGATCGTGCCCACGTCGCCCGGGAGGATCTCGGTGGCGTAGAAGGGCGGCGTCGCGACCGGCCCGAGCGCCGGGTTCGGCTTGTGGCGCACGTCTCCCAGCACCCTGTTGAACTGCGACTCCCCGCGCCCGAAGTCGGGGTCCTCGCCTCGGGCCGCGTGCTCGTTGAAGCGCTGCACCGTCGCCTGCAGTGTGTCGGGGTCGACGCCGATCTGCGCCGCCAGATCGGCGAGCGTGTCCGCCTTCTTGATCCAGCCCTTGCTGACCCAGTCCTGCGGCATGCGTCCCGGCAGCACCGAGCGCATGGTGCGCAGCTTGGGCATCCCCGACGCCCAGGGGACGCGGCGCCGGTACTCGTCGTCGAAGATGAGCCAGGCGGGCACGGCGTCGTTGGCGTACATCGCCTGGGGGACCTCGACGTTGGAGTTCGACTCGTTGCAGAAGCGCCGGCCCTGCTTGTTCACCATGATGGTGTGCGGGCGCTGCCGCGCCAGGGCCAGCGTCGACCCCGCCACCTCCGGCCGGGTGGTGGGCACCCAGACCGCCTCGTCCATGTAGTCGGTCGTCGCCCCCAGCGCGATGGCGGCGGCGAGGACCTCACCGGTGTTGCCGGGGTTGGCCATGCTCAGGCTGCCGTCGTTGGGCTTTGTCTCCTCGGTGTACTCGAGCCGCATCGCCTTGTTGCGCTCGAAGCCACCGGCCGAGATGAGCACCCCGCGCGTGCCGCGCACCAGCACCGGCCTCCCGTCGCGCACGGCGCGGACGCCGACGACGCGGCCGTTCTCGGTGACCAGCTCCTGCACCGCGGTGCCGGTCCAGATGGGGACGCCGCTGTCGAGCATCACCTTGGTGAGCTGTCCCATCAGCGACATGCCCATGGTGAACAGGTCCTTGCGCCGCATCCGGGAGAGGTAGGTCCGCGCCGCGATGCGCACCGTCACGCGGAAGGACCGCCCAGAGCGCAGCCAGTTGGGCAGGTGGCGGATCTCGTTGAGCTTCACCGGCATGCCCAGATGGCGGGCGATGCCGGGGTTGAGCCGGTCCTTCCACTCGCCCAGCTGCCGCGCGTCCCAGGGCGCGCCTTCCAGCGTCCGGCCGCGCGCCTTGCCGCCCGGGCGGTTGTCGTAGTAGTCGCTGTAGCCCTCGGCGCGCAGGAACCTCACGCCCTTGCGCTGCAGGAAGGAGATCATCTCCGGTCCCTTGGACAGGAACGCCCGGCGCCGCGGCAGCGACGAGCCGCGATCCGGCTGGCCGACGACGGCCTCGAAGTAGGCCAGCGCCTCGTCGTCGGAGTCGGCGACGCCGTCGGCCTGCATCAGCGGGTTGTTGGGGATCCAGATCCCCCCGCCCGACATCGCCGTCGACCCGCCGAGGGTCGCCTGCTTTTCGATGAGCACCGGCTTCAGTCCCGCGTCCGCCGCGGCGATGGCGGCCACCATGCCGCCGCCGCCGCTGCCGACGATGACCAGGTCGAAGGATTGCTCCTCAGGCGTCGACTCGGGCATGTCTTCGCTCCATCTGCTTGGTGACGTACTCGACGATCTCGCTCAGCGGAGCGCCGGGTGTGAAGATGCGGGCCACGCCCAGCCGCTCCAGCTCCACCACGTCCTCCGGCGGGATGATGCCGCCGCCGAACACGGTGATCTCCTCGGCGCCCAGCTCGCGGAGGTGCCGCAGCGTCTCGGGGAAGAGCGTCATGTGCGCGCCACTCAGGATGCTGAGCCCGACGCCGTCGACGTCCTCCTGGATGGCGGTGTGCGCGATCATCTCCGGCGTCTGCCGCAGCCCCGCGTAGATCACCTCCACGCCCGCGTCGCGCAGTGCGCGCGAGATCACCTTGATGCCGCGGTCGTGCCCGTCGAGCCCCACCTTGGCGGTGAGGACGCGGATGGGCGGACTCACGCGCCGGCCACGGCCGGGACGTCCACCACCATGCAGATGCGCATCGACCGGATCTCGCCGTCCTCGACCTGGAAGACGTCGACGGCGTTGGCGATGTGCTCGGTGGTGCCGGCGTTGATCACCGCCGCCACGGTGGGCAGGTTGACGAAGAGCCCGACCACCTGCGGGTTCGGCTTGGTCACCTCGACCACGTTCTTGTAGAAGGCGCGGATGGCGTCCCGTCCCCGGTGCACGCCGTCGTGCGAGTAGAGGGTCGCGTCCTCCGCGTAGAGGTCGGCGACGCGGATGTCGCGGGCGCGCACCCGTGCGAAGACGGAGGTGACGATCTCTTCAGGTGTCATCAGAACCACGACCTCTCCAGGTAGGTGCCGAACTCACAGGCCAGGGCGGCCATGATCTCGCCTTCGGTGCAGCGCGCCCGCACGCAGTCGAGCAGCCGCGGCATGAGTGGCGCGGACGGGTCGCGCGCCGCCTCCAGCAGCTCGTCCAGCCGGTTGGCGGCGCTGATGCCGTCGCGCCGCTCGCGCAGGCGGGCGAGGCGCTCCACCTGGCCCCGCTCCACCTCGGGCTGGATGCGCAGGATCTGCACCGGCTCCTCCTCGTCGTTGACGAAGGCGGTGGTGCCGACGATGACCCGCTCGCCGCTCTCCAGCTGCTGCTGCTGGCGGAAGGCGGCCTCGGCGATCTCCCGCTGCGGGTAGCCGTCGTCGACGGCCTTGACCATGCCGCCGCGCGCGTCGATCTCCTCCAGGTAGGCGAGGGCCTCGGCCTGGATGCGATCGGTGAGCCACTCCACGTACCACGAGCCGCCCAGGGGATCGACGACCGAAGGAACGCCGGTCTCGTAGGCGATCACCTGCTGGGTGCGCAGGGCCACCTGCGCCGCCTTCTCTGTGGGCAGGGCCAGCGCCTCGTCGTAGGCGTTGGTGTGCAACGACTGCGTGCCGCCCAGCACCGCGGCCAGCGCCTCCACGGCGGTGCGCACGATGTTGTTCTCCACCTGCTGCGAGGTGAGCGACACGCCGGCTGTCTGGGTGTGGAAGCGCAGCTTCACCGAGCGCTCGCTCTTGGCGCCGTAGCGCTCGCGCATCCAGCGCGCGTAGATGCGCCGGGCCGCGCGGAACTTGGCGATCTCCTCGAAGAAGTCGATGTGGGCGTCGAAGAAGAAGGAGAGCCGCGGCGCGAACTCGTCGACGTCGAGTCCCGCGGCCAGCGCCGCCTCGACGTAGGCGAAGCCGTCCGCCAGGGTGAAGGCCAGCTCCTGCGCCGCCGTGGAGCCCGCCTCGCGGATGTGGTAGCCGCTGATCGACACCGGGTTGAAGCTGGGCACGTGCCGGCTGCAGAACACGATCACGTCGGTGACCAGGCGCATCGACGGCTGCAGCGGGAAGATGTACTCCTTCTGGGCGATGAACTCCTTGAGGATGTCGTTCTGCAGCGTGCCGCCGAGCTTCTCGAAGGGCACGCCGCGCTCCTCGGCGACGGCCAGGTACTGGGCGAAGACGATCGGCGCCGGCGAGTTGATGGTCATCGAGGTGGTCACGCTGTCCAGCTCGATGCCGTCGAACAGGGTGTGCATGTCCTCGATGGAGTCGACGGCGACGCCGCAGTGGCCCACCTCGCCGTGCGCCTCGGGGGCGTCGCTGTCGTAGCCCATCAGGGTGGGCATGTCGAAGGCGACCGACAGGCCGGTCTGCCCCTGGGAGAGGAGGAAGCGGTAGCGCTCGTTGGTCTGGCTGGCGTCGCCGTAGCCGGCGAACTGCCGCATCGTCCACAGCTTGGTGCGGTAGAGGTCGCGGTGGATGCCGCGGGTGTAGGGGAACTCGCCGGGATGGACGGCGTCGGGCGGCAGCGTGTCCTCGGGCCCGAAGACGGGCTGCAGCGGGATGCCGCCGAGGGTCTCCACCGGCACCGGCGGCTGGGCCGGCCGGGCGCGCGGGGGCTCGGCGGGCTCGTCAGAAACCTTGAAGTTCCTCATCATAGTCATCATACTTCCCGGTGGGCGCCGGCGGCGAGGCGGTGTCCGGCCACGGCCACGGACAGAGCGGACAGAGCAGAGGTACGGCGATGGGCAAGCGCTACCAGGTCATCTCCGCCGACGGGCACAACGAGATCCCCGTCGACCGCTGGATCCACAAGGTGCCGGAGGAGAAGCGGCACGCCATGCCCCAGCTGGTCAAGCACGAGGACGGTGCGGACAAGTGGCGCATCGAGGTGGACGGCCAGCGCTGGGAGCGCAGCGCCAGCGGCAACCTGGTGGCCGACTGGGACTACGACGAGTTCCTCCCCGCCAAGCCGCGCTACTACCGTGAGGACGGCTCGCGCCGGCCGGGCAGCGGCGACGCCCTGCAGCGCCTCCAGGAGCAGGACCTCGACGGCGTCGACGCCGAGATCCTCTTCCCGCCCGTCTACAGCCCGATCTTCTTCCGCAACCAGCTCAAGGACGTCGACCCCGAGGCGCACCACGCCTTCATCAGGGGCTACAACGACTACCTCGCCGACGAGTACTGCCCCGTCGCCCCCGACCGCCTGATCGGCGTGGCCATGCTCCCCGAGACCGGCGTCGACGACGCCATCGCCGAGATGGCCCGCATCAAGGACAAGGGGCTGCGCGCGGTGGCCCTGGCCACCTGGCCGAACGGCTCGATGTTCTACGAGCCGCAGGACGACAAGTTCTTCGGCGCCGCCCTCGACCTCGACGTCAAGCTCTCACCGCACGGCACCTTCGGCGGCATCCGCCCCGTGCCGCCGGGCTCGGCCAGCCTGAGCCGCGACACCCTGGCGGCGAGCGGCGGCTTCGGCCCCTCGTACACCATCGGCCAGCTCATCGTCTACGGCGTCTTCGACCGCTTCCCTGACCTCAAGGTCTACTTCGCCGAGACCCAGGCGGGATGGCTGCCCCACGTGCTCAACTGGACCGACGAGTTCTACCGCCGCTGGAACCACTACGTCGCCCTCGACCTGGCCAGGATGCCCAGCGAGTACTACCGCGACCACTGCAAGTTCAGCTTCATCGTCGACCGCATGGCGATGATCCTGCGCCAGTACATCGGCATCGACATGCTGATGTTCGGCACCGACTTCCCCCACAGCGTGGGCAGCTTCCCGCACACCCGCGACTGGCTCGAGGACCTCTTCGAGGGCGTGCCCGAGGACGAGCGCCGCAAGGTGCTGGTCGACAACGTCTGCGAGTTCTTCGACCTCGACCCCAACGCCGACCTGACCGAGACGCCACAGGCGCAGCCCGTGGGGGTCGCCTGATGATCGCGGCACCCGTCGCCACCCTCAACGTCACCGTGCGCACCAGCCGGATGCCCCACGGCTCCGAGTTCAAGCGCATCACCAAGGCGATCGAGCACCTCTACTACCTGACGCTGTTCAGCTCGGTCCCCGACTACGCACGGCGCGGCGACGCCTGGCAGTCCTGGCTCGACGCGGGCACCGACCTGGCGGTGCGCGAGGCGCCCAAGGCGGTCGCGCGGGAGGACCGCTACGTCGAGTCGGTCTACTCCGGGGCGCGCGAGATCCGCTTCGCGGTGCACGGCAACGCCCAGGCGCTGGAGCAGCTCAGCGAGCTGCTCCACTCGCCGTCGACCATCGCCTCCAGCCTGCAGGTCCCGGCGGGACGCTTCCAGGAGCTGGTGCAGCAGAGCGTGGCGTCGCTCAGCGTGGGTGACGTCACCGGCATCGAGGTGACCCTCGCCGGCCGCTAGAGCCCGCGGCCGGCGCAGCCCGTGGCCGAACGCCCCGCCGCAGCAGCGGCGGGGCGTTCATGGCACGCGGGTCAGCGCCGCGGCGTCATGTCCAGGTCGGGCGGCGGCGCGTCCGGCACCTTCCAGCGCAGGAACGCCTTGTCATACAGCTCGTGGTAGGCGTTGGCGGCGTCGACCATGGCCTGGAAGGCGGTCTCGAAGGCGCCCCAGTCCTCGGCGCTGATCGCCTTCTGCACCGCGGCGCACTCGCCGGCGATGAACTTGTCCATGTTGTCGCTGTACTTGGGGCGCAGGAACGCGGCCTTCTCCATGAGGCCGATGGCCTCCTTGAGCTGGAAGGCGGCGAGCTGCTTGTTGTGCGCCTTGCCGGCGTACCAGCACTTCCAGATGCGCGCCCCGATCAGCGGCATCATCTCGGCCATGCCGGGCAGCACCAGTCCCAGGTTGCTGAGGTCGAAGGTGCCCTTGCCGGTGTCGATGACGTGGTCGTGGTCGGAGCCGGCCGGCTGCGCGCTGGCCATCAGGCGGGCACCTTGACGCCGTAGGCGCGGAGCGCGTTGCCGGCGAGGATGGCGTGCTTGCGGTCTTCGG
The DNA here is from genome assembly GCA_035652335.1 of Candidatus Dormiibacterota bacterium. GTDB lineage: Bacteria > Chloroflexota > Dormibacteria > Aeolococcales > Aeolococcaceae > DASRDZ01. The sequence continues at coordinate 72,533 of DASRDZ010000039.1, forward strand.
GCAGTCCCTTGGTCAAGGTCTCGATGTACTCCTTCGACTTGGGCCAGAGGGTGACGCTGTGAGGATAGTCGGTGGAGAACATCGCCGACCTGGCCACCACCTCGTGGTCGCGGGCCAGCTCGAAGCCGACGTTGTCGTCGAGGGTGGTGCAGAAGACGTTCTCGCCGACGAAGGCGGTGGGATTGGTCTCCAGCGGGATGCCGCTCCAGTGCCGCTGGCGCTCGTACTCCTGCTCCATCATCTGCACCCAGAAGGGGATCCAGCCGCAGTTCACCTCGCCGGCGACGAAGTGCAGGTCGGGGAAGCGCTGGAAGAGGCCGGTGAAGATGAGGTTGGTGAGCAGCGGGGTGTCGGCGAGGAAGCGGTAGACGATGCCGGCCACGTTGGTGCCCGGTGTCACCAGGTCGATGACCTCGCTCTTGGGCGGCCGGCCCCCCATGGTGCGGTGCACCGACGCGGCCATCCCGGCCTCGCTGAGCACCTTCCAGAAGGGGTCGTAGTACGGGTCGTGATAGGGATGCTCTGCGTAGAAGGGGAGCAGCACGCCGCGCGCGCCCTTGGCGGCCACCCGCTCGGTCTCGGCGAGCAGCTCGTCCATGCCGTCGTCGACGGGGACGAGCGGCAGGCCCCAGAGGCGGTTGGAGTCGGCGGCGCAGAAGTCGTCGAGCAGCCAGTCGTTGGCGGCACGCATCACCGCCAGGGCGAACTCGCGGTCCTCCATGGTGAAGACCACCAGGGACGAGGGGTAGACGACCGCGGCGTCGACGCCGTCGACGTCCATGTCCTTGAGATGCGCGGCGCCGTCGTAGTTGCCCGGCAGGATCTCGTCGAGGGTCAGCCCGCTGCGCTTGTAGTTCTCGTAGGGGATCCCGGCCATGGCGTTGAGCCCGAAGGTGAAGGTGGGCGGCTTGCCGTCGTAGCTCCAGCCGTCGCCCCCGTCCGGCCCGCGCATGATCCGGGGCTTGCGGTCCTGGAACCTGGCCGGCAGGCGGTCGAAGGCGTCAGGAGCCTCGACGAGGTGATTGTCGGTGGAGATCACGCGGTAATCCGGGCTCATCGAGCGCTCCTCTGCGGGTCTTTCCCCTGGTGAGTTGCCACTGGGAGTATCTATGAATATAGTACATATCATCGTGAGCCCCTGCCCGGCAATTGGGGGGCCCACCAGCCCGCGCGCGCTCGTCGCGCCTGTCCAGACGCAGGTTGGCGACCAGGAGGAGCATCGTCATGCAAGTGCCGTTCCAAGAGCCCCCGAGCCGGCAGCGCAGGAAGAAGGGCTTCACGCTGGCCATGGCCGGCTCCACCCTGGTGATCGGCCTGGCGGCCTGCGGTTCCTCGAACAACTCGACGAGCGGCAACAGCAGCTCCTCCACCGCCTCGGCGGCGAGCTGCGACTCGCCGGGCATCACCGCCAACTCCATCACCATCGGCGTGCTCATGCCGCTGAGCGGTGCCGGCGTCACCCAGCGCGCCGGCTGGAACGACGGCGTCAACGCCTACTTCGACCAGCTCAACGCCGCGGGCGGCATCAACCACCGCACCGTCAACGTGGTCGTCGACGACGACAAGTCGACGGCCAGCGGCTCCCTCGACTCGGGCAAGGACCTGGTCGAGAACAAGAGCGCCTTCTCGGTCATCGAGGCTCCCCTCGAGGACGGCGCCCTCGACTACTTCCAGGCGCAGGGCGTGCCCGACGTGGGCTGGTCGACCACCGACGTGGGCGCCAAGCACAGCAACTTCTTCAGCATCAGCGGTGCGGTCATCCCCGGCACCGGCAGCACGGCGCTGCCCCAGTTCATGAAGAACCAGGGTGCGACCAACGCGGCCAACTTCACCGTGGCCGACCCGCAGGCGACCGCGGCCGGCCAGATCTTCGCCAAGGAGGCGGCGCAGGTCGGCCTCGGCGTCGGGTACTCGCGCTTCAACGTCCCCTTCGTCCCGGGTGACTTCACCGCCGACGCGCAGGCCATGAAGTCCAAGGGCATCGACGCCGCCGCACTGGCCATCACCAACAACGTGGCCATCGCCCTGTACAAGTCGGCCAAGCAGGCCGGCGTCACCTTCAAGGCCTTCGTCTTCCCCAACTTCTACGACCCCGTCGCCGTGCAGCAGGTCGGCGCCGACGTGGCCGGCACCTTCACCGGCCTCAACGCCGCGCCGTTCGAGCTGAAGCTGCCCGAGTCGGTCAAGTTCCAGGACGCGATGCAGAAGTACCAGCCCAACGGCAAGGCCAACCTGCTCGCCTTCACCGGCTGGCTCTCGGCCGACTTCACCACCGAGATCCTGCAGTCGCTGGGCGGCTGCCCGACGCGCAGCGCCTTCATCAGCGCCATGCAGACCAAGGGCTACGACGGCCACGGGACCATCGGCACCACCATCAAGTTCCACCAGCCCGACCTCTGCAGCTGGTACGCCAAGATCACCGCCACCGGCTACCAGCCGGTGGGCAGCACCGCCACCTGCGGGACCCAGGTCTCGGCGAGCTAGACCCAGGCACACTCCAACCGGGGAGCCGCCGTCACGCAGGGTGACGGCGGCTCTTCCTTTTCAACCACCAAGCGCCCGCGCTTCGCTGGTCACTATCATCAGCAATACCGATGCAGCGACACAGGTACTTCCTCATCCTGGGCGTCCTCACCCTGTTCACGCCGCTGTCCATCGACATGTACCTGCCGGCGCTGCCGACGATGGCGCACGACCTCCACGCCGGCGCCTCGGAGGTGAACCTCACCCTCACCACCTTCCTGCTCGGGCTCGCCCTGGGGCAGCTGCTCACCGGCCCCGTCAGCGACGCGGTGGGACGCCGCACTCCGATCTACGTCGGCATCGTCGGCTACGGGCTCGCCTCGCTCGCCTGCGCCTTCGTGCCCTCGATCTACGCGCTGATCCTGCTGCGCGCGCTGCAGGGCTTCGCGGGCGCGGCCGCCGTGGCGGTGGGTCGCGCGATCGTGCGCGACCTCTTCTCCGGCGTGGAGGCGGCGCGCTTCTTCTCCCTGCTCATGGTGATCACCGGGCTGGCGCCCATCCTCGCGCCCACCATCGGCGGCCAGCTGCTGCGACTCACCTCGTGGCGCGGCGTCTTCGTCGTGCTCGCCGCGGCCGGAGCCCTGATCGGCGCCGCCGTGGTGGCCTGGCTGCCCGAGACGCTGCCCCAGGAGCGGCGCCGCAGCGGCGGGCTCGCCGACACCGGGCGCGCCTTCCGCGAGCTGCTCGCCGATCGCTCCTTCGTGGGCTACTGCCTGGGCTGCGGGCTCGCCTTCGCCACCATCTTCGCCTACATCTCGGGATCGTCGTTCGTGCTGCAGGGCGTGTACGGGATGTCGCCTCAGCTGTTCGGGCTCGTCTTCGGCGTCAACGCGGTGGGCTTCGTCGGCGGCACCCAGGTCAACCGCTGGCTGGCGACGCGGGTGTCGCTGACACGCTTGCTCACCCTGGGCCTGGCGGGCTCGGCGGTGAGCGCGGTGGCGCTGCTGATCGTCAGCTCAGGGCATCTCGGCACCGGCGCCGTCCTGGTGCCGCTCTTCACCAACATGGTGAGCCTGGGCTTCGTGCTGCCCAACTCGACCGCGCTGGCGATGAATCGCCACGCCGATGCGGCGGGCACCGCGTCCGCGCTGCTCGGCGGCGTGCAGATGGCCTCGGGCGCGAGCATCGCGCCGCTGGTTGGCGTCGCCGGTGCGTCCGCCTACCCCATGGCCATCGCAATGGTGGCGCTCAGCCTGGGCTCGCTCGGTGCGGTGACGCTGCTGGCCGGCGCTCCGCCCGCAGCCGTGCCCGAAGCGATTCCGTCGCCGGCAGGTCGACCGACAGCCCTTCCGGATCCGCAACCGGATCCCCGCTGACCACCACGCCGTACTCGCGCGCGGCGCCCTCGACGCTGACGTACTCGTCGCGCACGTCCCTGCACACCCGCGCGGGATCGCGCTCCAGGGGATCACCCCAGCCCCCGCCGGAGTAGCTGAGCATGCGCTGGATGGCGCCGGCGGACGCGCTCTGCATGTCGCCGAGCGAGATGTAGTTGTCGGTGTGCGGATCGTGCTCGCGCGTGACGGGGTCGACCTTGCCTCCGGCCGGCGTGGCCAGGCGGTACGCCTCGTGGTGCAGCACGGCGGGCCAGAACGGCGGCCGCCTGCCGTGCTCGGTCACCGCGCCGTCGAAGAGCCAGGCGGCGCCGAGCGCGCCCGCACCGCCGCCGTACACACCGCCGCCCGCCTGCGGGCGCTTCTGCGCCAGCGTCTGGAAGCGGTGGCGGGTGGGCACGAGCCACATGTCGTCCTTGATCGTCGAGGCGCCGCCGCGGTTGACGCCGGGGCCCGCGCTGTCGGGGACGTACTCCGAGCGCAGCACGACGTAGGGGTTGACGCGCTCCGCCGCCTCGATGCCGCCCTCGTGCAGCATGTTGGCGTTGAACACCTGCTGGCCGGAGTCGGCGTCGGCGTGCCGCGTCGCACCCCAGGGCGAGCTGCCCCCGCCCGTGTTCTGGCTGATCGGCATCGCCGAGCCGTCGGGCGCGAACGCCTCGGTGTTGGTGCGCACCCCCTCGCCGCAGGAGGCCACTGCGCCGGCGCCGAGCGCGGGATTGAGCGCCTTCATCACCGCCCACGTCATCACCCGGACCACCGTCGAGTAGAACATGCAGGCGTGTGGCGGGAACGGGTTGAAGATGGCGTCCGGGGGCACCACGCAGTCGACGTTGCGCAGCGTCCCGGAGGTGACCGAGCTCTTCTGGTCGACGAGGAACTTCAGCGCGGTGGCCACCGCCGTCTTGATGTCGGGCCAGGCGGAGTTGAGCGCGCCGCGCGTCGCCCGCGAGCTGTTGCGGAAGTCGAACTCGGCGCGCTCGCCCACCTTGGTGATGCGCACCCGCACGACGTACTCCGGCGAGTCGGGACGGCCGTCCCCGTCCAGCCATTCCTCTCCCTCGTACACGCCGTCGGGGATGGTGCGCAGCGCCTGGGCCATCTGCTCCGCCGCGGCGTCGCACGCGTAGCGCACCGCGCCCGTGTACGCCTCGAAGCCGTACTTGTCGATGGTCTCGACGAGCAGCTGCTCGCCCAGCTCCAGCGAGTGGTACATCGTCTCCAGGTCGGGGACGATGAGGTCGGGCAGGCGCGTGTTGGCGTAGAGCAGCTTGACGGTCGAGGCGACGGGCCGCCCGGCGTCGTAGAGCAGCATCGGCGGCAGGCGCAGGCCGTCGTGGAAGACGTTGGCCTTGGCCGTCTCCCAGCCGCCCATCACCAGGCCGCCCATGTCGGTCATGTGGGCGCGGATGGTCACCGCGCCGATCTGCTCACCCTTGTAGAACATGGGCCGGATCTGGCACACGTCGTTGAGGTGGGTGCCGGCGCGGTAGTAGTCGTTGACCAGCAGCGAGTCACCCGGGTGCAGCCTGTCCAGCCCGTATTCGTGCAGGACGAGCGGCACCGCGTCGGGCACAGAGCCGTAGAAGAGCGGCAGCGTCTCCGACACCGCCACCATGGGGAAGCCCAGCCCGTCGGGACCGCTCAGCGTGCCGCAGAGGTCGGCGACGTCGCGGAGGATCGGCGAGAAGGAGCGGATGCGGAGCTGGTTGCACATGTGCGAGACGATGTGGCGGAAGCGGTTGGCCATGATCGTCGCGGTGAAGCGGTCGCAGCCGTAGACGTCGCGGAACTGGTCCGCCGTGAGGTCGCGCAGCCTGCGGACCTGCGCCTGGATGCCGGTGCCCGGGCGCTCCGGAGCTTGGACCATCAACCGCTCCTCAGGAGATGACCAGCTCGCCGTGGTCGCCGACGACCAGGCGGCGGCCCGGTGGCACGAACGTCGTCGAGTTCTCCTCGCGGACGATCGCCGGTGACTCGATGGTGTCGCCCGCCAGCAGCGCATCGCGTTCGTAGACCCGCGCCTCGACCTCGCGGTCGTAGAGATGCCGCAGCGTCACCGTCTCCGCAACCGGCGGCGATCCGGCGGCGCGGCGCCCCAGCTCGGGATACTCCGCCTTCGGCGACGGGTTGATCAGCTGCAGGCGGTAGGTCACGCCCTCCACCTGGAAGCGCTCGAAGCGCGTGCCGCTGCGCTTCTCGTATTCGTCGTGGAAGCCGCGGATCATGGCGGCGACCGCGTCGGAGTCGAGGTCGCCGTCCGGCACGGGGATGAAGGGCGTCTCGAAGCCCTGGCCGAGCAGGCGCCCGTCGAAGGTGCGCACGAAGCGCGCGCCGTCCTCGGCGAGCGGTTGCAGCCGCTGCTCCATGGTGCGATACAGCTCGGTGATGCGCGGCGCCATGGCCTCGTCGAGCACGCCGTACAGCGTCCGCGTCTCGGTGAAGACGCGGTCGGAGCTCACCAGCCCCAGCGCGCTGAACTCGCCGGGATGAGGCGGCACGATCACGCTCTGCAGCGGCAGGATGTCGAGCAGCGACGGCATGGTCATCGGTCCGGCCGCGCCGTAGGCGACGAGGCTGAAGTCGCGCGGGTCGATGCCGTGCCGGATGGTGATGTCGAGCAGTCCCTCGGCGATGTTGTGCAGGCCCACGCCCCACGCCTGCTTGATGCGCTCGGGCACCGGCAGCGGCGTGTCCAGCGCCTCGTACGCCTGCAGCGCCAGCTCCTTCGACAGCGGCATCCTGCCGCCGAGGAAGCGGTCGGGCGCGAGGATGCCGATGAGCAGTGCGGTGTCGGTGAGCGTCGGGTTGCCGCCGCCCTTGCCGTAGCAGGCGGGACCGGGATCGGCCCCGGCGCTGCCGGGCCCGACCAGCAGCTCACCCGCCTTCCCGATGGCCACGATCGAGCCGCCGCCGGCTCCGAGGGTGACGATCTCGGTGGAGAGGGTGGTGACGATGAGGTCCCACTCCAGCTCGAAGAGGTTGCTGGCCAGCGGCTGGCCGTCCATCACCAGGCTGATGTCGCAGGAGGTGCCGCCGACGTCGCAGCACAGCAGGTTGGCCTTGCCGATGAAGGTGCCGAAGTGCGCGCTCGCCACCGTCCCCGCGGCGGGGCCGCCGACGATGACGCGGTAGGGACGCTCCATCGCGTAGGACGCGGGCATCAGCATCGCCGAGCAGTCGGCGTAGTTGAACTCGCCCTGGAACCCGAGCTCGTCGAGCCCCGCCTGCAGCCGCGAGGTGTAGTCGCGGTACTTCCACTTCATGAGCAGGTCGATGAGCGTCGTCGAGGCGCGCGGGTACTCCTTGGCCAGCGGGCTCACCTCGCTGGAGATCGAGCACTCGACGTCGCCGAGCACCTCGCGCACCAGCTCGCGCAGGCGGATCTCGTGCACGGGATTGGCCCAGGCGTGCAGCAGGCAGACGGCGACGCCCTCGACGCCGCAGCGCTTCAGGACCTCCAGCTCGTGGCGCGCCTGGTCCTCGTCGAGCGGCACCAGGACGTTGCCGTCGCTGGTCAGGCGCTCGCGGATGCCGCGGCGCAGGTAGCGCGGCACCAGGGGCCGGCTGGAGTCGCTGAAGCCGCGGCGCCAGGAGGCGTCGGTGAGGTACTCCAGGGGGCGCCAGCCGCGTCCCTTGTCGAGCAGGTCGCGATGCCCGATGGTGGTGAGGAAGGCCACCTTGGGCAGCGATCGGGTGATCACCGCGTTCAGGCCGGCGGTGCTGGCGACGTTGAAGACGCCGGCCTGGTCCGCGCCGATCTCGCGTGCACCCTGCAGGATGGAGCGGTCGCTGGAGCGCACGTCGGTGGGCACCTTGGTGGCGGTGACCCGGCCCTCGTCGATGGCCACAACGTCGGTGAAGGTCCCGCCCACGTCGACGCCGACAAGGCGTGTCGCCGCGCCGCTCATGGCCGACTCTCCACCTGCGCGGCCCAGTCGTCCTCGGGAAGGGTCACCCAGCCGAGGCGGTTCCAGCGCTCGCGCGACACGGTGCAGAGGCAGCGCTGGCACTTGACCGCGATGAACCAGCCGTCGGCAGAGAGCACCGGATATCGGGCCAGGTCGGCGGCGCCGCACTCCGGGCAGTCGCCGTCGACGCGCACCTTCTCGGGCACACGTCCCGCCTCACGGTCCGCCTGGGTGTAGTCGAGCAGGCGATCGTCGGGCACCTCGTCCTCCTCAGCTCACCGCGTGGCCGCAGATCGGCTTGCCGTTGTTGGCGGGCTGGAAGGCACCGCCCGTGATCTTGACCACGTAGTAGCAGAGGGGCGGCTGGTGGTAGACGATCTTCTGCGGCAGGGTGCCGTTGCCGTCCCAGGTCATCGTCTTCATGGTGCTGATGAACGCGGAGCGGGTGGGGCAGGCGCCCAGCTTCTGCAGCACCTGGATGACGAAGTCGGCGGTCAGCCAGCCCTGGAAGGCGTTGGTGCCGATCGAGGCGTTGGGCGCGTATTTCTTCATCGCCGCCTCGAACTTCTGCGTCTCCGGCAGGTTCTCCTCGAAGGGGGCGTGCGACACCTGGCTGTAGGCGCCCTCGACCACCGAGCCCACCTGCTTGACGACGTTGGGGTCGTAGAGGTTGGCGAAGATGAAGCCCTTGTAGTTCACCCCCGCCTCGACCGCCGCCTTGTAGAGCGCGACCTCGACGGGCACCACCATGCCGACGTACCCGCCGTCGACGCCGTTGGCCTTGAGCTGGGCCACGTCGGCGGTGAAGTCGCCGGGCACCACCGGCACGTTCTCGCGCTTGTAGGCCACCTTGAGCCCGTCGGCCTCGGACGCCTTGGCGAAGACCTCACCGGAGGCGATCGAGGAGGCGATGTTGTGGGTGAACACCGCCACCGTGGTGACGCCGAGCGACTTGAGGAAGTCCGCCTGGGCGCTGCTGCCGTGTCCGGGGAGCGCCGACTGCCCCGTCGTCGCGTAGAAGTTCTGGTACGTGCCGGTGGGATCCTCCTGCGGCAGGCCGACGGAGGGGATGCCGGCGTTCTGCAGGTAGTCCGCGTTGCCCACCGCCACCGCGTCGTTGGTGATCATGAAGACCTGCTTGTTCTCGACCAGGTCGCGGGTGCGGTCGAGGTTGGCGGTGGCCGTGCCCTGGTCGTCCTCGTGGGTCACCTGGATCTGGCGGTTGGCCACGCCCCCGCCGGCGTTCTGCAGGTCGAAGCGCGCGTCGACCCCGTCGCCCCAGCCGGCCCGGGTCGGCGCCGAGGGGCCGCTCTCCGCGTAGAGGTCGCCGATGCTGATGCTGGTGGGGGTGACCCCCTGCGCGACGCATTGCGCTGCCCCGTTGCCGCTGCTCGACGAGGAGGAGCTGCTGCTCCCGCTGCTCCCGCAGGCGGTCGCCAGCAGCGACACGCTGACGGCCCCCGCCATGCCGAGATGGACAACGCGATGCTGTGCCATGCGACACCACCTCCGTCCCGCGCCCCAGCTTGCCTGCGCATTATGTTCAGCATGAGCAGAGTTGGCAAGCGCGACCCTCGCCGGGCGGCGCCGACGACCGGCTCAGCCCGCCGCCAGGGGACGGAAGAGGGGGATGTGCACGTCCTCGACGGGCTCGAAGCGCACCTCCAGCGGCATGCCCAGCCGCACGGAGTCGGGATCGCAGTCGACGACGTTGCTGACCAGCCGGAGCAGCGGCTGCTCCTCGAGCTCGACCAGGGCGATGACGTACGGCGGAGGGAAGGCGGGGTGCCAGGGCTGGTGGTTCACCGTGAAGGTGAGCAGCCTGCCCCGCCCGCTCACCGGCTGGGGCGCGACCTCGCGCGAGTGGCAGCGCGGGCAGATCGGACCCGGCGGGTGGATCCAGTAGCCGCAGTCGCCGCAGCGGGCGATCAGCAGCCTGCCCCCCGCTCCGCCGGTCCAGAATGCGCGGTTCCAGGCGTCGAGCTCAGGCAGCGGGCGGGGTGGCCCCGCGGCACCGGGGTCTGGCTGCATTCACTGAATATAGTAGTTATGATGGCCCGCGCAGTCGCAGACTCGGAGGAGGATCCCCGGATGCCCGAGCTCATGCCGTCCCGGCGCAGGCGCGCCACCATGAGCGTGCTGATGGCCGGCTCGTCGCTGGCACTCACGCTCGCCGCCTGCGGCTCGTCGGACAACTCGACGAGCGGCAACAGCAGCTCCTCCACGGCGTCCGCGGCGAGCTGCGACTCGGCGGGCGTCACCGCCAGCGCGATCACCGTCGGCGTGCTCATGCCGCTGAGCGGCGCCGGCGTCACCCAGCGCGCCGGCTGGAACGACGGCGTCAACGCCTACTTCGACCAGCTCAACGCCGCGGGCGGCATCAACCACCGCACCGTCAACGTGGTCGTCGACGACGACAAGTCGACGGCCA
>DASRDZ010000040.1:0-9301 GCA_035652335.1 Candidatus Dormiibacterota bacterium
GGCAGCGCCCCTGCTCGCCCGGCCGGCGCCTGACACTACTCGGTTGGACGGCGCGGCACAAGTGTGCGCCGCGGTTCCTGGTACAACGTGCGGCGTCGTCTGCCGCCGCGGGAGGTTGTCAGGGAGTGCTGCGCGTCCTCGCCGAGGCCTCCTGCCTGGTCGACGCGCGACGGGAGGCCGGCATCGGGCGCTACGCGGCGCTCCTCCTCGACGCCATGCGCCAGGTCGAGGGCGTGTCCGTCGAGCCGGTGGTGCCCGCACGACCGCCCCGCAGCGAGTCGCGGCCCGGCCGCTGGCTGCACGCCCAGCGCCCGGTGGTGACCCGGGCCTGGCGGGAGCGGCCGGCGCTGGTGCACGGGCTTGGCGGTGAGCCCGTGTTCGGATGGCCGGCCTCGCGCCAGGTGGTCACCCTGCACGACGTCGAGCTGTGGCGCAGCGGCGCCGTCTCGGGCGGGGCGGTACGGCGCGCCGGCCTGGGCGTCTTCGCCCGCCTCATCTCGGGCGGGGTGCACCGCTGCGCGGCGCTGCTCGCCATCAGCGAGGTGGTGGCGGCGGAGGTGGTCGAGCTGCTCGGGGTGCCACGCGGGCGCGTGCACGTCGTCCCGCACGGCGTGCCGCCGGGCTTCACCGCGACGCCGGATGCACGCGACGACGAGCTGCGCGCCGCCTGCGGTGTGTCGGCGGCGGACGGGCCCTACCTGATGTGGACCGGGAGCCTGCGGGTGCACGACCCGCGCAAGGCCGTGGAGGTGCTGATCGAGGCGGTGGCGGGCCTGGGGCCGCGCGCCATCCGGCTGGTGATGGCCGGGGCGCCCGGCGCGCAGACGCGGCGGGTGGCGGCGCTGGCGCGGCGCTCGCAGCTGCACGTCGTGCTGCCGGGGCACGTCTCCGACGAGGCGCTGGCGGCGCTGCTGCGGGGTGCCGCCTGCGCGGTGGTGCCGTCGCTGGACGAGGGGTTCGGCCTGCCGGCGCTGGAGGCGATGGCCTGCGGGACGCCGGTGGTGGCGACGCGCGCCGGCAACCTGCCGGCGCTCATCGGCGATGCGGGGGTGCTGGTGGAGGCGGGGTCGGCGGAGGCCCTGCGCGAGGGGATGACGTCGGTGCTCGGTGACGCGGCGCTGGCGTCGCGGCTCTCGGCGGCGGGGGTCGCGCGGGCGGCCCAGTTCTCCTGGAGGCGGACGGCGGAGATGACGGCGGACGTCTACCGGCAGGTGGCGGGGCGCTAGCCGCGGCGTACGGCTATGTCGGTGCGGCGGAGTTGCTGCCGCAGTTGGCACCATCGTTGTAGGTGTAGGCGAAGCTCGCGGTGACCAGCACCAGCGTGTGGGAGTCGCGCTGGTACAGGGTCCAGTCTCCGGAGGTGGCCACCTTGGTGCCGGGCTGCGCGGGGGTCGAGCCGCGGCCGCGCTGGATGTAGGCGCTGCCGCTGTAGTCGATCTCCCCCGGCGCGTCGCTCGGGTACTGCACGGTGATGGTGCAGAGGCCGCCGGCTGCCGCGAAGTGCACGCCGGTGGGATCGGGATGCCCGGGCGCCCACGGGGTGCTGCTCACCACCGTCTGCGAGCCGCACCCGGCGAGGAGCAGCGCCGCTGCCGCCGTCACCTGCGCGCGCACGGACGACGCTCAGTGGCCGAGCAGGTCGGCGGCGAGCGCCATGCGCTGCTGCTCGCTGAGCGCGACGCGCGCCTCGAGATGGGGATGCTCGACGGCGACCTCCACGGTGCCTCCGCGCAGGAAGGCCTCGCGCTGCCAGTCGTCGAGGCGGAAGCGGAGGTAGTGGACGCTGCTGGTGCGGTCGTCGCGGCTGCGTCCCTCCTCGTGCACCTGGGTGACGCGCTCGCCGTCGACGAGCATCTGCACCGACTCCTCGATGCCGCGCAGCTCGCCGAGCCGCTGGGCCAGCTCGGCCTGGTCGGTGATCTCCAGGAACAGGGTGGCGCTCAGCTCGCGGTCGCCGGGGATCAGCTCGTTGAAGACCTCGACCTCCTCGGCGATGCGCTGCGGGTCGTCGATGCGCTCGGCGCGGAGCAGCTCCTCCACCACCGAGCGCACCGTCTCGCGGTTCTCGAAGACCAGCGAGAGGATGGGGCCGAGGGTGACGCGGCGATGCCGCTTCAGCTCGATGACCCGGCGCCGCGCCTCGGCGCGCACGGGCTCGTAGGCGGCAGGGGGACGCACGTCGCTGACGGCGAGTGGTTGCATGTCGTCCTTGGAGTGCTGGGGAGGGGGTGCGACGCCCGCGGCGCTGAAGGTGCACGCGCCGCGGGCATTCGCGAACAGGAACTACGCCTCGTTGAGGCTGACCAGTCCCTTGTTGAAGCGCCCGGCGTGCGACTTCTCGGCGCGCGCCAGCGTCTCGAACCACTCGGCGATCTCCTCGAAGCCCTCGTCGCGCGCGGTGCGAGCGAAGCCCGGGTACATCTCGGTGTACTCGTAGGTCTCGCCCTCGATGGCGCTCTTGAGGTTCTTCTCGGTGTCGCCGACGGGCACGCCGGTGACGGGGTCACCGACCTCCTCGAGGAACTCGAAGTGCCCGAAGGCGTGGCCGGTCTCGCCCTCGGCGACGTCACGGAACAGGCCGGCGACGTCGGGATGGCCCTCGATGTCGGCGCGGCGCGAGAAGTAGAGGTAGCGACGGTTCGCCTGCGACTCGCCGGCGAACGCCTCCTTGAGGTTGGACTCGGTCTTGCTGCCCTTGAGTGCCACTGTTCTTCTGCCTCCTGGGGTGGTGGGAGATGGGGTCAGCCGGCGCAGCTCGCGCAGCAGCCGAGAGCATGCACGCGAACCTCGTCGACACGGTAGCGATCGAAGCCGTCGCCCCGCAGGGCGAGCGGGCCGGAGTGCTGCGCCGGGATGTCCTCGACGGTGCCGCAGACGCGGCAGGTGAAGTGGTCGTGGTCGCCGGTGTTGGCGTCGTACCGCGTCTTGGGGCCGAGGCCGCGCAGCTCCCGCACCCAGCCGGCGTCGGCGAGGATGCGCAGGGTGTTGTAGACGGTGGCCACGCTGATGCTCGCGTCGCGCTGCCGCACCAGAGCGATGAGCTGCTCGGCGTCGGGGTGCGAGGTGACCCCCGCCAGGGTGTCGTAGACCAGGCGGCGCTGCGGGGTGAGCCGGCGGCCGGACGGGAGGTTCTGGGCGATCTGCTGGGGCTCGGGCATGGTCGGGCGCCTATTGTAGAACGATTCTAAGAATGGATCGCCTCCGGCCCGCAGGCCTTGCATCCCGGGTCGGTGGCGGCGTATTGTTGACAAACCTTATCGGGAAAGTCGACTTTCAGCCGGAAGCAGATGAGCGCCATCCCCTTCGACCGCAGCGTCCTCAAGGTCAACCAGGTCATCCTCATGGCCGGGCTGCTGGCCGGCTACGCCTTCTCCCTGGCCCGGCCGCTGGCCTCCGTCGCGCTGCCCGTGTTCGCCCTGATGATGCTGCACGGGGCCGCCGTCCCCTCCCAGTCGCTCCCCCGGGTCCTCTACCTCCGCCTGCTCAAGCCGCGTGGGCTGGTGCGCCCGCGGGTCGCGGTCGAGGACCCGGCGCCGCACCGCTTCGCCCAGCTGGTCGGCGGCGTCTTCCTCGCCGCCGGGTCGTTGCTCGCCCTCGCGGGCGCGTACGCGGCGGCCTGGACGCTGGGCTGGGTCGTGGTCGCGCTCGCCTTCCTCAACTTCGCCTTCGACGTCTGCGTCGGCTGCATCATGTACGCGCAGCTGGTCCGCGTCGGGCTGCTGCCGCTGCACCGGACGGCCGCGTGATGCTCGCCTACGCACCGCTCATGGCCGTCGCCCTGATCGCCATCGCCGCCGTGGCGCTGCGCGCGGGGCAGGCGCGGCAGCGACATCACCTGGTCGGCAACGTCGTCGGGTACGGAGAGGGGCGGCCGTCGATCCTCTACTTCTCGGGCGCCGCGTGCACCATCTGCCACACCGCGCAGCGCCCTGCGCTCGACCGGCTGGCGCCGGAGCTGCACGGGCTGGTCGACGTGCGCGAGATCGACGTCGCGGCGCAGCCCGACCTGGCACAGCGATTCAAGGTCATGTCGCTGCCGACCACGGTGGTGATCGACCGCGACGGCCGCGCGCGTGCCGTCAACGCGGGATTCGCCTCCGCGTCGTTGCTGCGCTCGCAGCTCGAGGAGGCGGGGCTGCTCGGCCTCGCCGCGGGAAGCGCCGCCTAGCGCCGTCAGATGTCGATGGCCAGGCCGACGGCCGCCATCGTCGCGTGCTTCACCGCCTCGCTGAGAGTGGGGTGCGCGTGCACGAAGCGCTCGAACTGCTCGGCGGTGACGCCCAGCGCCGGAGCCATGACCATCTCCGGCAGCAGCTCGGTCACCTCGGCACCGATCATGTGGGTGCCGAGGATCACGCCGCCGGCGTCGGTCACCACCTTGACGAAGCCCGTGGCGTCACCGGCGGCGTGGGCGCGCGCGCTGGCGCTGAAGGGGAACCTGCCGACCTTCACCTCGCCGACCTTCTCGCGCGCCTGCTGCTCCGTGTAGCCCACCGACGCCACCTGCGGCACGCAGTACGTGCAGCGCGGCATCTGCACGGCGTCGAGCGGCTGCGTCTCGCGCCCGGCGGCCGCCTCGGCCGCGACGACCCCCTCCGCGGAGGCGGCGTGCGCCAGCAGCGGCGGGCCGACGCAGTCGCCGATGGCGTACACGCCGGGGACCGAGGTGCGCATCGCCGGGTCGACGGTGATGCCGTTCTTCCCGGTTGCCACGCCGACGTCCTCCAGCCCCATGTCCTCGACGTTGGGGACGACGCCGATGGCGACCAGCACCAGGTCGCAGTCGATCGCCTCGCCGCCCTGGAGGTGCACGGTGGCGCCGCTGCCGCCGCTCTCGACGCCGGCAACGCCCGTGCCGGTGCGCCGCTCGATGCCCTGGCGCTCGAAGGCGCGCTCCAGCTCCCTGCTGACGTCCTCGTCCTCCTGCGGCAGCAGGCGGGGCAGCATCTCGACGACGGTCACCTTGCTGCCATAGGCGGCCAGAACGTAGGCGAACTCGCAGCCGATGGCGCCCCCGCCGATGATCACGGCGCGCGGCGGGACGGCACGGGTCTCCAGCAGCTCGCGCGAGGTGAGGACGCGCTTCCTGTCGACGGTCACCCCCGGGATGCTGCGCGGGCGCGCTCCCGTGGCCAGGATGATCTGCTGGGCGCGCACGTCCTGGCCCCCGTCGTCGCAGGCGACGACCTGCTCGGAGCGCAGCGTGCCGCGGGCCCGGCGCACCTCGATGCCGTTCTTGCGCATCAGGAAGGCGACGCCCTTGGTGGTGCGGTCGACGACCTGGCGGCTGCGGTCGACGGCGGCCGCGTAGTCGGCGCGGACGTCGCTGACGCTGATGCCGAACCGCTGCAGGTCGTTGACGAGGCGCAGCACCTCGGCGTTGCGCAGCAGCGACTTGCTGGGGATGCAGCCCCAGTTGAGGCAGACGCCGCCGAGGGTGGCCTCCTTCTCCACCAGCACCGTCTTCATGCCGAGCTGGGCGGCGCGGATGGCGGCGACGTAGCCGCCCGGCCCGCCCCCGACGACGGCGATGTCGTGCATCAGCGGCTCACACCAGCAGGGCCGTGGGATGTTCCAGCAGCCAGCGGATGCGGTCGAGCGCCTCGGCGCCCTGCGCCCCGTCCGTGACGCGGTGGTCGACCGCCAGCGTCATGCGCATCCGCTTGCCCGGCCTGACCTGGCCGTCGACGACGACGGCCTCCTCGCGCACCGCGCCGACGGCGAGCACCGACGACTGCGGCGGCGTGATGATGGCGCCGAACTGCTCGATGCCGAACATGCCCAGGTTGCTCACCGCCATGTGGCCGCCGGAGAGCTCCTCCTGCCGGAGGCGGTTCGACTTGGCCCGGCTGACCAGGTCGTGCAGGCGCTCGGCGGTCTCGCGCATCGAGATGCCGTCGAGGTTGCGCAGCGTGGGGGCGATGAGGCCGTCGCTGAGGGCGACGGCGACGCTGACGCTGCTGCGCTGGAAGCGGCGGATCCTCCCGTCGACCCAGGCGGCGTTGAGCTGCGGGTGCGTCTGCAGGGTGAGCGCGCAGGCGCGGACGATGAGGTCGGTGACGCTGAACCGGGGCGTCTCAGGGCCGATGCTGTTGATCTCGGCGCGCAGGCGCAGCACGGGCTCGGCGTCGACGTCGGTGGTGAGGTAGAAGTGCGGGATGGTGGTCTTGGCTTCGACCATGGCGCGGGCGAGGGCCTTGCGCAGCCGGGACGGCTCCTCCTCGGAGTAGGGGTCATCCTCGGCAGAAACCTGGGGAGCCGCGGTGGCGGGAGCGGCCTTCGGCTTCTCCTCCGACGACGGGGCCTCGGCGGGCTTGGCGCCCTCGGCGCCGGCGCGCTCCACGTCCTGGGCGACGATGCGCCCGCCGGGGCCGCTGCCGCGCACGCCGGTGAGGTCGACACCCAGCTCCGCGGCTCTCTTGCGCGCGTAGGGGCTGGCTTTCACGCGGCCGTTGCCGCTGGGTGCATCGTCGGTCTTCGATGCTGCGGAGGCTGGCTCCGCGCCGGCGCGTGGTGCTTCGGCTGCCCGCGCGGGCGACGGCTCCTTCTCAGGCTCGGTGGCGCCTTCGCCGGCGGCGTTCGCCGTCTCCGCGGACGGCTTCTCGGCGGATGGCTTCTCAGCGGATGCCTTCTCGGCGGAGGGTGTCCCGGCCGAGGGTCCGTCCGAGGACGGCCGCTCCGGCTGGCCGTTGCCCGCCGGCACCTCCTCGTCCGCCTCCCCGATCCAGGCGATCACCGTGCCCACCGGCACCGTCTGCCCCGGCTGCACCATGATCCTGCGCAGCACGCCGTCGGCGTAGGCCTCGATGTCGATGTCGGCCTTGTCGGTGGCGATGGAGGCGATGGTGTCGCCGCGCGCGACCTGGTCACCCTCCTTGACGCGCCACTCGTTGATGGTGCCCTCGGTCATGTCGTAGCCCATCTGGGGCATGGTGACCTCGTGAGCCATTCAGCTCCTCCCTCCGGTGTCGAGCAGGCCGCGCACCGCCTCGACGACGTTGCGGGCGGCGGGGATCAGCATGCGCTCCAGGTTGCGCGCGTACGGCAGGGGCACGTCGGCCATGGCGACGCGGGCCACCGGTGCGTCGAGGACGTCGAAGCAGCGCTCCTGGATCTCGCTGGCGAGAGTCGAGCCGAACCCCCCGGTGCGCCAGTCCTCGCCGCAGACGACGGCGCGATGGGTGTGCGCCACGCTGGCGACGACGGTCTCCACGTCGAGCGGGCGCAGCGTGCGCAGGTCGACGACCTCGCACTCGACGCCCTGCCCGCTCAGCTCCTCGGCGGCAGCCAGCGCCTCCGCCGCCATGCGCGAATACGCGACCAGGGTGACGTCGGCGCCCTCGCGCACCACCGCGGCCTCGCCGATGGGGACGAGGTGATCGTCGCCCTCGGGGACGGGACCGCGCTTCGAGTAGAGCAGCGAGTGCTCGATGAAGACGACGGGGTCGGGGTCGCGGATGGCCGTCTTGAGCAGCCCCTTGGCGTCGGCCGGCGTCGCCGGCATGACCACCTTGAGCCCGGGCACCGACGCGAACCAGCCCTCGAAGGTCTGCGAGTGCGTGGCGGCGAGCTGGCCGAAGCCGCTCACGGTGCGGACCACGATGGGGACCGACCACTGCCCGTTGAACATGTAGTGGAACTTGGCGGCATTGTTGACGATCTGGTCGAGGGCGAGCAGGGCGAAGTTGACGGTCATCAGCTCGGCGACGGGACGCAGGCCGCCCATGGAGAGCCCGATGGCGGTGGCCACGATCCCTGCCTCGGCGATGGGGGTCTCCATCACCCTGTCGAGACCGAACTCCTCGTGCAGGCCCTTGGTTACGGCGTAGCTGCCGCCGTAGCCGGTGATGTCCTCGCCGAGCAGCAGCACGTCGCCGTCGCGGCGCATCTCCTCGCTGAGCGCCTGGTGCAGCGCCTCGCGGTAGGAGATCTCGACAGTCATGTCCGTTTCTCCACGGGCGCCGCGTAGATCCCCTCGAACGCGGTGCTGGGATCGGGCGCCGGCGACTCCTCGGCGAACTGCACCGCCCGCAGGATCTCCTGCTCCACCTCGTGGTCGGCGCGCTGCAGCTCGTCCTCGGCGGCGACGCCGGCCTCGACGAGCCGCCTGGCGAAGGCGGGGATGGGGTCCCTGGCGCGCCACTCGCGCACCTCCTCGCGGGTGCGGTACATCTCGGGGTCGGCCATGGAGTGGCCGCGGAAGCGGTAGGTCAGCGCCTCGACGAAGTAGGGGCCCTCACCGCGGCGCGCGTGCTCGACGGCCTGCGACATGACGCGGTGCATGTCGAGCGGGTCCATGCCATCGGCCTGCGCCGCCGGCATGTTGTAGCCGCGCGCACGGTCGACGAGCTTCTTCACCGGCGACTGGTCCTGCAGCGTCGCGCCCATGCCGTAGAGGTTGTTCTCGCAGAGGAAGACGACCGGCGCCCGCCAGATCATCGCCATGTTCATCGCCTCGTGGAACATGCCGATGGCGGTGGCGCCGTCGCCGAAGACGTCGACGACGACGAGACCGGTGTCCTTCTTCCGCTGTGCCAGGGCGAGGCCGACGGCCACGGGGATGTGCCCGCCGACGATGGCGTGGCCGCCCCAGAAGTGCCTGCCGGCGTCGGCGAGGTGCATCGACCCGCCGCGCCCGCCGACGACCCCGGTGGCCTTGCCGTACAGCTCGGCCATCACAGCGCCCGGCTCGCAGCCGCGCACCAGGGCGTAGCCGTGGTCGCGGTAGTGGGTGATGAGGTGGTCGTCGGGACGGGCCGCATGCAGCGCGCCGACGGCGACCGCCTCCTCGCCGATGTACAGGTGCAGGAAGCCGCCGATCTTGGCCTGCGCGTACGCCTCGGCGGCGTGCTCCTCGAAGCGGCGGATGAGCAGCATCTGGCGGTGCATGGCCAGCAGCGTCTCGCCGTCGAGCCCCTGCAGGGTGGCGCGCTCGCGCTGCCGTGCCGGCGTGGCCGCGCCGCCCCCCGAGCGCCCGGGCCGGCGCCGTGTCGCCGAGGGGCGGGTGCTCGCCTTGGCCATCGGCTCGCATGATACCGACCGGGTCCGACGGGCTCGGCGCACCTGGCGACGAGCGTGGCACAGGCTGGGGGTGGCATGCTGACGCCCGTGGCGACGACACATCCGCGAACCCGCCCCGCGAGCCTGCCGCCGGCGACCGACCTCTACGCCGTCGACGAGCTCCTCGGCGACGACGAGCGGCTGGTCCGGGACACGGTGCGCGGCTTCGCGGCCGAGCGGGCCGCGCCGTATATCGCGGACTGGTTCGAGGCCGGCACGCTGCCCCGCGAGCTCGCCCCCG
>DASRDZ010000041.1:0-15720 GCA_035652335.1 Candidatus Dormiibacterota bacterium
CGGTTCTCGGCGCGCGGCAGGTCCTCGCAGACACCGAGGATGTACGCCTGCGTTCCCGCCACCGAGGCCATCTCCTGGAGGAACCCGCTGCCCCAGGCGCCGCTCGGGCTGAAGGCGTTGCCTCCGCCGGGGTAGAAGCCGGGCGGCTTCATGATGGCGATGGCAAGCGAGATGGGGCCCCCCGTGCCGTCCGGGTACCCGGGCGAGTTGCCCGACGTGCTGATCACGCCCCCGCGCGGGAACACCACCCCGCCGGGCAGGTCGGCGCGTCCGCTGAGGTCCTGGAGGTCGTCCATGCTGATCGTGTTCCAGGCGCCGCGATAGGTGTCCCAGGAGTGCACGCCGTCGGTGATGGTCACCACGGCGCTGGGGTTGTGGTGCGTGGTCAGGTTCTGGCCGACCATGCCCGATTGGTTGTTGCCCAGACCGTTGGGGTGCAGCGGGTTGGCGCTGAGCAGGGCGAGGCGCGGGGTGTCGACGGTGGAGCAGGCGAGGATGATCAGCCGCGCCGGCTGCTCGTGGACGGTGAAGTCGCGGTCGAGGTAGAGCACGGATCGGGCCAGGCCGCTGCTGTCCAGCCTCACCTGGATGGCGCAGCACTCGGGACCGATCTCGCAGCGTCCCGTGGCCACCGCCCGGCGCAGCGCGGTGACCAGCGTCGACGACTTGGCGCCGTTGGGGCAGCCCCAGCCGTTGCAGAACCCGCAGTTGACGCAGGCATGCCGCCCCTGGAAGCCCTCCACCGTGTTGATCGCGCAGGGGGTCGGGTAGGGGTGATAGCCGTTGGCGGTGGCGCCGTGGTTGAAGGCGATGCCGTCGTAGCGCTGCGCCACGGGCGGCAGCGGGTAGGGCTTCGAGTAGCGCAGGCCGAGCTGCTGCGCCAGCGCGTTGGGCGGGGGCTGGTACTGCGCGCCCGGGTAGCCGCTCGGCGGGGTGAAGCCCGGCGCCAGCCCGGCGATCCCGATGGCCTGCTCGATCGCGGTGTAGTGCGGTTCGAGGTCGTCGTAGGTGACCGGCCAGTCGTCGAGCGTCGAATCCGGCGGCGTGCCGTACAGCGAGCGCATCCGGAACATGTCGGGGATGAAGCGGAACGACGCCGCGCCGTAGTGGAACGAGCCCCCGCCGACGCAGCGCGAGAGCGGCGACACGTGGTTGACCCGGGCGGTCTGCTGCGACGTCTGCCGGAAGGTGCGCGGCTCGATGAGGACGTCCTGGGTGTAGAAGTCGCGGTAGCCGAACTTGACGTCGTCGTTGCTGAAGGCGGTTTCGGTCAGCCACGGCCCTTTCTCGAGGACGGTGACGCGGAAGCCCGCCTCCGCCAGCACCCAGGCGACGATGCCGCCGCCCGCGCCGCTGCCGACGACGAGCACCTCGACCTCGGGGAGCGCCATCGCGGCTCAGCCCTTCATGGTGAACTGCTTCGCCATGTCGCCGGCGGTCCAGCCCTGGCCGGGCCCCGGGCCGCCCGCGTTGACGAAGGACGGCCCGCTGAAGCCGATCATCCGCCAGTACACCCAGTTCTGGTTGCCGCCGTAGACCGGGTCGCCGAAGCAGGCCTCGGCGACGTGGTCGAGGAGGGTGAGGAAGAAGGGCTGGTTGCCCTCGCCCTGCCCGTCGTACTGCATCGCCTCCTGCGCCTGGAGCGCGCGGAGGATCGACTCGCGCTGCGGCTGCGGGGCGGCGTCGAAGGTCTGCGGTGCGGCGGCGGCGTCGAGCGCGGCAACGCCGTCGCGGTAGAGCTGCTGCAGCCGCTGCAGCTCGCCGGGCCAGGCGTAGGGTCGGGTCGGGCGCGGGCCGTCGCCGTACCAGCCGATCCGCTTCACCTCCCACAGCGGGTACGCCCCGGTGCTGGGGAACACCGGTGCATCGGGCACGACGTAGGGCGGCCTGCGCACGCCGGCGGCGAAGATCATCGCGCCGCTCAGCAGGTTCTCGATGTAGTCGACGGCGCCGGTGTCGCCGGCCGCGGGAACGGACATCGTCCCGCTGCGCGTCTGCACCGTCGCCGCGGGGACGACCGTGCTGGCGGCCGCCTGCAGCACCGCGCGCTCGTGCGGGGTGAAGGCGAACGACGTGGCCGCGTAGGCGTCGAGGGCGCGCAGGCGCAGCGGGATGGGCAGGGTGGCGGCGGCGACGGTGGTGGCGCAGAGCGCGAGGAAGGTGCGCCGCGTGGCGCGCAGGTCGAGCGGCGCCGTCATCGTGTGCGCCGGCGGCGCACCACCATCAGCACAACCAGCGCCGCAGCGGCGGTGGCGGCGGGAATCGTCGCGGGCGGGGCGGCGGCGGTGTCGGGCAGCGTCGCGGGCGTGGCGGAGCCGGCGCTCGCGGGCTGGACGTCGCCGTGGCCGCCGCGGCCGCGACGATTCCCGCCGTTGCCGCCAGGGGCGGTGAGGTCGGCGAGCGGGTAGCTGGGGCTGAAGGCGCTGTGCCCGAACGGCGGCACCTCGCAGAGGCAGCCGTAGGACTGGTCGGTGTCCGGCGTGGTGTCGCCCTTGCCGCGGTAGCCCGCGCCGTACCACACGGTGAGACCGCTGCTGCCCTGCGGGTCGAGGTCGGCGTAGGCGCCGGTCACCCAGTGGTAGGGGTCGCGATGCGTGCCGCTCCCCGCGAGGTAGGCGGGCCCGTTGTAGTAGCGGCCCTCCAGCGGGTAGTGGTGGTAGATGCTCGAGTCGCCCTCGTACTCGAAGCCGTAGCCGTCGAGCTGCGTGTAGGTGACGCAGTCGGACCCGGGCGACGGGTTGAAGAACTTGTCGGCGCAGAGGTTCTTGATGTTGGGGCTGTGGCCGTCGAACGGCGAGGTGACGTTCAGCGTCGTGCTGCTGAAGCGCAGCGCCCAGTGCCCGCCGGCGCCGGGGCTCGTCGAGTTTCCGTCAGGGATGGCCGAAAAGTCGAGGAGCAGGCGGTGGCAGCCGCTGCAGAGGGTGCTGAAGTCGCTGCTCAGGTAGCGCAGCAGGCAGTAGGGGCCGTGCGTGCCCGGGGGCGCGGGCACGCCGGGCGGGGGCGCCTGCACCACCACGCCCTGCGGCGGCTGGGAGCCGTCGGCGGCGGGATGGCTGGTCTCGCCGCCGCACACCCCGACGCCGAGGGGAGGCGGGGCGTCCTCCGGATCGGACGCGTAGTCGGAGATGGGCACCAGCTGGAGCAGCGCCGGCTGGTAGGCCGCGGCGTCGGCGCTGACGTCGCGCAGCGGGCCCAGCGCGGGAACGCACTGGGGGAGCTGGGCGGAGTAGTCGCAGGGCGAGGTCCCCTGCGGGGCGGTCTGGGCCGCGGCGGGTGCGGCGAGGAGTGCGGCGGCGCCGGCGACGGCGAGCGCCGCGCCCGCCACCCTGATGCGGTCGCGAATCACACAGAGGCAGACGGTGCGGGGACCCGCGCTCTTGCATGGGAGAGGGCGGCGCAGCCCCGCCCGGCGCGGGGACTAGAGGACGCTGAGCAGCTTCTGCCGCAGCTCCTCGAGCCGCTCGAACTCCTCGACAGGCGGCTTGTTGGTCGCCTTGTGCCCGGGGAACTTGAGCCGCTGGACGGCCTCGGCGAGGGTCTGCACCTCGTCGTCGGTGAGCCGGACCAGGCGCCCCTCGGGGGCCCCGCTCACGGCGGGCGCGGAGACGCTCGGCCGGGCGACCGGTGCCGGGGCGGGATGCTCGCGGACGGCAGGTGGCTCGCCGTTCTCGGTGCGGGTGGGGGTGAAGAGCTCCTCCGACCCGCGGAGCTGGGCGCGGCGGAAGCTCGGCATCACACCGCCTCCGCAGCGCGCTGTCGCTCCATCACCTGGGAGGCCAGGGCGCGGTACGACTTGGCGCCGGCGGACGAATCCGCGTACTGCAGGATCGACTGCCCGGCGAGCGGGCACTCGGCGAAGCGGATCGAGGAGTCGACGCGGACGTCGAAGACCTGCTCGCCGTAGTTCTCCCTGACCAGCTCCAGCACCTCCTGCGAGTGCAGGGTGCGCGGCTTGTAGATGGTGGGCAGGATGCCCGCGATGGTCAGCGAGGGGTTGAGCTTGGCGCGCACGCGGTCGATGGTGCGCTGCAGCTGCTGCATGCCCTTCATGCCGAAGTACTCGCACTGCAGCGGGATGATCACCTCGGTCGAGGCCACCAGCGCGTTGATGCAGAGCAGGCCCAGCGAGGGCGGGCAGTCGATGACGACGAAGTCGTACTCGGGGAGGATCGGCTCCAGCTTCTCCTTGAGCACCGACTCGCGGCCGAACTCGGTCACAAGCGCCAGCTCCGCGCCGCTCAGCTCGATGTTGGCGGGGAGGAAGTCGACGCCGATCTCGTCGGTGTGCAGGCGGCAGTCGGCGGCGGCGACCTGATGGTCGGTGAGCAGGTTGTAGACGGTGAGCTCGAGCTCGTCCGGGCGGCGCACACCCATGTTGATGGTGAGGTGGCCCTGGGGGTCGAGGTCGATGGCCAGGACCCGCTGCCCGGCTTCGGCGAGGGCGCCCGCGAGGTTGACGGCCGTGGTCGTCTTGCCGACGCCGCCCTTCTGGTTGGCGATGGCCAGGACGCGGGTCATGTACGGGCCGAACAGATGCGCTCCACCGAGCCGGTATCATACCGGAGCCGCAGCGGCGCGACCGCCTTTTCGTGCAAGCTTTCGCGGCCTGGGCAGCCGGGCCGGTCGCACGCGGCGGGGTCAGGTGGGCATGACGGTGCCGTGGGCGCCGGTGGCATGGTGAGTTCGGGCGTGCACACAGCGGAGTTCGAGCGTGGCTGAAGCGGAACGGGTCAAGCCTCGGGCGTTGTTCGCCGAGGAGGCGATCCAGCTCGCCCTGGAGAGCAACTGGCAGGAGGCGGTGTCGGTCAACCGCACCGTCCTCGACAAGTACGGGCCCGACGAGGACGCCTACAACCGCCTGGGCAAGGCGCTGTTCGAGCTCGGCCGCCTGGAGGAGGCCCTGGAGGCCTACGGCGAGACGCTGAAGCTCAACCCGCTCAACGTCATCGCCCAGAAGAACCAGCGCAAGCTCAGCGCCATGCTGGAGCAGCCGGCGCGGGTCGAGGGGGTGCACGGCTCGGTCGACGTCGACCTCTTCGCCGAGGAGCCGGGCAAGAGCGCGCTCACGGTGCTCTCGCGGCCCTCCGGCGGCGTCCTCGTCCAGGTGGCGCCTGGCGACCCGGTGGAGCTGGCCGCCCTCGGCGGCATGCTGCACGCCACCACGGCGCGCGGCGTCGCCCTCGGCGACGTCGAGGCGAAGATCTCGCGCCGCCTCATCCCCCTCATGGACACGGGCAACCGCTACTCGGCCGCCGTGGCCAGGGCGGAGGACGACCGCATCGAGATCATGATCCGCGAGGTCTTCCAGTCCCCGGAGAACTCCCGCAAGTCCTCCTTCCCCATCGCGCGCGGCAAGCGCGAGGAGTTCCGACCCTACGCCAAGGAGTCCCTGCTCGCCTCGCGCGGCAGCGACTGGGACGCCATGGAGACCGAGGAGGACGAGGCCCTGCCGGGCAACACCTCCGACGAGGGCGAGGAGGACTTCGAGGGCATGCAGACCGTCGAGTCCGAGGACGACGTCACCGGCGGCGGCGACTTCGACGAGGAGCCGGACGAGGACGTCCGGCCCGAGGACCAGTACTAGGCGGAGATCCCGGCGGCCCTCGCTGGCGGTCGCGAGGCCCTGAGGCGGGCCCTCCCAGGCTCGAAACCCGGCGCCCGGTACACTTCGGGCGTGGACAACGCCTCCCCCGTCGACGGTGCCGGCGCGCCGCGAGGGCGGGCCGGCGGGTTCAGTGACTGGCTTCCCGGGCCCGCGGCGCGGCGCCGGGCGGTCAGCGACGCCTTCCTGGACAGCTTCGAGGCCTGGGGCTACGGCCTGCTGGCCACGCCTGTCGTCGAGCCGCTCGACACCGTGGCGGCGGGGATCAGCGCCAACCGCCAGACGTCGCTCTTCCGCTTCATGGACGCCGACGGCAGCCTGCTGGCGCTGGTCGGCGAGCGCACGGTCAGCGTGGCGCGGGTGGTCGCCACCCAGCTCCGCGAGGGCCCGTTCCCGCTGCGGCTCTGCTACTCGGGACCTGTCCTGCGCAACCAGGCGCTGCTCGGCGGGCGCCGCCGCGAGACGCTGCAGGCGGGCTGCGAGCTGCTCGGCAGCGCCACCCTGGCCGCCGACGCGGAGTGCGTCGCCCTGGCCGCGCACGCGCTGGAGAACGCGGGGCTCAGCGAGGTGCAGATCGACGTCGGCCACGCCGACTTCCTGCCCGGACTGCTCGAGGGCGCAGGCCTCGACGACCCCACCCGCGAGCGCGTCCTCCAGGCGCTGCAGGACCGCGACCTGGTCGCCGTCGAGGAGGCGCTGGAGGGCACCGAGGTCGGCGAGGTGGAGCGCTCGCTGCTGCTCCGCTTCCCCGCGCTGCGCGGCGGTCGCGAGATCCTCGACGTCGCCGCCCAGGGCCTGCGCGCCGAGCGCCCCCGCCGCGCGCTCGACGAGCTGCGCCGCCTCTGGGACCTCCTGGCCGCGCACGGCCTGAACGGCGGCGTGCTCCACCTCGACCTCGGCGCGGTGCGCGACTGGGACTACTACACCGGTCCCACCTTCGAGCTCTTCACCCGCGACCTCGGGTTCCCGCTCGGCGCGGGCGGCCGCTACGACCAGCTCCTCTCGCGCTTCGGCTTCCCCCTGCCGGCCACGGGCTTCGTGATCTCCGTCGACCGCTGCTGCGACGCGCTGATGCGCAGGGCGGAGGCCGGGTTCGCCGCGCAGGCGCCGATCCACGTCGCCTGGGCGGGCGGGCACGGCGAGGTCGCCGTCGCCCTCGCCCAGCGGCTGCGCGACCGCGGGCTCAGCGTCGCCACCGACCTCGACGCCAGCGCCGACGCCGCCTCCGGAGTTCATGTCCATGTCGACCAGAACGGCAGGGCACGCTGGCGCCAGGGCGCGTCCTGGTGCACCGGGTCGGTGGACGACGCGGTCGAGGCGCTCTCGCGCGCTGCGGGCGCGCCCGCACTGCTGGAGCGGCGCGGCGCATGAGCAGCCTGCGCATCGCCCTGCCCAACGGCACCCTCCTGCAGGGCGCCTGCGACCTGCTCCGCGAGGCCGGCGTCGCCGACCTGCAGCCCGGCATGTTCGACGAGGCGCTGCTGGTCGAGAACGGCGGGATGGAGTTTGTCAAGACGCGCCCGACCGACGTTCCCGTCTACGTCGAGATGGGGGCGTGCGACGCCGGCGTGGTGGGCAAGGACATGCTCTGGGAGTCGGCGCGCGACTGCTACGAGATCGTCGACCTGCGCTTCGGCGGCTGCCGGCTGGTGCTTGCCGCGCCGGAGAAGTCGTTGCTTGCCAGGGGCCAGTGGCCGCCCTCGCTGCGCGTGGCCACCAAGTACCCGCAGGCGGCCCGCGCCTTCTTCGACCGCATCGGGGTGGCCGCGGAGCTGATCAAGCTGCACGGCTCCATCGAGCTGGCGCCCGCCACCGGCCTCGCCGACGCGGTGCTCGACATCACCGCCACCGGCCGCACCCTGCGGGCCAACCGCCTGGTCGAGGTGGCCGAGGCGGGGCGCTCCACCGCGCGGCTGATCGTCAACCAGGCGAGCATCAAGACGCGCGCCGCCGAGGTGAACGAGCTGGCCTCGGCGCTGCGGCGGGTGGTGGAGAAGCGCGCGGTGGCGGAGCGGGGCGCGGCATGAGCGCCGGGCTGCGCGCGCTGAGCGCGGAGGAGTGGCGCGCCGAGGTGTCGCGGGAGCGACGCTTCGTGGAGCCGCAGGCCGACGAGCAGGGCCTGGCGCGGCTGCGCGACCTCTTCGGACGTGAGATCAGCGCCGACGACGCGGTGCGCGCCATCGTCGACGACGTGCGGGTGCGCGGCGACGAGGCGGTCCGCGAGTGGACGCGGCGCATCGACGGCGTCGACGTGGCCGTGCTGCGTGCGGGTGCCGGCGACCTGCAGCGCGCCTGGGAGGCGACCGACCCGCAGGTGCAGGAGGCGCTGTGGGTCGCGGCGTCGCGCATCCGCGACTTCCACGCGCTGCAGCGCGACGATCGCATCCGCGGCAACGCCGGCCTGGCGCTGAAGCCGACGCCATTGCGCCGCGCCGGCTGCTACGTGCCCGGTGGCCGGGCCGCATATCCCAGCACGGTGCTGATGAACGCGATCCCCGCCCAGGAGGCCGGCGTCGCGTCCATCGCCGTGGCAACGCCGCCCGGCCCCGACGGCAGGCCGCATCCGTACGTGCTCGCCGCGGCGCACCTCATCGGCGTCGACGAGGTGCTGGCCATGGGCGGCGCACAGGCGATCGCCGCGCTGGCGTACGGCACCGAGAGCGTCGCCGCGGTCGACAAGATCGTCGGCCCCGGCAACCTGTACGTCACCCTCGCCAAGCGGGCGGTCTTCGGGGCCGTCGGCATCGACGGGATGGCCGGCCCCAGCGAGGTGCTGATCGTGGCCAGCGGCGGCGCCGATGCTCGTTTCGTGGCGGCCGACCTCGTGTCGCAGCTGGAGCACGACCCGCTCGCCTGGGCGGTGTGCATCACGGACGACGCGATGCTGGCAGAGAGCGTGCAGGCCGAGTTCGCGCGTGCGGCCGAGTCGGCGCAGCGCGGTGGCATCATCGCGGCCGCGGCGGGGCGGCACGGCCTGCTCGTGCTGTGTCGCGACATGGAGGAGGCGCTGCAGCTCTGCGACGACTTCGCGCCTGAGCACCTCGAATTGCAGGGCGACGCCGCCGAGGCGCTCGCCGAGCGGGTGCGCTGCGCGGGCGCCATCTTCGTCGGCGGCAACGCACCCGTTCCCATGGGCGACTACATCGCCGGGCCGAACCACACGCTGCCCACCGGCGGCGCCGCGCGTTTCAGCGGTCCGCTGTCGGTGATGGACTTCGTGCGCTGGTCGAGCATCACCCGGCTCAGCGCACGCGACATGGAGGAGCTCGGTCCCGCCGCGTGCACCCTCGCCGAGGCCGAGGGGCTGCACGGCCACACCGAGTCGATCCGCCTGCGCCTGGCCCGCACGAGGACCCCCGCATGAGCGCGCGCACTGCTCGCCGCGAGAGGCGCACCAAGGAGACGCAGATCACCGCCGAGGTGGTGCTCGACGGCAGCGGCCGCGCCGACATCGAGGTCCCGCTTCCCTTCCTCCGCCACATGCTGGAGGCGTTCACCAAGTACAGCGGCATGGACGTCACCCTGCGCGGCAGCGGCGACGTGGACGTCGACGCGCACCACCTGGTCGAGGACGTCGGCCTGGTGCTGGGCGCCGCCATCGGCGAGGCGCTCGGCGACCGCGCCGGCATCCGCCGCTTCGGCCACGCCTACGCGCCGCTCGACGAGTCGCTGGTGCGCGTGGTGCTCGACTTCAGCAACCGTCCCTACGTCGTCTACGAGATGGAGCCGCTTCGCGGGCGCATCAACGACTTCGACGTCCAGCTGCTCGGCGAGTTCGTTCGCGCCCTGGCCCAGACTGCGGGCATCACGCTGCACGTCGACTACATCCGTGGCGAGAACCTCCACCACATCGCCGAGGCGGGGTTCAAGGCGCTGGGCCTGGCCACCCGCCACGCGCTGAGCCACGTGGGTGGAGGCGTGCCCTCGACCAAGGGCGTGCTGTGAGCGCGCCGCGCGTCGCCATCTGCGACTACGGCGTGGGCAACCTGCGCAGCGTCGAGCGCGCCCTGCTCCACGCCGGCGCCGACGTCGTCCTCACCGGCGAGGCGCGCACGATGCGCGAATGCGCGGGTGTCGTGCTGCCCGGTGTCGGCGCCTTCGGGGCCGCCGCCGACGCGCTCGACGGCACCGGGCTCGGCGACGTCGTGGTCGACGTCGCGCGGAGCGGCACGCCACTGCTGGGCGTGTGTCTCGGCCACCAGCTCCTCTTCGAGCACAGCGACGAGAACGGCGGGCGCCGCGGGCTCGGGCTCCTGCCGGGGCGCATCGTGCGGCTCGGCCCGGAGCGCGGCAAGGTGCCGCACATGGGCTGGAACCAGCTCACCTTCACCCGCGACACCGCCCTGACCAGCGGCATCGCCGGCGGCGCCTACGTCTACTTCGTGCACAGCTATGCGGCGACCCCGGACACGACCGACAGCGACGCCGTCGTCGCCACCGCCGACTACGGCGGGCCGCTGGTGGCCGTCTGCGTCAGGGACAACGTCTGGAGCACGCAGTTCCATCCCGAGAAGAGCGGGGAGACGGGGCTGCGCATCTACAGCAACTTCGTCGCCCTCTGCGCCAGGATGAGAGCGGCGGCATGATCGTCATTCCCGCCGTCGACGTGCGCGGCGGGCGGTGCGTGCGCCTGCTGCGCGGCGACTACGCGCAGGAGACCGTGTACTCGGACGACCCCACGCAGCAGGCGATCGGCTTCGTCCGCCGCGGCGCGACGCGCGTGCACATCGTCGACCTCGACGCGGCGCGCGGCCAGCCCGACGTCCTCTCCCGCGACGCCGTGCGCGCGGCTGTGCGCGCCCTGCACGAGATGCGCGTCACCGTCCAGGTCGGCGGCGGCGTGCGCAGCGCCCAGGCCGCCGCATCCTGGCTCGACGCCGGCGCCGACTACATCGTGCTCGGCTCGCTGGCGCTGCGCGACCCGCGGTCCGCTGAGGAGATCTGCCGCGCCCATCCGGACCACGTGCTGCTCGGTCTCGACGTGCGCGGGGACGTCGCCCAGGCGCAGGGCTGGACGGAGTCCGCCGGTGACGCCACCGAGCACCTGCGCCGCTGGCGCGCCTGGCCCGCCGCCGGCGTGATCCGCACCGACGTGGGCCGCGACGGCGCCATGCTCGGGCCCGACGTCGACGGCCTGCGCGCGTGCATCGCCAGCTACGGCGGCGACGTCGTCGCCAGCGGGGGGATCGCCACCGTCGACGACCTGGAGTCCTGCGCCGAGGCGGGCGCATCCGGTGCCATCGTCGGGCGCGCCCTCTACGAAGGACGCCTCGACCTCTCCGAGGCGCTGCACCGCTTCAACGCGGCTGCGGAAAGCGAGACGGCGTGACGCTCGCACGCCGGGTCATCCCGTGCCTCGACGTCGACAACGGTCGGGTGGTCAAGGGCACGCAGTTCGTCGACCTGCGCGACGCCGGCGACCCTGCCGAGCTGGCCGCACGCTACAACCAGGACCTCGCCGACGAGCTCGTCTTCCTCGACATCACCGCCTCGCACGAGACCCGCCCCATCCTCCTCGACGCCGTGCGTCGCACCGCCGACAACGTCTTCATCCCGCTCACCGTGGGCGGCGGCATCCGCAGCCTCGACGACATGGAGGCGCTGCTCCGCGCCGGTGCCGACAAGGTGTCGCTCAACACCTCGGCGCTGCAGGACCCGACCCTGATCACCCGCGGCGCCGAGCGCTTCGGCGAGCAGTGCATCGTGGTCGCCGTCGACGCCCGGCGCGAGGGCGCGGGCTGGGGCGTCCACACCCATGGCGGGCGCAATCCCGCCGGCCGCGACGCGGTCGACTGGGCTCGCGAGGCGACCGAACGGGGCGCCGGTGAGATATTGCTCACCAGCATGGATCGCGACGGCACCAGGAGCGGCTACGACATCGCGCTCACCCGCGCGGTGGCGGAGGCCGTCGCCGTGCCGGTGATCGCCAGCGGCGGAGCGGGTGAGCCCGAGCACCTGCGCGAGGTGCTCACCGACGGGCACGCCGACGCCGCGCTGGCCGCTTCGATCTTCCACTTCGACAGCTTCCCCGTGCCGCAGACCAAGCGGTACCTGCGGGACGCGGGCGTGCCGGTGCGCCTGTGACCACGACGCGGACACCGCCGCGCATCCCGTTCACCGCGGCCCGGCTGCGACTGCCGCTGTGGCAGCGCGGTCAGCAGCGCATGCGCGACCGCTACGGCTTCGACCTCAACGCACCCGATGCCCTGCAGCGCGCCGAGCAGCTCCTCGCCGCGACCCCAGGCGACGCCGACATGCACCTTCTGCGCGCCTCGGTTCTGGCCACCCAGGGCAACAACGAGGAGGCGGAGCGCGAGGTCCGGCAGGCGCTGCAGCTCAACCCGGAGTCGGCGCGGGCGCACACCACGCTGGCGACGCTGCTGGTGCAGCGCGGCGAGGCGGCCGAGGGGCTGCAGGAGGCGCGCTGGGCCGCGGAGATCGACGCCACCGATCCCACGGTGCTGTACAACGTGGGGCTGGCGGAGTGGACGGCGGGCAGCAGGAGCGCGGCGGGAAAGGCGTTCAGGGCGGCGTCGGAGGCGCTCAACGGACCGGGCAGGACTCCGTGGTGGAGAAGGGTGTTCGGGCATCGTGCGGCGAGCGCGCCGGAGGACGGGCCTCCTGGGAACGCAGGGCTGACGCCCTCGGACAGTCCTTCGGACGACGATGGCAAGGACGGGCATCCGCATGAGTGACCTCAGCGGGCCGCCGGCCCAGCCGCACTTCGACGCCCAGGGCCTCGTCGCCGCCATCGCCCAGGACGCCACCACGCACGAGGTGCTCACCCTCGCCTACATGAACCGTGAGGCGTGGGAGGCGACGCGGCGCACCGGCCGCGCCACGTTCTGGAGCCGCAGCAGGAAGGAGCTGTGGGAGAAGGGCGCGACCAGCGGCAACACAATGCACGTCCGCGCCATCCGACTCGACTGCGACCGCGACGCCGTGCTCCTGCTCGTCGACCCCGCGGGCCCGGCGTGCCACACCGGCAGCACGTCCTGCTTCTTCGAGGACGTCGCGGCCACCCCGGAGGGGGAGCCGGCGGGTTGAGACCGGTCGAGCGCATCGACGGCTACCTGCCGATCAGCGCGTACGCCGCCGTCGGCGACTGCCGCAGCGCTGCGCTGGTGGGCAGCGACGGCAGCATCGACTGGCTCTGCCTCCCGCGCTTCGACGATCCCTCGCTGTTCGGCCGCATCCTCGACGCGGAGAAGGGTGGCCACTGGCAGATCGCGCCCCGGGGCCCCTACGAGCTGATGCCGCGCTACCGCGACCGCACCAACGTGGTGCAGACCACCTTCACCACCCGCACCGGCCGCGTCGCGGTGACCGACTTCATGCCGGTGCGCCGCGACACCATCGAGGAGCAGGCGCGCCCGCACCGCCATCCTCGCCTGGTGCGACTCGTGGAGTGCCTCACCGGCGAGGTGGTGCTGCGCAACGACATGCTGCCGGCGCCCGACTACGCGCGCAACGGGCACGTCCCCTTCAGCACCCGTGACGGGCGCTTCCACACCGACGCCGGCGATCTGCACGTCTGCATCCGCTCGACGCGCGAGATCGAGGGCGCCCACCAGACGCTGGCGCTGCGCGCCGACGAGACCGTCGCGCTGGGGCTGAGCGTCAGCCACGCCGGTGACTGCGACGGCGACGACGGGAGCTGGACCGTGGAGCACGCGCGGGCCATGCTGCGCGAGACCCGCGAGTACTGGTGGCGCTGGGTGCACCAGGTGCGCTACGACGGCCCCTACCAGGAGCCGGTGTGGCGCTCCGCGCTGGCGCTGAAGCTGATGACCTACGCGCCGACGGGCGCCATCATCGCCGCTCCCACCACCAGCCTGCCCGAGCAGATCGGCGGCCAGCGCAACTGGGACTACCGCTACACCTGGCTGCGCGACGCCGCCCTGACGCTGTACGCCTTCTTCCAGCTCGGCCTGGTCGACGAGGCGCACCAGTTCTTCGACTGGCTGCGGCGCATCCCCATCGGCACCGCGGCGCATCCGGGCGTCGACAACCTCTACACCCTCGACGGCAGGCGCACCGTGCACGAGGAGACGCTCGACCACCTCGACGGCTATCGCGGCTCCCGCCCTGTGCGCATCGGCAACGGCGCGGCGCGCCAGCTGCAGCTCGACGTCTACGGCGAGGTGCTCGACAGCGCCTACCTCTACGCGCGCTTCGGCGGCGAGATCTCCCAGGCGCTGTGGAAGGACCTGAGGGCCATCGTCGACCTCGCCATCGCGCGCTGGGAGGAGCCGGACTCCTCGATCTGGGAGGTGCGTGGCGGTGAGCGCCACTTCACCTACAGCAAGATGATGTGCTGGGTCGCCGTCGACCGCGGCCTGCGCATCGCCGAGCGCTTCCGCCTCCCCCACGACGCCGAGCGCTGGCGCAGCGCGCGGACGCGCATCCACCGTCGCGTCACCTCGCAGGGGTTCTCCACGACGTGCAACGCCTTCACCCAATCCCTGGGGAGCGACGTGCTCGACGCCTCGCTGCTGCGCATGACCCAGGTGCGCTTCCTGCCCGCCGACGACCCGCGCCTGGTCAGCACCGTCGAGGCCATCGCCCAGAACCTGCGCGAGGGCGTGCTGGTGCGCCGCTACCTGCCGGAGGAGGCGGAGGACGGCATCCCCGGCGACGAGGGTGCCTTCCTGCTCTGCTCCTTCTGGCTGGTCGACGCCTACGCGCACCTCGGCCGTCTCGAAGACGCGCAGCGCCTGTTCGAGCGCCTGCTCAGCCTGCTGCCGCCGTGCGCGCTGCTCTCCGAGGAGGCCGACGCCCGCACCGGCGAGCTGCTCGGCAACTTCCCCCAGGCCTTCACCCACCTCGCCCTGGTGGGCGCGGCGGTCAACATCGAGCGGCTGCGGCACCGCCAGCTCGCGCCGCGCGGCCTGCGCTGAGGCGGCGGCCATGCGCGCGATGCTGCTCGACGCGCCGCACGCGCCGCTGCACCTCGCCGACCTGCCCACGCCGGTTGCGCAGCGCGGCCAGGTGCTGCTCCGCGTCCACGCCTGCGGCCTGTGCCGCACCGACCTGCACATCGTCGACGGTGAGCTGACCCGGCCCAAGCTGCCGCTCGTCGTCGGGCACCAGATCGTGGCGACGGTCATGCGGTGCGGCGAGGGTGTGGAGCGCGTTCGCGAGGGCGATCGCGTCGGAGTCCCGTGGCTCGGCTGGACGTGTGGTGTGTGCCGCCACTGCACCGCAGGCCGCGAGAACCTCTGCGAGCAGGCGCAATTCACCGGCTACGACATCGACGGCGGCTACGCCGAGCAGGCCGTGTGCGACGAGCGCTTCTGCTTCCCCATCCCGCAGGGCTATCCCGACCTGCAGGCGGCGCCGCTGCTCTGCGCCGGGCTCATCGGCTACCGCTCGCTGCGCTTCACCGGCGACGCCGAGCGGCTCGGCCTGTACGGCTTCGGCGCGGCGGCGCACATCGTCATCCAGGTGGCGCGCCACCAGGGGCGGCGGGTCTTCGCCTTCACCCGCGCGGACGACGCGGCGTCGCAGCGGTTCGCCCTGTCACTCGGTGCGGAGTGGGCGGGTGACGCCATGCAGCCGGGCCCTGAGCCGCTCGACGCTGCGATCATCTTCGCCCCCGCGGGTGAGCTGGTGCCCGCCGCCCTGCGGGCCACCGCGCCCGGCGGCACCGTCGTCTGCGCCGGCATCCACATGAGCGACATCCCGTCGTTCCCGTACGAGCTGCTGTGGCGCGAGCGCACCCTGCGTTCGGTGGCCAACCTGACACGGCACGACGGTGAGGAGTTCCTCGCCCTGGCTCCGCGCATCCCGGTGCAGACCGAGGTGCGCGCCTACGCCCTGCACGACGCCAACGCCGCGTTGGACCGGCTGCGGCGCGGCGACGTGCAGGGCGCTGAGGTTCTGGTGATCGACTCCTAGGCGGCTACGAGCAGGAGAGGGCGGGCACCAGCACGTCGGTGCCGGCGGACATGTCGCCCGCGCCGCTGCTGGAGAAACCGCCCACCGAGATGCGGTACGTGCCGCCCGGGTTGATGTTGCCCTGGCCGCCGACCACCGTGCCCGGGATGGTGAAGCTGTGCGTCGTCGTCAGGGTGCTGCTGCTGAACTGGCTGCCGTACTGCGTGTTGTCGGACTGG
>DASRDZ010000042.1:0-29609 GCA_035652335.1 Candidatus Dormiibacterota bacterium
GCGCATCGTCATGGCGGGCGGCTCCTACGGCGGCTTCGTCAGCCTGGAGTACGCCATCGCCCATCCCGACCGGGTGCAGGCGCTGGTGCTGCGGGACACGGCGGCGAGCAACGCCTTCGAGGAGCGGGCGCGGGCGAATGCGCTGCAGAGCAATCGGGTGCAGCTCGACATGGAGCTGTACGACCGCATGATGAGAGGAGAGTGCCGCGACGACGCCGACCTGGAGGCCGGCTGGCGCATGATCGTCCCGCTCTACGACCACGAGCTGACGCCCGAGAAGGTGGAGGCGCGGCTGCGGGGGACCGTCTACCACCACGAGTCGCACAACTGGGCGTTCGCCAGGAACATCCCCGCCTACGACGTCCGCGACCGGCTGCCCTCGATCACCGCGCCGGCGCTGGTCACCGTCGGCCGCCACGACTGGATCACCCCCGTGGCGGCGGCGGAGGAGATCGCCCGGCTCATCCCCAACGCCGAGCTCGTGGTGTTCGAGGAGTCGGGGCACTCGCCGCAGCTCGAGGAGCCCGAGAGGTTCCAGCGCACGGTGCGCGACTTCCTGGTCCGAGCCGGCGTGCTGCAGGCGGCGGCGCGATGACGGCGCCGGTCACCCGCGCGCTCAAGGAGTGGGACGTCGTCGTGGCCGCGCTGGAGCAGGGCGAGCAGGCGATCCTGGTCCGCAAGGGCGGCCTGGACGACCCCGGCCAGCGCATCCCCCTGGAGCGGGGTCGCTTCTGGCTGTACCCGACCCTCTTCCACGCCCGCGGCGTCTTCCTCAAGCCCGAGTACCACGACCTGCTGGTGCCCGGCATGCACAGGGCGCCGCGCGAGACGGCCCGCCTGGTGGCCCGTCCCGAGGGGCACAGGCGGGCGGTCACCCCGGGCCACGTCGCCCTTCGCGCCGTGGCGGAGATCGTCGAGGCGGTCGAGGCGCCCTCCCTGGAGGCGCTGCAGCGGCTCAGCGAGCGAACCGTCTGGACGCCGAAGTACCTCACCCTGCGCTACCGCTGGCGACCCCAGGACCGGCCGCTGGTGCTGGTGCTCCGGGTCAGCGCCCTGCCCGAGGCGGTGGAGGTGGAGGAGCGGGTCGAGTACGGCGGCTGCCGCTCCTGGCTCGACCTCGTCGACCCGCCCGAGGCCGGCGCGGCCCGGCCGCTCTGGGACGAGAAGCGGCTCACCGACGAGGTACGCGCCGTCAGAATGACCCTGGGGGACCCCTCTGGGAGGTGACACGATCCTGCCCGCCTACGGCAAGATGTTCGGGGTCCCGGGCGTCACCAGAGTGAAAGGGTCGCGCCCTACCGTGGGGCCGCGACCCCCCATTCCTGCCATCCACACGGAGTGAGTCGATGCTTGTCTGCGTTCTCGGGGCCGACGGCTACCTGGGCTGGCCCACCGCGCTGCACCTCTCGGCTCGCGGGCACGACGTGGTCGCCGTGGACAGCCTCATCCGCAGGCGCTGGGATCGCCAGGTGGGGACTCCCAACCTCCTCCCCCTCAGCTCCATGGACAGCCGCGTCAAGCGCTGGAAGGCGGAGAGCGGGAAGACCATCGACTGGGTCAGGCTCGACCTCTGCGACAACGCCGCGCTGCGCGAGCTGATCGGGCACTACCAGCCCGACGCGGTGGTGCACTTCGCCGAGCAGCGCAGCGCGCCCTTCTCGATGATCAGCTCCGAGCGGGCGGTCGAGACCCAGGTCAACAACGTGGCCGGCACCCTCAACCTCCTCTTCGCGCTGCGCGACCTGGCGCCCGACTGCCACCTGGTCAAGCTCGGCACCATGGGCGAGTACGGCACGCCCAACATCGACATCGAGGAGGGCTGGCTGGAGGTCGAGCACAACGGCCGCAGGGACCGCGTCCTCTTCCCCAAGCTGCCGGGCTCCTTCTACCACCTCTCCAAGGTCCACGACTCGCACAACATCGAGTTCACCTGCCGGATCTGGGGCATGCGCGCCACCGACCTCAACCAGGGCGTGGTGTACGGCATCAGCACCCCCGAGACCGACCTGCATCCCCAGCTGCAGACCCGCTTCGACTACGACCACATCTGGGGCACGGCGCTCAACCGCTTCTGCGTCCAGGCGGCCATCGACCACCCCATCACCGTCTACGGCCGGGGCGGCCAGACCCGCGGCTTCCTCGATGTCCGCGACACCGTGCGCTGCATCGAGCTGGCGGTGCTCAACCCCGCCGACCGCGGTGAGTTCCGCGTCTTCAACCAGTTCACCGAGCAGTTCAGCGTCCAGGAGCTGGCCGACAAGGTGGCCCACGCCCGGGCCGCTCACGGGCTGCCCACCCGCATCGAGCACGCCCCCAACCCGCGGGTGGAGAAGGACGAGCACTACTACAACGCCAAGCACCAGCACCTCCTCGACCTCGGCCTGGAGCCGCACTACCTTCAGGAGACGCTCATCGAGGACGTCATCGGCCGCATCGAGAAGCACCGGGCGCGGGTGCGTCCCGAGCTGGTCGGCGCCTCGACGGTGGACTGGCGCGGCGGCCACGAGCGGCGTCGCCAGATGTCGGTGACCGGCCGGGCGGCCGTTCCCGGCAAGGGCACCGGCGCCCTGATCGGCGCCGCGGGAGGCAGGCGGACCGTCGCCGCGCGCTGACCGCCGGCGGCTCGCTTCGGCGGCCGCGCTCGCCGTCTACGCCCTCCTGGCGATGGCGTTCCTGCACACCGTCTGGTTCACCTCACCGACGGCACTGGCAGGAGGCAGCGGTGACGCGCAGCAGACCGTCTGGTTCCTGACCTGGACGCCGTGGGCGGTCTCCCACGGCGCCAACCCCTTCCTCACCACCCACATCAACGCGCCCCAGGGGGTGAACCTGATGTGGGACGCGCTGTCACCTCTCGCCGCGCTGGCGCTCTGGCCGGTCACCGCCACGGCCGGCGCGGTCGTCTCCTACGACCTCATGGTCACCCTCGACCTGGTGCTCGCCGCCTGGTGCGCCTACCTGCTGCTGCGCCGGCACGTCCGGCAGCTGGCGGCTCTCGCCGGCGGGGCGTTCTACGGCTTCTGCCCCTTCCTGCTCAGCCAGGCGCCCAGCCACGGCAAGGTGGCCTTCGCGGTGATGCCGCCGCTCCTGCTCCTGCTCATCGACGGGCTGCTGGTGCGCCGCGACTACGGCCCGCGGCGGGCGGGGCTCCTGCTCGGGCTGCTGGTCGCCGCCCAGCTCCTCGTCTTCGAGGAGGGGGTGGTGCTGGGGCTCGTCGCCGGCGCCGTCGTCCTCCTCGTCCTGGCGCTGCGAGCGGGGCGGAGGCGAACCCGGGAGGCGGTGCCGCGGCTGCTGCGGGCGCTCGCCTGGGCCGCGCTCCCCCTCCTGGTCATCGCCGCGGTCCCGCTCGGCTTCCAGCTCTTCGGCCCCAACCGGGTGCCGGGCACCGTCCCCGGCGGGTCGGTGTACGTCACCGACCTCGCCAACCTGGTGGTGCCCACGCCGACGCAGCTCATCTCCCCGGACGCGGCGCAGCAGCTGACGGCGCGCCTCTCCGGCAACACGGTGGAGAACGCCTCGTACCTCGGGGTGCCCCTGCTGCTCCTGGCGCTCTTCGCCGCCTGGCGCTGGCGGCGGAGGCCGCTGGTGGCGGTGGCCACCTGGTCGGGCGTCGCCCTGGCGGTGCTGTCGCTTGGACCGCAGCTCCACGTCGGAGGGCACGTGTCGCGCCTGCCCCTCCCCTGGCGGGTGGTCGAAGCCATCCCGGTGCTCGGCAGCGCCCTGCCCAGCCGCCTGTGGGTCTACGTCGACCTGGGGGTGGCGGTGGTGCTGGCGGTGTTCGTCGAGGAGCTGCTCCGCCAGCGGGTCGCGGCGCTGCGCTGGGCGGGCGCAGCGGCGCTGGTGCTGGTCGGAGTGGCCGTCTTCCCGCGCGGCGCGGTGGCCGCCCAGCCCGTGGTGCCGGCGTTCTTCACGGCGCCGATCACCGCGGCGGCGCCGGCGGGGTCGACGGTCCTTGTCGCCCCGTACTCGCACGACGCCGAGACGGCCCAGCCCATGCTCTGGCAGGCCGAGGCCGGCATGTCCTTCCGCATGCCGGAGGGGTACTTCGTCGGCGTCGACGCGACCGGCACGCGCACCGACGGGCCGGCGCGGACGGCGACGTCGACGGTGATGACCGACGTGGCCGCCGGCCGCGGCGTCGCGCCGGCCGGGGTGGACGCGCAGATCCTCGCCGAGCTGCGGCGCTGGAAGGTGTCCGCCGTGGTCGTGGGGCCGATGCCGCACGAGGCCGACATGATCGCCCTGTTCACCCGGGTGTTGCATGCGTCGCCGCGCAAACGCGGCGGCGCGTATGTGTGGACCGTCACCTCCGGGACTGCGCTGTCGCGAGTGAAGGCGCCGTAGTCCGTCACCGTCATCCAGTCGCAAGGCGCCCCTGGCAGGATGCGCGGCGCACGAGAGAGAACACCCAGGGACCCCCATGACTCGCCTGCTCCGCCGCCGCTATGTCATCCCCGGCGCGCTCGTCGTCGCCCTCGTCGCCACGGGCGGCTTCGTCTACGCGCGCCGCGGAGGCGCCACCACCCAGTACCGCACCGTCGCCGCCACGCTGGGGACGGTGACCCAGACCATCTCCCTGTCCGGCAACCTCACCCCGACCAACACCACTGCGCTCGACTTCGGCGGCAGCGGCAAGGTGCTGGCGGTCAACGTCAGCCCGGGTGAGAACGTCACCGCCGGCGAGGTGCTGGCCACCCAGGACACCTCCTCGCTCTCGGCGACGTTGCAGCAGGCGCAGGCGACCCTGGCCTCGGCGCAGGCCAAGCTCGCCCAGGACCAGGCGGGCGCCACCGCCTCGCAGGTCGCCTCGGCGGAGTCGCAGGTCAACTCGGCACAGGTGGCGCTGAACAACGCACAGACCAGCCTGACCGACACGGAGGCGGTCAACGCCCAGTCGGTCAGCCAGGCGCAGGCCGCGGTGAACTCGGCGCAGAACCAGGTGAACGCCGACCAGAACCTGGTCAACGCCGACGAGGCGAAGCTGCACTCCGACCAGGCGCAGCAGCAGAGCGACTGCAACGCCAACCCCTCCAGCGCGGCGTGCAGCAGCGACAACTCGCAGGTGCAGTCCGACAACCAGAAGCTGGCCTCCGACCAGCAGACCATGGCCAAGGACCAGGGCACCCTCTCCAACGCGCAGTCGTCGCTGCAGGCCACCGAGGTCAAGGCGCAGCAGGGCGACGACCAGGCCATGGAGCAGGTCAACACCGCCAGGGTGCAGCTGGCCAACGCGCAGTCGTCGCTCAACTCCCTGTCCTCGACGGTGACGCCGCAGCAGATCCAGATGGACCAGGCGCAGGTGAGCATCGACCAGGTCGGCGTCGCCAACGCACAGCACGCCCTCGACGACGCCACGCTGGTGGCGCCGGCGGCGGGCGTGGTCGGCGAGGTGAACATCGCGGCTGGCGACACCACCGGCAGCAGCGGCGGGCCCGGCGGCTCCTCGGCGGGCGGCGCGTCCAGCGCGAGCGCCACCCACGACATCGTCCTGCTCACCCCGGGCGACTTCTCGGTGACCGGCTCGGTGACCGACGCGCAGGTCGGCGAGATCGCCCTCGGCCAGCGCGCCACCATCCTGCCCGCGGGCTCGACCGAGGGCGTCACCGGCAAGGTGACCGCCATCTCTCCCGAGGCGACGGTCACCTCGGGTGTGGCCACGTTCTCCGTGACGGTCACCCTGGACGGCTCGCAGCCGGCGCTGCACGCCGGGGCCTCGGCCTCGATCAGCGTCATCGTCAACCAGGTGGTGCACGTCCTCACCGTGCCGACCAGCGCGGTGCGCGGCTCGTCGGTGCAGGTGATGGTCAACGGCGTGCCCGAGACG
Source organism: Candidatus Dormiibacterota bacterium (assembly GCA_035652335.1). GTDB lineage: Bacteria > Chloroflexota > Dormibacteria > Aeolococcales > Aeolococcaceae > DASRDZ01. The sequence continues at coordinate 5,825 of DASRDZ010000042.1, forward strand.
CGCGCCGTCACCGTGGGCGCGTCGGACGCGCTGCGCACCCAGATCATCTCGGGCGTCAACGACGGCGACCTGGTGGTGGTGGCCACGGTGTCGAGCACCGTGCCGACGACCACCACCGGCGGCGCCGGAGCCGGCGGCCTCTTCGGGGCCGGGGCGGGCGGGGGCGGCACCTTCCGCGGCGGCGCCGGCGGCGCCGGCGGTGCGGCGCGCGGCGGCGGTGGGGGCTGATCCCTCGATGGACGCCACACTCGGCCGCGAGGTGCTCCGGCTGGAGTCCGTCTCGAAGGTGTACGGCAGCGGGGACGCCAGGGTGGTGGCGCTGAACGACGTGTCGCTCAGCGTCCACCCGGGGGAGTTCGTCGCCGTCATGGGTCCGTCGGGGTCCGGCAAGTCGACGTTGATGAACATCCTCGGCTGCCTCGACGTGCCCACCTCGGGCCGCTACCTCTTCGGCGGAGAGGACGTCTCCACGATGAGCGAGCGCGAGCTTGCGCACGTGCGCAATCGCCGCATCGGCTTCGTCTTCCAGCAGTTCCACCTGCTCACGGCGATGTCGGCGTGGCGCAACGTCGAGCTGCCCCTGCTCTACCGCAGCGCCCACGACCGGCGCGAGACGGCCATGCGCGCCTTGGAGATGGTGGGGCTGTCCAACCGTGTCGACCACCGTCCCAACCAGCTCTCGGGCGGCCAGCAGCAGCGCGTGGCCATCGCGCGTGCCCTGGTCACCAACCCCGACCTCATCCTCGCCGACGAGCCGACCGGCAACCTCGACTCGGCGTCGAGCCGCGACGTGCTCGCCCTCCTCCAGGAGATCAACGCCTCGGGCCGCACCATCGTGATGATCACCCACGAGCATGACGTCGCCGCCGTCGCCCGCCGCGTCCTGGAGATGAGCGACGGCCGGCTGCGCGAAGGAGCGCTGGTCACGTGAGCCTGCTGCGCACCCTGGAGACCGGCCTGCGCGGCATCCTCGGCCACCGCCTGCGCTCGGTGCTGACCACTCTCGGCATCCTCTTCGGCGTCGCCGCGGTGATCTGCACCGTCGGCATCGGCACCGCCTCGGCGGATTCCGTCAACGCCCGCATCGCCTCGCTGGGCACCAACCTGCTCACCATCACCCCGGGCAGCACACGCGCCGCCGGCGTCTTCGGCGGCGCGGGCACCGCCGCCAGCCTGACCATGCAGGACGTCGACGGCCTGATGAGCAAGGACAACGCACCCGACGTGGGCGCGGTCGCGCCGGTGGTGCAGCGCAGCGAGCCGATGGTGAGCCTCGCCTCCAACTGGACGAGCACGGTGCAGGGCAGCTCCACCGGCTGGCTCACCGCCAACGCCCGCAGCGTCGCCAGCGGCGAGTTCTTCACCCAGGACGACGTCAACAAGCACGCGCTGAAGATCGTGCTGGGGAGCACCACGGCGACCAACCTGGGCGCGTCGGTGGGCGACACGATCACGGTGAACCGGATCCCCTTCACCGTCATCGGCATCCTCAACACCGTCGGCGGCCAGGGCTTCCAGAACGGCGACGACCTCGGCGTCGTGCCGATCACCGCGGCCCACGACGTCCTCACCGGCGGCGACCCCAACTCGGTGCAGCGCATCCTCCTCAGCGCCACCAGCGGGGACACGGTGGGGAGCGCCTACCAGGAGGCCGACCAGCTGCTGCTCAACACGCACGCGTCGTCGCTGGGCAGCAGCGGCACACCGGACTTCACCATCCAGGCGCAGAGCTCGTTCCTCAGCACCGCCCAGTCGGTGACCACCACGCTCACCATCCTGCTGGCCAGCGTGGCGGCCATCTCGCTGCTGGTCGGCGGCATCGGGGTGATGAACATCATGCTGGTGTCGGTCACCGAGCGCACCAACGAGATCGGCCTGCGCAAGGCGCTGGGCGCGACGCCGGGCGACCTGCTCCGCCAGTTCCTCGTCGAGGCCTCCACGCTGAGCGTGGTCGGGGGCCTCCTCGGCGTCGGCGCCGGACTGCTCGCCGGCGTGCTCATCCCGCACTTCACCACCATCGGAGTCACCATCACGGCAACCCCGGTCCTCGTCGCCGTCCTCGTTGCGGCCGGAGTTGGCCTGATCTTCGGCGTCTACCCGGCGGCGCGCGCCGCCCGTCTTGCCCCCATCGAGGCGCTGCGCGCGCAGTGACCCTGACCACGAGAGCCATGACGAGAGGAACAACCATGATCGGACGCGGGCTGGCTGCCACCGGCGTGCTCGCCACGCTCGCCCTGGCCGCCTGCGGGAGCAGTCCCTCGGCGACCAACACCGGCGCCAAGGCCACGCCGTCGCCGAGCGGCGATCCCAACGGGCGCCGCGGCGGCGCGGCCGCCGGCCAGCTGGTGCAGATCAACGGCAGCACGCTGATCGTCAGCACCAGCAACGGCGACGCCACCGTCGCCTTCACCGGCAGCACCCCGGTGACCAAGACCAGGACCGGCAGCGTCGCCGACATCACCAAGGGCTCCTGCGTCACCGCCACGGGCACCAAGGACGCGAGCAGTGTTCTCACCGCTTCGACGGTGCTGCTCAGCCCCCCGGTGAACGGCTCGTGCACCGCCGGGCCCTTCGGAGGCAACGGGCCGCGTCCCTCCTTCTCGCCGAGGCCCAACGCCACGGCGCGGCCGACCCCGAGCGGGGTGCCCCAGGCCTTCGCGCGCGGCCAGGTCGCCGCGGTCACCGGCACCCAGGTGACGCTGACCACCGCCAACGGCGCGGCGACGACCATCACGGTGCCGACCACCGTCCGCGTCGCCGTCTCGGAGGCGATCACCTCGGCCGACCTCTCGGTGGGTGACTGCGTGGTCGCCGCAGGTCCCAAGGACGCCTCCGGCACCGTCCAGGCGCGCTCGATCAACGTGGTGCCGCCCGGCGCCAACGGCTGCAACACCGGTGCCGGCGGCTTCGGTGGCTTCGGCGGTCGCGGCTTCGGCGGCGGCGGCGGCGGCTTCTTCGGCGGCGGTGGCGGGGGTGGGGGCGCAGGCGGTGGCGGAGGGGGGTAGTCTCCAGACGTCATGCGCCTGCTCGTGGCCGAGGACGACCCCGGCCTTCGCGAGGTCCTGGTCCAGGGGCTCGAGGAGGCCGGGTACGTCGTCGACGCCGTCGACCGGGGCGACGAGGCGATCGACCGGCTCCGCTGGTACGAGTACGACGTCGCCGTGATCGACTGGCGCATGCCCGGAGCGCCGGGGATCGACGTGGTGCAGTGGGCCCGCCGCAACCAGCGGCCCACCGCCCTGCTCATGCTGACGGCGCGCGACACACCCGCCGACCGCATCGCAGGACTCGACATGGGTGCCGACGACTACCTGGTCAAGCCCTTCGACTTCGGGGAGCTGATCGCGCGCATCCGCGCCCTGCAGCGCCGCCCGCGCCACGTCGACGCGCCAGTGGTCGTCCGCGGCGCCCTGGCGCTCGACCCGGTGCGCCACGAGATCACCGCGCGGGGGCGGACGCTCAACCTCACCAGCACCGAGTACGGCATCCTCGAGCTGCTGATGCGCCGCTGCCCCGCCGTGGTGGAGCGCAGCGCCATCGCCGAGCAGGTCTGGCGCGACGAGACCGAGCCGCTCGGCTCCAACGCCATCGACGTCCACCTCTCGCGGCTGCGCGCCAAGCTGCCGGCGGCCGACGTGCGCATCGTCACCGTGCGCGGCGCCGGCTACCGCCTGGAGCCGGCATGAGCCAGCGCATGCACCGAGTCCGCCGCGAGTCGATGCGCGTGGCCCTGCTGGCCACCGCCATCGTGGCCGTGGCCTACATCGCCATCGCCGCGGTGGTTCTGGTCATCTCCGAGCGAAACATCACGGGCGACATCGACTCGCGGCTCAACACCGCGCTGACCCGCGCGCACAGCGGCCCGTTCCGCTTCTACAGCGGGACCTTCCCCGAGCTGCCCGGTGGCACCCGCTTCGGCGCCCCGGTGCTGAGCTGGCTGACCCTGCCCGACGGTTCGGTGGTCAGCCCGTCCACCACCACGGCCGCGCTGCCCGTGCCGCCACACAGCATCACCGGCGCGACGACGCTCTCCATCGGCGGCACCGACGTCCGCGTCGAGGGCGGCCAGGTGCCCCAGGGCTGGCTGGTGGTCGGCCAGTCGTTGGACTCCGTCGCCCAGGCCCGCGCCAACGTCGTCCGCGCCGAGCTGATCGTCGCGCCGGTGCTGCTGCTCGCCGTCTTCGCCGGGGCGCTGGCCATCGGCCGGCGCGTGGCCGCACCCATCGAGCTGGCACGGCAGCGGCAGATGGAGTTCACCGCCGACGCCTCGCACGAGCTGCGCACGCCGCTGTCGGTGATCGAGGCGCAGACCACCCTGGCCCTGGCCCAGAGCCGTGACGCCACCTGGAACCGCCGCGCCTTCCAGCGCATCGACCACGAGAGCAGGCGCATCCGCCAGCTCGTCGAGGACCTGCTCTGGCTGGCCCGCTTCGACGCCACCCAGGCGCACCCCAACGCCGAGCACGTCGACCTCGGCATCCTCGCGGCCCAGGCCGCCGACCGCTTCGCCGGTGTCGCCGAGACGCGCCGCCTCCGCCTCGCCGTCAGCGCGCAGCCCGGGTCGCTGGTGGTGCACGCGCCTCCGGAATGGCTGGACCGGCTGCTCGGCGTGCTGCTCGACAACGCCTGCAAGTACTCCCCGGAGAACGGCAGCGTCGACCTCTCGGTTCGGGCCGAAGGTGGCAGGATCCGCCTCTCCGTCGACGACTCCGGCCCCGGCATCCCCGCCGAGGAGCGCGCCCGCATCTTCGACCGCTTCCACCGCGCCACCGACGGCCCCGGAGGCGCGGGGCTCGGACTGGCCATCGCCGACGCCGTGGTCCGCGCCACCGGCGGACGCTGGGAGGTCGGCGAGTCTGCGGCCGGCGGTGCGTCGATGTCGGTCTCCTGGCCGCGGGGACTGCCTGGCCCCCGCGAGTCCGCCGTGCGCCCGGCGGAGACGCCGGCGACCCGGCCCACCTAGCCCAGGGCGACCCCCGCCGGCGCAGGCCAGCCCGCCACCCGCACCACCTCGCCGGCATGCGTGACCAGGCGCGAGGGCAGGCCGAGCTCGCCCAGCCAGGCCAGTGCCGCCTCGCCGCGGACGATCGCCCCCGTGGCGGCGATGTTGGCGTCGAGGCAGTCGGCGGCGACCACGGTGACCGTCCGCCACGGCCCCTGCACGGGCAGGCCGGTGGCCGGGTCGACGATGTGGTGCAGGGCCACACCGCCGCGGCGCCAGGCGCGAACCGTGGTGCTGGAGGTGGCCACCCCGCCGCTCCGGATGGCGATGGACTCGGCGGAGTCGTCGACCGCGGCGTTGGAGTCCTCGGCGGCCTGGATCACCCAACCGCCTTCGGGCGCGCTGCCCGCGACCGCGATGTCTCCGCCAAGACTGACCAGAACTCCGCCCGCGCCCATCGCCGCGTGCGCGGCCGCGGCGGCGAGGTCGGCCGCCAGTGCCTTGGCGCTGGAGCCGAGGTCGAGCTCGACGCCCTCGGGGATGAAGGCGCTCCGGGCGCCCGCGTCGAGGCGGATCTGCCGCCAGCCGGGCACGGGCGTGACGGTGAGCCGCAGCGGTGCGCCGTCACGCGCGACGGTGGCGAAGTCGCCCTCGTAGCCGATGCGGCGCACCGCGCTGCCGACGGTGGGGTCGACGGCGCCGCCGCTCAGCCGGGCGCCGCGCAGCGCCGCACGCAACGCCTGCATGAGGAGTGGCGAGACGCGCACCTCGCGACCGGCCCTGCGGTGCAGTGCGCTGATCTCGCTGTCCTCGCGGAAGCGGCTGCAGGTCGCGTCGATCTCGTCGACGACGCGGTCGACCGCCCGCCTCGCCGCGTCGAGGAGCGCCGCGTCGGTGGCCACCACGCGCAGCGAGGTGCCCAGGGCGCGACCGTCGACGGCGGCGACGCTCACCGCCCCGAGCCGCCGGTGACGGCGTTGACGCCGCCACCGCGTCCCCGCGGCAGCGAGGGTGCGTTGAACGGCGGGTTGAGGCTGCCCCCGGACGACGGGTCCTGGTTCACCCCGGACGGCTGCGAGCCGTCGTTCGAGAAGGACGGCCCGCCGGAGCCGTCCACCGCGCCGACGTTGCTGCCAGAGTTGTCCGAAGCGTTGCCGGAGGTCGAGGAGGCGGACGCGGCGAGCATCCCGGTGAGGACGCCGACGGCGCCCAGCCCGCCCGCCGCGGCCATCACCACCGTGCTGCGCCGCCGCTCCAGCGCGGCGTCGCGGCGGCCCGTGTCGTGGCGGAGCAGCGGGCTCATCGCCGCACCACCTCTCGCTCGCGGGCGCGCAGCTTGAGGGCAAGCACGGGGCAGGCCGCGACGGCGCGACGCGCGTGCTGCATGAGGTCCGCCGGCACGGCTCCGCGGGCGAGGATGGGGTAGCCCCAGTCGTCGAGCTGGATCATCTCGGGGAGCATCTCCGCGCAGAAGCCGCTGCCGTCGCAGCGGATGCGGTCGACGGACAGCTCCTGCATCACGCAGCCGCCGTCCGGGCCGTGGCGACGCAGGTGCGCCGCACCTGGTTCATGGTGAAGTCGCCGGCGAAGACGCGCAGCGCCGACTGCAGCAGCGCCGCGGCGCCGTCGGGATGCTTGCACGCGCCGCGCCCCGCCAGCTGTTGCGACCAGCGCTCGACGCGGTGCAGGTCACCCTCCTGCGGACGCCGCTCGGCGATGCGCTGCACCGCCTCGGCGATCGCGCGGAGCCCGAAGACACACGGCCCGCACTGGCGCGCGCTCTGCTCGGCGAGCCAGCCGAGGATGCGCGCCGTCTCGGCGACGCCGCAGCGCGACGCCGGCAGCACAGCCACCACCCCGCAGCCCAGCGCCATGCCCGCCGACCGCAACCAGGCCGCGTCGACCGGCATGGCGGCCGCCTGGTCGAGGTCGACCCAGCCGCCGAAGTACCCGCCCAGCAGGAGCGCGCCACCGTGGTCGCCGGGGCCGCCGGCGCGGCCGAGAGCCTCGCCGATGCTCGATCCCTCGGCGACCTCGAGGACGCCGCGCCGCGGCACCGCGCCGCTCAGGGTGAGCAGGGCCGTCCCCCGCACCGCGCCGCCGTGGCGCGCCGCCAGCGCGACGTGGGCCAGGGTCTCGACGTTCTGCACCAGGGTGGGCCGCCCTGCGACGCCGCGCTCGAAGACGCGCGGCGGGGTGGTGGTGGGCAGGGCGACGCCCTCGTTGACGAAGTGGACGGCGGCGCTCTCCTCGCCCGCGACGTATCGGGCAGGAGCGGCCAGAACTCGGGTGCTGCGCCGCTCCTGCGCGCTGCGCTCACCGAGCGCGTGCTGCATCACCGCCAGCGCGCGGCGGTGCTCCTCGCCGACGTACACCACGACCTCGCGCGCGCGGACCGTCCGCGCCGCCAGCAGCGCACCGTCGAGCACCAGGTGAGGCCTGGTCTCCATGACCAGGCGGTCCTTGGCGCTGAGAGGCTCCCCCTCCGCGCCGTTGACCAGCACCACCGCGTCGCGACGGGAGCGCTCGGCGACCGCGCGCCACTTGGTCGCCACGGGGAAGGCCGCGCCGCCGCGCCCGCGCAGGCCGGCGGCGTCGAGGACGTCGATCACCTCCCGCGAACCGGTGGGCAGATGGCCCAGCCGGGCGAGGTGGGAATCGAGGGACTCGGGCGCGTCGAGGGCGGGGCCGTCGATGATCGAGTGGCGCACGCTCATCGCACCAGCTCGCGGGTGGAGGCGGCCGCGGCGGCGCGCTTCTCCTCGCGCAGCGGGTCGCGCCGCGCGTAGTCGACGCGCCACATCAGGGCGACGGCCACACCGCCCACGCAGACGATGGTGACGGCCAGGGACCAGAGGGTGAAGGCGTCGGTCCCGGTGCCGATGCCGTGCAGGACGGCCATCGGCCAGACGGCGTAGGCGGCCCAGTGGACCGCCTTCCAGGCGCGCTGCCCGATCCAGCGCCGGACCAGGCTGGTGACCACCACGGCGAGCATCAGCTCCACCGACAGGGTGCCGAGGCCCAGCCAGAAGGTGCGGTAGTAGGAGCCGAAGGGCACCACCGCGGCGTTGAGGCCGAGCGCCGTGAAGGGGTCGGTGACCGCGGTGACGATGTGGATGCTGAGGAACACGAGGGAGAGCAGCGCCAGGTCCCGGTGCACCGCGGCGGTGAGGAAGCGCGGCCAGCCCCGCCCCTCGACGCGCATCCGGGCCAGCAGGCCGAGCACCACGACAGCGCTGAGGAAGACGAGGCTGACGATGCCGGCGGCCCGGGCCGTGTACCAGAGCAGGGTGTTGTTCATCGGGACCCATGATCCGCAGGGCGCCTGACATCGACCTGAAGGGTTCCTCAGAGAATCCTGGGAGCCCCGCCGGCACCGCCCGCCCGTCCAGCAACTCCCCACGACTCTCTGAGCAATTTCCCAGCAAGCCGCTCCAAGATGCCCCACATGAGCGACGCGCCCGACCGCATCCTCGTCGTCGACGACGAGCAGGCGATCACCGACCTGGTGGCGATGGCCCTCAAGTACGAGGGGTTCACCGTGCAGACCGCGGCCACCGCCAGGGCGGCCCGGCAGGCGGTGCTCGACTTCCGCCCCGCCCTGATCATCCTCGACGTGGGCCTGCCCGACCAGGACGGCTTCAGCTTCACCCAGAAGCTGATCTCCGACGGCCTCAAGGTTCCCGTCATCTTCCTCACCGCGCGCGACGCCACCGAGGAGAAGGTGCGCGGGCTGACCGTCGGCGGCGACGACTACGTCACCAAGCCCTTCAGCATCGAGGAGCTGGTGGCGCGCATCCGCGTGGTGCTGCGCCGCCACCACCCCGAGGCGGGCGAGGACAGCGGCCGCCTGGTGCTCGCCGACCTCGAGCTCAACGACGTCACCCACGAGGTGCTGCGCGGCGGCCGCTCGGTGGAGCTGACCCGCACCGAGTTCCGCCTGCTCCGCTACCTGCTCACCAACGCGGGACGCGTGCTCACCAGGGCACAGATCCTCGACCACGTCTGGGACTACGACTTCGGCGGCGACGCCAGCGTGCTGGAGACGTACATCTCCTACCTGCGACGGAAGGTTGACCGCACCGAGCCCTCGCTGATCCACACCGTGCGCGGCGTCGGCTACGTGATGCGCGTGCCGCGCACGGCCTGAGCACCCCGCTGCGCATCGCCACCATGTCCCTGCGACTCCGGCTGCTGCTGGTCCTGCTCCCCCTCTTCGTGGTGGGGCTGGTCGTGGCCGACGTCGCCACCTACACCTCGCTGCAGGGCTACCTGGTCGGCCGCGCCGACTCGCAGCTCTTCGGCGGCCACCAGAGCATCGCCCTCGACCTCAGCGGCGGGGGCGGTCGCTTCGGCGGCCCCGGCGGCGGCCCGGGTGGCGACGCCGTCCAGAGCCTGCCCCGGCTCACCTGGGCCGAGCTGCTCGACGCCAACGGCAACGTGCTCAGCGGGCCGCGCCAGCTCGTCTTCCCCAACGAGACGCCCGACCAGTCCAACCACCCTGACCTGCCCAGCCCGCTGCCCATGCCATCGGCTGCCGAGCAGCCCGACTACCTCACGGTCGGGGGCACCGGGGCGGTCGGCCACTACCGCGTCCTCGTCGACAACGAGCAGGGCGGCTTCCTGGTCGTGGCCATGCCCATCGACGACGTGCAGTCGACCCTCGACCACCTCGTGCTGCTCGAGGTGGGCATCAGCGGCGGGGTCACCATCGTGCTGCTGGTGGCGACCTGGCTGCTGGTGCGGCGCGCACTGCGCCCCCTGCAGCGCATGGGCGCCACGGCGCGCAGCATCGAGGCCGGGGACCTCAGCCGCCGGGTCGCCCCCGCCGACGACACCACCGAGGTGGGCCGCCTCGGCCTCGCCCTCAACACCATGCTCGACCAGCTCGAAGCCGCCTTCGCCGAGCGCGCCGCCAGCGAGCAGCGCCTGCGCCACTTCGTCTCCGACGCCTCGCACGAGCTGCGCACGCCGCTCACCTCGATGCGCGGCTACGCCGAGCTGCTGCGCCGCAACCCCGACATGTCCGCCGAGGACATCGTGCTGGCGATGCGCCGCATCGAGGACGAGGCGCAGCGGATGGGCATCCTCGTCGACGACCTGCTGCTGCTCGCCCGGCTCGACCAGGGACGCCCGCTGGAGCGCAATCCGGTCGACCTCGAAGCGATGGTGCGCGACGCCGTCTCCGATGCGCGCGTCAGCGATCCGCATCGCAGCATCGCCGCGCGAGTCAGCGCGCCGCTGGTGGTGACCGGCGACGACCCGCGCCTGCGCCAGTCGCTGGGCAACCTGCTGCGCAACGCGATGGTGCACACGCCGCCGGGGACGCCCGTCGAGGTGGAGCTGCGCCAGGAGGGCGGAAGCGCGGTGATCGACGTCGTCGACCACGGCCCCGGCATCCCGCCCGGCAACGCCGAGCGCATCTTCGAACGCTTCTACCGCGCCGATCCGGGCCGCAGCCGCGACCAGGGCGGCAGCGGCCTCGGCCTGAGCATCGCCGCCGCCATCGTCCACGCGCACGGCGGCACGGTCAGCGTGCAGCCGACTCCCGGCGGGGGCGCGACCTTCCGCATCGCGCTGCCGCTGCGCGCGCCGGCTGCGCCTGAGGACGCCCCGGTGCCACCGGCGCCCGTGCCGGCGCAGACACGCGGAGAGGACTCGTGAGGGATCTCCCAGTTCCCAAACCGCGAGCCCCGCACATTGGGCAGCGTGCCCGTCGCCGTGCCGGGTGCGTCCCTGTCACCCTTTCGACATGCGGCCGCCGGCAGACTGGCCGGCACGCAGCCGAGGCACCCAGCGGAGTGACGCGATGAACCAGCACCTCCTCGCCGGCGAAGACCCCGAGACCAGAGACCTGGGGGAGATCCGTCACTGGATCCGCGTGTACACCCAGGCCTGGAAGACGGCGCGCCGGGCGGGGCTGCTCAACGCGGCACAGCGCTTCCGGCGCCGCCTCGAGTACTGGACGACTCGGCACGCCGAGCTGATGGGGCGGGGCAGCGTCATCGTGCTCGACACCGGCGGCGGGCTGCGGGCGAGCTGAGCCGCACACCCTCCGCGGCGCTCAGGCCCCGCGCGGGTCGCAGTTGGTGCAGTCGCCGACCAGGTCGAGGCGGTGGGAGTTGAGCGCGAAGCCGCGGGTGCGGGCCACCCGCTCCAGGGCGCGGTCCAGCTCCTGCTCGACCGCGGGGGGGAGGACCACGTCCTCGACGACGCCGCAGCGGGAGCAGACCAGGTGGTGGTGGTGGCCCATGAGGTGCTCGGCCAGCTCGTAGCGGCCGAAGTCGTCGGGGCCGGGCATGCGGTGGACCACGCCCGCCGCCTCGAAGATGGCCAGGTTGCGATAGACGGAGCTCTGCGGCACCGTCGAGGCCGCGGCGACCAGCTGCGGGATGGTCAGCGGCTGCCCGGCATCGCGCAGCGCCGTGACCAGGGTGCGCCGGTGCGAGGTGTAGCGCACGCCCTGCGCCGCCAGCGCCGCCGCCACCGCGTCGTGGAGGTCCATGCTCATCGTGGCAATATGATAATGAGTATCGTTATGATCACCGGCCCGTGGACATCCCGACATTCTCCACCCGCCTCGCGCTCGTCGCCGTCTGCGGCGGGCTGCTGCTCGGATGCGGGAGCTCGACGCCCGGGGGGAGCGGGCATGCCGGGCACCGTCTCGCGGTGGTCGCCGCCGAGAACTTCTGGGGCAGCATCGCCGGCCAGCTGGGCGGCTCGGAGGTGAGCGTGACCAGCGTCGTCAGCGACCCCAACGCGGATCCGCACGACTACCAGTCGAGCGCCGCCACCGCGCGCGCGTTCGCCACGGCTGACTACGTCATCGTCAACGGCGCCGGCTACGACGGCTGGGCGGACAGCCTGCTCAACGCCAACCCGAGCAGCACGCGGACGGTGCTCGACGTCGCCGACCTGCTGGGCAGGAAGGAGGGCGACAACCCGCACTTCTGGTACAGCCCCACTGACGTCGAGAACGTCGCCGACCGCATCACCCGGGACCTGGAGTCGATCGACGGCGCTGATGGCGCCGCCTTCGCCCGGCAGCGGACGAGCTTCGAGGCGGCGCTGCAGCCGTACCACGCGCGCATCGCCGAGATCCGGCAGCGGTTCGGCGGCACGAAGGTGGCGGCGACGGAGAGCATCTTCGTGTCCATGGCCGGCGCCCTGGGCCTGGACCTGATCAGCCCACCCGAGTTCATGAAGGCGGTGGCGGAGGGCAACGACCCGCCGGCCAGCTCGGTCAGCGCCTTCCATGAGCAGCTGCAGAGCGGGCAGGCGAAACTGCTCGTCTACAACCGGCAGACCGCCACCGACGTGACCACCACCCTCCGGCAGATCGCCGCGCAGCAGCACATCCCCGTTGTCGGCGTCACCGAGACGATGCAGCCGCCGACGACCAGCTTCCAGCTGTGGATGACCGCGCAGCTCGCCGACATCGAGAACGCCCTCGCGGCGGCTGCGCCGTCCCCGTCGTCGTGACCCTCGTGGTTCCCGGCACCTCCCCCCTCTCCCCCGCCGCGCAGCCGGCGCCGCCGCACGGCGCGGCGATCGCGCTGCACAGGGGCGGCGTGTTCCTCGGCGGGCGCTGGGTGTGGCGCGACGTCGATCTCGAGGTGCCGCAGGGGGAGTTCGTCGTGGTGCTCGGACCCAACGGAGGCGGCAAGACCACTCTGCTCCGGGTGCTGCTCGGATTGCAGCGGCTCGACGAGGGGTCGGTCTCCGTCCTGGGTGGCGACGTGCGGCGGGGCCGGCGCGCGATCGGGTACGTCCCCCAGCGGCGCACTCTCGACCGCGACCTCTCCGTGCGCGCCCGCGACCTCGTCTCGCTGGGCGTCGACGGCACGCGCTGGGGGGTCCCGCTTCCCTCGGCGTCGCGCCGGGCGCAGCGGGCGCGGGTGGACGAGGCGCTGGCCGCGGTGGGTGCGACCGCGTACGCCGAGCGCCCGGTCGGGCAGCTGAGCGGCGGAGAGCAGCAGCGACTGCTGCTCGCCCAGGCGCTCGTCACCGAGCCACGCGTGCTTCTCCTCGACGAGCCGCTGGCCAGCCTCGACCTGCGCAGCCAGGGGGTGGTGAGCGCGCTGGTCGCCTCCGTCGCGCGCGAGCGGGGGATCACCGTGGTGCTGGTGGCGCACGACGTCAACCCGCTCTCCTCGGTGCTCGACCGCGTCGCCTACGTGGCCGGCGGCCGCATCGCCACCGGACGCACCGACGATGTGATCACCTCGGAGCGGCTCAGCGAGCTCTACGACCACCCCGTCGAGGTGCTGCGCGACAGCCGGGGGCGCATCGTCGTCGTCGGCCTCGACGACCGCGACGCGCACCACGACTGAGCGCCCGGCGATGCACGCCGCAGTTCTGGCCACCAACGGCAGTTTCTCGTGGAACCCGGTGGTCGACTGGCAGGAGCTCACCGCACAGGCCTTCATGCGCAACGCGCTGCTGGCGGGAACGGTGGCCGCGATCCTGTGCGGCGCCGTCGGCTACTTCGTCGTGCTGCGCGGGCTCACCTTCGCCGCCGACGCGCTCACCCACATCGGCTTCGCCGGCGGCTCGGGCGCGGTGCTCCTGGGACTGAGCCCGGTCTACGGCCTTCTCGGCTTCACCACGCTGGCGGCGCTGGGGATCGGCGCGCTGCAGCGGCAGCTGCGCGGCCGGGACGTGGTCACCGGCATGATCCTCGTCGAGGCGCTCGGGCTCGGCGTGCTCTTCCTGCGCCTCTCCTCGGGGTACTCGAACCAGACGTACGCCCTGCTCTTCGGCGACATCCTCGCGCTCGGCTCCGGCGATCTGCTGGTGCTGGCCGGCGCCGCGGTCGTCGCCCTGGCGGCGACGGCGGCGATCTACCGTCCCCTGCTCTTCGCATCGCTCGACGACGAGGTGGCGGAGGCGCGTGGCGTGCCGGTGCGGGGACTGGCCATCGGCTTCGTCCTCATCGTCGCCGTCGCCGTGGCGGCGGCGACGCAGGTGATCGGGGCGCTGCTCGCGGTCGCGCTCATCGTCGCACCGGCGTCGTCGGCGCAGCGGCTCACCCGCCGCAGCGGCACCGGCATCGCCGTGTCCGTGGCGCTCGCGCTGGCGGTCACCTGGGCGGGCATCGCGCTCGCCTTCTGGCTGCCCTACCCGGTGAGCTTCTTCGTCGTCTCCCTGGCGGCCGTGGTGTGGGGAGTGGTGCGCGCTCTGACGGCGCGGCATCGTGTGCGTGCGTCGCTGCGCGAGGCGCACGCCGCGGGGGTGGCTGCGTGACCCACGTCCTCGCCGTGTCGGTCAGCACCGGAGTGCCGTTCTCGTGGAACCCGCTCGACGACCTGCAGGAGCTCTTCCGGTTCGCGTTCATGCGCAACGCCTTCGCGGCCGGGACCGCTGCGGCGATCGCCTGCGGTGTGGTCGGCTACTTCGTCGTGCTGCGAAGCCTCAGCTTCGCGGCCCACGCCCTGACGCAGATCGGCTTCGCCGGGGCGACGGGGGCGCTGGCAGCCGGCGTCAACCCCGTATACGGGCTCCTGCTCGTCAACGGCGCGGGCGCGGCGGTGATCGGTGCGATGGGACGGCGCGAGCGCGGACGGGACGTCGTCGTCGGCGTGGTGCAGTCGGCGGGGCTGGGCTTGGGTCTGCTGTTCCTCGCGCTGTAGCGCGCCCAGGCGGCGGTGCCCGTGCTGGTGGGCGACGTGCTCGGCATCAGCTCCACCCAGGTGCTGGTCACCGTGGCGGCGGGTGCGGCCATCGTCGTGATGGTCGGGGTGGGCTTCCGGCCGCTCCTCTACGCGTCGCTCGACGAGGAGGTCGCCGAGGCGCGCGGCGTGCGCGTGGGGGCGATGTCGATGCTGTTCCTCCTCGTCCTCGCGCTCACCGCCTCGGTGACCGCGCCCATCCTCGGCGTGCTGCTCACCTTCGCCCTCCTGGTCGGGCCCGCGGCCACGGCGTCCCTGCTGGCGGCGCGCCCGGGACGCACGGTGGGGCTGGCGGTGGCGCTCAGCCTGGTCGACGTCTGGGTCGGGTTGGCGCTGTCGTACTGGGTCGACGTCCCGCCCAGCGTCTTCGTCACCGGGCTCGCCTTCGCCGGGTACCTGTGCGCGCGGTTGTGGCGAAGCGGCGTCCTCCGCCGGGGGCACGGCTCGACTGGTCGGGGAGCCGGGACTTGAACCCGGGACCTCCTGCTCCCAAAGCAGGCGCGCTACCGGCTGCGCCACTCCCCGCCGCCGACCGGCAAGCATAGCCGCGCCCGGGCGCGGGCGGGCCGGGGGGCCGAACCCGCAAACTTGCGCTTCGACGCATGGACCTGCTCGACGCCATCATCATCCTGCTCGTCCTGGGAGCGCTGGCGTCGGGGTGGCGACGCGGATTGACCTGGGTGGGGCTCTCGCTCCTCGGGCTGGTCCTCGGCCTGGTGCTCGGCGCCCTGATCGCGCCGCCGCTGGCCCGGCGCTTCGCCGACCACCAGCCGGAGGCGCAGTCGCTCATCGGCACCGGCGTGTTCCTGGCGATGGTGGCGATCGTCCAGGGCCTGGGGACGGCGGCGGGGTACTGGGCGCGCACCGCCACCATCCGCACCAAGTTCGCGCGCGTCGACTCCTGGCTCGGCTCGGTGCTCGCGGCATTTGGCGTCCTGGCGGGGGCCTGGTACCTCGGCCTGATCTTCGCGGACAGTCCCTGGGTCCCCCTCGACCAGCAGATCCAGGGCTCGGGGATCCTTCGCACCCTCGACGGCGTCGCCCCGCGGCCGCCCGCGTTCCTGGCCTCCATCGAGCAGCTCCTCCGCGGCACCAGCTTTCCCAACCCCTTCGCCACCCTCGCGCCCGAGCTGCTGCCGCCGGTGCAGATCCCGCAGGCGGTCGACACCCCGGGCATCAAGGCCGCCGCCGCGGTGGTGTCGAAGGTGCTCAGCTACGGGTGCGGAGTCGAGGCGGGCTCGTCGTTCCCGCTGGGCAACGACTACATGGTCACCAACGCCCACGTGGTCGCGGGCTCCGACCGAGTCGACGTCGAGCGGCCGGACGGGCGAACCTTCCCCGCCACGGTGGTGCTCTTCGACCCCGAGGTGGACGTGGCCGTCCTGCGCGTTCCTGGCATCGGCTTCTCCTCCCTCCATCTCGTCGACTCCGACCCGTCGCGTGGCACCGACGGGGCGGTGATCGGCTATCCGGGCGGTGGCGGGGAGCAGGCGGTGCCGATGGCCGTGCGCGGCGTGGAGACGGCGCAGGGCCGCGACATCTACGGCGCGGGGCTGGTGCAGCGGCGCATCGAGGTGCTGGCGGCGCACGTCATCCCCGGCAACTCCGGCGGGCCCGCCGTGGACCGCGACGGCAACGTGATCGGGCTGGTCTTCGCGGCCAGCACCGTCGACCCCACCGAGGGCTATGCGCTGACGGTGGGACAGATCTCCGGCGACCTCACCCAGGGGGAGCACAGCACCGCGGCGGTCTCGACGCAGAGCTGCACCAGCTGAGCGGGCGTCCCACGCTCCGGTGCGCTGGGCGCCTCCTGACCTCTGGGAGCGCGCCGCGAGGTGTGGCGGTTGGACCGATCCGCGCTGACCGACCGGCCAGTCAGCTCAGCTCGCGGCGGCGGCGGTGGGACGCAGGCCGTGTGCGGCCTCCCACTCCTCCAGCTCGCGGGTGAAGTACCGCACCCGCGTCTTCTTGTATTCCTTGGTGGAGTACAGAACCGCGTAGTCCTCGATGCCGGTGGCCTGCTGGATGGCCTCGACGACCTTCTCGCAGTCCCCCACCTTGCGACCGTGGATCATGGAGAAGAGGTTGAAGCGCCAGTCGGGATAGACCGGGCGCTGGTAGCAGTGCGACACCGAGGCGAAGTCGGCCATCTGCCGGCCCAGCTCCTCGGCGCGTTCCTCGGGCACCGCCCAGACGGCCATCGCGTTGGCGGCATAGCCGGCGCGGCGGTGATGGAGGATGGCGGCGACACGGCGGAGATGGCCGCGGCGCTGCAGGTCGGCCATGCCGTCGAACAGCTGCGGCTCGCTGAGGCCCTGGCTTCGGGCGCACTCCTCGAAGGGATGGGGCACCAGCGGGAGGTCGTCCTGGACCGCGCGGATCACCCGGACGTCGAGCTCGCTGAGGGGCGAGGCCAGGGCCATGTCGCGCTGGATCCCCGTGTAGTCGGGATCCTCCTGGCGGGTGACGTCCTTGGTGCCGGTCATGTCGAGCTTGACGCCGATCTTGAAGAGCTTGAGCGTCTGCAGCTTGCGGGTGACCACCGCGCCGCTCAGCTCGTGGAGCTTCTGCAGGGTGGCGTCGATGTCGCCGCCGGGCGGGGTGGCCAGGGTGAACCAGAGGTTGAACTCGTGGTTGCGCCGGTAGTTGTGGGAGACGCCCGGGTGCTCGTTGATGATCGCCGCGCCGCGCTCCAGCTGGTCGGGGGCGAAGCGCATGGCCACCAGGGTGGACTGGTATCCCAGGCTCCGGGTGTCGAAGATGGCCGACACCTGGCGGATCACCCGGCGCTCCCGCAACCTCCGGGTGCGCTCGATCGCCTCCGCCTCGGTGACGCCGAGGCGCTCGGCGAGCCGGGCGAAGGGCGCGTGGTCGACGGGGAAGTCGGCCTGGACCTGGTTGAGCAGCTCCTGGTCGACGGCGTCGATCTCGCGAATGGGCACAGGCGGAATCCTCAGGACGGCGAGGCGGGCCGGCCGAGCGCGCGGCCAGCCTGACCCGACCATTGTAGGTGGGCGGCGTGCGCCGGCCGCCGGTCGCCGACCCTTTCCGGCCGGCCGGCCCGTATTAAGGACATGCTGGGCACCGATGCAGGCGAGCCGGCCACGGTCGCGGCGTTGAGCTCCTCGGGCGCCGAGGGGATCGGCGAGTTCGAGGCGGAGCTGCGCCCTCTGCTCGGACCGGCGCTGCGCCTGGCGGCAGCGATGCGGCTCGACCCGCAGGACGCCGAGGACGCGGTGCAGGAAGCGGCCCTGCGCGCCTGGCGCCGGAGGGGCAACCGGCACGAGGGGACCGCGCTGCGGCCCTGGTTCCTGGCCATCGTGGCCAATCAGTGCCGGGAGACCCGCAGGGGCCGCTGGTTCTCCGTGTTGCGCGGCGAGCCTCAGGCGGCGGCGCCGGTGTCCGGCGGCACCGACCCGGCCGCGACGATCGACGTCGTCGACGCTCTCCGCCGGCTCTCCGGCCCGACCCGGCTGGCCGTGGCCCTGCGCTTCTACCTCGACCTCCCCTTCGAGGAGGTCGCCGCGGTGGCCGGCTGCTCGGTGGAGGCGGCCAAGTCACGAGTGCGCCGGGGCGTGGCAGAGCTGGCGGCGGTCCTGCGACCGGAGGAGGCGACGGCATGAAGCCCGACGAGTTGGACAGCGCGCTGCGGGCGCGGCTGCGCGGCGGGATCGATCCGCTGGTGCCGGGGCGGGCGGCTGAGGAGCGTGTGATGCGCGGAGTGGCTGACGCGGCGATGTCGGGGCGGCGGAGATCCGTGCTCGGCGGCGGGCTGCGCACGGCGCTGGTCGGCGCGGCCGCGCTGCTGGTGCTCGGCGGAGTGCTCGGTGGGAGCATGGTGGCCCTGCACAACCGCTCCTCTGGCGGGGGCGGGCAGGCCCGCGGTCCCGCGCCGGTGCAGGCCAGCCCGTCGCCGTCCGCGGCAAGGACGCCCTCGCCCACGCCGACCGCGGCGCCGACACCCAGCGCAGCGGCCGGTGTGACTCCGTGCGAGGGCGCCGCGCTCACAGGACAGTTCACCGACGAGAGCGGCGCGGCCGGGACCGCGGGTGCCGACATCGTGCTCCACAACAGCGGCAGCGTCGCATGCACGATGGAGGGCTACACCGACATCCAGGGCCTCGCCGGTGGACAGCCGGTGCAGCTCGGCGTCACCCACAGCGTCGGCGGCACGGTGTTGAACAACAACAACGGGACTCTGCCCACCGTCACTCTGGTGACGCTGCAGCCGGGCGCCGACGCCTACGTCGCCATCGAGCACTCCGACGTCAACTCGGGGCCGACGATGTGCCCGTCCTACACGGCGCTCCTGGTGACGCCGCCGCAGGGGCACACCGCGGTGCACGTCGCGGTGCCGAGCTCGATCTTGCTCTGCGGCGGGTACGGCGCTTCGATCTGGATCGACGAGGCGCCGGTCAGCACGACCGCCTACTTCAAGCGCTGATCACCGGTCTCGCGGAGCGCTTGGGGAGCGGCCGACGCCGCGACGACCCTGGACGCGACGCGGCAGCGTCGAGATGTGGTGCCGAGGAAGGGAATCGAACCCTTACGCCCATACGAGCACAGCGCCCTGAACGCTGCGTGTCTACCAGTTCCACCACCTCGGCGGGCGGGGCTGGATTGTACCCGGAACACCGGCCGCCCAGGCCCCCCGCCAGCTTCAGCTGGGCAGCTTGCGCCAGTCGGCGACGGAGTCGTACCTGCTGGCGCTGGTCCCCACGGGAGGCAGGCTCACACCGCCGATGGCATCGGAGATCGCGAACGTCAACTCGGGAGCGTAGAGGAACACCGCCGGGGTGTCCTCGGCGAGGCGGGCGTCGACCTGGGCGGCCGCGACCCGGCGGAGACGGACGTCGCTCACCGTGGCCAGGCTGTCGAGAGCGCGGTCGAGGAAGGGGTCGGCGGGCGCACCCGAGACGTTGAAGCCGTGCGGCGGTGCGGCGTTGGAGCGCCAGAAGGCGCTGACGTCGGGGTCGGGGCCGTTGTCCCAGTCGGCGACCACCATGTCGAAGCTCTGCGGCATCAGGACCGCGGGCTCGAACTGCTGCGGGGCGACCACGTTGACGCTCAGCGCGATGCCGATGCCGCGGAGCTGGGCGGCGACGTCGTTCGCCACCGTCGGCAGCGGCGCGGCGTCGGGGACGCTGACGGTGTATGTGAGGCTCTGGCCTCCCTTGTGCCGCACCCCGTCGGTTCCCAGCACCCACCCGGCAGCGTCGAGGGCCCGGGCGCTGAGTGCGACCGCCGGGAGCTCCGGCTGCTCGGGTGGCATCCAGGCGATGCCCACGGGCACGGCGCCCACCTGCGGCTGCGCGTCGCCCTCCAGCGCGCCGGCGATGAGCTGCCGGCGGTCGACGGCGGTGGTGATGGCGCGGCGGACCGCCGGGTCGTCGAGTCCCGGCCTGCGCTCGTTGAAAAGGAGGTCGACGAAGCGGAAGGTGACGAGGTCGTGCAGCCGGACCCCGGGGATCTTGCCGAGCACGGTGCGCTGCGCGGGCGTGCCGGCGAGCAGCCCGTCGACCTGCCCCCCTGCCAGCGCTTGGGCGGCAGCCTCGAAGGTCTTCGTCAGGCGCAGGTCGAGGACCGCGAGTCCCGGGCGCGGCGAGACGTGGGCATTCGGCACGAGCTCGACGTGGGTGGCGTCGGCTGAGGCGACCTGAAACGGGCCCGAGGTCGGCAGCGGCTTGGCCGCGGACGAGACGAGGGTGGCCGGGGTGAGCTTCGACAGCCGTGCAGCGGGGAGGATGGGCAGCTCCACCGCGGCGGCGACGAAGGCGGCCCGCGGGGCGGCGAGCGTCACCGTCACCGTCGCCGTCGGCAGGTCGACGGCGACCTTGGCGTCGTGCCAGGCGGCGGCGAGACCGGCGTCGGGGAACCCTGGCGCCTGGACCATGGTCACCGTCGCCTGCACGTCGCTCACGGTCAGCGGGGTGCCGTCGGACCAGTGGAGGCCGCTCCGCAGGGTGAAGTGGTAGGCGAGGCCGTCCCCGCTGACACCCCAGCTCGCTGCCAGGTCGCCGGTCGGCTGGGCCTGCGAATCGAGGCGGAGGAGGCGGCGGTAGAGGATCTCGCCGACGTCACGCGCCGCCGGGTCGGGGCTCCCGGCCAGCGGATCGAGGGCCAGCGGGGTGCTCGTCACCACCAGCGCCTCCCGGTAGACGTCGGTCTGCTGCGGACCGTGTGTCAGCGCGGCGATGCGGACGGCGCCGAAGCCCACGCCGCAGACGGCGACGAGGATCAGCCCCTGGAGGAGGCGCCGGCGCCAGCCCCGGCCTAGCGGCCGAAGTAGGTGCTTGCGGCGGTGACCACCACGAACACGAAGATCAGCACCGCGGTCGCCCGCAGGAGCGTCTGCTCCAAGCCCCGGCGACGACGGTAGCCGCCACCCATGTCCCCACCGCCCCCGATCGTCCCGCCGAGACCCGTGGCCTTCGGCGTCTGGAGCAAGACGCCAAGGGTCATGAGGATGGCGACGACCACTTGGGCGACCGCGAGAACGCTTTTCACGCAACGGGACCTCCGAGCTGGAACCGGCGAAGTATAGCGGTGGGCGGCGCGTGCGGCATCGGGCATCCTCTTCTCAGTTGTCTTTCTGCTCTTGCGTTACCAACACTGCGTAGTGTAGCCTCGCTCGCATGCTCGCTGTCAAGCAACTCGGCACCCTGCGGCGGAGCCTCCTCCGCATCACGGCGCTCGCGCTCGCCGGCGTCATCGCCGGCTGCGGCCCCTCGGCATCCCCGCTGCCGGCGTCGAGGAGCGCGCCTCTCCCCTATCCCGATGCGGCCGGCCCTCCCGTGCAGGTCGGCGGCGACACCGTGCGGGTGCTGCCCCGCGGCAGCACGGCATTCCCGGTGATCCTGTCGCTCATCGCGCACGCCACCCGCAGCGTCCACGCCGAGATGTACGAGTTCGGCCGAGCCGACATCGCCGGCGCCCTGGTCGCCGCGCACCGCCGCGGCGTGGCGGTCACCCTCATCGTCGATCCCTCGGTCGACGTCAGTCGCTCCACCGCCGCCCAGCTGCGCGGCGAGGGTGTGGACGTCCTGGACTACCCCGTGCGCAGGCTCATGATCGACCACGTCAAGCTGCTCGTCGTCGACGGGTCTGTTGCGGTCGTTGGTGGCATCAACTGGGGGGCCCAGTCCGACCGCAACCATGACGTCGACGCCATGCTCAGGGGTCCCGCCGCCACCAACCTGGACCGCATCTTCGACGGCGACCTGGTGGCCTGCGGCCGCGAGGCAGCCGTCCCGCCCGCCGCCGACGACGACCGGGTGCTGGTCGCCTCCACCCTGCCGGGCGCCGACATCCGCCCGCTGGTGATGCAGCTCATCGAGGGCGCCCGGTCCCGGCTCGACCTCGAGCTCTACGTCATCACCGACAGCGGGATCGTCCACGCCATCGAGGCTGCCGCCGCCCGCGGCGTCGCGGTGCGGGTGATGATCGACCCTGGGCAGCGCCCCAGCGACGCGTCCGCGGCGTCACTGACGGCGGCCGGGGTCGCCCTGCGCCGCTACCGCACCAGCGGCGAGCTCCTCCATGCCAAGCTCGGCGTCGCCGACGGCCGGATGTCCATCTTCGGCAGCGCCAACTGGACCGCCGGCGGGTTCCAGCGGAACCACGAGGTCGACGTCGAGATCCTCGACGCCCCCGCCGTCGCGGCCGAGATCACCGCCATGGTCGACGCCGATTGGAGTGCCAGCGCATGAATGCGGGATGCGCGCGACCTGCACCGGCACGCTCAGCGCTCGGCGAGATCCCTTCCGCCCATCGCCTCCGGAACGGTCAGACCCATGGCGGTCAGCACCGTGGGCGCCACGTCGGCGAGGCCGCCGCCGCCCCGCAAGGTCCTGGCGTCGGTGCCGCAGAGCACCACGGGCACGGGGCTCGTGGTGTGCGCCGTGAGTCGCGAGCCGTCGCGGCGGTCGACCTTCAGCTCGGCGTTGCCGTGGTCGGCGGTCATCAGCAGCGCGCCGTCCCGCTGCAGCACGGACTCGGCGATCCGTCCGATGCAGGCGTCGACCACCTCCACCGCCTGCACCGTCGCGTCGAACACCCCGGTGTGCCCGACCATGTCAGGGTTGGCGAAGTTCACGACGATGAGCGCGTCGTCCGTCGTCTGCAGGCGCTGCACGACGGCGTCGGTGATGCCCGCCGCGCTCATCGGTGGGGTCATGTCGTATGTCGCCACCTTCGGCGACGGGATGAGCAGGCGCTCCTCACCCGCGAACGGCGCCTCGCGCCCGCCGTTGATGAAGTAGGTGACGTGCGCGTACTTCTCCGTCTCGGCCACGTGGAACTGGTGGAGGCCCGCCGCGCTGACCACCTCGGCCAGCGTCTGCGTCACCTCTTCCTTGGGGAAGGCGACGATGGCGCCCAGGGTCGACTCGTACTCGGTGAAGGTCACGTAGTGCAGCGGGTGCGGCCACCGCGAGCGCGGGAAGGCGCTGAAGTCGGCGTCGAGCAGCGCGTGCGAGAGCTGGCGTGCCCGGTCGGGGCGGAAGTTGAAGAAGACCACCGAGTCCCCATCCTCGATGCGCACCCGCGTCCCGCCGCTGGGGACGATCGACACCGGCTCGATGAACTCGTCGGTCACGCCTCGGGCGTAGCTGTCCTCGATGTACCCCACCGGGTCCGCGGCAACGCCGTTGCCCTCGCCCGCCACCACCTCGTAGGCGCGCTGCGTGCGCTCCCAGCGCTTGTCGCGATCCATCGCGTAGTAGCGCCCCGACACAGACACCACGCGTCCCACGCCGACTCGGTCCAGCTCCTCCACGAAGTCGGCGACGTACTGCGCCGCGCTGCTGGGAGGTTCGTCGCGACCGTCGGTGAAGGCGTGGAAGTGCACCCGGTCCAGGCCGCGGCGCCGGGCCAGCTCAGCGAGCGCCACCCCGTGGTGCATGTGGCTGTGTACCCCACCGGGCGAGACGAGCCCCATGCAGTGCAACGCCGTTCCCGAGTCTCTCGCGTGGTCGACCGCGCCGCACAGTGCGGCGTTCTCGAAGAAGGTCCCCTGGTCGATGGCCCGCGAGATGCGCGGAAGGTCCTGGAAGATCACCCGTCCCGCCCCGATGGTGAGATGGCCCACCTCGGAGTTGCCCTGCTGCCCGGCCGGCAGTCCCACCGCCTCGCCGCTCGCCTCGACGGTCGTCCAGGGCCAGCGCGCTCGCAG
>DASRDZ010000043.1:0-2188 GCA_035652335.1 Candidatus Dormiibacterota bacterium
GCGGGGGATTCCGGGCATGTCTCAGCGCATCGTAGAGGCAATCCCGCGCGGCAGGACCTCACCAGCGGCGGAAGTCGCGCAGCCGTGCCCGCGGCGCCCGTCGGGGCATGCGCACCGCCGCGACGAGGAGCTGGACGACCAGCCCGCGCCTCCCCCGCCAGGGCTCGAGCAGGGCCAGCATCTCGGCGTCGTCGCGCGCCGGCGTGCCGGTGAGGGCGTAGCCCACCAGCTTGAAGAGGTTGTAGTCGCCGACCGCGACCGCGTCCTCGTCGCCGAGCGCTCGCATCGTCGCCTCGGCGGCGGTCCACGCGCCGACGCCGGGCAGCTCGGCGACCAGCCGGGCGCGCACTTCCGCAGGCGGCACTCCCTGGAGCAGACGCTCGACCGCGCCGGCGCGGCGCGCGATGCCGCGCAGCGTGGTGCCGCGCCCGCGCTCGAGGTTGAGGCGGTGCAGGTCCCAGTCCTGCAGGGCCGCCAGGCGCGCCGGGTCCGGTGGCAGCAGCAGCCCGGCGGGGCCCGGCGCCGGGTCGCCGAGCAGGCGCACCAGCGCCGCCCAGCTCTGCCGCGCCTCGCGCCCGGCGACGCGCTGCTCGACCACCGCGGGGAGCAGGGCCTCGACCAGGCTCCCCGTGCTGGGCAGGCGCAGCCCCGGATGCCGTCGCGCGGCGGCGCGGACGGCGGGATGCCCGAGGTCGTCGAGCGGCGGCCGCTCCGCGCCCACCAGGGTGGGCAGGCGGCCGAGCAGCCAGCCGGCGCCCTCGCCCCACGCCTGCGCCTCGACGCCGAGCCCGTCGCGCCGCACCCGCAGCGTGGCGGGGCCGTGCGGCGTGCGCGTCGCCCACCAGAGCGCGTCGCCGTCGCGGCGCGAGCAGGGGTCGCTGCCGCCGCGGACCAGCAGGGAGAGGGTGGCCACCGCGTCGAGCGGCCGGTCCGGCGCCAGGGTGGCGCGGGCAGCGGCGGCGGGCATGGTGGGCGCGAGGATACGCGTCGATCGGGCGCCTCGGGGTGTATACAGGGCGCAGGCCACCGCCCCAGGCGACGTGGCCGAGTCCACACGGAGGCCGAGACGATGGCGAGTGTCACCCGGGAGCTGGACGCGTCCGCCGCCGCCGCACAGCTCGCCACCAAGCCGCGGCCCACCTGGCGCGGCGTCAACCACCTCGCCCTGGTGACGCCCGACATGGACGCCACCGTCCGCTTCTACCACGGCGTCCTGGGCATGCCCCTGGTGGCGACGCTGATGGCCGGGCCGATGCGCCACTACTTCTTCAAGATCGACGAGGGCAACACCGTCGCCTTCTTCGAGTGGAAGGGGATGGACACCTTCCGCAAGCCGGCGGGCTGGCCCACCAAGCACCCGCTGCAGTTCGACCACCTCTCCTTCAACCTCGCCGACCGCGCGGCATTGCTGGAGCTGCAGCAGCGCCTGCGTGACGCCGGCACCGAGGTGACCGAGGTCGTCGACCACGGCATGATCAAGTCGATCTACTTCACCGATCCCAGCGGCGTCGCCCTGGAGGCCTCCTACTGGGAGACCGACGCCACCTCGCTCCGCTTCGGCGCCACCGAGACCTTCCTCGACCCCAACCCGGTGCCCGCCGTGCGCGAGCTGGAGGAGCGCGGCAGCCTGGACACCGTGCCGCAGACCGACCTGGTCGACGCGCCCACCGGGATCAGCTAGCCGAGGGCTCCTGGCCGTTGCCGGCCATCGCGGTCCGCGCCCGGGGGATCGGGGAGTTGCTGCCAACTGTGGCCACATGGTTGCGCAGCGTGCCCACGCCGTGCACGGTGATGCTGACCTCGTCGCCCGCGCGCAGGCTGAAGTCGCTGCCCGGGACGATGCCCGTGCCGGTGAGCAGCACGGCGCCGTCGGGGAAGTCGAGGGCACGGGTCAGCCAGGCCACCAGCTCCTCCCAGCCGCGCACCATGCGCGAGGTGTCGGTGCTGCCCTGGGCGACGATCTCGCCTGCCCGCGCCACCGCCAGGTCGATCTCGAAGACGGGCTCGGGGGGCAGCTCCCAGGCCGGGCGGATGCCGGGCCCCAGCGCGCAGGAGCGCTCGTACACCTTGGCCTGCGGCAGGTAGAGCGCGTTCTCGCCCTCGATGTCGCGCGAGCTGACGTCGTCGCCGACGGTGAACCCGGCGATCTCGCCGGCGGCGTTGACCACCACGGCGACCTCGGGCTCGG
>DASRDZ010000044.1:0-102937 GCA_035652335.1 Candidatus Dormiibacterota bacterium
GCGACGCGGGCGAGGCAGAGCCGTGGCCGATCGGGGCGCGCCTGCACGGTGCGCGTCTCCTGGAACGTCTCGGCCAGGGCGGTCGCCAGCTCGCGGGCCGCGTACCAGACCCCCACCGGTCCGGCGGCGTGGGGATCGAGCCGCGCCAGCGCCGCTGGCGAGACCCGCGGACCGTCCCATGGCAAGGGGTGCGCGCCCGCAGAGGGATAGATCCGGAACAGCGGCGACCCGTGCAGCTCCACCACCTCCTCCGGCTGGAGGGGCGGAAGCGTCGTCGGAGGTGGGGTCAGCGACTGCACCGCCTGCCGCCCGGCCGGCTAGGGGATGGAGGCCGCGCGGCGGGCCAGCCGCTCGGGCTCCTCCGCCGTGTGGCCGGAGAGCAGCCAGGTGCGCACCGGCATGCCGCCCAGCTCCTCGCGCGGGAGGACGAACCATCGCTCCACGGCCACGGGATGGAGCAGTCCCAGGTCGAGGGCGCCGATGACCCGGGCCAGCCCGGGGAGCAGCCCGCCCTCGTCGGCGAACTGGAACCGGGGGATGCGCAGGTCGCCGCTCACCTTGACGGCGAGCAGCTGCCCCTTGGAGACCAGCTGGCGGACCCGGCCCGGGCTGACACCGGCCCGCTCGGCGGCCTCGGCGGTGGTCAGCGCCGTGCCGGTGAGACGGGCGTAGTCGGCCACGCCGCCGGCGAAGGCGGCGCCGGCGTCCCCCTCCAGCTCGGGGTCCTCGGGATCGATCTCCGCCGAACGAAGCGCCTCGACCTCGGCCTCGCTGAGACCGGTCCCCGCGGCGGGCATGGCGCCCACGGCGCCGAGGCCGGCCACGGTCTCGGCGAAGGCCTCGGTGAGTCGCTCCACGGTCTGGGCGTCGAGGAGTCCCGCATCGAGTGCGTCGCGGATGGCCTGGTCGATCCGCGCGAGGGCCTGGTCGTGGACGGCGTCGACATCGGCCGCTTGCGTTGCCATGCTCAGCACACTAGCGCAAGCAAGCGAAGCTAGCAAGCGCTAGCAGGGGATCGTCACGCCTTGGCGTAGGAGTGGAGCCCGGCGATCCAGAGGTTGACCGCGTAGAGGGTGAAGAGGATGGCCACGAATCCCACCGCGGTGATCGCCGCCGCCCGCTTCTCGCGCCACCCGTAGGTGACCCGGGCGTGCAGGTAGATGGCGAAGATCACCCAGGTGATGAAGGCGAAGGTCTCCTTGGGGTCCCAGCCCCAGTAGCGGCCCCAGGCGTGCTCGCCCCAGATCGCCCCGCAGATCACCCCGAAGGACCAGATCGGGAAGCCGAGCATCACGAAGCGGTAGCTCCACTCGTCGAGCCGCCGCGCCTCGGGGAGGACCCGCGTCAGGGTGCGGGCGAAGGCCAGCGAGCGCGAGCCGCCGGTGACGCCGCCGCCGACAGAGACCGGCGTGCCGCCCGGGGTGCGTGCCGCAGCGCGTGTGGCGGTGTGCCCGGAGACGCGCTCGTCCGCCCAGCGCCGGGCCAGGTAGAACATGGCGAAGAAGAAGGAGAAGGTGAGGATCCCCGAGGACGTCGCCATGGCGGTGACGTGGATGGTCAGCCAGTAGCTGTGCAGCGCCGGCACCAGGTTGCCGGGCGGCACGTAGAGCATGTAGGCGACACCCAGCAGGGCGATGGCGATGACCATCGCCGGGATGCCCACCAGCCGCACCCTGGCGCGCAGGGCGAGCACCAGGAAGGTGGTGACGACGATGAAGGAGATCGCCGTCGAGTACTCGTACATGTTGCCCAGCGGCCAGTGGCCCGCCTCCAGGGCGCGGGTGACGATGGAGGCGAGGTGGAAGGGCCAGCCGAGCACCACCGCGGCGACGCCGATGTCGGCGACGACCTTGCGGCGCAGGGGGAGGTAGACGACGAAGCTGAGCAGGGCCACCAGGTAGGCGGCCACCGCGACCCAGAAGAGCGCCAGCGAGAGAGGCGTCTGGCTCATGCGCGGGGCAGTATAGGGTTTTCACCCCAAGCCCCTGGCTCAGGCGAGCAGCATGTCCTCGACGTCGAGCCGCGCCGCCACCTCCGCCTCGAGGCGCTCCACCAGGCGGTCCATCGCCCGCTCCCCGTCGGCGACGTTGCGGGCCTCGACGAGCAGGCGGTCGACGGCGCGCCCGATCAGGCCGCCGGGGACGTCGTAGTCGACGTGGACGGTCACCCGGGTGCGCCGGGCGCTGAGCGGCAGGTACTCGCTGACGATGCGCGCGCGGAGCCCGCCGTCGGTCTCCCACACGAAGCGGCGCCCGGGCTCGATCTCGCGGACGGCGGCGTGGCCGGCGAAGTCGACGCCGTACATGCGGTAGCGCCAGAGGTAGCGGTCACCGACCTGCGGCGCGCCGGGTCCGGCCTCGCGCCGGCAGACGATGACGTTGGTCCAGTGCTGCGGGGATCGCTCCAGGTCGGTGTGGTACGCGAAGACCTCGTCGATCGGGCAATAGATGTCGCGCGACAGCGAGAGAGTCGTCATGCGGTGGCCCCTCTGCCAATTCCGTGTCGGGACAGCAGGATGGCACGCCGTGGGCGCGCTGTACAGGGGGTTTGCACCCCCCGCCGCGTGGTGCCTTCCCTCAGCGCCCCTCGCCCTGCACGAAGTAGGCGCGCACCGCGGCGTCGAGCGAGCGGCGGTCGAACACCGGCTCGCGGTCGCGGTACCAGGCGGCGCTGACGATGTACGCCATCAGGTCGCGGGGGTGGACCCCGCGCAGCGGGCGCCGCGCCTTGCGGTAGTGCTCCTCGATCAGCCAGTCGAGCACCGCCTCGTCGCAGGCGACGCCCTGGCGGTCGCAGGCCATGTGCCAGATCTCGCGGTACTGCGCGACGGTCGGCTCGGGCACGTGCACCTTGAAGCGGATGCGGCGCAGGAAGGCCTCGTCCATCAGCGACTCGGGACGCAGGTTGGTGGCCAGCAGCAGCGAGGTGGTGAAGGGGACCTCCAGGGTGGTGCCGACGCGCGGCAGGTTGAGGAAGTCGACCCCCTTGCTGAGCGGCACGATGAGCCGGTTGAGCAGCTCCACCGCGGGGATGCGCGTCTGCCGCCCGAAGTCGTCGATGAAGAACACCCCGCCGTTGGCCTTGAGCTGCGCCGACGCCTCGTAGAAGCCCATCCGCGCGTCGAAGCTGAGCTCCAGCGTGTGCGCGCCCAGCTCGCCGCCGACGTGCACCTGCGGACGCTCGACCACCACCCAGCGCCGGTCGTGCGCGGGCAGGTCGGGGATGCTCACCGGGGTGTGGTGGATGGGGTCGAAGAACCGGATGATCTCGCCGTGTGCCCAGATCGCCCGGGGCACGGCGATGGGTGGCCCCAGCAGGCGGGTGACCGACTCGGCGATCGACGTCTTGCCGTTGCCCGGCGCGCCGTAGAGGAACACCGCCTGGCGGCCGTTGAGCGCCGGGCCGAGCGCGTCGAGCACGGTCTCGTCGAGCACCAGGTGCTGCAGGCTGCGGCACACCTCGGCCTCGTGGACGCGGTGCTCGCCGGTGGCCTGCTGGCGCGCCACCGCGCAGTAGACGTCGAAGCTCACCGGCATGGGACCTGCGTACTGGTTGACGTCGAGCAGCTCGCGGGCGCGGTCGCGGCCCTGCTGGGTCAGCGACCACTGCACCGAGCTGAGCACGCTGTCCTCGGTGATCGCCTCGCCCTTGGGCAGGCCGCCCGACATGCACCAGCCGGCGTCGCTCAGGGTGCGGAGGATCGGCTCGACGAGGCGGAAGGGCAGGCAGAGATGCTCGGCCAGCTCGCGCCCGCGCATGGCGCCGCGGAAGTAGAAGGACTTCAGCGCGATGTCCAGGGCGACGTGCAGGGGCACGCGCAGGTCGGCCTCGGACCGTGGTGGCGGCGGCAGCGGGGGGCTCAGCGGGACGGTCGGGTGGGGAGCTTCGGAGACGGGCACGGGGTCGATCCTCCCATTGCGCCCCGGCCGCGACTGAGGGCTTTGCAGCTTTGTGTTCGGCATGTGGGGGGGGTTGTGCCAGGGCTGGCACAATCAGCCGCCGTGACCGGAGCCGCCCTTTCGCTGAGTGCGGCGGAGGCGCGGCGGCTGGCGCTGCGGGCCCAGGGCCTGCTGGGCGCGGGACCGGCCGGCAGGCCGGAGCGGCGGGTGCGGGCGATGCTGGAGACGGTCGGCGCCGTCCAGCTCGACACCATCTCCGTGCTGGCGCGCTCCCACGAGCTGGTGGCCTACGCGCGGCTCGGAGCCGTCGGCCGGCCGGCTGTGGAGCGCGCCTACTGGGGCGGCGGCGCCTTCGAGTACTGGGCCCACGCCGCCTCGGTGCTGCCGCTGGAGATGTGGCCCCTCTTCGCCGGCAAGCGGCGGCGCTACCGCGAGCGGGTGCGGATCTGGGGCGCGACCATCGCGCCCGAGGTGCGCGCCGAGGCGCTGGCGCGCGTGCGCGACGGCGGCCCGCTCACCGCCAGCGAGCTGGGCGGCGCGCGCAAGGGCGGCCCGTGGTGGGACTGGTCGCCGCTCAAGGTCGCCGTGGAGCAGCTCCTCGCCGAGGGCGAGGTCGCCTGCGTCACGCGGCGCGGCTGGAAGCGCGTCTACGACCTCGCCTCACGGGCCATCCCCGCCGAGCTGCTGCGCGACGACCTGAGCGACGACGAGTGCGCCGCGGCGCTCTGCAACCAGGCGGCGCTGCGGCTCGGCGTGGCCACCGCCGCCGACATCGGCGACTACTTCCGGCTGCCACCGGAGGCGCTGCGCGCTGGGCTGCCCGCGGCGGGGCTGGTCGAGGTGCAGGTCGACGGCTGGGGACGGGCGCCCGCGTTCGCGCATCCGTCCTGGGTTGCCACGCACGAGGCCGGGGTGCGCGGCCGGTACCGCACCACGCTGCTCTCGCCCTTCGACTCGCTGATCTGGTTCCGGCGGCGCACCGAGCGGATCTTCGGGGTGAAGCCGCCGCTGGAGCTGTACGTCCCGGCGGCGCGGCGGACCCACGGGTACTTCTCCATGCCGCTGCTCAGCGGCGGACGCCTGCAGGGGCACGTCGACCCCGCTCGGGCCGGACGGACGCTGGTGGGGCGCCACGTCGCGCTCGACTCGGCGGCGGCGGTGGAGCCGATGGCGGACGCGCTGGTCGAGGCGGCGTCGTGGGTGGGATGCGACGCCGTCGCCGTGGAGCGGGTGTCGCCACCGGGCTTGCGGAGCGCGCTGGACCGCGCGTTGCGGGCGGTCGTCTGAGGACGCGCCTAGCTGTGCTTCCCGGACAGCTCGCGGCCGATGCGGCGGAAGAGCGGCGCGCCCCAGACGCCCATCGACAGCACCGCGCCGAACACCGCCGCGGCGTCGACGCTCTTGCGTCCCTGCCTGGCCCAGTAGACGTCCTGCAGGGTGAGCCAGAGGGCGAACTCGTCGAGGGTCAGCGCCGAGGCGACGCCGTAGGCGGTCGAGGTGACCCGCGAGGCCCGCGCCTGGCCGGGGTGCTGGGTGCCGAAGAGGAGCAGCCAGAGGTAGCCGATGCCCAGCAGCCCGCCGATGCCGAACACCATGTGGTGGAGGTGGCGGCCGCCGATGGAGAGGTTGCGGAACGGCCCCACCTCGGCGCGGATGGCGTGGGTGATGGCGCGGGCCACGCCGAAGCCGGCGAAGAAGCCCACCGAGCCGAGGAACATCCGCTCACGGCGCGGGTCGGTGGCGATCTCCTCCCGGTACATCCGCCCCGGCGAGAAGCTGCCCTGGTCGGGACGGGCCGAGGCCTGCGCTGCCATGCCCCTCAGTCTGCCCGACGCGCGCGGCCGCCTTCAGGAGGCGGGCGCCGGGCGGGCCTGGTGGCGTCCGGGCCCGCCGAGGAGCCGCGCACCACCAGGCGCGGAGCCAGGGTCAGCGAGGCGACGTCCTCGTCCGGCTTCTCGATGCGGCGCAGGATCATGCTCGCCGCGGCGCGGCCCATCTCCACGGTGCGCTGGTCGACCGAGGTGAGCGAGAGGGTGCGCCAGGCCGCCATCGGGGTGTCGTCGTAGCCGACCACGCCGACGTCGCCGGGCACGCGCCTGCCCAGCTCGAGGGCGGCGGCGATGACCGCGGCGGCCATGACGTCGTCGATGGCGAAGACGGCGTCGGCGCCGGCGCGGAGCAGGTCGAGCGCGGCGACGAAGGCGTCGTCGTAGCGCAGCGAGCGGGCGGCGCGGTCGAGCTCCCCGGCCAGGGTGACCCCGGCCGCGGCCAGGCCCTGGACGAAGCCGGTGCGACGGTCCAGCTCCGGCGCCATCGACGGGCCGGCGTGGAGGATGGCCGGGCGCCGGTAGCCCGCAGCGACGAGGTGCTCGGCGGCAAGCCTCCCGCCGGCGACGTTGTCGGAGCTCACCGACGGGACGCCGGGGCAGCGGTCGACGGCGACCACGGGGATGGGCAGGGAGGCGAGCACGGCCGGGTCGTGCGGCACGGTGGCCAGCAGGCCGTCGACGTGGCGGTCGACGAGGCGCTGGGCGAGGACGGACTGGCGCTCCACCTCGCCGTCCATGTCCGCCAGCAGGTAGGTGTAGCCGAAGTCGTGGAGGGTCTCGTCGACGCCGCGGGCGAGCTGGCCGAAGAAGGGGTTGGTCAGATCGCCGACGATCAGGCCGACGGTGAAGGTGCGGCGCAGGGAGAGGCCGCGGGCCAGCGGGTTGGCCCGGTAGGCCAGGCGGCTGGCGGCGCGCTCGACGCGCCGGCGGGTCGGCGCGCTGATCCGGGGGTCGCCGCTCAGGGCGCGCGAGGCGGTCGAGGTGGACACCTTGGCCAGGGCGGCCACGTCACGGAGGCGGGCCCCGGAGGTCAGCTCGTCCCCGCGTGCAGGCGGCATCGCCCGAATCATAGCCGCGGGCGTGCAACGTGTTGCACAGCGCCGGCTCGCTGGCATCAGCGGCGGCTCGGTGGTACGATCCTGCAACCGCTTGCACAGCGCAGGCCCAGCACGCCCGCCAGGGAGCGACCGGATGAGCATCGACTTCGACGAGGCCCGACTGCGCGCCGTCCTCGACGCCTTCGTGGTCGAGCTGCCCTCCTGGGGCTTCAGCAACACCGGGACGCGCTTCCGCGTCTTCCCCCAGCCGGGCACGCCGCGCGACACCCTGGAGAAGCTCGACGACGCCGCCACCGTGCACCGTTACACCGGCGCCGCGCCGCTGGTGTCGCTGCACATCCCCTGGGACCGCGTCGACGACTACGCCGCGCTGAGCGCCCACGCGACCGAGCGCGGACTGCGCCTCGGCGCCATCAACAGCAACACCTTCCAGGACGAGGACTACCGACTCGGCAGCCTGGCCCACCCCGACGCGGCGGTGCGCGCCAAGGCGATGCGGCACATGCAGGAGTGCTGCGAGATCGTCGCCGCCACCGGCGCGCACGCGCTCAAGGTTTGGCTCGGAGATGGCACGAACTACCCGGGCCAGGACGACTTCCGCAGCCGCAAGCACCGCCTCATGGACGCCCTGCGCGCGGTGCACGACCAGCTCCCCGAGCCGGCGCGGCTGCTCGTCGAGTACAAGTTCTACGAGCCGGCCTTCTACCACACCGACATCCAGGACTGGGGCATGGCCATGCTGCTGGCGCGCCACGCCGGTGAGCGCGGCCGCGTGGTCGTCGACCTGGGGCACCACGCGCACGGCGTCAACATCGAGCAGATCGTGGCCATCCTCCTCGACGAGGGGGTGCTCGGCGCCTTCGACCTCAACGACCGCAAGTACGGCGACGACGACCTCATCGCCGCCAGCGTCAACCCGTACCAGCTCTTCCTCATCTTCAACGAGCTGGCCGGCGCGGGACTGGAGTCGAGCGCCGCCGGCGCCTGCGCGCGCGGCATCGCCTACATGGTCGACCAGGCGCACAACATCGAGCCCAAGGTGCCGGCGATGATCCGCACCGTCACCACCCTGCAGGAGCACTGGCTGAAGGCCTGCCTGGTCGACCGCCCCGCACTGCAGGCGGCGCAGCAGGCGGGCGACATCGTCGGCGCCAACGAGTGCCTCAAGGACGCCTACGACACCGACGTCCGCCCCCTGCTGGCGCGCTGGCGCGAGGCGCGCAACCTCCCCGCCGAGCCATTGCGCGCCTACCTCGCGAGCGGCGAGGCCGAGGCGCGGGCGCAGGCGCGGCGGGAGGGCGTCCCGGCAGGCTGGGCGTAGCCGTGGGCGCCGCGGCGCCGCTCTTCCTCGCCGTCGACCTCGGCGCTGAGAGCGGCCGCGCCATGGCGGGTCGCGTCGGCGACGGCGGCATCGTCCTCGAGGAGCTGCACCGCTTCGCCAACGTGCCGGTGCGGCTCACCGACCGGCTGGCCTGGGACGTCGAGACGCTGCTCGCCGAGGTGCGCGCGGGCATCGACGCCGCGCCCGAGGCGGTGAGCGTCGCCGTCGACGGCTGGGGAGTCGACGTCGTGCTGCTGGACGCGGGCGGGACGCCCTGCGCGCCGCCGCGCTGCTATCGCGACCCCATCACCGCGGGCATCCTCCCCCACGTCTTCGAGCGCATCCCGCGCGCCGCGCTGTTCGCACGCACCGGCATCCAGATGATGGAGATCAACACGCTGGGGCAGCTCGTCGCCATGGCGCGCGCCGGTGCGCCCGATCTCGACGGCGCGGCGCGCATGCTGCTCATGCCCGACTACCTGCAGCACCGCCTCGGCGCCGACGCGGTGAG
This sequence comes from Candidatus Dormiibacterota bacterium, assembly GCA_035652335.1. Taxonomy (GTDB): domain Bacteria; phylum Chloroflexota; class Dormibacteria; order Aeolococcales; family Aeolococcaceae; genus DASRDZ01. The sequence continues at coordinate 8,619 of DASRDZ010000044.1, forward strand.
CGAGCGCACCAACGCCAGCACCACGCAGATGCTGGCGCACGACGGCACCTGGGCGACCGACGTCCTCGACGCCTGCGGGCTGCCCTCGCACCTGTGCGCACCGATCGTCCAGCCCGGCACCGTGGTGGGCAGCGTCCGCGGGCGGCCCGGCATGGACATCGTCGCCGCCGGCAGCCACGACACCGCCTCGGCGGTGGCGGGCACGCCGTTGCCCCGCGACGTCCCCGCGGCGTTCATCTCCTCGGGGACGTGGTCGCTGGTCGGCATGGAGCTGCGCGCGCCCGTGCTCGGCGACATCGCGCTGCGCTGCAACCTCAGCAACGAGCACGGCGTCGCCGCCACGGTGCGGCTGCTGCGCAACGTGATGGGGCTCTGGCTGGTGCAGCAGCTGCGCAGCGCCTTCGCCACGCGCGACGGCGATGCGGCCGACTACGCGACGCTGCTGCACGAGGCGGAGCAGTCGCCCCCCTTCGTCAGCGTCGTCGACCCCGACGATCCCGCCTTCCTCCGCCCCGGCGACCTTCCCGCGGCCATCGCCGAGGCGTGCGTCCGCACCGGCGAGCCGAAGCCCGAGGGGCGCGGCGCCCTGGTGCGCGCGGTGATCGAGAGCCTGGCTCTCCGCTACCGCTGGGCCGTCGACGCGCTCTCCCTGGCCACCGGCGTGCGGCCGGCGGTGATCCACGTCGTCGGCGGCGGCAGCCGCAACGCGCTGCTCAACCGCTGCACCGCCGACGCCACGGGCCTGCCCGTCGTCGCGGGTCCTGTCGAGGCCACCGCCGCCGGGAACGTGGCGGTGCAGGCGATCGCGCGCGGGGTGCTGGGCTCGCTCGAGGACGCGCGGACGCTGATCGCCCGCGGCGCCGGGCTGCGGCGGTACGACCCCGATCCGGGCGCCGCGCCGCGCTGGGAGGAGGCGTACGCGCGCTTCTGCGCGCTGCCCGGCGTCGGCACGCCGGGGGCCGAGGCGCCGGCGGCGCTGCAGCGGGCATGAGCGCACGGCTAGGCTGGACGGGCATGCCCAGCACCGACGCCGCCGTCGTGGACGCCTTCGCCGAGCAGGTCGGGGTCACCGGCGCCACCCTCCACCGCTGCGCCGACCTGGCCGCGGCGCGGGCCGTGGTCGCCACGATCATGTCGACTCTGGCAGAAACCGAAGTGCCGCCGGCCGTCGCGGCGACCGAGGCAGCCGCCGGGCTGCTGCCGGACGGCGTCGTGCCGGTCACCGCCGGGCAGCGGCCGCCCTACCTCGACCTCGGCGTCTCCACCGCGGAGCTGGGCGTCGCCGAGACCGGCAGCCTGCTGCTGGCGCCGCGCTCGCGCTGGGACCGCCTGCTCGGCATCCTCGCGCGCGTGCACGTCGTCGCCGTCGCCGAGGGCGACGTCCGCGCTTCGCTGGACGACCTTCCCGCCGCGACCCGCAGCATCTCCGCGCCCTACGTCTCGCTGGTCACCGGCCCGACGCGCACCGCCGACATCGAGCGCGTCATCACCATCGGCGCGCACGGCCCGCGCGCGCTGCACGTCCTCCTGCTCGCCGAGCCGCTGCATGCCTGAGCCCTTCGCCGCGCGCTACGAGGGCGCGGTGCACGACGAGCAGCTCGCCGCCAACCTGCTCGCCTTCCAGCGCGGCTGGCGCAGCGGCCGCGACGCCGCCTTCACCGCCACGCCACCGCCCGAGCCGTTCGAGTCGCTGCGCCAGACGCTGGTGGCCGCCAAGGACGAGGTGATCGCCGACCAGGCGGCCTACCTGCAGCGGTTCGTCGACAACGCCACCAGGTCCGGTGCCCAGGTGCACCTCACCCGGACGGCGGCCGAGGCGGTGCAGGCCGTGGTGCAGATCTGCCGCAGCGCCGGAGCCGACCTCGTCGTCAAGACCAAGTCGATGGTGACCGAGGAGCTGCACCTCAACCATCATCTCGAGGACCACGGCATCCGCGCCGTGGAGACCGACGTCGGCGAGTGGATCGTGCAGCTCCGCCACGAGACGCCGTCGCACATGGTGATGCCGGCCATCCACCTCAACCGCCGCCAGGTGGCCCAGACGCTCAGCGAGGAGGTGCACCACGCCGTCTCCCCCACCGACGTCACCGAGCAGGTGGCCACGGTGCGCGAGACGCTGCGCCCGGTGCTGATGCGCGCGCGCGTCGGCATCAGCGGCGCCAACGCGATCATCGCCGGCAGCGGCGCGGCGATGATCGTCACCAACGAGGGCAACGAGGCGCTGGTGACCACGCTGGCCGACGTGCACATCGTCATGGTCGGCGCGGACAAGCTGCTGCGCAGCGAGGAGGACGCGGTCACCCAGGTGCGCCTGCTGGGGCGCTCCGCCACGGGGCAGCGCATCACCACCTACACGACGTTCGTCCGCGGTCCCGCCGACGCACGGCAGCAGCTCCACTACATCGTCGTCGACAACGGGCGCAGCGCGATGCGCGACGACCCCGAGTTCCGCGAGGCACTGCGCTGCATCCGCTGCGCCGCCTGCGCCAGCGTCTGCCCGCCCTACCAGGCGGTGGGCGGCCAGGTCTTCGGCCACATCTACTCGGGCGCCATCGGCCTGGTCAACACGCCGTTCCACCACGGCCTCGACGCGGCCGCGGGACCGCAGTCGCTCTGCGTCAGCTGCAACGCGTGCCAGACGGTGTGCCCCGTCGACATCCCGCTGCCGCGCCAGATCCTCGCCGTGCGCCGCCGCGTCGTGGAGCGGCGGGGATTGCCGCGGCTGACGCGGATCGCCTTCGCCATCTGGGCGCGGCCGCGGTTGTTCCGCGCGCTGGCCGCAACCGGCGCCGCGCTGACGCGCCCGCTGCAGCGCCGCGACGGAACGCTGCGACTGCCCCTCCCCCGCCGCCATGCCTGGCGGCGCCTGCCGGCACTGGCCACGACGCCGGCACGGCGCCTGCTGCAGACGCCGCCCGCCACCGGCGCACCAGCGGTGATGCGCGTCGCCTTCCTCACCCAGTGCATCACCGACGTCGCCGCGCCCGAGATCGCCGTCGCCGCGGCACGGGTGCTGCGCGCCTGCGGCGCCGAGGTGGTGGCTCCCGAGAGCCTGCACTGCTGCGGCCTGCCCATGCTCGACTCCGGCGACTGGGACACCGCCCGCCGGCTCGCCCGCCGCACCATCGCCACCCTCGAGTCCTGCCGCGCGGACCAGGTGGTGAGCACCGCCAACTCCTGCGTCGCCGCCATGGTCCACGAGTACCCGCAGCTCTTCGCCGGCGACCCGGCCTGGCGGCGCCGTGCCGAGGCCCTCGCCGAGCGCACCGTCGACTTCGCCAGCTTCGTCGCCGAACGCCTGCCCGACGGCGCAATCGACGCGGCCCCGGCCACCGCCGCCACCGTGTACCACCCGTTCTGCCAGACGCGCACCGTGCTGCACGCGGACGGCGCCGCCCAGCGCCTGCTGTCCCGCTGCGGCATCGCCACCGCGGCGCTCCAGGAGGCGGACGTCTGCTGCGGGTTCGGCGGGGCGACCTCGACCACCGCACCCGAGGTGGGCCGGGCGATCGCCACGCGCAAGCTGGACAACGTCGCCGAGAGCGGGGCGCGGGTGCTGGTCACCGACAACCCCGGCTGCATCCTCCACCTCCGCGGCGCCGCAGCCGCGCGCCGGCAGCCGCTGCGGGTGCGCCACCTCGCCGAGGTGGTCGCCGAGCGGCTGCGCAACTGACCTGTCGCGCCGGAGGACGCCCACGATCGCCCGGCAGCGGCGACAATGCGCACGCCATGCCCACTGAGCGCCCGCGGGACGAGTGCCCCTATCGCAAGCCGTTCGCCGACGGCTTCGACGGGTGCCCCGCCTTCCAGCAGTCGCAGTTCGTCCCGCTGGACACGCAGTACCGCACCCTGGACTCGATCTGGACCTGCGGCAACCTCGACCTCGGCCGCGTGCCGGGCGCTCCGTGGCGCCACTTCGCCCGCTGCCGCATCGGCGACGAGCAGGCTCGCATGGCCTGGGTTCGCGAGGTGCGCGAGGACCGGCTGGCCGTCGCCCGCTCGATGCAGCGCGAGCTCACCCCGCTGATGGCCGACTTCGTGACCGAGCTCTGGGCGATCAAGGGACGCCAGCTCGCCGCGCCCGCGGGCACCGAGGAGTACGCCGCGGCCACCTCCGAGCTGCTGCGCGGGGGCAACGCCTTCCTCACCATGATGGAGCGCTTCATGGAGGAGCGCAGCGAGGACATGTCGCGCCTCGGGATGCCCATCGACGCCACCGTCGACCTCTTCCGGGAGATCGTCTACCGCTGGGTGGACCAGCCCAACGCCGAGATCCCGGTGATCAGCGAGGCCAGCCTGGCGCGCTTCCCCGAGGAGGCGCGCGCCCTGCTCATGCCGGAGTCGGCCGCGTAGCCAGGGCCAGGGCGGTCACCTCGACGGGGACCCCCAGCGGCAGCGCGTTGACGCCCACCGCGGCGCGGGCGTGCCGGCCGCGCTCGCCGAGCACGGCGACGAGCAGCTCGGAGGCGCCGTCGGCCACCGCCGGCTGGCCCTCGAAGCCGTCGGCGCAGCGCACGAAGACGGTGACCTGGAGCACCTGCTCGACGTTGGCGAGGCCGGCGGCGCCGTCGAGCTGGGCGAGCACGCGCAGGGCACAGCCGCGCGCGTTCTCCACCGCCTCCTCGACGCTCACCTCGTCGGGGACGCGCCCGCGCAGCACGGGAGCGCCGTCCCGCACCAGCACCTGACCGGACACGGAGACGAGCACGCGCCCGTGGCCCATGGGCAGCGCTGTGGCCGGCACGTAGGCGGCCAGAGCGGGCGGTGCCGGGGGCAGCTCCAGGCCGAGTGCGGCGAGGCGGGCGTGCGGGTCGTCGGCGTACACCACGCTTATACTGACGCGCAATCGCGGCGGGGCGCGGCAGGGGAACGTCCTCGGAAGGGGTGTATGAGCAGAGGCGAAGGCGCCGCCATCGCAGCACAGCCACGCGGCGCCGCCGTCACAGCTCGTCGCGGGGAGAAGAAGTCCCAGACGCTGGCGCGGCAGATCCTCCGCGACGTCCTGGCTCGGCGGCTGCGGCCCGGCACCACGCTGCCCCCCGAGGCGCTGATGCTCGAGGAGTACCAGGTCGGGCGCACCACGCTGCGCGAGGCGCTGCGCATCCTCGAGGTCCAGGGCCTGCTCACCATCCGGCCGGGCCCCGGAGGCGGACCTGTGCTCGCCGAGGCGGGCAGCCGCGGCTACGCCCGCACCTCGTCGCTCTTCTTCCAGGCGGGCGGCATGCGCCTCATCGAGGTGATGGAGGCGCGGCGGGTGATGGAGCCGGTGATGGCGCGGATCGCAGCCGAGAGGCGCGATCCCGGCGGCCTGCGGCGGCTGCAGCTGGCCGTGGAGCAGGTCGAGTCCTGCGTCGACGCGCCGGCGGCGCGCTGGCGCGAGGCCACGCGCCAGTTCCGCGAGGCGATGGACGAGACCGCGGGGCAGGCCGTGCTGGCCCTCTTCTGCCGGGCCCTCGACGAGGTGGTCAGCGATCGCATCACCGGCTTCGCACTGCCGGTCAACCGGCGCCCCGAGGCCGCCGCGCGCCTGGCCGCGGTGGCGCGCGCCATCGCGCGCGGCAACGCGGCCGCGGCGGAGCGGCTGATGTGCGAGCACATGGACGACGTCAACCGCCACGCGGCGGAAGGGCGCCGTGGCGGAGTCCGGTCGGTGGTGGCCTGGGGCTGACCCGCCCGTCGCGGGTCAGCCGCTGCGCTTCAGCAGCCCCAGCCGCTTCGCCCTCTGCTCGGCGCGCGAGAACAGCCACAGGGCGACCGGGATGAGCACCAGCCCGCTCAGCACCAGCATGCCGAGCATGGGCAGCATGTCACCGACGGAGCGCCCCCGCAGCAGCGCGTCGCGGATGCCGTCGAGGACGTACGTCAGCGGCGACGCCAACCCCAGCGCATGCAACGGCTGGGGCAGCACCGACACCGGGTAGTACACGCCCGACACCAGCAGGAACACGCCCTGGATGCTGATCGACATCTGCTCGCCCTTCTCGGGCGCGAGCAAGGGCATGATCGCCACCATGATGCCGATGGCCGCCAGCGGCAGCGTCGCCACCAGCAGGATGACCAGCACCGACCAGCCGTTGACGCCGTGCAGGTCGATGTGGAACAGCGGGACGATCACCGCGATGACGACGGCGGTGCGCACCAGGCCGTAGATCACCGTCGCGCACCACACGCCCATGAGGTGGGTGGTGCGCCGCACCGGCGCCATGAAGGTGTATTCGATGGTGCCCTCCCAGCGCTCGATGCCGATCGCGTAGGCGACCTCCATGAAGATGAGCGAGAGGTAGCTCCACAGCAGCGCGCCGGCGAGCAGGTAGAGCTGCGTCGTGCGCGTGTCCACCTGCGCTCCGCCGCCGATCGAGGGCAGGCCGCTGGCCAGGTAGCCGATGCTGCACACCGAGATCAGCGAGTAGGCGAAGAAGACCACCTCCCACGCCCAGAAGCGCTTGTAGATGTTGCGCTGGCGCTCCATGAACCCCAGCAGGGCGCCCATCTCGCGACGCAGCGCCGTGGTGCCCGAGGCGGTGCCGGCGGCCATGTCAGCTCTCCTCCGGTGTGTCGACGTCGTCGTCGATGCTTCGTCCCACGATCTGCAGGAAGGCGTCCTCGAGGGTCGCGGTGCGCGCGGCCGTGCGCAGCCCCTCGGGTGTCGCGTCGGCGAGGACCCGCCCGCCGTCGAGGACGACGACGCGGTCGCAGAGCACCTCGGCCTCGGCGAGGTCGTGGGTGCAGAGCAGCACGGTCACCTCACGCTCGCGGCGCATCGCCCGGATGAAGCCCTGCACCTCGCGCTTGCTGCGCGGGTCGAGCCCCGTGGTGGGCTCGTCCATGAGCAGCAGCGACGGTGCGGTCAGCAGGCTGCGGGCGATGGCCACCTTCTGCTGCTGGCCGCGGGAGAGCTGCCGCATCGGCTTGTCGAAGGTCGACTCGGGAAGCCCGAGACGGCGCAGCACCGCCGAGCTGCGCGAGCGGATGTCGTCGTCGCTGCCGTAGAGCCGCGCCGAGTAGAGCAGGTTCTCCCACGGGCTCAGCGACTTGAAGAACGACGCCTCCACCGAGACGCGGTTGACGTGCCGGCGCACGGCGGCGGCCTCATTCACCACGTCGTGGCCGAAGACGCGGGCCCACCCGGTGTCGGGCAGCATCAGCGTCGCCAGGATCCGCACCAGCGTCGACTTGCCGCTGCCGTTCATGCCGATGATGCCGGTGACGCTGCCGTACTCGACGCAGAGGTCGGTGCTGTGCAGCGCCACCTTCTCAGAGCGGCTCCGCCTCCAGGGCAGCGCGCCACCGGAGGTGCGGAAGCGCTTGCTGACGCCCCGCAGCTCGACGGCTGCTCCCCTCGAACTCCCAGTCACTCCAGTTGCCTCCAACGTCCTCGATCACGGTTCCAGATGTCCGGCCTCTCGCTGGGCGGCCGGTGGATCCCGTGATCCCGACGTCAGGCGACGGGAGAGTTAGGGATACAGGTCGGCCGCGCAGACTCCACCCACGAAGGAGAGCCGCGGATTCACGCTCTCTGCTCCGGGGGTCTGACGCAGCCGGATCAACACGAGGGGTCTCCTCAATGAAATGCCGCACCCGGGCTGGGGGCGCGACGGAACCGTGCAAGCGTACACACGCGCAGCGGAGCGCGCAACTCATGGCGCAGAATCGCCGCATGGCGCACACGCAGCCGGGCATCTTCGCGCAGGGGACGCGCTCGCATCGCCAGCTCGAGTTCAGCGTGCCCGGCAACGCCGACATCGGGGCGATCGCGGCCGGCGTTCGCAGCCTGCGCGAACCCGCGGTGACGGCCGGCGGGTGCAACATCGTCATCGGCTTCGGCGCCGACCTCTGGCGCCGCGTCGCCGGGCACGACGCACCGCCGGGGCTGCGGGACTTCGACGCCCTGGACGGCGCGCGTCACCGGGCCCCCTCGACGCAGCGCGACATCTGGGTGTGGCTGCACGGCTCAGGGCCCGACGTCGTCCTCGACACGGCGCGCGCCGTCACCGCCGCGTTCAGCCCGGTGGCGACGCTGGAGCTGGACCAGCCGGCCTTCCTCTACCTCGACAGTCGCGACCTGACCGGCTTCGTCGACGGCACCGAGAACCCGCCGGTCGCGGACGCGCCGGCCACGGTGGCGATCCCCGGCGGGCCGGGCGAGGGGGGAAGCTTCGCCATGACCCAGCGCTACGTGCACGACCTGGCCCGCTTCCACGCCCTTCCAGTCGAGCAGCAGGAGGCGGTCATCGGGCGCAGCAAGCCGGACAGCGTGGAGCTGGCCGACGCCGTCAAGCCGGCCACGGCGCACATCGCCCGCGTGGTCATCGAGGACGAGCAGGGCGACGAGCTCGAGATCTTCCGCCGCAGCACGCCCTTCGGTGACGTCGAGGAGCACGGGCTCTTCTTCATCGCCTTCAGCGTCGACCTGCAGCGGATCGACCGCATGCTGGCCCGCATCTTCGACACCGCGCGCGAGGGCACCGGCGACCGCCTCATGGACTTCACCACGGCGACCACCGGCTCGTACTGGTTCGTCCCCTCGCTCGACGAGGTCGACCTCCGCTTCGGCGAGGACTGACCCGGCGCACAGGCGCTCGACCGGAGGTACGATCGCCCTCGCCATGCTGATGCGCTGCCCCTTCGCCGTCCTCGGGCTCGACTCCGACCAGATGGCCGCATGCCCGGGGTACGACGGCGAGGTGGTCACCTTCGGTCTCGATCCCACGGCCGCACGCGGCACGGGGCGCACCTGCCTCCACCTCGGCGCCGAGCGCAGCACGCGCGGCTTCGTCGGGTCCTGCCATCACCCCGAGGCGGAGGTGATCCTCCCCGCGGCGGCGGCGCTCTGCCGCGCCGACATCTCCAACAACCGCCCGCGCGTGGTCATCGACCCGCTCGCCGAGGCCGCGCCACTGCCGCCGGGCGGCGCCAAGGGCACGCCCGCCGCCTAGCCTAGGCGCCCGCCCGCAGCCGCGCCGCGTGCTTCTGGCGGAGCTTGAGCAGCTTGGGGTTGATCACCGCCTGGCAGTACCCCTGGTACGGATTGCGGGCGTAGTAGTCCTGGTGGTACTCCTCGGCCGGCCAGAAGCGGTCGAGGGGGACGATCTCGGTGACCACGGGGTCGTGCCAGTGCTCCTGCACCGCCGCCCTGGAGCGCTCCGCGGCGGCGCGCTGCGCCTCGTCGTGGACGAAGATCGCCGAGCGGTACTGGGTGCCGGTGTCGGCGCCCTGGCGGTTGAGCGTGGTGGGATCGTGGATCGACCAGAAGACGTCGAGGACGTCCTCGTAGGAGATGGAAGCGGGGTCGTACTCGACCTGCACCACCTCGGCATGGCCGGTCCTGCCGGTGCAGACCTGCTCGTACGAGGGGTCGTCGACGGTGCCACCCGCGTAGCCGCTGACCACGCGGGTGACACCCTCGATCTGCCGGTAGGCGGCGTCGAGGCACCAGAAGCAGCCCCCCGCCAGGGTTGCGACCTCGGTGCCGGGCGCGCTGCTCACCGGCCCAGCCTACGCCCGGCGGCTAGGCGGGTGGCGGTGGCGGCGGGGCGCCCCCACCCGAGGGCGGAGCGCTGGGCGGGGCCGCCGGAGGAGCCGCCGGAGGAGGCGGCGTGCCGTACGACGGCGGCGGGGGCGGCGGTGCCGCGGCGGCGGGCGGCGTGCCGTAGCCGCCGGGAGCGGTGGACGGGCCGCCGCTCGTCACCTTCGGGGGCTCGGACTGCTTGAGGTATCCGCCGGCGATGGTGAGCGCCCCCCCGACGATGGCGACGAACAGACCGAAGCTCGGACCCGCGGAAACGCCGAAGCTGTTGAGCCCCCCGAGGGACGAGTTGCCGTCGACCCAGAAGAGGATGGCGCCGAGCACCTCGAGACCGCCGAGGATCATGAACAGCATCCCGTCACTGACCCCCCAGTGGGGCAGCTTCATCTGCTCGCTCAAAGGGCCGCGGAGGAGCCAGAGGCCCAGGACCAGGAGCCAGGCCACGAAGGACAGCAGGCCCCAGCGGTGGAAGCCGTCGACGGAGTCGCTCAGGCTCAGGTACGACTCGCTGTACCAGGGGAGGAACATCGCGATCAGCACCACCAACGACCCGCCGAGGATCGCCTTGTCCCCGTTGGTCAGGTCGTCGATGAAGTTTCCGGCCGTGTTGTCAGGCATCGGGTTCCCTCGTTGGCTGCTTGTGATGCGGTTCCGGCCATCTCCTGCGAGATCCTGCCCGGACTCGGCCGAATGGTATGCCCGGCCCGCCACAGCGTCAATGAGAGGCGAGCGTGTTCCTAGCGGTGGACCGTGATCGACGCGGTGCCCTTGAGCGAGCCCACGGTGGCCGTGATCGTCCCCGAGCCGGTGCTGCTGCCCGCCGTGAACGTCGCCGAGCCGCCCGAGATGTTGCTGAACGTGCCCAGCGCCGGGCTCACCGACCACGACGGGGTGGTGGTGAGGGCGACCGCATTCCCGTAGGCGTCCTGGCCGCTGGCGGTGAAGACGACCCTGCCACGCCGCGCGATGCTCGCACTCGCCGGCGAGAGCACCACCCTGGCCAGGGCGCCTGCGTTGACCTTCTCGGTCTGCGTCGCAGAGCTGTAGCCGCTCGACGCGGCGGTGAGCACCGGGCTGCCCGCGGCGGTGTCCTCGTAGTAGAAGCTGGCGCCGCCACTGCCCACGGGCACGGTCAGCGTGCTGCTCCAGGGCCCGCTCGCCGAGGTGGCGAACAGCCCCTTGGCGCTGCTGCTGCTCAGCGACACGCTGATCGGCGAGGCCGGCGCCGGCGACACCGCGACGCTCATCGCGCCGCTCGCCTGTCCTGCGGTGAGCGTCTGCGCCGCGGAGGTGAAGGAGAGCGCGCCGAGGGCCGGCTGCGCGGGACCGAAGGCGGCGCTGTTGTTGGGCGTGCCCAGGCCGGTGGGGCCGTCGTACCCGGCGGCGGCGGTGCACAGGTAGCTGCCGCCGCAGGAGCCGTTGCTGCCCGAGAGGATGTCGAAGAGGGCCGAGGTCTGCGCATAGGGATACGAGGCGGGCGTGTCGCCGGAGCCGGGGCGGCCGGCCAGCGCGTACACGCTGGCGACGATCGGCGAGGCGACGCTGGTGCCGCCGAAGACCAGCCAGCCGGACTGGCCGTAGGTGTCGTACACCCAGACGCCGGTGTTGGGATCGGCGACCGCGCTGACGTCGGCGACGGTGCGGTTGGAGCAGCCGGAGTCCTTCTGCCAGGTGGGCTTGCCGACGAAGGCGCTGCAACCGCTGCCGGCGCCGCTCCAGGCGGTCTCGGTGGCGTTGCGCGTTCCGGTGTTGGTGGCCTGGTTCAGCGTCGTGCCGCCGACCGCGGTGACGGTGCCGGAGGCGGCGGGGAACTCCACGCCGTAGCCGCTGTCGCCCGAGCTGGCGGTGATGGCCACGCCGGGATGGTTGTAGTAGGAGGCGCTGTCGGCGGTCTCGCCGCTGTACTCGCCGCCGCCGTAGCTGTTGCTCACCGCCACCGCGCCCAGGGCCACCGCCTCGTTGACGGCGGCGCCGAGGTTGGCCAGCGAGTTGTCGTCAGCCTCGACCAGAAGGATGTGGCAGTTGGGGCAGATGGCGCTGACCATGTCGAGGTCGAGCGAGATCTCCTCCGACCAGCCGGTGTCGGCGGCGGGATAGGTGGTGCCGCCGCGCTGGTTCACCTTGGTGAAGCAGCCCGTGCCGCAGGCGGGGATGCCGAAGTACGACCGGTAGCTGGCCAGGTTGGCGGCCGCGTTGGGGTCGTCGTAGGCGTCGACGATGGCCACGGTGAGACCGCTGCCGCCGCTGACGTTGAGGTTGTACGCCGAGCGCAGGTACGCGGGGTCGTAGCCGCCGTTGTTGCCAATGGCGTTGGGCGAGGCCGTTGTGCCGGGACGTGCCGGGGTGGCGCTTCGGGCGCGCGCGTCGATGCGCACGTGCGCGCTGCACGAGGCGAAGCCGCGCGGCGCGGCGGGGCAGGCGTTGACGTCGAGCTCGCCGCCGTTGCCCTGATGCACGCGGGCGACGCCGGACTGCAGCGTCGCGTTGTCGCTCCTGGCCATCACCGGCGCGGAGAAGGCGCCCGCGCCGACGGCGGCGAGCGCGGCGGCCACCGCAAGGCCGAGCGGTCTGGTTCCTCTGCCCATCGTGAGGCGCACACTACCGGTCTGCGGTCTTCGCGGCAACGTGACCGCTGTCAAGATGTGTGAAGGTCTGCGCGCGTTTCCGTCATCTCCAGGAGGGCATGCCCGTGATCACCGGAGTGCACGCGATCCTCTACACGCGGGATCCGGAGGGGCTTCGCGCATTCTTCCGCGACGTGCTCGACCTCCCCTCGGTCGACGCGGGAGGCGGCTGGCTCATCTTCGGGCTGCCACCCGCGGAGCTGGGCATCCACCCCGACGACGGGCCGACCCGGTCGGAGCTCTACCTGCTCTGCGACGACATCGAGGCGACCATGGCCGCGCTCCGCGCCAAGGGCGTCGAGTTCACCCGCGAGGTGTCGCAGGAGCGCTGGGGCCTGGTGACGGCGCTGCGGCTTCCGGACGGCGGTGAGCTGCCCGTCTACCAGCCCAGCCACCCGGTGGCCGCCGGGCGCTAGCGCTTCTGCAGGTCGAGCGCCGCGGAGTTCATGCAGTAGCGCGGCAGGCCGTCGGGGCCGTCGTCGAAGACGTGCCCGAGGTGGCCGCCGCAACGCGCGCAGACCACCTCGACCCGGCGCATGAACAGGCTCCTGTCCTCGCGCAGCACCACCGCATCGGCCACCGCCGGCGCGGTGAAGCTGGGCCAGCCGGTGCCGGAGTCGAACTTCGTCTCGCTGTCGAAGAGCAGCGCGCCGCAGCCGGCGCAGTGGTAGCTGCCGTCGTCGTGGACGTTCCAGTACTCGCCGGTGAAGGCGCGCTCGGTGCCCGCCTGGCGCAGCACGTGGAACTGCTCAGGAGTGAGGCGCTCGCGCCACTCCTGCTCGGACTGCGGGACGTCCCGCTCGATGTCGGCGCTCATGCGGCCATGCTACCTCCGGCCGCGCAGCAGCGCCTCGCCGACCACGAGCAGGGCCAGCGCGCCGGCCATCGCGAAGCCCGCGGCGGCGCCGGGGAAGGCACGGGCCAGCGCCCAGCCGCCCGCCAGCACGCAGAGCGCGATGGCGGCGGACACCCAGCCGGTCATGAACAGGCCGAGGACCCCGGCGGCGGCGGTGCGCACCGCGCGCAGCATCAGGCCGGCTCGGGCAGCGAGGCGTGGCGGGTCGAGGAGCGCAGCAGCGCGACGCTGAGCCGCGCCGCGCCGGTGTAGACCGCGACCAGCGCCAGCACCGAGACGGCGTCGAGCGGCCAGCGCACGCCGAAGCCCTCGCCCGCCCAGAATGTGCCAAGGCTGGCCAGAAGAACGCCGACGGTGTGCTTGATCGTGTTCTCCGGCACGCGCGTCAGCGGCCGTCGCAGCACGACCCCGAGGGAGGCGACCACCACCATGGCCGCGACGCCGCCGAGCCCGGCGACGCCCAGCTCGCGGCTGGTGGCGCCGACGGCGAAGACGATGAACGCGACCTCCAGCCCCTCCAGGAACACGCCCTTGAAGGCGAGCGCGAAGGCGGGCCAGTCGACCCCGGCGAGCGAGCCGCCGATGCCCGCGCTCCGCGCCGTGCTGGCGAAGCGGTCGCGCTCGTCGGAGAGGGGCAGCACGCCCGCCGAGCGGAGGATCGCCTTGTGCAGCCAGCGCAGCCCGAAGAGCAGCACCAACCCGCCGATCACCGACTTCAGGACCGAGTCGGGCACGCGTGTGGTGATCACGTGGCCCAGGCTCAGCACCAGCGCCGCGAGCACCAGGAGGGCGGCGAGCGTCCCCTGCAACGGGGCGCGCCAGCCGCGGGTGACGCCGACGGCGAGGACGATGGTGAGCGCCTCCACCGACTCCACGGCGGAGCCGAGGAAGGCGGCGCCGAAGCCCCAGCCGGCAGAACCCATGCCCACAGGCTAGCAACGGCGGTCTGCGCCCCGCGCCGCCGGGGCGCCGCTCAGCGGAGCAGCGCGGTCATGCCCCCGTCGACGGTGACGCAGGCGCCGGTGACGAACGAGGCGCGCGGCGAGGCGAGGAAGAGGACGACCTCGGCGACCTCCTCGGCCGCGGCAACGCGCCCGAGCGGATGCAGCTTCGCCCAGTCGCCGAGCGCGGCGTCGACGTCGAGCCCGAGGTCGCCGGCCGCGGCTCGCAGCATCGGCGTGTCGACCGAGCCGGGCGCGACGCAGTTGACGCGCACCTCGGGCGCGTGGTCGGCGGCCATGGCGCGGGTGAGGCCGAGCACGGCGTGCTTGCTTGTGACGTACGCCGCGGAGCCGCGCAGCGCCGCCAGCGACTGCACCGACGCGACGTTGACCACCGCGCCGCGCCGGCGCTGCAGCGACGGCACGAGATGGTGCGCGGTGAGGTACATGCTCTTGAGGTTGGTCGCCATCACCTCGTCCCAGGTCGACTCCGCCGTGTCGACGACCGTGCCGTAGCGCTGGATGCCGGCGGAGTTGACCAGGACGTCCACCTCGCCGTGGCGCTGAAGGACCTGGGCGGCCATGGTCGCGACCTGCGCGGCGTCGGACACGTCGGCGGCGACGGCGTCGGCGTCGGCGCCGCCGGCGCGGAGCTCTTCGGCCGCGCTGCTCGCCGCGTTGCGGTCACGATCGACAAGAACCACCGCCGCTCCGGCGCCGGCGAGGGCACGCGCGCAGGCGTTGCCGATGCCGGCGGCGGCACCGGTGACCACGGCGATCCTGCCGCTCAGCTCGGAGCGGTCACGGTCGGGTGCGGGCATCGCGGCGCATTATCACGGCCGCGGCCCGGTCAGGGCAGGTTGTCGAGGCCCTTGCGGCAGGCCGGCGCGATCTCCTGCAGCTTCGCCGTCTCGGCGTTGAAGTCGCCGCTGGCCCCGTCGTCGAGCGCGGTGAAGACGCCGGTGAGGCAGGTGCCCAGGTTGCTGATCTCGGTGTTGTTCTGCGAGACCGTCGCCTTGACCCCGTCCAGCTCCTGCTGGGTGCTGGCCAGCGCCTGCTTGGTGCCCTCGAGCTGGCTCTGCGTGTCGGAGAGCGTCTGCTTGGTCGAGGCGAGGTTGCGCTGCGTGGTGTGCAGGGTGCTGGTGGTGCCGGCCAGGGTGGCCTCGGTGGTGTGCAGGGTGCTGTGCGTCTGCACGTCGTTGACCACCGTGTAGGCGAGGCCGCCGGCCAGGGCGAGGATGGCGGTCGCCACCGCGGCGCGAGGGAACCAGCTGCGGCGCCAGACCCAGGCGCGCGGGGGCCTCGGGGCAACCGCGACGTACGACGGCGCTGGCGGCCACGGTGCGACGGGCGCCGCGGCGGGAGCCGGGTCCACGGGCGGAGGCCAGGCGGCGAGGGCCGGCTCCGGCGGAGTCGCCCAGGGGGCGGGGGCCGGATCCATCGGCGGAGCCCAGGGCGCGGGGGCGGCGAGGGCCGGCTGCGGCGGAGTCGCCCAGGGGGCGGGGGCCGGAGGCGCCGGCGCCGGTGGCGCGGGCTCGGCGGCCACCGGCGCAGCCCCGGCCGTCGCCTCCACCACCTCGCCCGGCAGCGGCGCGAAGCGGGGCGCTGCGACCTCGGCCACGGGCGTCGCGGGCGCACCGACCTCGCGCCCGCAGTGGCGGCAGAACCTCCAGGCGGCCTCCACGTCGTTGCCGCAGTTGCTGCACATCATGTCCGTTACTCCTGCCCCTCCCGGGCGCTCGTGGTGCTCAGCAGGTGAGCACCGTCTTGCATGCGGTGGCGACGGGGATGGCGAAGGAGAGCCCCTCCGCCCCCGAGGTGACGATCTTCAGCTCGGTGATGCCGATCACCCGGCCGGCGCGGTCGACCACCGGGCCACCGCTGTTGCCGGGGCTGACCGGAGCGCTGAACTGCACCAGGTCGTGGCCGTCCTCGGTGCGGAAGCCCGAGACCAGCCCGCTCGACACCGTGCCCTCGAAGCCGAGCGAGGACCCCACCACCAGCACGGGATCGCCGACGGCGACGGCCGCCGTCTCGCGCTGCAGCACCGGGAAGGTGTTCGGCGTGCTCAGCACGGCGAGGTCGGCGTCGCTGTCGACCTTGGTGATGGTGGCCTGGTAGGTGGCGTCTCCCTGCAGCAGCCGGACGCTGCGGCCGCCCGACTCCCAGACGTCGCTGATGACGTGGTAGTTGGTCAGCAGCTGCGAGCTGCCGCCCGACGCGGCGAAGACCCAGCCGGTGCCGAGACCGCTGTCGGTGTGCACCTCGAACACCGAGGGTCCCACCTGCTTGGCGATGGCGGCGGTGTCGGGCTGCTGGTTGACCTTGCTCTCGATCTGGGAGAGGCGGTCGTTGAGGCCGCGCAGCGCGGCGGAGTCCCCGGCGAGGTCCTTCTGCAGCGCGTCGACGGTGCGCGACTGCTGCGCGCTCGCGCTGCCGAGCTGTGCGCGCAGGTCGGACACCTGGCGCGACAGAACCACGGCGAACGTCGCAGGGGTGGCGATGAGCGCCAGCACGATCAGCGCCACCCCGGCCCAGAGCAGGCGCCGGCGGCGGCGCGGGGCGGCGGGAGCGACGGCGACCGGCGCCGGCGCCTGCGGCGGCGCGAGCGTCGCCACCGAGGCCTCCTCCGCGGCGGGATCGCCCAGCACGCCGAGCCACCCGGGCACGGCCACGGGCTCCGGCTGGCCGACGGCGGGCGCGCCGTGCAGCGGGCAGACTCCGTCGCTCAACTCGTGTCCGCACTCGGTGCAGAACTTGGCCATGTCCGCTGCCGCCGCCCCTCTCGATCTCTCGTCCTGGTGCCGCCGGGTTCGGGCGCGATTGTAGAACCGGCCCGTCGAGAAGAACGTGACGTGACGGAAACTCCTTGTGGAACCGCGCCAATTCCGTCAAGTCACGCGAGAGATCGCAGCGAACGCGCGCGATGCGCGCCCGCTGCGACCTCTGCAAACAGGCTCTGGGGCTAACCCTGCTGGGGCACCCGCCGGCTGCGCGCCGGCTGCCGCTCGGCCTGGAGCTCGACCTCGCGCTCATCCGAGGCCGCGGCCGCAGCGGCGGCCGCCTCGCCCACGCCTGCGGGCTGCTCCGCCGGCTGCCCCTGCGCCGCCGGCTCCTCGGCACCACGCGTCGCCAGCGCCAGAGCCGTCCCGCCCACCACGCCGGCGGCGGTCAGTCCGACCATCCAGCGCGGCACCCTGATGCCGAGCAGCCCGTCGACCGACCACCTGCCAGGCCCTGCCATGGCCACCGCGAGGAACGAGGCGAGGTTGACCAGCGGCAGCTCAGGGCCGCCCTTGGTGGCCCAGACGGGCTTGCCCCAGTGCACCGTGGTGGTGGCCACGAGCATCGGCGCGCAGGCCACCAGCGGACCGATCGGGTTGAGCGCACCCAGCGCGGTGAGGCCGCCGCCGACGAGCTCGCTGAGCCCGGCGGCGTGGCCCCAGACGTGCGGGGGTTGCATGCGCAGCATCTTCATGATGCCGCGCGTGCCCTCGGGCCCCGGCCCCTCGAAGGCGCCGAACGTCTTCTGCGCGCCGTGCCCGGCGAGCAGGCCGCCACTGACGCCGCGGAGGAGGAGCAGGCCCGCATCGATCATGTGATGTCTCCCGACAGGTGTGGACTCACTGAATGCTAGCGGCGTGCACTCATCGCCGCAGCCGGCGACGCCGAGCGGCGCCGAGCAGTCCGAGCCCCGCCAGGGCCAGGCCCCCGGCCAGACCGAGCGGCAGCGCCGCGCCGGTGAAGGGGACGGCGGCGCCGGTGCCCGAGGCGGTGGTCCCGGCCACGCCGCTCGCGGGCGATGGCGTGGTGGTGATCCCCTCCACGCCGCTGCGCGGAGTCGGAGTCGGCGTCGGCGTCAGGCCGCCCACGCCACCGCTCGGCGTCGGCGTGGGAGCCGGCGTCGGGGTGGGAGTCGGTGTGCCTCGGGGCGTCGGCGTCGGCGTGGTCACGCCGGGCGACACGCTGGGGCAGTCGACCCAGAACACCTTGTACTTGTCATCGCCGACGCTGGCGCCGGTGCGCGGGTCCTCCAGGTCCAGCTTGAAGTGGAAGCCCTGCTGCGGCTGGGCGGTGTCGCCGCTGCCGGTGGCCGCCGCGATGAGCATGTGCACCGGCACCGTGGCGATCACCTGGCTGCCGCCGGTGGCGGTGCCGTAGTGCCAGGTGGCCGACCAGTCGACCTCGCGGCGGCCCGAGGGCGGCCAGCCCTGGATGGTGAAGGGACCCGATGCGTCGTTGAGCATCGCGCCCGAGATGGCGATGTCGTTGCAGCCGAGGTGCGGGTCGTTCTCGTGGCCGACCTGCCCCTGGCCCACCGCGTCGACCCAGGCGTCGCCGCGGTTGTTGCCGCTGCCCCCCGCACCAGGCCCCGCCGCCACCGGCGTGGTCGCCAGCACCAGAGCGGCGCCGGTGCCCGCCAGCGCCGCCACGCTTCCCCCCACTCTCCTGAGTGTGAATCGACGACTGCTGTTCACCGTTGTCGAACCTCCTGCCGTGGGTCCGCCGGCGCTGCCCCGGGGGCCGCCCTTTTGCCAATACGCATCCTTGTAGACAAAAGTTATAGCGCAAATGTTGCACTTGGCGCCAGCGCGCCACTACGAACAACCGTCTCGACAGCGCCGCCTGCTACGCTGTGCAACCGCTTGCACAAGAACGGCCTCACATGACCACCCCGCTGTGCGCCGCCCGGCTGCGCTGCGAGCTGCTCGACACCCCGCTCGGCGTCGACGTCCCGGCGCCGCGCCTCTCCTGGGAGGTGCACGGCGACGGCCGCGAGCGGCGGCAGACCGCCTACCGCGTCCGCGTCGCCTCGGCGCCTGCGTTGCTCGACGGCGAGGCGGCCGACCTCTGGGACAGCGGCCGGGTCGGGTCCGGCGACTCGGCGCACCTCGCCTACGCCGGTGTCCCCCTCCGCTCCGCGCAGAGCGCCTGGTGGTCGGTGCAGCTCTGGGACGAGTCCGACCGCGCCGGCGCCCCGTCCTCACCCGCCCGCTTCGAGATGGGCCTCCTCTCCCTCACCGACTGGACCGCGTCGTGGATCGGCGCCGGGGCCCGCCCGCGGACGCACGACGGCGGCCGCGCCTGTCCCCAGCTGCGGGGCACGTTCCACCTGCGCCGCCCGGTGCGCCGCGCCCGCGCCTACGTCAGCGCCCTGGGCGTGTACGAGCTGTGGTGCAACGGCGCGCGCGCCGGCGACGAGCGCCTCCTCCCCGGGTGGACCGACTACCGCCGCCGCATCCCGTACGCCGTGCACGACCTCACCGCCCTGCTGCACCAGGGCGACAACGCGCTCGGCGCCGTGCTCGGCGACGGCTGGTACTGCGGCCACGTCGCCTTCAACGGACGGCGCAACTTCTGGGGCAGGTCACCGAGCCTCTGCGCGCAGGTGCTCGTCGAGTACGACGACGGCAGCCGCGAATGGCTGGGCACCGACTCGTCGTGGCGCCTCGCCTTCGGTGCGGTGCTCGCCTCCGACATGCAGATGGGCGAGACCTACGACGCGCGGCGCGAGCTGCGCGGGTGGTCGACGCCGGCGTACGACGACTCGGGGTGGCGCCCCGTGAGCGTCCTGCGGCGGCCGGCCGCGCCGCTGGAGTCGCGCCGCTGCGAGCCCGTCCGTGTCACCGAGACGCTGGCCCCGGTGGCGGTGACCCGCACCGGCGCCGGCACACATCTGGTCGACCTTGGCCAGAACATGGTGGGCTGGGTGCGCCTGCGCCTGCACCGCCTGCCGCGCGGCACGCGGATCCGGCTGCGCTTCGCCGAGATGCTCGACGGCGAGGGCCGCATCTACACCGAGAACTACCGCGCCGCGCGCTGCACCGACACGTACGTCGCGCGCGGCGACGCCGTCGAGGAGTGGGAGCCCAGCTTCACCTTCCGCGGCTTCCGCTACGTCGAGGTGAGCGGGCATCGCGGCGACCTCGACGCCGCCCAGGTCGAGGGTCGCGTCGCCCACACCGACGCGCCCCTCGCCGGCGGCTTCGAGTGCTCCGACCCGATGCTCAACCGGCTGTGGCACAACGTGCTCTGGGGGCAGCGCGGCAACTTCCTCGAGGTGCCCACGGACTGCCCGCAGCGCGACGAGCGCCTCGGCTGGATGGGCGACGCGCAGATCTTCGCGCCCACCGCGACGCTCAACATGGACGTCGCCGCCTTCTACGGCAAGTGGCTGCAGGACGTCGCCGACGCACAGCGCGAGGACGGCGCCTTCGCCGACGTCGCGCCGGAGCCGCCGGACTGCGGGACCTCGGCGTCGGCGCCGGCATGGGCCGACGCCGGCGTGATCGTGCCCTGGGTGATGTGGGAGCGCTACGCGGACCGCGCCCTGCTGCAGCGGCAGTACCCGTCGATGCGCCGCTGGGTGGAGCACGTGCACGCCGCCAATCCCGATCTCCTCTGGCGCAACGGGCGCGGCAACGACTACGGCGACTGGCTCTCCGTCGAGGCCGACACGCCGAAGGAGGTGCTGGCCACCGCGTTCTTCGCGCGCTCCGCCGAGCTGCTGGCGCGCAGCGCGGCCCTGCTCGGCATCGAGGAGGACGCCCGGCGCTACGGCGCGCTGCACGACCGCATCCGCTCCGCCTTCATCGGCGCCCATGTCGACGCGGACGGACGCGTCGAGGGCGGCACGCAGTGCGCCCATGTCCTGGCGCTCCGCTTCGGCCTCGTGCCCCCGCAGCTCCGCGAGCGCACCGCGGCGCACCTCGTCGCCGACATCGAGAAGCGCGACTGGCACCTGTCCACGGGCTTCGTCAGCGTCGGCCACCTGCTGCCCGTGCTCGACGAGATGGGACGCCTCGACGTCGCCTGGCGCCTCCTCCTCCAGGACAGCTTCCCCTCCTGGCTGTTCTCCATCCGCCACGGCGCCACCACCATCTGGGAGCGCTGGGACGGCTGGACGCCGGAGACGGGCTTCCAGACCTGGCACATGAACAGCTTCAACCACTACTCCTTCGGCTCGGTCGCCGAATGGATCTACGACCGTGCCGGCGGCATCGCCCTCGACCCCGGCGCCGCGGGGTTCTCGCGCGTGCTGGTGCGCCCGCGTCCCGGTGGCGGCGTCACCTGGGCGCGGACCTGGCACCGCAGCATCCGCGGCGTGGTGCGCACGGCATGGCGCGTCGAGGACGGGGTCCTGCACCTCGACCTGGAGGTCCCAGCCAACACCACGGCGCGCGTGGTGCTGCCCGACGGGGCGGGCGGTGAGCGCAGCCTCGAGGCCGGCTCCGGCGCGCACCGCTTCAGCGCGCCCCTCAGCGGGTGAGGCGGCGCAGGGCCATCTCCATATCGTCACTTGCCCCTGGCCCCTGGCGGTGCTACACCGGACGCGGGGCAGGACAGCGACTGCGGTGGGAGATGGGCGGTGTGGCGCACGGTGGACGTCGGGGACGGCAAGCCTGCCTACAGATTCTGGTGCGGGATCTGCGGGCGTGACTGGACGCCCCAGGTGCGCCGGGTCGCCGACCGCATCTCCGCGGCCGGTGGGCGGCCGGCCCCGGTCTCGACGTACTGCGAGTGCGGCACCATGGTCCGGGTCATGGCCTTCGGCGGCACCCTCCAGGTGGACGACCAGCCGCTCCGCTTCGCGGAGGAGACCGCTCCCTTCACCCGTCGTTAATGCCGCCCGGGCACGCTTGCGGCCATGAGGCTGCTGCTCGCCGAGGACGACGAGGCGCTGCGCAGCGTGCTCACCCGCGGCCTGCGCGAGGCCGGATACGTGCTCGACGCGGTCGGCCGCGGTGACGACGCCCTGCACATGCTGCGGCTCAACGAGTACGCCGCCACGGTGCTCGACTGGAGGATGCCCGGCCTCGACGGGCTGGAGGTCGTCGAGGCGATGCGCAAGGCGGGGATCCGCAGCCCGGTGCTGATGCTGACCGCGCGCGACACCACCGCCGACCGCGTCCGCGGCCTCGACGCCGGGGCCGACGACTACCTGGTCAAGCCCTTCGACTTCAGCGAGCTGCTCGCCCGCCTTCGCGCCCTGCTGCGGCGGCCCGCCGGTGTGGAGGGCACCGTGCTGCGCCGGGGCGCCCTCACCGTCGACCCCTCGACCCGCGAGGCCGAGGTCGACGGCGCGTCGCTCCACCTCACCGCCACCGAGCTCACCATCCTGGAGCTGCTGGTCCGCCGCTCCCCGGCGGTGGTCGACCGCAAGACCATCGCCGCCCACGGGTGGGAGGACGACACCGTCCCGCTGGGGTCGAACACCATCGAGGTGCACGTCGCCCGGTTGCGCGCCAAGCTGGCCGGCTCGGGCGTCGCCATCCTCACCGTGCGCGGGACCGGGTACCGCCTGGTGGAGGCGTGAGCCGGCTGCTGCGGCGGCTGCGCCGCGACGCCCTGGCCAGCCCCGCGGCGCGCACCGCCGGCCTGGCCACCGCGGTGGTCGCGGTGGTGCTGGTCGCCCTCTGCGCCGGCGTCGACCTCTTCGTGCAGCACGACCTGGTGTCCAGCACCGACCAGCGCCTCGACGACCGCCTGGCCACCCTCAGCCACGGCCGCGACGAGCTCTTCACCGGCGGGATCCGCGACGAGGAGGACCGCAACCTGGAGGCCCCGGTGCTGGCCTGGGAGGTCGACTCCGGCGGCAACGTGGTCCAGCACACGGCCAGCGCGCCCAGCCTCCCCGCCGCCCTGCGCGCCGTCGGCGCGCCGCAGCAGGCCAACGTCGGCGGCATCGACGTGCGCATCAGCGGGACGCCGGTGGCGGGCGGGCGGGTGGTGGCGGCGGAGAGCCTGGCCCCGGTGTCACGGGCGGTGACCACCATGCTGGTGGCCGAGGCCATCTTCGGCCCGGTGGTCCTGGTGGCCGTGTTCCTCGGTGCCCTGGCCATCGCCTATCGCGTCGCCGGTCCCGTGGAGCGGGCGCGCCGGCAGCACATCGCCTTCACCGCCGACGCCTCGCACGAGCTGCGCACCCCGCTGGCGGTCATCGAGGCGGAGACCTCGCTCGCGCTCGGGGCGAGGCGCGACGCGTCCGGGTACAGGGAGGCCCTGGAGCGCGTCGCCGGCGAGTCGGGCCGGCTGCGCCACATCGTCGACGACCTGCTCTGGCTGGCGCGTTTCGACGCCGAGCCGGAGCCGCCCCACCCCGAGCCCGTCGACCTGGCCCAGGTGGCGTCCAGCGCCGCCGACCGCTTCCGCACCGTGGCGGCGCGGCGCGACATCCGGCTGCGCAGCGACCATCGCGGCGACCGTCCCGCCGTCATCGACGCGCCCGCCGAGTGGGTCGACCGGCTCTGCGGCGTGCTCATCGACAACGCCTGCAAGTACTCCCCCGAGGGCGGCCAGGTCGAGGTTCTGGTCAGCAGCGACCACAACCTGGTGACCCTGCGGGTGCGCGACCACGGCCCGGGCATCCCCCACTCCGAGCGCTCGCGGATCTTCGGCCGCTTCCACCGGGCCACCGGCAGCGCGGGCGGGTCCGGGCTGGGCCTGGCCATCGGGGACGCGGTGGTGCGCGGCACCGGCGGGCGCTGGGACGTCGCCGACACGCCGGGCGGCGGAGCCACCATCAGCGTCTCCTGGCCGCGCTCCGCGGGAGCGGCGTTCGAGCACCGCCCCCAGACCTCGACCGCAATGCACCAGCCCGACTGAGCGTCTTACCCGGCGATGCACCCTCGTCGCACCCTGCCCGTTCGCGCCTCCCGCCGCCCGCTGGTGGCCGCCGCGGTGAG
Source organism: Candidatus Dormiibacterota bacterium (assembly GCA_035652335.1). Lineage (GTDB taxonomy): Bacteria > Chloroflexota > Dormibacteria > Aeolococcales > Aeolococcaceae > DASRDZ01. Next base: position 32,252 of record DASRDZ010000044.1, read on the forward strand.
CCTGCTCGCCGCCACCGCCGCCATGGCCCCGGTGACCCGCTCCAGCGGCCAGACCCCGCCGCTCAGCTTCAGCACGCCGACCATCGTCGACCCCTTCCGGCAGGGCTTCGAGCCCGACATCAGCGTCGACCGGCGCACCGGCGCGCTGTACTCCTCGGTCCCCAACGGCACGCCGGGCACCTCGACGATGTGGCGCTCCGACGACGGCGGCCACGACTGGCACCTGGTCGAGGGCAACCTCCAGGGTGAGCCGAGCAACTGCCCGGCCATCGCCGGCGGCGACACCGAGCTGGCCGTGGACCCCGTGGACAGCTCGCTGTACTACGCCGACCTGCAGCCGCTCACCAACTTCAACATGTCGGTGTCGCACGACAAGGGCGCCACCTGGACGTGCAACCCGGTGTCGGTGCCCGACAGCGGCGTCGACCGCCAGTGGTTCGCCATCGACAGCAACGGCGGCGCCAACTCGGTGACCACAGGCGGCATCATGTACTTCGACTACGACGACACCACGCAGTCGCCGTCGCCGGCGGCCGGGAACGTGCTGGTGGTCAACGCAACCGAGAACGGCCTGCAGTTCGGCAGCGCCTGCACGCCCAACACGGGTGCGGGCGGCGCCTGCGCCGGCCCGTCGGTGCGCGTGACCCTGAACGAGGGACTGCCCGGCAACCTGGCCGTCGACGACAACCCGGGAAGCCCCTATCAGCACACGGTCTACGCGCTGCACTCCAGCGCCGACCTGGGCGGGGTGGTCCTCTCCCGCTGCGACGTCACCGGCCACGCCACCGACGCCATCGGCGCGGCGAACTACTGCCTCGACCCCACCGCCGCCCAGCCACCGTTCGCGCTCAGCTCGCACTGGAGCGACCACACGGTGATCAACACCGACGTGGGCACGACCCAGACGCACATCACCGCCAACAACTTCACCACGCTGGCGATCGACCGCGCCGGCAACCTGTATGCGCTCTGGGCGCAGTACCCGGGCACCACCGACCTGAGCAACCCGCTGGCGCCCGCCTACAACTACACGGGCACCGGCCAGCTCCTGCTCAGCCACTCCACCGACGGCGGCACCACCTGGTCGACGCCGGTGCAGATCAACCCGCCCTCGCTGCCCAACGCGACGCAGCCGTGGCTCACCGCCGGGGACGCGGGGCGCGTCGCCGTCGCCTGGTACGGCGCGCCGCAGGCCAGCTACACCGACAGCAGCAACACCGTCACCTACGGCCCCGACGGCCTGCTCAACGGCGTCTGGGACGTCTACGTCGCCGAGAACCTCGACGCGCTGCACACCAACGGCTGGAGCATCGTCAAGGTGTCCGACCATCCCGCCAAGCTGGGCGGCATCTCCACCGAGGGGCTGGTGCTGCCTCCGGCAACGAGCCCCGACCGCAGCCTCGGCGACTTCATGAAGATCGCCTACGACGCCAACGGCGGGCTGGTTCTGGCCTATGTCGACGACAACACGCTGCTCGACGAGGGCTTCCAGAACTCGGGCCCGGTGGCGTTCGCGCACCAGGCGGGAGGTCCCTCGCTGCTCAACGGCAAGACGGTCCCGCAGGTGAACGACACGCGCGCCTCGGGCTCGGTGACCGACCCCACCGGCGACGCGGTGCTCCACCTGGCCGGCCAGGACACGGCCGCGCCGCCGCACCTCGACATCACCGCCTCGTCGCTGACGCTGGCCGATCCCACCCACCTCAAGGTGACCCTCACCGTCGACGACCCCACCCTGCAGCAGGACCTCGGCCCCGATCCCACCCTGGGCGGCGCCAGCGCCGACGGCTGGCTGGTGCGCTGGGACTTCGACCCCGCCAGCGAGCCGCAGGCGACGGTGCCGGGCGGCTTCTTCGTCGGCATGGAGAACAGCGCGAGCGGCGGCCAGGTCTTCTACGACGGCTCGATCCTCACCAACCCGAGCCCGGCCACGCCGACCCTCTTCACCTACGCCTACCCCACCGGCAACACCGTGCAGGGCAGCGTCAGCGGCAACACCATCACCTGGACGGTGCCGGTCGCCGACGTCGGCTCGCCCAAGCCAGGCGACACCCTCTACCAGGTGCAGGCGTTCACCGTCACCCAGAGCTTCCCCAACCAGCCGCCCAACACCGACCCCGTGTTCGGCTTCTACAACACGGGCGGCTCGGAGATCGCGCCCAACCTCATCGACATGGCGCCCTCCTACGACGCGCCGCTGTCGCTGGCGTCGGCGTCGTCGGGCGGGCAGGGCAGCGCCGGGAGTGGCGGCACGGGTGCGAGCGCGAGCTCTGGCGGGACGCCCAACACCTCCGCCGCGGCGCCGCAGGGCAACCTCGCCGGACTCGGCGCGCTGGGCGCGCTCATGGCGGCGGGTGTGCTCGGCCTGTCGCGCCGCCGGCGCCGGGAGCGCGACCGGTAGACCTCGCCGGGCTGTGGTAGGGTGCCCGTCAGCACGGGCAGGTAGACGAGGGAGCCGGGGACCAGAGTTGGCGCGACGCGCACTCGCCGCAACCGCCGCCGTCGCAGCCACGCTGGCCATCGTGCCGGGCGCGCCGCTGCCGGCGCACGCGGACATCGTGAGCTACCAGGGCGACGTGTCGAACGCCGGCTGGAATGGCAACCAGAGCGACCTCCTCCCCACCGAGGTCAGCGACCCGCACTTCGGCCTGCGCTACGACCGCACCGTGAGCGGGCAGGTCTTCGCCCAGCCGGTGATCTCCGACGACGGCACAGGCCGCACGGTGATGGTCGTCGCCACCGAGAACAACGACGTGTACGCGGTGTCGCCGGACAGCGCGACGCAGACACCGTACTGGACGGACACCTCGACGACCCTCGGTGCGCCGTGGGTGATCGCCAGGAACGGCAAGACGGTGAACTGCACCGACATCACCCCCAACATCGGCGTCACCTCGACCCCGGTGGTGGACCAGTCGACGCACACCGTCTACCTCACCGCCAAGTCGACCGACGCCGCCGACAGCACCGGCGCCACCGGCATGTACCAGCTGCACGCGCTCTCGCTGGCCGACGGCAGCGAGCGTGCGGGATTCCCCGTCACCATCAGCGGCCCCGCCGACAACGACCCGACGATCAGCTTCAACCCGACGCTGGAGCTGCAGCGTCCCGGCCTGCTGCTGCTCAACGGCGTGGTGTACATGGGCTTCGGCGGCCACTGCGACACGCCGACGTACTACGGCTGGGTGATCGGCGTGGGCGCCTACAACGCCGCCAACGCCGGCACCATCACGGCGCGGTGGGCCGACCAGAAGGCGTCCGACGGCTTCGGGGCGGGCATCTGGATGTCGGGCTCGCAGCTCGCCTCGGACGGCGGCAACCAGATCCTCCTGGTCAGCGGCAACGGCACCCTCCCTGAGGCCGACCCCACCGCCACCGTGGTGGCGGGGAATGCGCAGCCGGTCAACACCGGGCAGTCGGCGGTGCGGCTCACCGTGCAGGGCAACGGCAGGCTGCTGCCCACCGACTTCTTCAGCCCCAGCGACAACAAGACGCTCAACCAGAGCGACCTCGACCTCGGCTCCAGCGGCATCGCCGTGCTGCCGCCGTCGTTCGGCAGCCCGCAGCATCCCAACGTCGCCGTGTTCGGCGGCAAGGTCCCCACCCTGCGCAGCGTCGACCTCTCCAACCTGGGCGGCTACGACGCCAACGCCGACCACGTCATGGGCGAGGTCGGCTACGGCGTCAACGGCGGCACCAGCGGCACCTGGGGCCGTCCCGCGGCGTGGCCAGGCGACGGGGGCTGGGTGTACATCGTCGCCATGGCCGACCCGGCGGCGTCGGGGTCGTCGCGGCAGAGCGGCCTGGTGGCGCTGCAGCGCAGCGTCGACGGCAGCGGCAACGTGCAGTTCGTCGTCAAGGGCACCGACCCCTCCACCGACGCCGACTGGATCCAGACATCGGGGTCGCCGACGGTGACCTCCAGCGGCACCTCGCCGCTCACCGCGGTGGTCTGGGCCTTCCAGGCGTACGGGCACAACTCGGGGCAGTCGCGGCTCATGGCCTTCGGCCCCGTGCCGGACTCGACGGGCAACCTCCCGCTGCTCTTCACCGGCCCCTCGGTGACGCGCGGCGGCAAGTTCGTCTCCCTCGCCGTCAACGGCAACCGCCTCTACTTCGGCACCCGCGACGACACCGTCAACACCGGCGGCACGTCGCACGTCTACGGCTACTGGCTGTCCCAGCCGCCCGACGTCGCCGAGACGCCCTACTGGTTCGGCAACACGATCATCGGCCAGCAGAGCATGCAATCGCCCTCGCTGGCTGTGCGCTCGGCAAACGCGGTGAGCATCGCGTCTGTGAAGTCGAACGACGCGCACTTCACGATCGGCACCCTGAACCCGCCGGCGGGCAGCAGCATGCTGCCGGGCTCGACGGTGCAGATCCCGGTCACCTTCACGCCGACGGGGACCGGCGACGTGCGCAGCACCATCTCGCTGACGATGAGCGACGGCACCACGGTGACAATCGGCGTCGGCGGCACCGGAGTACCAACGCCGGCGCAGCTCAGCGCCACGCCCGACCCGGTCGCCTTCGGCGATCACGCCACCGGCACCTCCACCCCCTCCTCCTTCCAGCTCAGCAACACGGGCGGGCAGCCGCTCACCATCGGCAGCAGCAGCTTCAGCGGCAACGCGGCGTTCCAGGTGTCCGGCCTGCCCGCGAGCGGCCACGTCATGCAGCCGGGTGACACGCTGGCGGTGAACGTCACCTATGCGCCGGCGCAGGTCACGCCGTCGGGCGGCACCGACAGCGCGACGGAGTCGATCACCTCCAGCGCCAACACCGTACAGGTCACCTTCACCGGCACCGCCACGGCACCGGGCGTGCTCACCGTCACCAGCGACCACGTCAACGCCGGCAACGTGACCCTGGGCAGCTCCACGCTGCTGCACTTCACCGTCTCCAACACCGGCGGCACCACCATCACCCTGTCGCGGTCGAAGCCGCCGGGCGGCGACTTCCACCCGCTCACCGACCTGCCGGAGGCGACCACCCTGGCGCCCGGTGAGAGCAAGGGCGTGGACGTCGAGTTCACGCCAACCGTGGCCGGATTCCAGTCGGCCACCTGGTCGCTGAACAGCGACGGGCAGGGCGGCCAGCAGGACGTCGTCCTCACCGGCACCGGCGTGCAGCCGCCGCAGGGCTACTGGCTGGTCGCCGCCGACGGCGGCATCTTCCCCTTCGGCGACGCGGTGGGCTACGGCTCCACCGGCGACGTCCACCTCAACCGGCCCATCGTCGGCATGGCGGCGACGCCCAGCGGCCGCGGCTACTGGCTCGTCGCCAGTGATGGCGGCATCTTCCCATTCGGCGACGCGGCGGGCTACGGCTCCACCGGCAACGTCCACCTCAACCAGCCGGTGGTCGGGATGGCGGCGACACCCACTGGCCACGGTTACTGGCTCGTGGCCAGCGATGGCGGCATCTTCCCCTTCGGCGACGCCGTGGGCTACGGCTCGACCGGCAACGTCCGCCTCAACCGGCCGGTGGTGGGCATGGCGGCGACGTCCACCGGCCACGGCTACTGGCTCGTGGCCGGCGACGGCGGCATCTTCCCCTTCGGTGACGCCGTGGGCTACGGCTCGACCGGCAGCGTGCGCCTCAACCAGCCCATCGTCGGGATGGCCGCGACGCGGGACGGCGCGGGCTACTGGCTGGTGGCCGCAGACGGCGGCATCTTCCCCTTCGGCGACGCCGGCGGCTGGGGTTCCACCGGCAACGTCCATCTCAACCAGCCCATGGTGGGCATGGCCGCCGGCTCCTGACCGGGTGGCGGCCTCAGCCGCCGACCTCGCGACGCTGGAAGGCGAGCAGTGACCCTGCGATCCCCGCCGCCGACATGCCGAGCAGCGCCACCAGCCCCGCGGCGAAGAGCCCGTCGATGAGCGGCGTGCCGTAGAGCTGGAACACCGAGAAGTCGAGCGCCCACCCGGGCAGCTTGAAGAGAGGGCCAAGGGTGAAGAGCAGGTAGCTGCCCACGGCGACGCCGGCCAGGGTGAACACCGTGCCGCGCGGCATCAGCGCCAGCAGCACCCCGCCGGCGGCGCCGAAGACCATCCCGAGCGGCACCAGCAGGGCGGAGCTGACGAACACGGCGCCGGCGTCGAGCTGCAGGCCGAAGGCCGCCGCCCCGACCAGCACCGCGACGAAGTCGACGAGGGCGAGGACGCAGAGCTCGGCCGCCAGCTCGGCGACGTGCTCGACGATGACGCGCGCCCGCGACACCGGCGCGCTCAGCTCGGCGGCGAGCCGTCCTTCGAGGTCGTCGCTTGCCCAGCGCCCGACCGCGGTGATGGCGAAGCCGGCGCTGAGCAGCGCCGCCAGCCCGAACCACGCCCAGCCGAGGTAGAGCTGCGCGGTGCTGGCGCCGTGCGACACGGCGGGAAGCAGCCTGCGCAGCTGGGGGTTGGCGTCGAGGAGATCGGCCGCCGGCTTGGCCACACCGGCGACGAAGACGGCGCCGGTGGCGACGCCCGCCGACCAGGCGAGCAGCGCCCAGCGCTGCCGGAAGAGCGCGGACAGCACCGGAAGGCGCAGCAGGGGATTGCGCGATGGTGCAACCTGCGGGGGGCGTGTGCGGGTGCGCGCACGGAGGAGCCCGTCGCCGGTGTCGCGCAGGCGCAGCGCCACGCCCGCGAGCGCGACCAGGGCGGCGGCACCCACCAGCAGCACGATCACGGCGCCGCCGTCGTAGCTGGCGCCCGGCGCCAGCGCGGAGGCGCTGTCGTACCAGTGGAACGGCGAGACGAGCCGGGGCAGGCGCAGGCCGTCGATGGTGCGCGAGAAGCCGTTGAGCAGGAAGAGCGCCACCACCAGCGCCGAGCTCAGCCCCAGCGCCGCCCGGCGCCCGCGCATGAGCTGGCTGAGCAGCAGGGCGAGCCCGAAGCAGACGCAGGTGGTGGCCCAGAGCGAGAGGCCGATGCCCGCCAGGCCCAGCGCGTCCACCGCCTCTCCCCCGCTGCGTGCACCGGCGACCGCGGCGAGACAGGTGACGGCCGTCACCGCGCCGAGCGCCGCGATGCCGCTCAGCGCCCGCATCACCAGGAGCCGCGCCCGCGGCACCCCGGCGCCGAGCCACATGTCGAGCATGCGGCGCTCGTCGTCGCCGCGCACCGCGTTGACGCCGAGGAACACCGCCCAGAGCGAGAGCACCACCACGGTGAAGCTGAAGGCGCGCCATTGCAGGTAGCCGTCGAGGGTGTCGACGCGCACCGGGTCGGGGAAGAGCCAGCTGAACTGCGTGGCCAGCGGCTTCATCGACTCCGCGAAGGCGAGCCGTGCCGCCGGGGTGCTGCCGGCGATCTGGGTGAAGCCGGCCGATTGCAGCAGGGTCATCAGCACGCCGAGCACCGCGAACCCGATCAGCCCGCGACGCTGCTGGCGCAGGGAGATGCGCGCCAGGGCGCGGTCCATCAGGAGGCGGCCAGCGGCACTGCCGGCCCGCTCCCGTCGCCCCGGTAGTAGGTGAGGAAGAGCTCCTCCAGCGTCGGCTCGGTGCTGGTCAGGTTGACCACGGAGCCGCCAGCCAGCACCCGCATCAGCCCGGCGAAGCTCCCCTGGACGTCGCAGAGCAGATGGCCGGCGCCGTCGTAGCGCGCATTGCTCACCCCGGCCGCGGCGGCGATGCGGGGCAGCGGCGGCGCGTCGCCGTCGAACTCGATCTCGACGCGATGGACGCGCAGGTGGTGCAGCTCCTCCAGCCGGTCGACCGCGACCAGCCGTCCCTCTCTGATGATGCCGACCCTGTCACAAACCCGCTGGACCTCGGAGAGGATGTGCGAGGAGAGGAACACCGTGGCGCCCTGCTCGGCGTCCTCGCGGAGCAGGTCGTAGAAGGCCTGCTGGTTGAGCGGGTCGAGGCCCGAGGTGGGCTCGTCGAGGATGAGCAGGTCGGGACGGTGCATGCAGGCGAGCACGATGCCGAGCTTCTGCTTGGTGCCTCGCGAGTACTCCCGGTACCGCTGGCCGAGGTCGAGGCCGAAGCGCTCGCAGATGTCGCGCACGCGCTGCCCGTCGACGCCGCCGCGCAGGCCGCCGACGTAGGCGACCACCTCCGAGCCGCGCAGCCCGCCGAAGTCGGGCAGCTCTCCGGGGAGGTAGCCGGTGCGCCGCTTCACCGCCACCGAGTCGGCGCGGCTGTCGAGGCCGAAGACCAGCGCTGTCCCTCGCGTGGCCCGGGCCAGGTCCATGAGCACGCGGATGGTCGTCGACTTGCCCGCGCCGTTGGGGCCGAGGTAGCCGAACACCTCGCCCTGCTCGACCTGGAGGTCGAGGTCGAAGAGGCCGCGGCCCGCACCGTAGTCCTTGGTCAGACCGCTGGTCTCGATGGCGCGCATTGTCGAGCCCCATCGTGGCACCGGCCGGAGCGCGGCGCCAGGGGCGTTGGTCCCGAGCGGTGCGGTCGCTTCGTCGCCTCGCTATCCCCCGGATGCCCCCTCGGCGGTGATCCCCCACGACGTCTCGGCGGACTCGCCGGGCGCCAGCAGGATGACGTCCTCGCCGGAGTTGAAGGCGTTGGGGGGACAGGTCATCGGCTCGACGGCCAGGGCGCGGCGGTGCAGCGGCGGGGCGAGCGTGTCGCTGCTGAACACCATCAGCCAGCGGAAGGGCGGGCGCATCCAGATGGTGGTGCGCCAGCGCTGCGGATCCTCGACGCTGACGCGCACCATGCCGTCGGCGTCGGGGTGGAGCTGCGCGAAGCAGTGGTCGAGGGTGAGGTCGCCGAGCTGGCGCGGAGTGCGGAAGTCGAACACGGTGCCGGTGACGTCGACGGTGCGCCCGGTGGGGATGAGTCGAGCATTGCTCTCCAGCACGCCGTCGGCGGGGATGCGCAGGACCGCACTGTCGACGCGGCCGTTCGGACAGGTGAAGTAGGGGTGGTGGCCGGCGCCGTAGGGAGCGGTGCCGTCACCCGCGTTGGTCGCGCGCAGGGTGCATTCGAGACCGGTGTCGCCCAGCGCGTAGCGCACCTGCATGCGCAGATGGAAGGGATATCCCGGCTGCGGCAGCAGCTCGCGCACCAGCTCGACGGCGTCGTCGCGCTGCGACGCCGGCGTCCACGCCACCGTGTTCACCAGTCCGTGCAGCGCGTTGCCGCGCGCCGGCTCGGTGATGGGCAGCTGCTGTGCGCTGCCGTCCGGCGCCCGGTAGCGACCGCCCGCGATGCGGTTGGGCCACGGCGCCAGGATCTCGCCGTGGCATGCCGGCGGCTTCTCTCCTGCCGCAAACGAGTCGATGACGTCGCGCCCCGCCGCACGGTAGGCGCGCAACGTCGCACCCACCTCCTCGATCTCCGCGCGCTGCGCGCCGTGAACGATGTGCACGACGGCGGACTTTAGCGCCGCTGAGTCGCCTCCGTCCCCGCCGGCGCCGCACCCGCGCCCGCCGCCGCCTCCAGGGCGGCGAGGTCGAGCTTGCGCATCCCCATCATCGCCGTGATCGCGCGGTTGCGGGCGGCCTCGTCGGACGTGGTGAGGATCTCCAGGAAGCGTTCGGGCACGACCTGCCAGGAGAGGCCGAAGCGGTCCTTGCACCAGCCGCACACGCCCTCCTCGCCGCCCTCGGTGAGACGGGACCAGTAGCGGTCGACCTCGGCCTGGTCGGTGCAGTGGACGACGAACGAGACCGCCTCGTCGAAGGTGAACTCGGGACCGCCGTTGAGGGCGGTCACCTGCTGCCCGTCGAGGACGAAGTCGACGGTCAGCACCATGCCCGCCTCGCGCGGCCCCGCCTCACCGTAGTGGGTGACGGCGCGGATCTCGGAGTTCGGGAAGATCGAGCAGTAGAACTGGGCGGCATCGAGCGCCTGGGTGTCGAACCAGAGCATGGGGCTGATGCGGGGCATGAGCCGTCTCCCTCGGATGTGGGCCGTTGCTGCGAGTGTGGACCGGCGGGGGCCCGCGAACTCATCGGCGGGCGGGTGCGTTGCTACGATCATCCCCTGATGGGCCGCATCCAGCCCGCGGCGCTCGACGACCTCGCCGTCGCGCCCGAGGTCGACGGCACGGTGTTCGTGTGGCACGCCGCGCGAGTGTCGCTGCCGACTCACCGCCACCGCGAGCTGGAGCTGAACCTCGTCCGCCGCGGCACCGGCTCGCTGCTGGTCGGCGAGAAGCGGTACTGGCTGCGCCCCGGGGTGCTGATCTGGCTGTTCCCCGGCCAGGACCACGTCCTGCTCGACCCCTCGCGCGACCTCGAGCTGTGGATCGCCGTGTTCCGCCCCGAGCTGGTCGAGCGACTCGCTGCCAGCGGCGGACGCGGCCTGCTCGACGCGGCCGACCCTCCCGGCACGTCGAGCCGACGCGTCGACCCCGCCGGCGAGGTGGGGCGGCGGCTCGAGGCGCTCTTCAGCGAGGTGGCCGAGGCCCAGGGCGACACCGAGATGACCAACGCGGGCCTGGCGTTCCTGCTCATGCGCGCGTGGTCGGCGTTCCACGAGCAGGGCGAGGACACCTTCCTCGGCGACGTCCATCCCGCGGTGGAACGCGCGGCCATGCTGATCCGCGACCGGCCCGAGGTGGCCCGCCTCGGCGACGTCGCCACGGCCGCCGGGCTCAGCGCCGGCCGGCTGAGCCGCCTCTTCAGGCAGCAGCTCGGCCTCTCCCCCATGGAGTTCCGCGACCGCCGCCGCGTCGAGCGCTTCCTCGAGCTCTACGGCGACGGCGCCCGCCGTTCCGTCGTCGCCGCGGCAGAACTGGCCGGGTTCGGCAGCTACGCGCAGTTCCTGCGCGTGTTCCGCGCCGTCACCGGCAACACGCCACGGGCGTGGGTCAGACGGCCACCCGAGACGTAGCCTCGTAGCGCTCCGCCCAGCCGGCGCGCCCGGTGGCGCGCAGCCGCTGCAGATAGGCGTCGAGGTCGACGCGGGCGTGGAACCCGCCGCCCTGCGCCAGCACGGTGTCGATGGGATCCAGGCCGTCCGGCGACGCGCTCAGCATCGCCTCGCGCCAGCGCTGCAAGCGCGCCTCGGCGAGGGCGACGAGATCGGGCCGCTGCGCCGCCACGTCGTGCTGCTCGTGCGGGTCGTTGGCGACGTCGAAGAGCATGGTGTCGGGAAACCCGTGGTAGGCGTCGTGGTAGGTGCGGATGTACAGCCAGTCCTCCCAGCGCACCGCGCGCTGCACGCACCACGCGGCCTGGGAGAGCACGAGGTGGTCGCGTCCGGCGGGGCGGCCGCTGCGCAGGGCGGATGCGAAGCCGGCGCCGTCCCACGACTCGGGCACCGTGGCGCCGAGCAGCTCCAGGATGGTGGCGGCGACGTCGATCTGGTAGTGCAGGCCCGGCTGCACGGGTGGGACGCCGTCGAGGCCGGGCCAGCGCAGGATCACCGGAACGCGCGTGGTCAGCTCGTCGGCCGTCTGGTGATCGCCGTAGATGCCCAGCTCGCCGAGGGTCTCGCCGTGGTCGCCGGAGACCATGATGGCGGTGTCGTCGAGGATGCCGAGGCGGCTCAGCTCGCCGAGCACCATGGCGATGTGCATGTCGGCGTAGCGCACGCCGCAGTCGTAGCCGTCGACCATGCGGCGCATGTCGCCCATCGACGCGATCTGCTGCGGCTGGCGCGGCAGCGAGTCCGCGGCGGGCTCGGGACCGTAGCCGAGGACCTCCTGGGCGCTGTGCGCGCCGGGCAGCGTCCAGTGCTCCGCCCGCACCGCCTCGGTCAGCCAGCCGGGCAGCGGCGCGTCGGCGAAGGGGTTGCCGAAGCTCTCCGGCGTGCGGTACGGCGTGTGCGGGTCCCACATGTGGACGTGGAGGAACCAGTCCGGCCGGGTGCCGTTGCGCCGCAGCCAGTCGAGCGCCACCGCGGTCACCTCGTCGGCGCGCTCGTAGCCCACCCCGCCGACGTTGTGCACCTCGTTGAAGCCGGCGTACCAGTGGAAGGCCGAGTGCCGCTCGGCGAAGCTGCTGACGGTGACGGTGTGCATCCCCACCGCGCGCATCCGCGCAGCCCAGCTGGTTTCGGCCAGCCCTGACTGGAAGCCGCGCCCCTCACCGTCGGGGAGGAGCTCCGCACGCAGCCCGCCGTGGTCGATCGCCCCGTTGTGGATGCCGAAGCGCCCGGTGATCAGGGCGCTGCGGCTGGGCAGGCAGGGCGTGTCCGAGGCGTGGCAGTGCTCGAAGCGGATCCCCGCGGCGGCGAGGTGGTCGATGGTCGGGCTGGTGTCGCGGTGGTAGCCGTAGCAGCCGAGGTGGTCGGCCCGCAGGGTGTCGATGTCGAGGTAGAGGAAGCGCATGCGTCAGCCGAGTGGGTCGCCGGCAAGACAGGCGGTTCGGCGCGTCACTGCAGCAGCGACAGGACTGCGGCGAACGCGGGACGCGGCTGGTATGCCTCGTCGAAGAGCGCGCCACCGAAGCTGAACTGTCCCGACTCCAGGGTGCCCTGGGCGGCGGCGGCGACCACCGAGGTGGGCACCGCGTAGGTGTCGCTCACGCCCCACGTCATGAACATGAAGCAGTTCGATGCGGATGCCAGGCAGGCCTTCATGACGTAGCTGTAGACATCGGACTGCGCCTGAAGCTGCCCCGCGCTGGGAGTGAGGGTGTTGAAGAACGGGACGGTCATCTGGGTGATCGCGGTCTTGGGGCCGAGCGCCGCGATGGTGCTCATCGCCGTGCCCAGGTCCGCCGACTGCGGCGGGGGTTGGCCGGGGAGGATCCAGCCGCCGGTGCCGAACATCTCGAAGCCCACCGCGTCGGGGGCGTCGCCAGCGCTCTTCAGGTCGTTGACCAGCGCCTGGAGGTTGGTGAACTTGGTGCCGTACCAGTCGTTGTAGTCGTCGTAGAGCAGCGTCGCCTGGGGGTTGGCGGCGCGGGCGTACTGGAAGGCCTGCTCGACCCAGTACGGGTAGCCGATGGTCTGCTGGAAGACGTCGACGCTGGGGTTCCCGTTGTTGTCCATGGCCTCGTTGGCCACGTCGTAGACACCCACCTTGCCGCGGTAGTGGTTGATGACGGTGGTGATGTACTGCTGCATCACCGCGCTCAGCGACTTCGCCGTCCAGGGGAAGGTGGGACTCTGGATCCACTGCGGCGTCTGGTTCACCGAGGCGGTGCCGGCGAGGAGGTTGTGCAGCCGCAGCGTCTGGTGGTACGCCTGGGCGCGCGCCACGAACTGGTCGCCGTCGCAGAAGTTGAAGGTGTACGGCTCGTTCTCGTCGGCCGACCACCACATCTGGTTGGAGGAGGCGATGAGGTTGAACTGGCTGCCGGAGGTGATCTGCTCCTCGACGTCGGCGTCGGTGATCTGGTCGGCGGTCAGCGCCGCACCGATGTACAGCCCGGGATGCGACACCGCGGCGGCGCCACGGAGCGTTCCCGTGCCCGTCGTCGTGGGCAGCGCCGCCACCTCGGCCGGGCACGACACGATCGTCGGCGCGGGCAGCGGAGCCGCAGGGGTCCCGCCCGAGAACGTCCAGGTGTCACCGTCGTCGCCACCGGCCGCGTCGGCGCCGCCGAACAGCACCACGCTGCCGCTGGGGCCCGCGGCCGCCGCGGGGGCGCGCCGCGCGGACGGCTGTCCGCTCGGCGTCACCTGGCTCCAGCCGTTGCCGTCCCACGACCAGGTGTCCTGCAGGTACCCGCTGCTGCCCGCGCCACCGAACAGGATCGGCGACTCGCCGTCCTGGCTGAGGTCGGCGCGGTTGCTCAGCGCCTCGTAGGCGAAGCCGCCCAGTCCCCGCGCCGGCGGGCTCTGCACCGGCGTCTGCGGGATCCAGCGCCCGCCGTCGGCGGTGTCGTACCAGACCCACGTGTCGTTCAACAGCCCCTGCACGGAGGCGCCGCCGAACAGCACGATGGTGTTGTTGGCGGCGTCGCCGGTCATCATCGCCTCGGTGCGCGGCGCAGGACCGGCGCCGTTCTCGACGAAGTTGACCTCGAACTCGTTCCAGCTGCTCCCGTCCCACATCCAGGTGTCGCCGTAGAAGGTGGCGGGACCGGAGAAGCCGCCGAAGAGCATCATCCGCTGCTGCTGGCCGTCCCAGGCCATCGACGATCCGCCGCGGCCCGGGGGCGACAGTGTCGGGTGCTGCTGAGTCCAGCTGGTGCCGTCCCACGTCCACGTGTCGCCGTCGTACGTCGAGGTGCCCTCGAGGCCGCCGAAGAGCACGACGACGCCGTGCTTCACGTCGTAGGCCATGGCCGCGAAGCTGCGCGCCGAGGGCGACGAGGCGGGGCTCTGCTGCGACCACGCGCTGCCGTTCCACGTCCAGGTCTGGCCCGTCGTGGTGAACAGGACGTCGGTGCCGGTGGCCTGGTCCCAGGCCATCGCCGCGCCGGCCTGCGCCGCCGGTCCGCTGGTGGCAGCGTTGGTCCACGTCGCCCCCGAGGCGGCCGCCACCCTGGCAGGCGTGACGGTGCCGACCGCGGCCGCTCCCGCAACCATGAGCACCGCCGCGGCGGCGAGCGCATGGCGGCGCCGGCCCTCTGTGTGCAACCGGGACATCGTCAAACCTCCCTTCCCGCCGCTTCTCGCCCGCTGGCCCATCCCAGCGGCTGTTCCCATGCGCGCGGTGGCGTCCGCGGCTCACCGACGAACTCGACGTGCGTGTCGTGGAAGCGCAGCGCGGGGCGATCGCGCAGCGACTCGAAGCCCAGTTCCTCCCGGGCGCTCAGCATCTGCTGCCAGCGCTCGGCGACCTCCGGCGATCCCCAGACCGGGAAACCCGAGCTCCAGCTGGCCCGGCTGTAGAAGTCGCGCCAGGGCTCCTCGGCGAGGAAGCCCAGGTAGAAGGTGCGCCGCAGGTCCTGCGACTGGTTGCCCGGCGAGCCGTGGGGCGTTCCCAGGCAATGGAACATCACGTCACCCGGCTCCATCTCGCACGGCTGGGCCATGCCCAGCAGCTCCTCCTCGGAGAACCGCTCCAGGTCGACGCGGCCGTTGCGGTGCCAGCCGGGGATCGCCCAGACGCAGCCGTTGTCGCGCGTCGCCGCGTCGAGATAGATGTCGGTGGTGAAGGCGGGGATGGGGTACGCGCCGGGATCCGGCTCGCCGTGCAACGACGCGTAAGGCGGGTCCTGGTGCATCGGGATGGGTGCGCCGTGTCCCGGGAGCTTGGCCACCAGCGCCTCGTTGGCCATGACGAAGAAGGGCATGCCCAGGCACTGGCCGACGGCTTCCAGCAGGTCGGGATTGACCGTCACCGCACCCCAGGCGGGCTCGGCGTCCCACAGGGCCTTGTCGGTGCGCCAGTAGGTCGGCGCACCGTCGGCGCCGGGGCGATAGCGATGCCCGGGGCCGCGACCGGCGACGCCGTCGGCGACGACGCGGTCGGCGGCCGCCCGCAGCCCGCCCAGCTCCTCGCCGCGGATGAGCCCGCGGACGATCAGATACCCGTCGCGATGGAACTTCTCGATCTCCGCGGATCGAAGTGGCGGCATGGCGTCGCTCCTGGCCTTCCTCGCCGCACACCCCGCTCTCGGCGGCAGCGTGCAGCGTAGGCCGCTCGCCGCGACGGCTTGTGGCATTTCCACGCCCCTTTCACGCATATCCGGTCACGGCGGGCGGCGCGACCGAATCTGCGCGAAACGCCATAGTCAAATGCCATAACAAACTCCAGGCGGCCGCCTACGCTGTGGTCCATGCAACAGCCCTGGCCGGAGGCGAGCCTCGGCGAGGCGCACGCGCCCCGGCGCCTCCCCGGCGTCGACCATCGTGTGCACGTCGCCCCGCTGCGCGACATCCCGGAGCTGCGGCTGGTGCAGCGGGTGGCCACCTCGCGTGCCCTGCCCCAGCTGCTGGAGACGCACCGACACCAGGGCATCGAGATCACCTTCCTGGAACGCGGCCGGCTGGAGTGGTGCACCGACGAGCGCACCGACCAGCTCTGCGGCGGTGAGGTGCTGGTCACCTGGGCCGGCGAGGTGCACGGCCCCGCCGGCGGCATCCTCGGCCCCTGCATCCTGCACACGCTGCAGCTCGCCCTCTGGGATGCGCCGCAGGCGGGCGCGGCCGGCTTCCTCGGCCTGCCCATGCCGGAGTCGATGCTGCTCGTCCACGCGCTGCGCAACCTGCGCAGCCGCCACTTCGCGGCTCCCTCGGGCATGGCGGCACGGCTCACCCGGCTCCTCGACTGCCTGGACGGCCGAGGCCGCATGACCCCGGTGCGGGCCCGCGCCATGCTGCTGGAGCTGCTGCTGGCCGTCGTCGACGCGTCCGCGTGCGGCGAGGAGGGACGAGCCAACTCGCACCTGGTGACGCGCGCCCTCGACCTCATCGACGAGCACCTCACCGAGCCGCTCGAGATGTCGCGGCTGGCCCGTGACCTGGGATGCAGCGTGTCGCACCTGGCGACACGCTTCCGCAGCGAGATGGGCATCCCGCCGGCGCAGTACCACCTGCGGCGGCGCATCGGCGAGGCCTCGCGGCGGTTGCTCTCCGCCGACAGCATCACCGAGATCGCATTCGACCTCGGCTTCGCGTCCAGCCAGCACTTCACCACCGCCTTCCGCCGCGTCACCGGCATGGCGCCGCGCCAGTACCGGCGATCCCTCTCGCCGGCCGCGGCAGCGCCGCACCACGCGGTGGCGCGCTAGCTCAGCGGTCCCAATCCCCGTAGCGGAAGTGGTGGGTGATGTCGTCGAGCCGCTGCAACGTCGCATCGTCGAGGCGCACGTCGACGGCGCCCAGGGTGTCCTTCAGCTGCTCGGGCCTGCTCGCGCCCACGATCGGCGCGGTGACCGCGGGGTTGTGCAGCACCCAGGCCACCGCCAGGGTCGGCAGCGGCATGCCCAGGTCCGCGGCCACCTGCTGCAGCTTCTCGACGGCGTCGAACGACTGGTCCTGCCAGTAGCGCCGCTGGTACAGCGCACCCGCGTTGCCCAGCGCGAAGCGCGTGCCCGCGGCGGGCGCGGCCGCGCGGTCGTGCTTGCCCGACAGCATGCCGCCCGCGATGGGGTTGTAGGGGATGACGCCGAGGCCCTCCTCGCGACACATCGGCAGCAGCTCGCGCTCCATCTCGCGGAAGAGCAGGTTGTAGCGCGGCTGCACCGAGGCGAAGCGGCCCGTGCCGAGCACCTCGCTGCGCCCCAGCGCCCGGGCGATGCGGTACGCCTGCCAGTTGCAGCAGCCGATGTGGCGCACCTCGCCGTTGCGCAGCAGGACGTCGAGCGCCTCCAGGGTCTCGTCGACCGGCGTCGACTCGTCGAAGCCGTGCAGCTGGTAGAGGTCGACGAAGTCGGTGCCCAGGCGCCGCAGCGAACCGCGGATGGCGTCGAGGATGTGGCGGCGGTTGTTGCCCTGGTCCCAGGGGCGCTCGCCCATCGCCCCGAAGCACTTGGTGGCGACGACGAAGCGGTCGCGCCTGCCCGCCAGCCAGCGACCCAGGATCTCCTCGGTGCGCCCGACGCTCTCCAGGCCGCCGCCCAGCGGGTAGACGTCGGCGGTGTCGAGGAAGGTGACGCCCGCCTCGGCCGCGGCGTCGAGGATGGCCCGCGAGGTGGGCTCGTCGCACTGCAGCCCGAAGGTCATGGTGCCGAGGCAGACGCGGGAGACCTTCAGCCCCGTCGAGCCCAGCCGGACGTTCTCCATGGCGGCCCACTTTAAGCGAAGGGAAAGGCCGAACCGGGAGACTGTCGGTCCATGAGCTCGTGGCCGCCCCCGCCGCCGCCCCCGCAGCAGCAGTGGCCGTACACGCCGCCCCAGCAGCAGTGGCCGCCCGCCCCGGTGGCGCCGCCGCGGCCCTGGATCACCGGCAGGCTGGCGGCCGTCGCCATCGCCGCGGGGATCCTGGTGGGTGTCGGGGTGGCGCTGCCCATCGCCCTGGGCAATCGCGGCAACCAGAGCTCCGGAAGCACGGCCGGCGGCGGCGGCGCCACACCCTCGGCGACGCCCGTGCCCAACGGTCCCGCCGCCGTCCAGGCGCGCCAGCTCTACGCGCAGGCGCTCGCCGCCACCCGCGCCGCCGCCGGCGTGCACTACGTCGCGGTCACCACCGGCGCGGGCGACCAGAAGACCACCGGCGACGCCGGCCAGTCGAACGGCACGCAGTCGATCACCGTCACCTCCAGCTTCGGCGCCGAGCAGTTCGACCTGGTTCTGGCCAACGATGTCGTCTACTTCAAGGGCAACGCGCCCGCCGCCGAGGACCAGCTCGGCGTGGCTCCCGCCGACGCGCCCAACGTGGCCGGCAAGTGGGTCTCGGTGGCGCGCGGCGACGGTCCGTACACCGTGCTCCAGCCCGGCATCACCTGCGCCGACCAGGCGGCCGAGATGCCCATGGTGGCCAGCTCCACCGAGCAGGTCGACGACAACGGCGTCAAGGCGGTCCGCATCCACGGCGGCGTGCCGGCGCACCAGGACGTGCCCGCCGGCACCGCGACGATGGACGTCGACGCCAGCAGCCACCTGCCGATCAACTACGTCTCCACGGTGAGCGCCGGCAACGTGTCGCTGACCAGCACCACCACCTACAGCAGCTGGGGCAAGGCGCCCAGCACCAGCGCGCCCGCCGGTTCGGTCGCGTGGTCGACGCTCAACACCAGCGAGCCGCCCGGCGGCTACGGTGGTGGCGGCGGCGGCGGAGCGACCCCGACGCCGCCGGGAGCCTAGGCGGAGCCGAGCAAGGCCGTCACCGCCGCCGGCAGCGGCGGCATGTTGGGCGCGGGGCACGCGGTGGACACGCTGGGCGGCACCGCCGGTGTCCAGGTCACGTCGAGCGGCGTGGTGGTGACGCTCTCGCCCGACGAGGTGAAGGAGCGAACGGTGATCTGGTAGTCCTGGCCGGGGATCAGTCCGGACAGGGTGACCCGGTGCGAGGTCACCGCGGTGGCATCGTCGACGGCCTGCATGTAGTACGTCGAGTCGCTGGTCATCTGCCCGTCGGCGGACTGCACGATGCGCGGCCCGACGTCGACCTGCGAGGTCATCGCCGCCGACGTCGTCCAGGTCACCGTCACGGCCGGACAGGCGGCGCTGAGCGCCGCGCCCGCCGCCGAGATGGTGGGCAGCGAGGTGCCGAGCCAGCCCTGCTCCAGGGCGTCGAAGCCGAGGGTGCTCACCCGCTCGCCGGTGTCGCCCGGCGTCAGCGCGTCGTTGACCGAGAAGAACTCGGGCACCAGCCACCCGCCGTCGTTGGGAAGCTGGCCAACCGAGCCCTGCACCGCGTCGGTCTCGTGCGTCCACGGGGTCGCGGGCAGCGGGTCGAAGACGGACGCCTCGGTGCCCCACCACTTGTCGGCGTACTCCCAGTCGAGCCCGCCGAAGAACGGCGCCTGCTGGTTGGACGATCCCGACAGGTACGGCGACATGTCGCTCCAGGCGGTGCTGAGGTAGCTGGCCTGGTCCGCCTGGTCCTCGAAGCTGCCTGGTGTCGCGCAGGCGTAGGCCGTCCCCGAGACGTTGACGGGCAGCAGCCACTGCACCCACCAGCCGCCGAATCCCGGCGTGCAGAAGTAGCGGTCGACGCCGAACTCCTCGACCATGACGGGGATGGTCGTGGCCGAGGCCGCCGTGGCCTCGGTCGATGCGGTGGTGCCGTTCAGGGTGCAGGAGCGGGTGGCCAGATGGGCGTCATCGCCGTAGAGGTGCAGTCCCCAGAACTGCAGCTCAGGGGCGTCGGAGGAGGCAATCCAGCCGAGGCAGCCGCCAGGACCGCCCGAGGTGACGCCGGTGCCCACCAGGTGGTTGGAGTCGTCGGCGCGCACGTCGGCGGCCAGGGTGTTGAGCTGCCCGGGGTTGCCGGCGCTGCCGTACCACGCGGCCGGAGTCGAGTCACCGCTTCCCTCGACCTCGTTCTCCAGCTCCCAGAAGAGCGTCGCTGGGTTGTCCTTCCAGCCGGAGATCTGCTGGGCGATCTGGGTGGGGAACTCGGTCATGAAGCCGGCGGTCCCGGGGTTCATCCCGATGGGCGGGAAGAGGTCGAACTCGACCCCGACCCCGTTGGCGGCGAAGGCGTCGAGACACTGCGTCTGCCTCTGGGTGGGCGCCGGATCCGGAAAGGCGGTGAACAGGCGGATCAGCGTGGCGCCGGCGCCGCCCAGCAGCGCGGCGTCGGTCTGGCAGTCGGCGGGGAAGTCCGCCCAGCCGTCGACGCCGAAAGGCCCGGGAGTTCCGATGGGCGAGTCGCCGTACACGTAGCCCTTGGCGGTGAAGGGCTGGCCGTTGAGCAGCACCTCGCGCGTGCCGGCCTGCAGCGAGGTGACGTTGGGGCCGCTCGTCCCCAGCGAGACGCCGGTGACGTCCAGCGAGTCCCCCGGCGCCCAGGCGCCGAGCGCCACCACGGCGACGTCGACGGTGCCCGAGTCCGGGTGCGGTGCGGTGACGCCGAAGGCCTGCGACGCGCTGTGCAGGGTGATGGGCGCCGAGGGCGTGCCGTCGAGGGTGACCTCCACCTGCCGTCCGGGCGTGCCGGTGACGCGGCCGACGAGGTACTGCGGACCGTCGGCCGCCGCCGCGCTTCCCTGCAGGGCGACAGCGCCGCTCGCAGCGACCAGCGGAGCGGCGCTCAGCGAGGTCGCAGCCGGCCGCTGCACGGCCCAACCGGAGGCGCCGTCGAGCGCAGCCGTCACGTCCCGCGCGCTGTGGGGGCCGAGCGGCCCGGTCGAGGCGGATGCGGGCGTCTCCGCCGCAGCCCGGGTTCCGGTGGGGATCCCGGTGATGGCCAGCAGCGGCATGACACCGATGAGCAGGGCGGCGCGTCGCACGACTCGATACCTCCTTCCTGTGCTTCGAGCGGCCACTGTGCACGCGGGCACCGGGCGGCGTCTTGCACATTGCTGCTGCCACGTTTCAGACACGCCGCCGCGGGCGCGCGGTGGCTCAGGAGCCTGCCAGCACCAGCCCGGGGCGCGGTGCCACGCCCTCGGCCAGGGTGAGCCGGTAGTCGCGCGGCGCCATCCCGGTGACGCGCCGGAACGCGGTGGTGAAGTGCTGGCTGGAGGCGAAGCCGAAGTCGAAGGCGACCGCGGTGATGCTGCCGGCGCCGGCCAGGGCGCGCGAGGCCTCGCGGATGCGCCGCCGCAGGTGGTACTGCGCCGGCGGGATGCCCGTCTCGCGGCGGAAGCGGGTGGCCAGGTGCGAGACGCTGCAGCCCAGAGTTCTGGCCAGGTCTGACACTTCCAGTGGCTCGCGGAGACGCGCCTCGATGAGGTCCACGGCCCGCTGCACCAGCTCGGAGCGCTCGCGCTCGCCGGCCGCGCGGCTGGAGGCGTCGACCACGGCCAGGAGGAGCTCGAGCAGGAGGGCGCGGGCGCGCAGCGTGGCCAGGTGGCCGCGCTGGTCGAGGCAGTCGAGGAGGCGGTGGTAGCGTCCCGCCAGGTCGCTGCCGGCGGCGAAGTGGCGCGCCTGCAGGGTGCGCAGCGCCTCGACCAGCATCCGCGCCTCGGACGGCGGCAGGCCAAGGTAGGTGCGGCCCTCCTGGCGAGGCTCCTCGACGTCGACCTGCACGGTGTGGAGGGTGCAGGGCGAGAGGATGCCGTTGGCGAAGCCGTGCAGCTCGCCGGGATGGGAGACGATCACCTCGCCGCCCGAGATCTCGCGGGTCCCCTCCTCGGTGCACCACTCCAGCCATCCCCGCTCCAGGTAGGTGATCTCGATGGTCTCGTGCCGGTGCGAGGCGAAGAAGCGCGTCATCGCGCGGTTGGTGGCGATGCGCTGGACGAAGTGCAGCTCGGGCAGCCCGGCCAGGGGGAAGCGGTGGTAGCGGTTGCTGACGCCCGGGTGCTCCAGCAGGGTGCTGCCCGCGAGAGGCGCCGGCGGCACCGGCCAGGGCGGCCGTTCAGCCCAGCCGCGCCCCTCGACGACGCGCAGCCGCGCGGCGACGGTCAACGCCGGCCCGCCTGCCGAGCCCTTCCAACCATAGTTGGGAAGTGATGTTAACTATCAGGCGCCGTCCGGCGCAAGGGCACGGGGCCGACCTACCCCGGCACGGCCACCACCCGGCGCCCGTCACGCAGGAAGGGGTCGGCGTTCTGCACGGGGAGGTCCGGCGGGTCGTCCTGCATGAGCGGCTCCGCGGAGTACTGCGCCAGGTAGACGCGCCGCGGCGCTCCGGTGCGGTTGGGGCCGCTGCGGTGGAAGAGGACGCTGGAGAAGACGGCGATGCTGCCCGCGGGCGCGATGACGGGCACGCCGGGGTCGTCGCCGAAGTAGCCGAGCAGGTCGTTGCTGCCGGCCAGGCGCCGGTGGTCGGCCACCTCGCGGCTGCCTGCGCGCGAGAAGGGGAGCAGGTAGACGGTGCCGTTGTCCTCGTCGACGTCGTCGAGGGTGCACCAGCAGGAGAGGTAGGGAAGGTGTGGCGTCGACTTGACCTTGGCGACATAGCCGGAGTCCTGGTGCCACTCGAAGGTCATGCCCACCTCGGCGGCCTTGACCACGTACTGGTTGAAGAAGTGCCAGACGTCCCCGCCCAGGGTGGCACGGCAGACGTCGGCCATGAGGTCGGAGAAGAGGAACTCGTTCACCCGCGGCTGGGTCTGGTGCACGTTGCCGATGAAGTAGCGCCTGCCCCGGTGGCTGATGTCCCACACGTCGGTGCCGAGCTCGTCCATGTGCCGGTCGACGGCCTCGATGCCGGACTGCAGCTCGGCGCGCAGCAGCTCGAGATGCTCCTGAGGGATCACCGACTCGAGGAGGAACCATCCCTCGTCGACGAATTGCCGGCGCTGCTGCTCGCTGACCACCGACGGGCTGATCATCGCTTCGCCTCCTTCACCTGCACCACCCAGTCGCACCCGGAGGTGATCTTCATGTAGTACGCGCCGGCCATGGGATAGGCCAGCGTGCCGTTGCCCTTCATGCCCTTGACCACGACATGCGGGTTGGTGGCCACCAGGGTGTCGTCGTCGCCGTTCAGCATGTCCCAGCTGAAGGCGCGCTGCAGCGCGGGATTGCGCAGCGCCGCGGAGGTGCAGTCCCACTTGTAGTCGACCGACCAGGCGCCCTGCGGGTCGAAGACGAACGTCTCGTCGGGCCCGCTCCCGCTGCTGCTGACGAGCAGCGCACCGCCACCGCTGCCGCAGCCGCAGAGCAGGAGGGCCACCGCCAGCATCGCCGCGGGGAACGTCCTTCTCACTGCTCCGCACCGCCCGGCAGCTCGGAGATGGTGGCCTCGATCGTCGAGGTGTACTGCGTCGGGTTGCTCGGCTTGGTCGCCCACGTCACCGAGTCCTGTACCGAGATGGCGCCGTACTGCGGGGCGATCCAGTAGGCGGCGTCGAGGCCGACGTCGCTGGAGGGGCCGATCAGCTCGGCGCTGAGTGTCACCTGGTACGCGTAGATGACGCTGCCGCAGGCGTCGACGCGACCTGCGCCGACCACCGTGCCGGTCCCCTTGAGGGCGAGCTCGTGGGTGCCGTCGACGCCGTCGACGTTGAAGGTGGTGCCCACCTGCGCCGCCGCGGGAAAGGCCAGCAGCTGCACCGGGTTCTGCGGGACGAACTGGTCGTTGCCCGTGGGCGCGTAGCCGTCGATCTCGGTGAGGTACAGCCCGGCGCCCTCGGCGGCGGCGGCGCTGGCCACGTCGACGCCGGCGGGGTCGACGAGGAACTTGGTGACCTGGGTGACCGTTCCCTCGGTCTCGCTGGTCTGGTAGGTGAAGGTACCCTGCGCCGTCATCGGGGTGCTCTGCACGGTGCGCACGACGTCGGGCGCGGCGGGCACGACGCTCTTGGCCGGCGCGGTGTACTGCACCTGCCCCGACTGGTGGAAGTGGTACGAGCCGTTGGCGGGCGGCGCCTCCGGCTGGCTGCTCAGGGCCACCTGCGCCGGCGCGCGCGGGTCGGCGGGTGGACAGGGGTTCGGTGTGGCGAAGGAGATCGACGGCAGCGCCACCGCGTGGGGGTAGCTCACCGGCGGGGGCGGCTGCAGGAAGCCCGGGAAGGTGGCCATGGGATTGAGGTTGGGCAGCGCCGCGACCGCCGTGGGCGAGGGCAGGCTGCCGCCCAGCAGCACGTTGGCGGGCTGCCCGTTGAGGTTGGCGTCGATCGACGTGGACGGGCCGCAGGCGGCCAGCGCGCACAGGAGGGGCAGCAGTGCTGCTGCACGGCGGGCGCGGTTCATGCGGCGGGCTGCGACGTGGTGCCGGGCACGGCGTCCTCCTGGATCTCCTGCTCCACGGTGGGTGTCTCCGGCGCCGCCATCGGGCGGCCGTTCTCGAAGTCGATCAGCGCCTGCACCGTTCCCTGCATGGCGCGGGCGCCGAACTCGTCGCGCAGCACCATCACCGCCATGGTCTCGGTGTGCGGCGGGAACCAGAGGAAGAGGCGCTGGCCCGGGAGCTGGAACGAGTAGTAGCGCTCGCCGTGCCAGTAGAGGCGCTGTCCCCCGCCGTTGCCCGAGGTCAGGTTCTTCTGGATGGTCTTGACGATCTCGTGCCCGGGGCAGTCGTCGGGATTGGCGGCGCAGTGCTGCGTCATCGACTCGACGAGGTCGTCGGTGGTGTATTGCGGCTTGAGCAGCGAGAGCTGGAACGACCCCTCCACGAGAACGTCGTGATGGATGGAGTACACCTCCCCCAGCGTGACCATGGCGTTGGCGTCGTGCCGGTAGATGGCCTCCGCGGTGGTCTCGCGATGCAGCGTGAGCGCACCGATGCCGGTGGGCGCCACGCTGGTGGGGAGGTGGCGCGCCGGCGGCGACGCGGCCGGGCCGCCACATGCCGTGAAGGCGAGCAGCAGCATCAGCAGCGTCGCACTGGAGGCGATGCGATGGCGCAGGCGGCGGGCGCGGCGCCGGGCGCGCAGGCGGTCGCGCCATCCGGCGTGCGCCGTGCCGTCCCCGGACGGCTGCGGCCACAGGTTGGGGATCTCGCGTGTGTAGGGATGGCGCAGCGAGGCGCGCGAGATGGCACCGATCAGGCGGTTGGTGACGGGCTGTGACATGCGCAGCCGCGCGCTGAGCGTCGCGCCGAGCTGCTCGGCGGCGTCGGCGTCGGCGGCGCGCAGGTCGCGCCGCAGGTCGCCCCAGAGGGCGCGAGACGCCAGCCAGGCGAACTCCTCGAGGGCGGGGTCGGGTGCGAAGTGGTCGAGGAAGCGCACCGGTGTCGCGCCGGGGTCGCCCAGGTTGAGGTCGTCGGCGAGGTCCCTCCACTCCGCGTAGGCCACGGTGATCCGGGCGCCCGGTCCGAGCCCGCGCGCCCAGCGCCGCCGTCGCTGGCGGCGGAGCAGCTTCACCGGCCACGGGAAGACGGCGAAGGCGAGCAGCAGCGCCAGCGCGGTGGGCACGATGCGCACCGCGTACCACTGCGCGTACTGGTAGAGGGCGGTGATCTGCGGGACTTCCTCGGGGACGTAGACGAGCAGCGAGAGGCGGCCTGAGTCGCGGATGAAGGGGTTGGTGTTCTTCGGCTTGGTGTCGGTGCTGCGCTGCGCGTGCGGCGGCACGCCGGTGAGAGGCACCCAGCCGTAGCCGTTGAAGTACACCTCCAGCCACATCGCCGCGTGCTGCGGATGCACCACCAGCGTGTTGCCGGGACCGGGGTCGCCGCCGTAGTAGCCGTAGCCGACGCGCGCGGGCACCCCGGCCCAGCGCGCCAGCAGCGCCTCCGACGCGGTGATCTCGTACGGCGTGGCGTTGCCGCCGTTCAGCTCGTCGACCACCCTCTGCACCGGCAGGTCCTGGGGCACGCCCTCCCCGGCGGCGACCACGTGGGTGAGGAAGTAGGTGCGCAGGAACTGCAGCCGGTCGTAGGCGTCCTCGGTCCCGCCGTTCTTGAGCACGTTCTGGCGATATGCGGCCAGAACGTCGGCCACCGCCGCCGGCGGCGCCGGCGCGTCGAGGAACTGCTGCATCGACGCGGGCGGTGCACCCGCCTTGGCCAGCTGCGCGCCGCTGGGGAGCACCGGCGCGGTGACGTCGTAGCGCAGCCCCGGCTCGGCGCGCTGGTCGCTGAGCTTCATCGTCCCGGTGCGCGGGTCGACGTCGACCGCGGCGTGCAGGCCGTTGACCAGATAGGCGCCGGCGGGGACGGGCAGGTAGTGGCCGGGGAGGTTGGCCACGTCGATGCTGACCGTGTACGTCGGCGTGCCCTTGGGCGGTGCGCCGCCGACGTGGCTCGGCGAGTCGTAGTGCTTCAGCGTGGTCGGGTCGTACGGTGGAAGCAGCCACGCCTGCTGCTTCTGGTCGTAGATGTCGATGACTCCCATGCGCAGCACGTTGCCCTGCACGCCGCTGTCGCGGAACAGCACGGTGTCGGCCACCGGCGGCGGGACGGGCGGCTTCTGCGGCGGGATGACGTGGTCCCTGCTGGGCTGGGGGAAGAGGAAGCCCGCCGTCGAGAAGATCACCAGCACGACCGCCAGGCCCACCGCCATCACCCCGGCGCGGCCGACCCGGCGCAGCTCGAAGGCTGCTCCGGTGACGCCGCTGCGCGCCAGCTCGGCGCCCTCGGCCAGGGTCAGCCCGATCACGCCCAGCACCACGCCGACGGCGACGGACGGCACCTCCGCGCCCGGCGGCTGGATCAGCGCAGCGGCGAAGGCCAGCGGCAGCGGCGCCATCACGGCCAGCTTGGGCCGGTCGCTGGCCACCGCGAACGACGCGGCGCCGCCCGACACCAGGACGCACAGCGCCACCTCGATGAAGCGCCAGCCCGGGTCGAAGGAGATGGGCGGCTGCAGCAGGCCGCCCTGGCGCACCGCCTCGATGACGAGGTCAGGCATCGAGGCGCCGCTGTGCGCGTCGGGCGCGATCAGCAGCGCGCCGGCGGCGAGCGCCAGCGGCACCAGCAGGAACTGGATCAGCGCGGGAGGACGCAGCCGGTAGGAGAGCAGGATCAAACCCGACCCGAGGGCCACTCCGAGCAGCGCCACCGCATGCGCGGCGGCGAAGTCCTTGAACACTCCCGCGAGCACCCAGCCCGCGGCCGCCGAGGTGCAGGCGGTGCCCAGCACGGTGTTGAGCACCGGCACGTGGCGGGTCTCCGCAGCGGCGTCCTGCGCAACGGGCGGCGCCGCGGCGTCGATGACGACGTCGTCCGCGACGGCGGCCGCTGCTGCGCTCTCGGGTTCGACGACCTGCACGGTCTGGCCTCGCACCATCACTGCTTGACGGCCACCTGCAGCGCCGCGCGGAAGAGCGGCGCCAGCGGCGTCCCCGGCTTGACCCGCACCACCTGCGCGCCGATCTCCCGCGCGCGGTGCACCGAGGCCGGGTCCGACTCGTCCCAGACGATGGCCACCACGGACACCGAGGCGCCGGCGTTGACCAGCATCCCGGCCAGGCCCGCGGAGCGCGCGTCGAAGTGCGAGGTGATGCACACCACGTGCGCGTCGCGGCGGCCGCCGCGGATGAGCCGTTCCATGCCGTGGTGCAGCGGCTCGCCGCACATCGCCACCGCGGCCAGGCGGTCGAGGTAGTCGATGCGGGCACGCGAGCCGCGGAACTGCGCGCCCAGCTCGGCGTCGTTGCTGATCAGGCGCACCGACATGCCGTCCTTGATGTGCTGCACGCCCACCGAAGCGGCGACGCGCACCGCCGACTCGAAGGTGTCGGACGGGTCGCCTGCGGAGTGCCAGTTGCGATCGTTGTCGAGCACGACGGTGACGCGGTCGGAGATGCCCTGCTCGAACTCGCGGACGAGCAGCCGGTCGGTGCGCGCGAAGGCCCGCCAGACGACGCGGCGCATGTCGTCGCCGGGGACGTAGTCGCGCATGCCGTAGAACTCGAAGCCCTCCGGCCACGGCTTCGACAGCGGCGGGCGCAGCGGCGGCTCCTCGAACTGCCGCGTCAGGGGACGGTCGAACACCACCTCGGTGGAGGGATGCACGATCATCTCCACGGGCTCGGAGAGCACCTGCCGCCGCCGCGCCAGGCCGACGGGGTCCTTGAACTCCGCCACCAGCGGGCCGACGCGGTACACGCCGCGCAGCCGCGGGCGGATCTCGTAGGTGTGCTTGAGGTCCTGCCCCGGCGAGAGCGACAGCACCGGGAAGCGCACGGTGCGGCCGAGATGCGGATGCAGCGACTCCTCGACCACGAAGGTCGTGGCACGCGCCGACGCCGTCAGGGTCAGCTCGCAGCGCAGGCGCTGCCCCTCACGGGCGCGGCGCGGCAGCCGTGAGCGCACCGCCTCGACGCGCCGCTGGCGCCGCGCCAGCACCACGGCCACCGCGAAGAGCAGCACCAGTCCGTAGGCCACGAGGTAGAGCGCGCGCCCGCCGACGGCGTTCGCCAGCAGCCAGCCGAGCACGGCAAGCGCCAGCGCCACCAGGCCGCCGAGGGTGACCCCGGTGCGGCGCTCGACGGCCTGCAGCGCGCCGGAGCTGGGTGCGGCGAGTCGGTTCAGCATCGGCTACGCGGAGGTCCGCACTCCGATCGGCGGCTTGACCCGGTTGAGCAGGCGGTCGATCACCTTGTCGATGGTCTCGTCGCGCAGCTCGGCGTCCGGGGTCAGCGAGATGCGGTGCGCCAGCACCGGCTTGATGATCGCCTGCACGTCGTCGGGCATCACGTCCTCGCGCCCGCTCGAGGCGGCGACGACCCGCGCTGCCCGCATCATCGCCAGCGAGGCGCGTGTCGAGGCCGGCAGCAGCAGCGAGGCGTCGTGCCGCGTCGCCTGCACCAGCTCGGCGATGTAGCGCTTCACCTCGGCGGAGGCCTCCACGCCGCGCGCCCACTCCTGCATCGCCAGCACGTCCTCCAGGGTGCAGACGGGCTGCAGCGACTCGATCGCCTCCTGCGAGTAGTTGCTGTCGAGCACCTCGATCTCGGCCTCGATGTCGGCGTAGCCGAGGGAGAGCTTGAACATGAAGCGGTCGAGCTGCGCCTCGGGCAGGGGGAAGGTGCCGGCCAGCTCGATGGGGTTCTGCGTCCCGATCATGAGGAAGGGGCGCGGCAGGTGATGGGTCACGCCGTCGACGGTGACGTTGCGCTCCTGCATCGCCTCCAATAGCGCCGACTGGGTCTTCGGCGTCGCCCGGTTGATCTCGTCGGTGAGCAGGATGTTGGTGAACACCGGGCCGGGGCGGAAGGTGAACTGGCGCGTCTGCAGGTCGATGACGCTCGACCCGGTGACGTCGGACGGCAGCAGGTCGGGCGTGCACTGGATGCGCGAGGTGCCGGCGTCGATGCTCTGGGCCAGCGATCGCGCCAGCATCGTCTTGCCGGTGCCCGGCAGGTCCTCGAGCAGCACGTGGCCGTCGGCGAGGACGCAGATGACCACGGTGCGGACCACCGGGTCCTTGCCCTTGATGACCCTGCCGATGTTGGCGACGACGGCTTCGAAGGTCTCCCGGAAGAGCCCGGGGGTCATCGTGGGGACGGGTTTGCTCATGGTGATGCTCAAGTCAGCTGACCTCTTCTGTCATCGATTCTGGGCGAGCTTCTTCCAGCCGTTCTCCAGCCGGTAGCGGACGGGGACGAGCGCCGCCGCACCGCTCGACTCGCGGCGCAGTGGCGGCAGGACGATGCGATCGGAATCCCCGTCCGTCCTGCGGGGTCCGTCGAGACTGGGGACGGCGATGCGATGGCGCCGGGCGATCTGCCGCAGGATGGCGTCGCGTGCCGCGAACACGGCGGTGACCAGGCCGCCGGGCGAGAGCAGCAGCACGGCGATGAGCCCCGCGCCCGTTCCCAGGGTGGTGAGCAGCGGGTTCTGGAAGAGCAGCAGGCAGCCGAAGAAGGCCGTGCCGAGCAGCGGTCCCGCAATCGACCCGAGCCCGCCCACGACGGCGATGAGGAAGATGGTGATGCTCACCGCGGGGATGAAGGACACCGGGTCGACGGCATGCTCGTGGAACACGAACAGCCCACCCGCGCCCGCCGCCAGCGCGCCGGAGATGGCGAACGCCTGCAGCCGGGCGACCACCAGGTTGACGCCGAACGACTGCGCCGCCGCGTCGTTGTCTCGACAGGCGACCAGGACGCGCGCCATGCGCCCGCGTTTCAGCCCGATCACCAGCAGCACCGCGATGGCCAGCATGGCCAGGCAGAAGAAGTAGAACCAGCGCTCGTCCTCGAGGTCGAGGCCGAGGAAGAACGGGCGGGTGACGCCGCTGGGCAGCCAGCGTCCCAGGAAGGTGGGGTCGAGGACCAGCGTCGACACCAGCAGGCCGAAGGCGAGGGTGCTGACCGCGAGGTGGAAGCCGCGCAGGCGCAGGGCGGGCAGCCCGATCAGCACCGACGCGACGCCGCCGACCGCGGCGGCCGCGATGACGCACGGCACGATGTCGAGCCCGATGCGATCGCGCAGCATGGCGGCGACGTACGCGCCGATGCCGACGAAGGCGAACTGGCCGAGGCTCACCTGGCCCGCCCAGCCGGTGAGCACCAGCACCGACAGCGCCACGATCGCCTCGATGAAGAGCAGCGACCAGATCGACGTCTGTCCCGGCGCGGCGATCAGCGGAACGGCGGCGAAGAGGGCGACGAGGAGCACGATGGTCCAGCGCACCAGCCCGCGAACCGCGGGGAGGTGGCGCAGCTCCGGCGGGATGGGGCGCACCTCCTTCGCCGCCAGGTAGGCCGCGCCCGACTCCTGCTCGGCGCGCGACTCGCGACGGCGGTGGCTGAGCAGGAAGGCGCCGCCGATGACGCCGAGAAGCACGGCGTCGAACGGTGCCTGGGTGCCCAGCATCCAGAGCATCACCTTGGAGACGATGCCCAGCGCGATGGCGCCGGCCACCGCCATGGGGATGCTGGTCATCCGGCCGATGGCGACCGCGGCGAGCACCACCAGCAGCGATCCCGCGTCGACCGCGCCGTTGTTCAGCCCGGCGCCCTGCGTTGAGATGGCGGGGAGGACGACGGCGAGCCCGGAGAGAAGCCCGGCCAGCGCCCAGACCGACCCGGATGTGCGCACGATGGAGATGCCGAGCGTCTGCGCGCGCGACGGGTCCTCAGCCGCCGCGCGCACCGCGATGCCGATTCGGCTGCGCCAGAGCAGCGCCGCGATCACCGCACAGGCGACGCCGGCGACGATGAGCGCCATCAGGCTGCCGATGGGGATGGACACCGCCGCCTGCTGCCCCCAGGCGACGCGCACCGACGAGATCGGGAGCGGCACGGGGATGTGGCCGAGCAGGTTGTCGTTGTCCTGGAAGAGGAGCTGCAGTGCGGCTGGGGCGGTGGCGAGCAGCTGCGCCGCCGCGATGGTGACCACCGTGGCGATGAGTCGCGGCGCGCTGCGGAACAGCCACACCGCGACGGCGTACACGACGTAGCCGAGCAGCGCCGCCACCACCAATGAGACGAGCAGGCTCACCCAGAAGTTGACCGCCAGCATCAGGTCGTAGCGACCGTGGGCCGCGGGCGCCACCAGCTGGCTGGTGAACTGCGCAGGCGACGACTGGAACACGGCGCTGTCGCCCTGCACGGTGGGGAAGCAGCCGCCGCAGATCTCCCGCACCAGCAGCACGCCCTGGGCGTGGCGGGCCAGCTCGAAGAAGAGGAAGCCGGCGACCGCGCCGACCTGGAGCTGGGCGAAGTTGAGGATGCGGTCGGAGCGCAGCACCAGGACGATGCCGATCGCCTGCAGCGCCACGGGCGCAGCACCGGCCACGCCGAGCGCGACGATGCCGACGGGCGCCGCGCCGCGCGCCAGCACGGCGACGACGAACACCAGGAAGGCGCCGCCGATCACCACCAGGTCGAGGTTGCTGCGCAGCCACCGCCGCGCGTCGAGCTGCATCACGGTGGCCGGCTCCCGCCGTCGCACGCGGACGTGAAGTAGTCGTCACCGGGCCCGCGCGGGAAGGTCGCCCCGGTGTAGCGCGCACCGTGCTGCTCGTAGCACATGGCGCTGGGTCCCTCGTCGGGATACACGCTCGGCGCCGTCTCGCTCCACCACCAGACGGTGGCGTCCTGGGTCATGTAGTGCACACCGGGGAAGCCCACCGCTCCCTCCTGCTGCCAGCTCGGCGGGTTGGGGAACTGCGTCCTCTCCAAGCCCTGCTCGAAGGTCGTGGGATTGAGGTTGGGCCCCGCCATCTGGATGCCGGCGGCGGCGAGCAGCAGCTCGTGGTAGGTCAGCTCGAGGTGCATGAACGCCGTCGCGCCCGAGTTCGACGCGGTGGGGAACACGTACGACGGGTCGGTGTCCCACACCGCCCACTGCGCCGGGCTGGCCGCGTAGGCCACCTGCCGCGGCCCCCAGCTGAGGCCGAAGAGCTGGTTGGCACGCTGGTCGGAGTCCGGCCAGAAGAGGCGCGGGATGGGGTCGTAGTCGTTGCCCCACATCGTCGCCGGCATGATCCATTCGGGGTGGTACTGCTGGCTGTCGGCGCCGCTGGCGAAGAACTGCTCCAGCCAGGGGAGCCCGAAGAGCACGACGCTGGTGATGCCCTCCGACTGGAACTTGGCCATCACCTGCTGGAAGGCCTGCGGGTTCTCCTCGTCCGCGTAGCCGCCGCCCGGGTTGCGCTGCGCCGGCATCAGCACCGAGTCGGCCAGGGTCACGCCGCAGCGCGCCAGCGCATCCTTGAGCGGCTGGTCGGTCATGGGCTGGGCGCCGTCGGCGTCCCACTCCAGGATGGAGCCGAACTTGCGCTTGCTCTGGTTCATCGGCTGCGGCGGGGTGACGCCGACGTTCTGCCCGCTGGCGTGCGTCGCCAGCCCGCCCGCCAGCGACCGGCACACGTAGTCGCCGGTGTCGCTCTCCTCCTTGTCGGCGCTCTCGTAGTACGACCACATCAGCGGGCCGTACGACTCCATCTGCGCCTCGCTGAAGTAGGGCGACGCGTCGACGGCGATGGCGCCGTCCTTGGCCGCCTCGTCCATGAAGCACTCGCTGGACTCGTTGTAGAAGTCCAGCACGATGAACGCGTTGTCCTGCTTGACCAGCTGGTCGGCGACCTGGCGCTCGCCGGGCGTGCTCCCGCTCGAGCTGCAGCCGAGGCCCGGCTTCTCCTCGATGAAGTTGATCTTGCGGCCGTAGAACTCGAAGTGGTTGTTGAAGAAGTTGGCCAGGTCTCGCTCCAGCTCCATCTGCGTGTTGGCGCCGTTGTTCTCCACCCAGTAGGCGATGTTGATCTGGCTGCCGGTCACACCGTGGTACGTGGCCCCGCCGTTGCCCTTGGGGTCGTTCCAGTAGGGGATGCACGGCGGCGACTGGGTGTCGGCGATCTGCCGCGGCGGGTAGCCGGGCGTCTCGACGCACTGCAGCTCGCTCGGTGAGCTGCCGCCCGCCGGAGTCGGCGTCGCTCCCGCAAGGGCCGCCGCGCCGGACGGCGAGGGCGACGGCGTCGGCGTGCCCGCGACGCCCGCGCCCTGCCCCTGCCCGTTGATCGCCGTCTGGTTGTTGGGCGCCTTGTGGATCTGCTGCGTCACCTGGGGCGCGAACTCGGCGATCGTCTCGGCCGGTGCCTGCGAGAAGCGGATGGCCAGCGGGACGATGACGACCAGCATGGCCAGCGCCGCGCAGAGCCCGACGATGCCCGGCGCGCGCGGACGGGACTCGCGGTGCGCGATCGCCTCAGCCATCGCGCCTCTCCGTCGCCGCCGCGCCCACCAGGTCGACGTCGCCGCGCCCTGAGCGGGCCGCCACCGCAGCGCCGCCGGCGCCGAGCAGCGCGGCCTTGACGTGCGGATCGGCGAGGACCTCGGCCGGCGTTCCCTGCCGCACCGTGCGCCCGAGCTCCATGGCCACCAGCCGGTCCGACACCTGGGTGATCAGGGCGAGGTCGTGCTCGATCACCAGGATCCCGCATCCCGTCTCCTTGCGGATGCGCTGAATCGTCGTGGCCAGCGCCTCCGACTCCGCCTGGGCCAGCCCCGAGCTGGGCTCGTCGAGCAGCAGCAGCTTGGGGCTGGCGGCGAGCTGGCAGGCGATGTCGACGACGCGACGCGTGCCCGTGGAGAGCTCGCTCATGAACTTGTTCTGGTACGGCTCCAGGTGCAGGGTGGCGATGAGGTTGTCGATGCGGCGCGCCGCGCGCCGTTCCGAGCGGCGGGTGAACGGCAGCCACAGCGCTGCGGAGAGAGCGCTGCGGTTGGCGAGGTGCCGGTCGAGTGCGACTGCGATCGTGTCGCGCACCGTCAGCGCCGAGAAGAGGCGCACGTTCTGGTACGAGCGGGCCAGCGCATGGCGCGCGCGCTGGTATGGCGGCAGCGCGGTGACGTCGACGCCGTCCAGGAGGATCTCTCCCGCCGCGGTGTCGACGAAGCCGGTGATGGCGTCGAAGAGCGTCGTCTTGCCGGCACCGTTGGGGCCGACGATGCCGACCACCTCGCCGGGCATCACCTCCAGGTCGACGCCGTCGAGCGCGTGCAAGCCGCCGTACGACACGCGCACCCCGCGCACCTGCAGCGCCGGCTGCTCCTCCTCGTCGCGCAGGGTGACTCCGCGGAGCTGGCCGCGTGCCAGCGATCCGCCGCCCTCCTGGAGGAACACGGCGCGGAGGATGTCGCCGCGCCGCGACAGCTCGGCGAGGCTGCCGTCGAAGCGGATCTCGCCGTTCTCCATGAACACCGCACGCTCGGCGAGCTGCAGGGCCACGTTGACCGACTGCTCGACGATGACCACCGTGGTCCCCGCAGCATGGATGCGGCGCACCACGTCGAGCAGGTTGGCGACGACGGTGGGCGCCAGGCCGAGCGAGAGCTCGTCGATGAGCAGCAGCCGCGGGCGCATGATCAGCGCCTGGGCCAGGGCCAGCATCTGCTGCTCGCCACCGGACAGGTCGCCCGCGCGCGTCGACATGCGCTCGGTCAGCCGCGGGAAGAGGCGCAGGGCCTCGTCGCGCCGCGCGGCGCGCTCCTCGGCGGGGTCGCGCCGGTACAGCCACTCGGCGGCGTCGAGGTTCTCCGCGACGCTCAGGGTGGGGAACACCGCGCGACCGCCGGGCATCATCACCACGCCGCGCTCGGCGATCTCGTTGGGTGGCACGTGGGTGACGTCGTCGCCGTCGAGGAACACCGCCCCGTTGCTGACGTGCTGGATGCCGGTGACGGCGCGCAGCAGCGTCGACTTGCCCGCGCCGTTGGTGCCGAGCAGCGCCACCATCTCGCCGTCCCGCAGGTCGAAGTCGAGGCTGCGCAGCACCTGCGAGCCGTCGTAGGTGACCTCGACGTCGCGGCAGACGAGCAGCTTGCTCCTCCCCTCCTCCCTGGCCCGCCGCGACTCGGCGTCGGCCATCGAGGCGGCGAGCATGGCGCGGATGTCGGGGCCGATGGTTCCCGCCGCGGAGAGGAACAGGGCCGAGCAGAGGCCGAGGAACGGCAGCGCCAGCAGCGCGCCGGCCAGGTACCCGCTCGACTGGGCGACGCCGAGGATGGCCGGGATGACGACGGCGCCGACCAGCAGGGACACGCTGTACAGCGAGACGCCGAAGCCGCGGATGCGCGGCGGCACCACCAGCGTGGTGACGCCGAACAGCATGGGTCCGATGAGCGCGCTGGCCACCGCGATGAAGACGTGCAGGGCGATGGCCAGCGGCAGCCAGGGGGAGAGGATGATGCCGACGACGGCGAGACCGTTGGCGAACTGCAGCATCGCCAGCAGCACCATCACCTGCCCGGGCCGGTTGCGCATGAGGCGGTCGGCGATGGGCCCTGAGGCGATCAGCACCGGCAGCATCACCGCGGTGACGCAGGAGAACACGACGGCGCGCTGCAGCGAGTCGAGCTGCCAGTGGTCCGCGTACCAGAAGCTGACCAGCACGGCGCCGACGCCGTTGGAGCCGGTGAGGGTGAACGGCCACGACAGCAGCACCCGGCGGAAGGTGCGAATCGCCATGATCGCGCGCCACGACTCACCCCAGCTCATCGGTCGCTGCTGCTGCAGGGCGACGTCCTCGCCGGCGCCGGCGACGCGACGGTCCTGGGCGCCGCGCACCGGCTCGCGCAGCAGCATCAGCAGGGCGATGCTCAGCAGCGAGATGGCGCCGACGATGGCGATGGGCACGCGCCACGACGTCGCGGTGGCCAGCAGCCCGGCGAAGAGCGGCGCCAGCACGAGGGCCAGCGTCCCCGCCGACGCCTCCAGGCTGAAGAAGCGCATGCGCACGGCGGGCGGGTAGTAGTCGGTCACCAGTGGCACGCTGGTCGTCTGCGCCATCCCGGTGCCGACCACCATGCCGACGCGCGAGGCGGACAGCGCGCCGGGGCCGGTGGCGCTGGCGGTGCCGAAGAGGGCGAACGCGCTCACCATGGTGCCGATGCGCAGCAGCCGGACGCGCTTCACCCGGTCGACGAGGAAGCCGTAGATGGGCCCGACGATGGCGGTGGCGACGATGGTCAGCGAGATCAGCCCGCCCAGCGCTGCCAGGCCGATGCCGAGGTCGTTGGTGATCTCCGGCCCGAGCAGGTTGAAGGTCGACTGGTCGGCCTGGTTGACGAACGCCCAGGTCATCAGCGCGACCATGGGCACGAGGCTGCCGCCGGCGGCGACCTCACGCGGGCGCAGGGCCGCCAGGTGCTCGCGGATGGTGCTGCGCAGGTCGAGGCGCCTGCCCTCGCCGTCCTCGAACCAGCGGACGGACGCCTCGCCGTCGGGCTCGACGGCGACGGCCCCGGCCGCGGCCATGCGTGCGGAGGGCACCAGCGTGCGGCGCCCATCCTGGTCGGCGACGGCGACGTCCGTCACGGGTCCGCCGCGCATCGTTCCACCTCTAACCTTTCCCCGGCTGACGCGAGCGGGTCGCGTCGCCCCGACGCCCCCGTGGTTGGAGCGAGAGCGTCGAGGACGTCCCGATGATGGCTGGGAGGGCGGCCCCCGTCTTGTCGAATCCTCCACAGCAGGGACGCACAAAACGGTGCCCGCATTGCGGTCCGATAATCGGCGCGGTGGACGAACCCGAGTACACCGGCGCTCCGCCGCTGCACGAGCCGCCGCTCTGCCGCCTCGCCGAGCAGCGACCGATCTTCGCCGAGCGCGGCCGCAGCTTCACCGCCCCCGCCGCCGCGCGCGTCGTCGAGCGCAGCCCGGCGGGCGTCCGCCTCGCCGTCGACCTCCAGGACGGTGGCGCCGCCGAGCTGCTGGTCGAGGCCACGGCGTCGGGCGCGCTGCGGCTGCGCTGGAAGGCGCGCTCCGACGCGCCCGAGCCGGTGAGCGAGGCGGACGGCATGCTCGGTGAGGGCGCCCGTCCCGGCGCGGCCGCGGTGACCGCGACCGGCGACTGCGTGGCCGTCGACACCGGCGCGTGGACCTGGCGGATGTCGCTGCCCTCGCTGGGCTGGGAGCTGCACCGCGGCGACCGCCTGGTGGTGCGCCAGCAGGTCGACGACTGGAACTTCATGTCGGCCGCCAGCCGGCCGCTGGGCACCACGCACGGGCCGTCGAGCCTCCGCACCTGGTCGTAC
This sequence comes from Candidatus Dormiibacterota bacterium, assembly GCA_035652335.1. Classification (GTDB taxonomy): domain Bacteria; phylum Chloroflexota; class Dormibacteria; order Aeolococcales; family Aeolococcaceae; genus DASRDZ01. The sequence continues at coordinate 69,426 of DASRDZ010000044.1, forward strand.
GAGTCCTTCCAGCTGCAGCCCGGCGAGCGCCACTACGGGCTCGGCCAGCAGTACGGCGCCCTGCAGAAGCGCGGCCTGCGCACCGTGCTCTGGAACACCGACGCTCTGGGCGTCAACGCCACGACGCTGAGCTACCACAACGTCCCGTTCCTGTGGAGCAGCGCCGGCTGGGGCGCGGTGGTGCACACCGGCGGGCGCGTCGCCTGCGAGCTGGGCAACCCCTCGCACGGCACCGCGACGCTGGCCGCGGACGGCGAGGTGCTCGACCTCTTCCTGCTCTGCGGCGACACGCCCGCGGAGCTGCTGCGCGCCTTCTACGAGCTGACCGGCGCGCCGCCGGCGATCGAGCCCTGGGGGCTCGGCGTCTGGATGTCGCGCTGCATGTACCAGTCACGCGACCAGGTGACGACCATCGCCGAGCGCCTAGCCGAGATCGGCATGCCCGTCGACGTCCTCCACCTCGACCCCGCCTGGATGCAGCGCCACCGTCCCTTCAAGCAGGAGTACGGCAGCGACTTCGTGTGGAACGAGGAGGGCTTCGGCGACGCCGCCGGCTTCTTCGCCGAGATGCGGCGCCACGAGCTGCGCGTCTCGCTCTGGGAGAACCCCTATCCGCTGCGCCACTCCGCGATGGAGCGCGCGCTGGAATCCGTCGGCGGCCTGGCTGCGCGCGTCGACGCCGATGGTGCGGCGGAGCCGACGGAGTCGCGAGGCAGCGCGGTCATCGCCGACTTCACCAATCCCCGCGTCGTGGAGTGGTGGACCGAGCAGCATCACGCGCTGATGGCGCTCGGCGCCGCGGCGTTCAAGACCGACTTCGGCGAGGGCGTCCCCGAGGACGCACTCTTCGGCGACGGGCGCACCGGCGCGCAGATCCACAACCTCTACGCGCACCTGTACAACCGCGCCACCTTCGAGGCGGAGCGCTCCGCCGGCATGGCCAACCCGCTCGTCTTCGGCCGCTCGGGATGGCTGGGCTCGCACCGCTACCCGCTGCAATGGTCGGGCGACGCGCGCTCGACGTGGGAGGACCTGCGCGGCGCCCTGCGCGCGGCGCTCTCCGCAGCGCTGACGGGCACGGCGTACTGGGCCTCCGACATCGGCGGCTTCTACGTCCTCCCCGGCATGACGCCGGACCCCGAGCTGTTCGCACGCTGGACGTGGATGGGATGCCTCTCCGGCATCTCCCGCTTCCACGGCACCTTCCCGCACGAGCCCTACGAGCTCCCCGCGGACGCCTGCGCCGCCGTGGTGCAGGCCGCGCGACTGCGCTATGCCCTGCTGCCGTACCTGGTGCGGTGCATGCCACAGGGCCGCACCACCGACCTCCCGCTGATGCGCCCGCTGGTGCTGGCGTATCCCGACGACGAGCGCGTCGCCGACGACGCCACCGAATACATGCTCGGCGACGACCTGCTCGTCGCCCCCATCCTCGAACCGGGCGGCGCGCGCCGCGTCCACCTGCCCGAGGGCGCGTGGGGTGACTGGTGGACGGGCGAGATCGTGGAGGGTCCGGTGACGCTGCCGGTGCGCCTCGGCATCGACCGCGTGCCGCTGTACCAGCGCGCCGGCAGCGCCGTGCCGGTGGGACGCGGCCTGCGCGTCGAGCGGGTGCTCGCCGGCCGGATCACGGAGAAGGCGGCGGACGAGGCCTGGCAGCCCGAGGAACGCTGACCCGAGCCTCGCGGCGTCAGCGCAATCCCAGGCGGACGAGCTGGTCGTCCGGCGCGCCGACGTCGAGCAGCGCCGTGCGCAGCAGCTCGGCCATCTCGGGCTCGACCGCAGTCCCCGCCAGGTCGTGCTCCTCGCACGGGTCGTCGTCGAGTGCGAAGAGGTGGTTGCCCGTGAACTCCCCGCCCGCCCAGAAGGGCATGAGGTCGCCGTCGCGATAGGGCTGGCGGATCACCGGGACGTCGCTGCCCGGCATGCGGTCGAGGGTGGCGCGGCGGTCCGGTGGCGGCATGCGCAGCCGCGGCACCATGGGGACCTCCAGCGTCGACCAGCGATTCGACCAGAGGCTGAGCGGCTCGTTGCCGTTCGCCGGCGCGCGCACGTACTTGGCCGCGCGCGTGATCACGTGCACCTCGCGCCCCCAGACGCCGGCGAGCACGTGCTCGCGCACCGAGTCGCGCTCGCCGAGGATGAGCGGCAGCAGTGAGCGTCCGTGCGTCTCGTGGCGCGGCGCCACGCCGAACACCTCGGCGATGGTGGGGAACAGGTCGACGCTGGTGGTCAGCGCGTCGACGTCGCGCGCCGCGATCCTGGGCCACGCCACCAGCATCGGGATGTGCACGATCGGCTGGTACAGCGGCGCCTTGGGCTTGCCCCAGATGTCGTGCTCGCCGAGGTAGTGGCCGTGGTCGGTGAGCAGCACCACCGCGACGTCGTCCCACAGCGACTCGGCGTCGATGCTCTGCAGGAGCCGGCCGAGCCAGTGGTCGATCATCGTCAGCTTGCCGCCGTAGCCGCCGCGGAGGTGGTCGGCGGCATCGGGGGCGACGGCGCCGCTCTCCGTCGCGCGTGTCGCGTAGGGCGGCCAGATGGGCCCTTCGGCGGAGCGCCGGTACATGGTGTCGTAGGGCGGCGGCAGGTCCCACGGCTCGTGCGGGTCGAACTCGTCGACGAAGAGCAGGAAGCGCTCGTGGTGGCGCGCCTCGCGCTCGATCCACTCCGCCGCGGCGCGCATGGTGCGCGGCCCCGGGTAGTCGGATTCATCGGCGAAGTAGGTGCGCGACAGCGCGTAGGGGCCGGCCTCCCAGAACTCGGGCGCCCCGACGGCGCTGCTCGCCGCGCGGGTCTTCCACGCGTCGCTCTCGTGGCCGCGCTGGTAGTCCCAGGCGGTGAAGTCGACGTGGTAGTTCTCACCGCCCGCCTCGAAGAGGTGGGGATGGTCGGTGACCAGCGTGGTGATGACCCGCTGCTCGCGCAGCAGCCGGACGATCGACGTCTCCCACACCTCGACGGATCCCCACGGGCGCCACAGGAAGTCCTGCGCCCCGCAGAGGATGTCGTGGCGCGCCGGGATGCAGGGCAAGGAGCCCGCGTAGTGCCTTGTGAAGCGCAGCGACCGGCGTGCCAGCGCGTCGATCGACGGCGTGTCGAACTCGGTGCCCCCGTAGGCGCCGAGGTGGTGGCGGTTGAGGCTGTCGAGCAGGATCACCACCATGCCGCGCGGTATCCGCGGCATGGTGGTCACCCGGGGTCGGGCCGCCCGCGGCGCGTCACGGCGTGGCGCTGGCCTCGGTGGACTGCGGTCCGTCGCCGGTCGCGTTGATCCCCGACACCGTGTAGTAGTACGTGGTGCCCGAGGTCACCGCGGTGTCGGTGAAGCTGGTCGCCGAGGCGCCGAGCGACTGGTAGGGCTGCTCCGACCCGGTGGAGGTGCCGCGGTACACCTCGTAGCCGGTGATGGGCCCTGCGCTGCTCGTCGCCGCCGTCCAGCTCAGGGCCACCTGCCCCGCACCCGCTGTGGCGGTGAGGCTGCCCGGTGCGGTCTGCTGCAGCTCCGCGAGCACCGTGTAGAAGGCCGGGCGCGGCTGGTAGGTGTCGTCGAACAGCGCGCCGCCCCAGGGGTTCTTGCCGAAGTTGGTGGTGTTGTTGGGCTGCGCCAGCGCGTAGATCACGGCGCCGAAGGCCGGGCCGCCCTCCTCGTCGATCGCCCAGGTGTTGAGCATGATGCAGTGCGATGCCGGCTGCAGGCAGGCGTTCATCGCGTAGCCGTACACCTTCGCCTCCGCGGCGATCTCACCGGCGCTCGGCGAGAGGCTGAAGAACGGGACCGTCATCTGGGTGATCGCCGTCTGCATGGTCCCGTTGTTGAGTGCGGCGAACTTGGCCATCGCGGCGGCCAGCGAGGCCGACTGCGGCTGTCCGGAGCCCGGCAGCATCCCTGTGCCCGTGCCGAAGAGCTCGAAGCCCACCGCCGTGATGTGGTGCGGCACCAGGTCGCTGACGAGGTTGTAGACCTGCGTCTCCTTGTCGCCGGTCGGGGCGTTGTCGTACCAGTCGTTGTAGTCGTCGTAGATCAGCGTCGCGGTGGGGTCGGCGGCGTAGGCGTCGTCGAAGGCGTCCTCCACCCACTGCGGGTAGCCGATGACCTGGCTGAAGATGTTGGGGACCACGTTGCCGTTGTTGTCGAGGGCCTCGTTGGCGACGTCGTAGACCTTCACCTTGCCCTTGTAGTGCTGCATCGTGGTGGTGATGTACTGCTTCATCACCGCCTCCAGACTGGCCTTGGTCCACGGGATGCTCGGTGTGTTCACCCAGTTGGGCACCTGCGAGGGGATCTCGCCGGCGACGAGGTTGTGCAGGCGCAGGGTCTGGTGATATGCCGCCGCCATGCCGGCGAACTGGTCGCCGTCGCAGAAGTTGAAGACGCCCTCCTGCGGCTCGTCGGCCGACCAGTACATCTGGTTCGAGGAGACGATGAGGTTCTCCTGCGTGCCCGCGAGGAGCTGGTCCTCGACGTCGACCTGCATCTGCTGGGTGGAGGGCAGCGCGGAGCCGATGTAGAGGCCGGGATGCGTGGCCGCGGCGGCGCCGCGCAGGGTGCTGGTCCCCGTCGTGGTGGGCAGCGCGACGGTCATCGGTCCCGCTGCGGGACAGGACACCACGGTGGCTGCCGGGAGCGGAGCGCTGTCGATCGCTCCCGACCACTCCCACGCGTCGGCGCCTGCACCGCCGCTCTCCTGGCCGCCGATCATCACCACGCCTCCGTCGGGAGCCGTCGCCATGGCGGCGTTCTGCCGTGCCGCCGGCTGCCCCGTCGGCGTCGCCTGTGACCAGCCGCCGCCGTCCCACGTCCACGTGTCGGAGAGCAGCGTGCTGCTGGCGCTCAGGCCGCCGAAGAGGACGGGCGCCTTGGCGGTGCTGCTGTAGGCGAGCTTGCCGCCACCGCGCGCCACGGGCGACGTCGCCGTGGAGATCTTGGTCCACTGGCCGGCCGTGCCGCCGTCGTACCAGACCCAGGTGTCGCCGAGCGCACCCGTCGCATTGACGCCGCCGAACATCACGACGCTGTTGTTGGCCTCGTCGTCGCTCATCATCGCGCCGGCGCGGGGATCCGGTCCCGCGCCCTCGGTGACGGCGTTGGCGGTGAGCTCGGTCCAGGACGAACCGTTCCACGCCCAGGTGTCGGCGAAGAAGACGGCGATGTCGCCGAAGCCGCCGAAGAGGATGACGCGCTTCTGCGCGCTGTCCCAGGCCATCGAGGCCCCGAGCCGCGTCGGCGGCGACACGGTGGGCTGCTGCTGCGTCCAGGTCGTGCCGTTCCACGTCCAGGTGTCGTCGAAGAAGGTGCTGCCCGACACGGTCTCGCCGCCGAAGAGGACGACCTGCTGGTGCACCGGGTCATAGGCGATGCCGGCGCCGAGCCGTCCCTGTGGTGACGCCGCCGGGCTCTGCTGCGTCCATGCGGTGCCGTTCCAGGTCCAGGTCTGCCCGCTCTCGGTGAAGAGGACGTCGGTGCCGGTGGCCTGGTCGTAGGCCATGGCGCCGAACTGGCCGGCGGGCCCTGAGGCGAGCTGCGTCCACGTCGAGGTCGCCGCCGACGACGTGAGCGGCATCGCCATGCCGGCGGAGGCGAGGCAGAGCACTGCGGCGGCGAGCCCTGCACGGCGGCGACGCCGGATCACCCGCCCGGTTCCCCTGTGCGGCATGGCACTTCCCCTTCCTGGTTTCGTAAGGATTGCGAATTTAGCCGGTGACTCCGGCCGAGGTCAAGCGGTGGCGATCGCCGTCGGGCGCGTCCTAGCCGAGATCGGCGAGCACGGTGTAGAAGGCGGGACGCGGCTGGTACTTCTCGTCGAACAGCGCTCCGCCGTACCCGGTGGTGAACCCTCCCTCCGCCTGTGCGAAGACGTTGGTCACCAGTGACAGGGTGTCGCTGTCGCCCCAGGTCATGAGCATGAAGCAGTTCGAGGCGGCGGCGAGACACGCCTGCGTCGCCGCACCGTAGGTGTCCGCCTGCGCGGAGAGGTCACCGGCCGTGGGGGTGGCGCTGGGCAGCGGCACCGTCATCTGGGTGATGCCCGTCCTGATGCCGAGCGACGCGTAGTTGCTCATCGTCGACTCGAGCATGGTCACCGAGCCGGCGCCGCCGGTGAAGTCGAAGAGCTCCATGCCGGCGGCGAGGTTCGACGCGGGGACGCCCGACGCGATCACGTCGCTCATCAGCGTGCGCACCGCCGACTCCTTGGCATTGCCGCCGTAGTCCCCGAAGTCGTCGTAGAGCAGGAGAGCGTTGGGATCGGCCTGGTGGGCGTACTGGAAGGCCAGCTCCACGTACTTGGGGTAGCCGATCACCTTCTGGAAGACGTTGACCGCCTGGCTTCCGTCACCCTGCAGCGCTTCGCCGACCACGCTGTACATGGTCACGCCGGCGGCGTGATAGTGCTGCACCACGGTGGTGATGTACTGCTGCATCACCGCCTCCAGGGTCGTCGGCGTCCAGGGAATGGTGGGAGTGTTCACCCAGTTGGGGTTCTGCCCGCCGGCCAGCGCCCCAGCCGTGACCAGGAGGTGCATGAACAGCGTCTGGTGGTACGCCTTGGCCAGACCGACGAACTGGTCCCCGTCGCAGAAGTCGAACACCCCCTGCTGCGGCTCGTCGCCGGACCAGGTCATCTGGTTGGTCGAGGTGATGATGTTGAACTGGCTGGCGTCGGTCGACTCCTCCACCGGGTTGGTCGACCAGGTCTGCCACCCCGGCAGGCCCGAGCCGATGGAGAACCCGGGGTGCCCGACGGCGGCGGCGCCGCGCAGGGTGCCCGGCCCGCTCGTGGTGGTGGGCAGAGCGGTGGTCGTGCCAGGACAGCTCTCGATGGTGGGAGCGCTGAGCGGATACGGAGTCGCCGAGCCCGTCCAGCTCCAGGTGTCGCCGAGGAGCGTCGCCGCCGCGCCGCCGAACATGACCGCGTCCCCGTTCGGCCCCGTCGCCATCGCCTGGCCGCTGCGAGCGGCCGGCTGACCCGTCGTGCTCTGCTGCACCCAGTCCGCGCCGTCCCATGTCCAGGTGTCGCCGAAGCTCGTGGTGTCGAGGCCTCCGAACAGGACGGGCGCGCCGGCGGCCGGGCTGTAGGCCATGCCACCCTGCGCGCGCGCCGGCGGGGAGGTCTGCGGGCTCTTCAGCGTCCAGTGGCCCGGCTCGGCCCCGGGAAGCGAGCTGTCGTCCCACACCCACGTGTCGCCCAGCGCGCCGTTGACGTCTCCGCCGCCGAAGAGGACCACCGAGTTGTTCGCCTCGTCGTCGGCCATCTGCGCGAAGGCACGGGGGCTGGGACCGGCGGCGACGGTCACGAAGTTGGCCGTCAGCTCGGTCCAGGTGGTGCCCGACCAGGCCCAGGTGTCGCCGAAGAACACGCCGAATCCCATGTATCCGCCGAAGAGCATCAGCCGGCCGGCTGCGTTGTCCCAGGCCATCGCGGCGCCGCCGCGTGCGGGGGGCGACAGCGTGCGGGCCTGCTGCGTCCAGTCGGTCCCGTTCCACGTCCAGGTGTCGTCCAGGTAGGTGGTGCAGGGTGTCTGCGGGCACCCGCCGAAGAGCACGACCGTGCCGTGCGCCACGTCGTACCCGATGGAGGCGCGCACCCGCGGCGAGGGTGCGTGCAGCGGAGACTGCTGCGCCCACGCCGTGCCGTTCCACGTCCACGTCTGCCCGGAGGCGGTGAAGAGCACGTCGCTGGAGGTGGCCTGGTCGTACGCCATCGCGACGAGGGTGTCGGCCGACGGCCCTGTGGTGGCGGCCTCCGTCCACGTGGAGGAGGCCGCGGACGCGGTGTGCACGCCGGCCAGCGGCGCGGCCAGCACGGCGAGTGCCCCGATGAGTGGGATGGCACCGCGCTTGATCACGAGGGCGTCTCCGAGAGCTCGCTTGACTGCGGTCCGTCACCGGTGGCGTTCACCGCGCTGACCCGGTAGCAGTAGGTGGTGCCGGCGCTCACCGCGGTGTCGGTGAAGCTCGTCGCGGACGCGCCGAGGGACTGGTACGGCGTCTCCTGCTCCGTCGACGTTCCCCGGTAAACCTCGTAGCCGGTGATCGGTCCGGCGCTGCTCGTCGCGGCGGTCCAGCTCAGGGCGACCTGGCCTGCACCCGCCGTCGCGGACAGTGCCGGCGCCGTCATCTGCAGCTCGGCGAGCACGCTGTAGAAGGCGGGGTACGGCTGGTAGGTCTCGTCGAACAGCGCGCCGCCCCACGGCGCCGAGGTGGCCGTGGTCGCCTGGCCGGGATAGGAGGCCGCCTGGATGACCGCGCCCATCACCGGTCCGCCGCCGTCGTCGAGGCCCCAGGTGTTGAGCATGAAGCAGTGCGACGCGGGCTGCAGGCAGGCGTCGAGCGCGTAGCTGTACACGGCCGCCTGCGATGCGTAGTTGGGAGCGCTGGGCAGGTCGGTGAAGAAGGGCACCGTCATCTGCGTGATCGAGGTCTGCACGCCGAGCGAGGCCATCCTGCTCATCGCCGCGTCGAGCGGCGCCGACTGCGCGTTGCCGGTCCCCGGCAGCATCCAGCCGCCGGTGGCGAAGAGCTCGAAGCCCATGCCGTCGATGTGGCTGTTGGCGACGAGGTCCTTGACCAGGTTGTAGACGCCGGTCTCCTTGGCCCCGTACCAGTCGTTGTAGTCGTCGTAGATCAGCGTCGCCGAGGGGTCGGCGGCGTGCGCCCACTGGAAGGCGAGCTCGATGTACCGGGGGAATCCGATGGTGGTGGCGAAGACGTTCTGCACCGGGTTCCCGTTGTCGTCGATCGCCTCGTTGACGACGTCGTACACCTTCACCTTGCCCTTGTAGTGGGTGACGGTGGTGGTGATGTACTGCTGCATCGCCGCCTCCAGCGTCGCGGCGGTCCAGGGATGCGACGGGCTGGTCAACCAGTTGGGGAGCTGCCCCGTGGCCAGGCCGGCCACCAGGTTGTGCAGCCGCAGGGTCTGGTGGTACGCCTCGGCCATGCCCACGAACTGGTCGCCGTCGCAGTAGTTGTAGATGCCCTCCTCGGGCTCGTCGGCCGCCCACCACATCTGGTTCGACGAGACGATCAGGTTCTCCTGGGTTGCGGCGATGTCCTGCTCGTCGACGCTGGCGTCCATCGTCTCCCAGCCCGGCAGCGCCGCACCGATGTACAGCCCGGGATGCGTCGCGGCGACGGCACCGCGCAGCGTCCCGGTGCCGGTCGCAGTCGGTGGCAGCGCGTACGTCGACGGCGACGGCCCCACGGCGGGACACGAGACCACGGTGGGCGCGGGCAGCGTCTCCACGTCGACCGAGCCGCTCCAGGTCCAGGTGTCGTCGAGCAGGGTGGCGCCGGAGCGGCCCTCGGCGAGCACGGCCCCGCCGCCGGGCGCGGTGGCCATGGCGAAGTCGACCCGGGCCGAGGGCTGGCCGCTCGGCGTGGCCTGCTGCCAGCCGCCGCCGTCCCAGGCCCAGGTGTCGGCCAGCTGCGTGCCGCCGGCGTCGGCGCCGCCGAAGAGGACCGGTGCCTTGGCGGTGGGGCTGTAGGCCATCCTGCCGCTGCCGCGGGCCGCCGGCGACACCGCCGGCGAGGCCTGCGTCCACTGGCCGACGCCGCTCCCGTCGTACCAGACCCAGGTGTCGCCGAGGACTCCGGTGGCGCTGGTGCCGCCGAACATGACCACGGTGTCGTTGGCGGGGTCGTCGGCCATCATCGCGCCGGCGCGCGGCGACGGACCGGCCCCGGCGGTGACGAAGTTGGCCGTCAGCTCCGTCCATCCCGTGCCGTCCCAGGCCCAGGTGTCGGCGTAGAAGATGCCGATGGCCTCGTAGCCGCCGAAGAGGACGACGCGGCTCTGCCCCGCGTCCCAGGCCATCGCCGGGGCCAGCCGCGCGGTGGGCGACAGGGTGGGCTGCTGCTGCGTCCAGGTCGTGCCGTCCCAGGTCCAGGTGTCGGCGTCGAAGCTGGTGCCCGACTGCCCGCCAAAGAGCACCACCCGCTGGTGCACGGGGTCGTACGCCATGCCCGGGTCCATGCGCGCGGACGGCGAGGCCGCCGGGTTCTGCTGCGTCCAGGCGCTGCCGTTCCAGGTCCAGGTCTGGCCTGACGAGGTGAAGAGCACGTCGGTGCCGGTGGCCTGGTCGTAGGCCATGGCGCCGAACTGGTCGGCGGGCGGACCCGACGTCGCCGAGCTGGTCCATGTCGACGACGCCGCCGACGACGGCGCCGGCAGCGCGATGCCCGCGGAGGCCATGGCGAGCACGGCCACTGCCAGCGGCCCACGGCGGCCGCGGCCGAACACCCCCCGGGATCCCCGGTGCGTCATCGCACTCCCCTTCCTGGCTTTGTAAGAATCGCGAATTTAGCGGGTGGAGCGGGCGGGGTCAAGGGGCGCGGCCGGCCCGGCAGCGCCTGCACGATATCGTAAGATTCTCTAACCAATTGGGCGGAGAAGTCGGAGGGCTGCGGTGCGGAGCGCCGGGCAGTACGGGTGCGACACCGCAGGGGGGACGCTCGACGTCGCGGCGAACGGCGGCCTGGAGATCCTCCGCGAGGACGCCGAATCGGTCCGGCTGCTGGCCACCGGGCCGGCGCCCCTGACGCTGACCTTCTCGCTGGCGGAGGACGAGCTGCTCGCCGGGCTCGGTGAGTGCTTCGGACTCGTGCAGCAGCGCGGCCGGCGCTGGCGCGGACGGATCGTCGACCTGCTCCACGGCGACCCGCAGGACACCTACTTCCATCTGCCACTCGTCTACAGCTCGCACGGCTACGCGGTGCTGCTCGACACTCATCTCGCGCCGCTGTGGGACCTGGGATGCGGCGACGCGCGCACCTGGTCGGTGAGCATCCCGGCGACCAGCGTGGAGGTGGAGCTCTTCCGGGGAACACCCCTGCGCTGCCTCGAGCTGGCCACCGCGGTGACCGGGCGCCCGCCGCTGCCGCCGCCCTGGGCGCTGGGCGTGTGGAAGACGACGCTGGGCGGCACTGAGCGTGTGCTGCAGCACGCCGACCGCCTGCGCGCGCACCGCGTCCCGGTCACCGCCTGCTGGGTGTACGACCACTACGACGAGCCCCGCAACGGCGGGTGCGGCTCGGCGGGCACCTACCCCACCGGCCCGTACCCGGACTTCGGCGCGCTGACCGGCGGGCTCCACGACCTCGGCTACCGCGCACTGGGCTACGTGCAGCCGGGCATCTACCACGACTCGCAGCCGTACCACGAAGCAGCCCGCCGTGGCTTCCTGGTTCGCGACGCCGAGGGGACGCCCTGCGTCGTGCCCTACTTCAACCCCAAGACGCACGGCGACGTCCTCGGCAGCTTCGACGACGGCGCCTCCCCCGTCGACTTCACCAACCCCGAGGCGGCGAGCTGGTATCAGCAGCTCCTGGCCGAAACGATCAGCCAGGGCTGGGACGGCTGGATGCAGGACATGGGCGAGCACGTCCCGCCGCAGGCGCGACTCGCCGACGGCAGCACCGGCGACGAGCACCGCAACCGGTATCCCCTCCTCTATCACCGCGCTGCCGCGGAGACCTTCGCGCGCCGCGCGGGCGACTTCACCGTCTTCGCGCGCAGCGGCGCGCTCGGCAGCGTGCCGTACGTGACGGCGATGTGGCCGGGCGACCAGCACTGCACCTGGGACGCCGAGCGCGGGCTGGGCAGCGTCATCCCCGCCGGGCCCACCGCGGGACTGGCCGGGGTGGCCACCTGGGGTCCCGACATCAGCGGGCTCGCCGACGGATTCGACGCCTCCGGAGGCCGCGACGAGGAGCTCTGGCTGCGCTGGTGCGAGTACGGCGCGCTGACCCCGATCATGCGCGACCACCTCGGCTTCAAGGTGCGCGCCGGCACACCCGTCGACCTCTGGTCCACCGACCGGACGGTCGACACCTTCCGCCGCCACGCCGACCTGCACCTGCGTCTCGCGCCGTACCTCTGGCGGCTGGCCGAGACCGCGCATCGCACCGGCGTGCCGCCGATCCGCGCGCTGCTGCTCGACTTCCCCGAGCACCGCGAGTCGTGGCAGATCGCCGACCAGTACCTGCTCGGCCCTGACCTCCTGGTGGCCCCGGTGCATCAGCCCGGCGCGCGGGAGCGGAGCATGTGGTTCCCGCCCGGCGAGTGGGTGGGCTGGTGGGACGGGCGGCGCATCACCGGGCCGGCGTGGCTCACCGTTCCCGGCCCGCTCGGCCGGATCCCTCTCTATCAGCGGGCCGGCACCAGCATCCCGCTGGCGACGCAGGCGGACCGCAGGCTCGACGCGCTGGACGGTGCCGCCGTCGAGCACCACACCGCGTAGCGCCCGCCCAACAACCCTGCGACGGTCCGTCGCCGGGGCTGCAGCAGCGCGCTACGGTTCGCCGCGATGAGCGTCTTCTCCTGGCGCGAGCCGGTGCTCGGCGAGCGGACCCGCGAGCGCCCGATGCGCGGGGCCATCCGCGACCCGGACGGGGGCGGTCTCGCAGCCGCGCCGACGGCGCCCTTCGCGCAGCCGGACGACGCGCCCCAGGCGCTCCCCGGCCTGGGGGTGCAGGACGCCTTCATCCTGCAGGCCAACCTTGTCAGGCTGCGCCGTCGCGACCCGGGATTCGATCCCGCCGCCGTCGCACAGCTGGCCGCGCAGGCGATGGTCACCGTCGAGCGCGCCTGGTCGACCCTCGACCCGCAGCCCAGCCGCGGGGTGCTGGCTCCCGCGCTGTGGACGGCGCATCGCGCTCGCATGGAGCTGTACGCGTTGCACGGCCGGCGCAACGTCGTCGACCAGCTCCAGGTGCGCGACGCGCGTGTCGTCGCCGTCGAGCAGGACGCCGGGCGCGACCGCGTCACCGTGCGGGTGCGCGCCTCCAGCACCGACTACGACGTCGACGCCTCCGGCGCCGTCGTCCGCGGCGACACCGGCGTGCGCACCTGGGAGGAGGACTGGGTGCTGGAGCGCGCGGCGACGGCGACCAACCGCCCCGACGGCGGCCTGCTGGGCGGCCACTGCCCCGCCTGCGGCGCACCGCTGTCGCTCGACGCCGACGGGCTCTGCAGCTACTGCCGCACAGCCCCCACCGACGCCACGCGCGACTGGGTGGTGGTCGGCGTGTCCGACGTGCGCATGTCGGAGGACGTGCTGCGCGCTGTGCTCGGCGTGCGCACCCACGTGCGCAGCGGCCCCGACGACCTCTCGCCGCGGTACGAGATCGACGAGACGCCGGCGGCGCTGCAGGCCGGCGGCCATCCCACCACGGCAGCCCCGTTGCCGCCCGGGTTCGCCGATCTGGGAGTCGAGGAGGGCGCGATCTCGGCCGCCGCACGCAGCGCGTACGTCGCCGTGCGTCACGCCTGGATGGCGATGGACGCGGCGCCCGCGCGCGCCGTGATGACCGAGGAGGGCGTCGCCGCACTCGAGTCGCAGCTGTCGGCGCTGCGTGAGCGCGGGCTGCACCGCGTCGCCGACGATCCCATCGTGGAGTCGGCGACGCCGGTCGAGGTGCGCAGCGACAGCGCGTGGGACCGCGTCACCATGCGGGTCGCCGCCACCACCGTCGACGCCGACGCCGCCGGCGACGGCACGGTGGTGCGCGGTGACACGGTCCCGCATCGCTACTCCTGCGACATGGTGCTGCTGCGTCGCCGCCCCGGGGACGGCGCCGCTCCGCACTGTCCGCGCTGCGGCGCACCGCTGCGCGCCTCGATCAGCGGGGTGTGCGAGTACTGCCGTGCCGCGGTGGCCGGCGGCGGCAGCGAGTGGGTGCTCGACGCCGTGCCGCAGCTCGTTTTCGCGCCGCCACCCGCGCAGGACGGGGCGGCGCACGGCGAAGCGGCGCAGGCCGCCGCGCCAAAGGAGGCGCGCCCCACCGACGCTCTGCGTGCCCGCGACCCGTCCTTCAACGACGCGGAGCTGCTCGCCCGCACCCGCGAGTGCTTCTATGCCGTCGAGAAGGCGCTGGCGCGCGGCGACGCCGACTCGGTGCAGCCGTACGCCACCGACCACCTGCGCGCCCATCTGCGGGAGACCGTCGCCGACCTGCACGCCCAGGGGCGGCATCGAGTTCTGGCCTTCATCGACGTCAACGACGCACGCATCGTCGACGCCGCCTCCGGCCCGGACGGCGACCGTGCCACCGTGGCCCTCGACGTCAGCGGCGAGGACTGCGTCGCCGCCGACGCGGACGGCGCGGTCGTCTCCGGCAGCGACGCGCAGCGCCGCTGGACGGAGGCGTGGACCGTGACCCGCCGCGCGCCCGGCGAGCCCTGGCTGGTGGACGAGATCACCGCGCAGTCCTGACCCCCGGATCGGCCGGTGCCGCAACGGTCGCGCCGCGGCGCAGGCGCGAGATGTGCACGGCGTCGTGGCGCTCGCGAAGGGGGCGCTGGGCCGCTCGGGTCAGCGCAGCCAGCGCGCCTCGCAGCGGAGCTTGACGGTGTGCACCTCGAACGGGCCGAACTCCAGCAGGATCGCACCGTCGTCGGTGAGAGGGAGCTCCTCGACCTCGCGCTCCAGCAGGTCGGTGAGCTGGGCGCTGCGCAGAGGTGAGCAGCAGCGCAGGCGCGCGGTGCATCGGCCGCCGAACCCTTCGTAGAGGCGGACGACGACCTCGTCGCCGTCCTCGGCGACCTTGACCGCCTCGACGAACACACCCGGTGCGTCGACGGAGAAGAAGGAGCGCTGCTCCGGCGCGGCGCCGCCGTGGACGCCGGTGGTGGCGAGGAGCACGGGGTTGTTGAGGTCGTAGGCCGCCTCGATCACCCCGCCGCCGGTGGGTCCGCCGGCGTGGGGCAGCAGGGCGTAGGTGAAGCGGTGATGGCCGCGGTCGGCGTTGGGATCGGGGTAGCTCGGCGCGCGCAGCAGGGAGAGGCGCATGACGTTGCCGAGGATGTCGTAGCCGTGCTTGCAGTCGTTGAGCAGGGCCACGCCGTAGCGGCCGTCCGAGAGGTCGGCCCAGCGGCGGCCGCAGACCTCGAAGCGGGCGACGTCCCACGACGTGTTGCGGTGCGTGGGCCGGGTGACGTGGCCGAACTGCACCTCGAACGCCGCCTCCGGCGCCTGCACGTCGACTGGGAAGGCGACCTTGAGCAGCCGCTTCGACTCCTGCCAGTCGACCTCGGTGGCGAAGCGGAGCATCCGCGAGCCGGCGTCGAGGCTGATGCGCTGCACGATCATCGACGAGCCGAAGCGGCGGGTCTGCCGGAGCTGCGCGCGCAGCGGTCCGCGCAACTCCACGACCGACTCCTCGAGGCCGGCGACGTCGGACACCGTCTCGCGGTCGAAGACGTCGACATCCCAGGCGTCGTAGACGAGGGGGTCGTCGTCGTGCAGCTGGAAGACGTTGGCGCGCGCGTCCGGCGCGACCACCTCGCGCGCATGCTCCTTGTCGTAGATGGAGCTGATCAGGCCGCCGGCGTCGAAGTGGACGCGGAGCAGGTCGTTCTCCAGCACGTCCCCCTGCGCGGAGGCCGGCGCCGGTGGCGGATCGTCGCCGGTGGGTTGCGCGGCCAGGTCGTACACCCGATATCCCAGCGCCGTCAGGTCGACGTGCATCAGCCGGGTGGCGTCGCCGGGAACCTCGACCACGGTGCGGCGCGCCACCGGCGACGTGTTGACGCACACGAGCGGCGCCTCCATCCCGCTGGTGTCCACCGCGTCCGCGATCGCCGACATCCCCGCGTCGCGAAGCGCGCCGACCGACGTCTGCAGCGCCGCGTACTCCGCCTCCGCCACCTCGTACACCCAGGGGATGCTCGACCCCGGGATGATGTCGTGGAACTGGTTGAAGAGCAGCGTGCGCCACGCCGACTGCAGCGCGTCGCGCGTCGCAGGGTCGGTGCGACCGCACACCACGGACAGCAGCTCCGCGTCGCGCAGCAGCACCTCGCCGAGGCGGTTGCCCAGCTTGGTGCGCGCCTGCGTCGTGTAGGTGCCGCGGTGCGTCTCCAGGTAGAGCTCGCCCACCCAGGTCGCCAGGTCGCGCGACTCGGCGGCGACCGCCTGGCTGAACGACCGCACCGTTCCCAGCTCCACGCGCGGCGCGCCCTCCAGGTCGCGCAGGCGCTGCGCCGACTCCAGCATCTCCGGCGTCGGGCCCCCGCCCCCGTCGCCCCAGCCGAAGAGGTAGAGCGAGCGGTCCGACCGCCCGTGCTCGCGATGCCGCCGCGCCGACGCGATCACCTCATCGGCCTCGAAGCTGCCGTTGTAGGTGTCCGCGGGCGGGAAATGGGTGAGCACGCGTGTGCCGTCGATGCCCTGCCACCAGAAGGTGGTGTGCGGCATGCGGTTGAACTGGTTCCAGCTCAGCTTCTGGGTGAGGAAGAAGTCGATCCCCGCCTTGCGAAAGAGCTGCGGCAGGTTGGCCGCGTAGCCGAAGACGTCGGGCAGCCACGCGTCGTGCGTCTCGACGCCGAACTCCTCCATGTAGAAGCGCTTGCCGAGGAGGAGCTGCCGCACCAGCGACTCGCCGCCCGCGAGGTTGCAGTCGGCCTCGACCCACATGCTGCCGACGGGCTCCCAGCGCCCCGCCGCCACCGCCTCGCGGATGCGTCCGTACAGCTCGGGGTGGTCGGCCTTGATCCAGGCGTACTGGGCCGCCTGCGAGCAGGCGAAGTGCAAGTCGGGGTAGCGCTCCATCAGGCGCAGCACCGTGCTGAACGATCGCGCGCACTTGCGCCGCGTCTCGCGCGCCGGCCACAGCCAGGCGGAGTCGATGTGCGCGTGGCCCACCGCGGTGATGCGATGCGCCGAGGGCGCCGCGGGGACGGCGAGCACCGGTGCGACGCAGGCGCGCACGGCCGCCACGCTGCTGCGCGGCGCTCGCGGGTCGTGCGCGTTGCAGGCGTCGTTGAGCGCCATGAGGATCTGCGCCGCGCGCGGGTCGTCCTGCGGCAGCGCGGCGAGCACCTCGGTGAGGACGCGCACGTCGTGGTGGGCCTGCTCGGCGTCGACGTCGAGGACCGCCAGGTCGGCGCAGACCAGCCGGTACATCGGGTCCGCGTCCGCGTCGACGCGCCCGAACAACCCTGGAGTGTGCTCGCGAGGGTTCGCCGCCGCCTCGACGTGCAGCTCGACGTCGTCGCCCGCACGCAGGTCGTCGCCGAGCACGAGGACACGGTGATTGGGCGACACGCCCTGCAGCACCCGCTGCCCGCAGTAGACGAGACCCTCGCCGGTGAACCCGGTGTCACCCCCTCCCGTGATGTCGATCACCGCGGCGACCCGCCTGGCCGCCCACGACGGCGCCACGCGCCCGCGCATGCGGAACCACGTCGTCGTCCACGGCGGGCCCCACGCCTCCCCCACGGCGAAGGGCGTGTACGGCGCCGCGAATGCCTCGGCCGGGGGCGCGGGCTCGCCGAGCACGTGCCAGGCGGCCACCTCGAGAGGCTGCCGCTCGGCGACGACGAGGTCCCGCAGGGCGCGCTGGAGCCGGGCGACGCGGCGTCGCGTCAGCTCCGGGTACTTGCCGACGGTCTCCCGGCGCGGACCGCGCAGCCCGGGGTCGCCCGGGTCCCGGCCGGGAGGCTGGCCTGTCATGGGCTGCGATGCTCCGCCTTGGACGGCGCCGTCCGCAAGCCACCCGCAGGCCTAGTCAATATTCTTGACAAACCCCGGGGACCTGCCTAGCATCGCCCGACGATGACGGCCACCGCGCCCGCCTCGGCGGGCATCGCCCTGCGCGCCCTCCCCCCGGGGGCGGTGCAGCTCCTCCCCTCGATCTTCCAGCAGCGCACCGCGCTCACCCGCGACTACCTGGTCGAGCTGCGCTCGGACAACCTCGTCCAGAACCACGTCCTCGAGTCCGGCCTCGGCCACCGGGCCAGCCGCGACGAGGCCCTGCACTGGGGCTGGGAGTCGCCGAACTCCCTCGTCCGCGGCCAGTTCCTCGGCCACTGGATCTCCGCCGCGGCGCACCACGTCGCCCGCACCGGCGACCCGGAGCTGCGCGGCAAGCTGGAGTGGGTGATCGCCAAGCTCGGCGAGTGCCAGCAGGAGGCGGGCGGCGAATGGCTCTCGTCGCTGCCGCCGACGTACCTCGACCGCGCCCTGCGCGGACGTCCCACCTGGGCGGTGCAGTACGTCATCGAGAAGACGCTGAGCGGCCTGCTCGACGCCCACCTGCTGCTCGGCGACGCGCGAGCTCTCGACCTCGTCGTCAACATGGCGCGCTGGATGCACCGCTTCACCGGCGGTCTCGGCGCGGAGCAGATGGCCGACCTGGTCGACCTCGAATGCGGTCACATGATGGCGCTGTGGGCGTCGCTGTACGGCATCACCGGCGACGCCACCCATCGCGAGCTGATGGAGCGCTACTACCGGCGCCGCCAGTTCGACGCACTGCTGGCGGGACGCGACGTGCTCACCAACCGGCACGCCAACACCACCATCCCCGAGGCGTGTGGCGCGGCGCGCGCCTACGAGGTCACCGGCGACTCGACGTACCGCCAGGCGGCCGAGGCGTACTGGCGCTGCGCCGTCGAGGGGCGCGAGTCCTTCTGCACCGGCGGGCAGAACGCCGGCGAGTACTGGGTGCCGCCGGGACTGCTGCCCTCGCGGCTCGGGGCCACCACCCAGGAGCACTGCACCGTCTACAACATGCGCCGGCTCGCTGAGCACCTGCTGCGCTGGAGCGGCGACCCGATCTACGCCGACTACCGCGAGCGCGCGCTCTGGAACGGCATCCTCGCCCAGCAGCACCCGACCACCGGGATGGTCACCTACTTCCTGCCCATGCGCGCCGGATCGACCAAGACCTGGGGCAGCCGCACCACCGACTTCTGGTGCTGCCACGGCACCCTGGTGCAGGCCAACACCATCCACGGCATGAACGCGTGGTACGAGGACGGCGACGGCCTCGTCCTCGCCGAGTACGTCGCCAGCCGCACCACCTGCGAGCGCGACGGCGTCGCCCTCACCCTGACGCTGCGTGAGCACATGGAGCGAAGCATGGACGAGGCCGGACACGTCGACATGGGCTGCGACGTCGGCACCGCGCGACCGCGACGGTCGACGTACCACGTCGACGTCGCCTGCGAGCGCCCACTCGACATGACGCTGCGGCTGCGCATCCCCTGGTGGGCCGAGGGCGCCGAGGTGCTGCTCGACGGCGAGCGCATCGCCGGCGACGTGCACGCGTCGACGCTCGTCCCGCTGCGGCGCACCTGGCACCACGCCACCATCACCGTGATCCTGCCGCGCCGGCTGGTCGCCGAGCCGCTGCCGGGACGCCCCGACGTGGTCTCGTTCATCGAAGGGCCGGTGGTGCTCGCGGGGTTGTGCGACGAGGAGCGCACCCTGCACGGTGCGGGCGACGACCCCACCTCGCTGCTGGTGCCCGACGACGAGCGCGAATGGGAGCGCTGGAACGTGCGCTTCCGCACCCGCGGCCAGGAGCGCGGCATCCGCTTCGTGCCACTGCACGAGGTGGTCGACGAGCGCTACACCCTGTACTTCCCGTACAGCGCCGGCTGAGCCCCGTCCCCCCGCACGGCGCGCGGTACGATGGCGTCCGTGGCCTACGACGAGGAGCTCGCCCAGCGCATCCGCGAGATGCTCGCCGCCGAGCGCGGGGTCACCGAGAAGAAGATGTTCGGCGGCCTCGCCTTCCTCGTCGGCGGCAACATGGCGGTGGCGGCGAGCGGACAGGGGGGCCTGCTGGTGCGCGCCGACCCGGCCGATTCGGCGAAGCTGACCAAGGAGGGCGCCTCTCCAATGGAGATGCGCGGGCGCACCATGGACGGCTGGCTGCGCGTCGACGCGAACAGGGTGCGCACCACGCCGCAGCTGGCCAAGTGGGTGGATGTGGGAACCACCTACGCGCGCTCGCTGCCCGCCAAGGAGAAGTAGCCGGACGCGCGCGTCGCCGCGGTTGACACCGCCCAGATAGTTAGATACTCTACCGAACTGAGGAGAAGGGGTCGGCCTCGGAAGGAAGGAGCTGGCGATGGACGTGCGACGTCTCGCTGTGATCGGCGCGCTGGTGACAGTTCCGGTGCTCGCGCTCATGCCGGTGCGAGCCGCGACGACGCCGTCGTCGAGCTCGCCCTCGCTTCCCGCCCTCGGTGCGCTGGCGCCCTGGTCGGCCAGCGGCGCGACCCTGCAGGACATCACCAGCGACGCCCAGGTCGGCGGCGGCGGCACGCGCGCCACCGTGACCCAGCCGCAGTGGTCGATGACCGCGGCGCCCGGCAGGAGCGCGACGGCGGGATCGCTCTACGGCGCACGCGGCTGGATCCGCGAGTTCAAGGCCGAGGGCGGCGTGGTGCAGGTTCGCGTCGCCGGTGCGGGATGGTCGGCGGTGTCGGCGCCGTTGCACCTCGGTCCGTCGTGGCAGACCTTCGGCGTCACCACGCAGGTGCCGGCGGGTGGCGGCGGCGGCACGCAGCTGAGCATCGAGCCGCTGGCCGGAGCCAGCCTTCCGCCCGGCAGCGACGTCGACGTCGCCGGTGTCACCGCCGGCCCCGTCTCCCCCACCGTGGTCACGCGCATCGCCGGCACGCGCGAGATCGCCGTCAGCCAGAACGGTGGACCGGCCACGGCGTTCGACGCGCAGGGCTACGTCTACTGGCCCGCCCAGATCGGGCAGAACGGGCTTGCCACCACATGGGCCGACCCCACCACCTGCCAGGCGGATGCGCAGCTCCTGCGGGGCGCTGGTGTGACGCTGCTGCAGGTGCCCTACCTCCTCGCGCAGTCGCCGACCGACACTCCCTACCTGCAATGCGCTGACAGCTTCTGGGCCGCCGGCATCGGCCTGGCCTGGCTGCTCGACGAGGGCGACACCGTCTATCCCGGGCCCGAATGGGTCGACGCCTACCAGCAGTACGTGCAGAAGGCCGAGACGGCGTTCAGCGCGCACCCGGCGACGTACCTCTGGATCATCGGCAACGAGAACGACAGCCAGACCTACGGGCCGAGCTGCTTCTTCGACAACGTCGGCTCGGCCTGTCCCGACGGGCAGGGCGACTACGTGCAGACGCTGGCCACCGAGTCGCACCAGCTCGACCCGAACCACCTGGTCGGCACCAAGCTGTGCTGCGACCTGGCGGTGATGAGCGCAAGCGACGCGCCGGCGCTCGACTTCTGGGGCATCGACAGCTACCAGCTCTCCTCGTTCGGCAGCCTGTTCTCCTTCTACGTCAACCAGGACCCGACGCGGCCGGTGCTGATGACGGAGTTCGGCAACACTCGCACCGCCTGCTTCGGGGCGTCGAGCTACTCCGTGCAGTCGAGCGGGCGTGTCTACGACTACGCCTGCCCACCCGGGAGCCACGAGGATCCCGCCGACCAGGCCACCGGCAATGCGGGGCTGTGGCAGGACATCCTCAACAACGAGGCCACGCCCAGCAACCCCAACGGCGCGGTGTTCGGCGGGACCACCTTCCTCTACTCCGACCTCTGGTGGTACGAGTTCAACGACCCCTTCACCCCGGTGGGCACCGACCGGACGCATGAGTTCGACGCGTGGAACATCATCGGCTCCTACCCGCCGGGCAACTTCTGGGCCTGGGAATGGGCAGGGTCGACCTACGCGCAGGACACCGCGCTCGCCGGGGAGCCCCGCGTCACCACCTCCGCGTTCGGACAGGTCGAGCAGCTCTGGTCGCCGGCGGTCACCTATCCCACGGTGAGCAACCTGGTGGTCACGCCCGGCGACTGCCAGCTCACCGTCACTTGGACGACCCCGGTGGACGCGACGAGCCGCGTCGACGACGGCGCCGTGCAGATCGTCACGCT
This sequence comes from Candidatus Dormiibacterota bacterium, assembly GCA_035652335.1. GTDB lineage: Bacteria > Chloroflexota > Dormibacteria > Aeolococcales > Aeolococcaceae > DASRDZ01. Next base: position 91,083 of record DASRDZ010000044.1, read on the forward strand.
GCCCGACCTGAGCCGCGTCGGCCAGAACGACGTCTGGCAGGACAACACCGACTACTCGCAGTTCACCGACTCGCCGGCGCTCACCACCTCGCACTCCGTCACGGTGACGGGCCTGAGCTCCGCGACGACATACCGCCTGGTGGCGCGCGGCTCCGACTCGGTTGGACGCACCGCGGCGTCCGCGCCTGTCGAGGCGACGACGACCTCGGCGTCATGCCCGCTGGCCGCTCCGCCGCCCGCGGTGAGCACGGCGTCGCCCTCCACCATCGCCGCGGTCGACGCTGCGATCGCCGGCGACGCGACGCGTGCCGCCGGGGCCTGGTGAGGCCGGCCGCGCGTCAGTCCATCACCAGCGCCACGGCGTCCTCGGGGTCGGCGACGACCTCGGCTGTCGAGATCATGCGCGGACCGCGCATCAGCGAGGCGACGGCGGCGAGCAGGGCCAGCCCGGCCGCGACGAGGAAGACGATCTCCAGCCCCTGATGGAAGGGGTCGGCGATGAGCTGCGGGAAGAAGTGCGTTCCCGTGATGGTGTGCTGCGCCGACGCGGGCAACGTGGTGAGCGCTCCCGTCGGGGCCAGCAGGTGCTGCAGCGGGTTGACGCCGAGCATGGCGGCGAACAGGGAGGCCACCGGCGGGATGGTCGCCACCTGCGCGGCGGCCGCGTGCGACACACCCTGCTGGGTGAGCGCGCTGGTGAGCGAGGACGGCAGGCTGCTGGCCAGCCCCGCGATCATCAGCGAGAAGAAGACGCCGATCGAGAGCGCGGTCCCCGAGTTCTGGAAGGTGGCGCGGATGCCCGACGCCGCGCCGCGCTGTCCCGACGGCACGCTGCTCATCACCGACGCCGAGTTGGGCGCGGCGAACATGCCGCCGCCGACGCCGTTGGCGGCGATGAGCAGGGCGAAGGCCCAGTAGGGGAAGTCGACGGGCAGCGCCATCAGGCCGAGGAAGCTCGCCGCGAACACCAGCATCCCGCTGGTGGCCATGCCGCGCGCGCCATGCCGGTCGGAGAGACGCCCTGCCAGCGGGCCGGAGACCAGGATGCCGGCGGTCAGCGGCAGCAGGAAGATGCCCGCCCAGAAGGGCGTGTCCGAATAGTCGTACCCGTGCAACGGCAGCCAGATGCCCTGCAACCAGATGACCAGCATGAACTGCAGCCCGCCGCGCGCGATCGACACGGCGAAGCCGGCGACGTTGCCCGCGCTGAAGGCGCGGATGCGGAAGAGGCTCAGCTGGAAGAGCGGGTCGCTGACCCGCCGCTCGATGACGAAGAAGGCACCGAGCAGACCGATGCCCGCGACGAGCAGCCCGATCACCGCCGGGTTGGTCCAGCCCATGGCGTGGCCCTGGTAGGGCTGGATGCCCTGGGTGATGGCGATGAGCAGCGCGGCCAGGCCGACGGCGAAGGTGACGTTGCCCCACCAGTCGATGGGCGCGCGGTGGCGCACGCCGGTGTCGCGCAGCTTGCGGTAGGCCCAGATGGTCCCGTAGATGCCGACGGGCACGTTGACCCAGAAGACCGCACGCCAGTCGAGTGCCGCCAGCAGGCCGCCGGCGACGAGCCCGACGAACTGGCCGGCGATGGCCGCAACCTGGTTGATGCCCAGTGCGAAGCCGCGCTCCTCTCGCGGGAAGGCGTCGGTGAGGATGGCCGCCGAGTTGGCCATCAGCATGGCGCCGCCGAGCGCCTGGAAGACGCGCCAGCCGATCAGCCATTCGGCGCCGGCCCCCGCGTCGAAGGGGTCGAACGACAGCATCACCGAGGCGAAGGCGAAGACCACGAAGCCCGCGTTGTAGATGCGCACGCGTCCGTAGATGTCGCCGAGCCGCCCCACGGTGACCACGATCACCGCCTGCAGCAGGCGGTAGCCCATGATCATCCAGAGCACGTAGCTGACGTTGCCCGGCGCCAGCGGGTCGAGATGGATGCCGCGGAAGATGGCGGGCAGGGCGATGATGACGATGGAGCCGTCGAGCGCCGACATGAAGACGCCGGCGGTGGTGTTGGCCAGCGCCACCCACTTGTAGTTGTCGTCGGGCGCGACGCCGCCGCGACCGGGGGCTCGACGCGCTTCCCCGCCGCGTGTGAGGGTGCGCATCAGATGCGCTCGGCCAGCCGCTCGATCAGCGCCGCGGCGGCCCGCAGCTGCTCGATCTCCTCGCGCGTCAGGCTCGCGGTCAGCGCCCTGGCGAGCTGCTCGTTGCGCGCGGTGTTGCGCTGCCGCAGCGCCTGCTGGCCCGCGTGGGTGAGCGACATCACCACCTGCCGCCCGTCCTCGGGATGGGGACGGCGCTCGACGAGGCCGCGCCCCTCCAGGGCGGCCAGCGTCGCACCCATCGACTGCGGGCTGATCTGCTCCAGCTTGGCCAGCGCGCTCGGCGTGGTCGGGCCACCGCGGTCGAGGTGGCGCAGCGCGGAGAACTCCGGAGCGGCGAGCTCGTCGGTGCCCTGGATCTGCCGCATGCGGCGCACGAACAGCCCGATGCTGGTGCGCAGGGCGTGGGCCACGCCGGTGGCGTCGAGGGAGGTTCGCCCCATATGCTAAGTCTAGACTTATCAGTCCAGCCTTAGCAAGTCGCCCTCAGGTCAGCCGCGGGCGAGCACCTCGGCCGGCTCGCGGAGCTCGACCGGATGCCCGTCGGGGTCGCGCACCACGGTCTGCCGCCCCAGCCCCGGCCCCAGTGAGCGCGGCTCGTTGGCCTCGATGCCGCGGGCGCGCAGCGCCGCCAGCACCGCGTCGAGGTCGTCGAGCTCCAGCGCGAAGTGCTGGCCGGCTCCGTCCGGCACGCTCTCCTTCTTGGAGAGGTGGAGCTGCTGCCCTCCCGCATCGAGCCAGGCGCCCTCGCTGCCGACGTCGGGCCGGTCGGACCGCACCGCCATGCCGAGCGACTCGTAGAAGGCCACCGCCCGACCCACGTCGGTGACGTTGACCTGCACGTGATGGATTCCTCGCAGTGCCATGCGCCGCATTATGCGAGCCTCCCGCGCGGGATGCGAGCCCGCGTCAGTGGTGCAGCCCGCGGAAGGGATCGTCGTCGACCTCGAACGCGAGATCGTCGACGTAGCACCACCACCACTCCTCGCCGGGCTCGTAGGAGCGCATCAGCGGATGCGAGGTGGCGTGGAAGTGCGCGGTGGCGTGCTTGCCGGGCGAGTGGTCGCAGCAGCCGACGTGGCCGCACTCCAGGCAGAGACGGAGGTGCAGCCAGCGACCGCCGCCGGCCAGGCATTCCACGCAGCCGTCGCCGCTCGGGGTGATCGAGGTGTCGGCCTGGTCGAGGTGCGTGCAGGTGTCTGCCATGGTTGCTCCTCAGTGGATGAAGGCGAGGTAGCGGTGCACCGAGCGCACCGCCGCCGAGCCCTCGCCGACGGCGGCGGCCACGCGCTTGGTGGAGCCGGAGCGCACGTCGCCGGCGGCGAACAGCCCGGGGTGGCTGGTCTCGAAGGGGAGTGGGCGGCGGCCCAGCACCCGCCAGCGCTCGCCGAGCTGCGCGTCGCTCAGGTCGCGGTCGGTGAGCAGGAAGCCGGAGGCGTCGAGCTCGGCACAGCCGGAGAGCCAGCCGGCCGCGGGATCGGCGCCGATGAAGGAGAAGAGGCCCGCGCACGGGGTCACGCTGTCGCCGCCGGCGTGGCTGATGGTCACCGCCTGCAGCGCCTCGCCGCCGTCGAGCGCGGTCACCTGCGCGCCGGTGCGCACGGTGATGCGCGGATGCTGCTCGATGCGCTCCACCAGGTAGCGCGACATGCTCGCCCCCAGGTCGTCGCCGCGGATCACCACCGTCACCGGGCTGCCCGCCTCGGCGAGGAAGAGCGCCGCCTGCCCCGCCGAGTTGCCGCCACCCACGACCACAACCGGCGACGGCGCGCAGACCTGTGCCTCCGAGGCGGTGGCCGCGTAGAACACGCCCCTGCCCTCGAAGTCCGCGAGGCGTTCGCTGGCGAGCCGGCGGTAGTGGGCGCCGGTGGCGGCGATCACCGCGCGGCCGGCGACGTCGGTGCCGTTGGAGAGGCGGACGACGAGGTGTCCCGCCTCCTCGCGCAGGGACGCGGCCGAGCAGGGCACGGTGACGGCCGCGCCGAACTTCTCCGCCTGGGTGAGGGCGCGGAGGGTGAGGTCGTCGCCGGAGATGCCGGTGGGGAATCCGAGGTAGTTCTCGATCCGTGAGGTGGTGCCGGCCTGGCCCCCGGCCGCGACCTGGTCGACGAGCAGCGTCTCCAGCCCCTCGGAGGCGCCGTACACGGCGGCGGCGAGCCCCGCGGGGCCCGCCCCGACGACGACCAGGTCGAAGGAGCGGTGCGGCAGGTCGGCGACGACCATCCCGAGGTACTCCGCCAGCTCGCCGGTGGCCGGGCGGCGCAGCACGGTGCCCGAGACGATCACCACGGGCAGCTCCGCCGCCGCGACGCCCAGCTCCCGGAGCGCCCCCTCGACGTGCGCGTCCATCTCCGGGTCGAGCCACTCGTGGCCGATGCGGTTGCGCACCAGGAACTCGCGGAGCCGCCGCGTCTCGGGGTCGAAGCGCGAGCCGACCAGCCGGATGGCCGAGGCGGCAGCGGTGATCAGCTCCTCCCGGCGGGCGAGGAATGCCGCCAGGATGGTGTCGCCGAGCCGCGGGTGGGCGGCCAAGAGGCCGCGCAGCTCGCCGCGGGGGACCTGGATGACCTCCCCCGGCTCGACCACCCGCGCCGAGACGGTGAGCCGCGTGCCGGTCAGCAGGTTCAGCTCGCCGAGGAAGCGGCCGGGCCCGTGGCGAGCGATGACCCGGTCGCCCTCGCCGGTGCGGACGCTGATCTCGACGGCGCCGCTGCGCACGGCGAAGAAGTCGTAGCCGGGGTCGCCCTCGTGGAAGAGGAACTCGCCGGCCGCTGTGGACCGCCGCCTTCCCACCGCCTCGAGCACGGCGAGGTCGGCCTCGTCGAGGGTGGGAAGCGCGCCCTCGCTGTCGGCCATCGGCAGAGCGTAGTCCGGGCGGGCGGGTCGGCGTCCTGGACGATCGGCGTGCCGGCGCCGGCACGGCCGGGCATTTTGCCTCGGACTCGGGTGAAAGCTTGCCGATGATGCAGACGATAGCTACTATGTGCACGGTTAGCAGCCGATCGCTGACGGTGGGAGGACGCCCCGCCGGGACCTGGATCCCGGGCGCCGTCCTGCACCCGCCCGCCCGGCTGCGCACGTGCCGGCACACGGACCATGCGGAGGAGCGCGGCTATGGGCCTACTCGACGGCAAGGTGGCGGCGGTCACGGGAGCGGGACGTGGCATCGGCCGGGCCCACGCGCTGGCGCTGGCGGAGGCGGGCGCTGCCGTGGTGGTCAACGACGTCGGGTGGGAGCTGCGCGGCGGCGAGGGCGGCCGCGCCCTGGAGCCCGGCGCCCCGCGGGTCGAGGTGGCCCAGAGCGTCGTCGACGAGATCGCCGCCAGAGGCGGCCGCGCCGTCGCCGACGGCTCCAACGTGGCCAGCCTCGACGGTGCCGCCCAGGTGGTCGACACCGCGCTGCGCGCCTTCGGGGACATCCACATCGTCGTCAACAACGCCGGCACCTGGAACGAGTCGACCACCGAGGACATCGACGAGGCGCGCATCGACGAGCAGATGGCCACCCACTTCAAGGGCACGGTGGGCACCACCCGCGCCGCCGTCGCCGCCATGCGTGCGCGCGGCCACGGCGGCCGCATCGTCAACACCGTCGCCGGCCTCGCCGGGGGCGGCGCCGGCGGGATGGCCGCCTACAGCGCGGCCAAGTCGGCGATCGCCTCCTACACCCAGACGGCGGCGGCGGAGTGCGCGGCCGACGGCATCGGCGTCAACGCCATCTCGCCGCTGGCGATCACCCGGCAGTCGCGCATCTACTTCTTCCGCACCGGGCAGATCGACCCCACCGACTCGGCCACCATCGAGCACCTCGGGCCGCACCACAACAGCCCGCTGGTGGTGTACCTCGCCTCCGACCTGGCCTCGCACATCAGCGGCCGCTTCTTCATCGTCTTCCCCACCGCGATGAGCCGGGACGCGCAGATCCGCATCGTCGAGGCCTACGTCACCACCACCGAGGGCGTGGTGGCGGACGGCTGGACCGTCGAGAGCGTCGCCGAGGCGATGCCCTCCATCCTGCGACCCGAGCCCGTCGCCATCGCCCACTGACGACGTGGTCCAGTACCTCATCTCCGGCATCGTCGTCGGGTGCATCTTCGCCATCGCGGCCAGCGCGCTGGTGGTGACCTACCGCGCGTCGTCGATCCTCAACCTCGGCTTCGGCGGCGTCGCCTTCGGCGCGGCGCGGCTCTACTACAGCCTGCACACCGAGCATCAGTGGTCGATCTGGGTGGCGGCGTTGGTCAGCATCGGCCTCTTCGGCCCCCTGCTGGGCGGCTTCCTCTACGTCGTCCTGCTGCGCTTCCTCGCCAACTCGTCGACGCTGATCAAGGTCATCGTCACCATCGGCATCGGGGTCACCGTGCCGGCGCTGATGACCCTCTTCCTCGGCGAGATCGGGCAGGTGATCGCGCCCGGGCTGGCGCCGGAGCCGGTGGCGACGTTCCGCGTCCTCGGCCTGGCCATCACCCTCGACCAGGCGATCGTCATGGCCGCGCTGGTGGCCATCCTGCTGGCCGGCTTCCTGATCCTCCGCTACACCGACGTGGGGCTGGTGATCAGGGCCACCGTCGACTCGCCGGCGATGACCTCGCTGATCGGCAGCAATCCCTCGGTGGTCGCCTTCTCCGTGTGGGTGGTCACCACCGGGATCGCGGGGCTGGTCGGCGTGCTCATCGCACCGATCATCGGCCTCTCGCCTGACAACTACGAGATCCTCGCCGCGGGCGCCTTCAGCGCCGTGCTGATCGCCAAGCTCGTCTACGTCGGCCGCGCCGTGGCGGTGTCGCTGGCGCTGGGCGTGGTCAACGCGCTGGCGCAGTACTGGCTGCCGCCCACCAGCGCGGTCACCAGCGGCACCATCGCCGCCATCCCCTTCGCCTTCGTGCTCGCCTTCCTGCTGTGGGAGGCGCGTCGCGGCCAGGTGTCGACGCCCTCGGTGCTCACCGGCATGCTCGACCGGGCGATCGCCCCGGCCAAGGACTCAGGCCAGAGCGGCAGCGCCGGCCTCACCCACGCGCTGCGCCTGCACTACGCGCCACCCGGCAGCCGCACGCTGCTCAACGGACGCACCATCCGCGCGGGCGTGGTGCTGGCGGTCATCGCCATCCTGCCGCTCTTCCTCTCCGACTTCTGGACCGGGCAGTTCGCCCTCGGCCTCGCCTTCGGCGTCGTCCTGCTGTCCTTCACGCTGGTGATCGGCGAGGGCGGCATGGTCTGGCTCTGCCAGGTGGCGTTCGCGGGCATCGCGGCGATGATGACGGCCTTCCTGGTCGGCACCTACAACGTGCCGGTGCTGCTGGCCATCCCGCTCTGCGCGCTGATGGTGGTGCCCGCAGGGTTCCTCATCGCGCTGCTCACCACCCGGCTCGGACAGCTGCAGGTGGTCCTGGCGACGCTCGCCTTCGGCGTCCTCGTCGACAACCTCATCCTCACCCAGCCCGCCTTCCAGGGCGTCGCCAACGTCGGCAACGTGGTCTCGCCACCCAGCTTCCTGAGCAGCTCGCAGGCGCTGTTCTACTTCCTCCTCGCCGTGTTCGTCGCCGTCGCCCTGCTCGTCGAGCACTACCGCCGCTCCACGGCGGGACTGTCGATCGCGGCGGTGCGCTGGAGCCAGCGCGCCGCGGCCAGCGTCGGCGTCAGCGCCACCAGCATGCAGGTCGTCGTCGGCACCCTGGGCGCCTTCATCGCCGGGCTCGGCGGCGGGCTGCTGTCGATGACCTTCGGCAACGCCACACCGGGGACGTTCAACTCCAGCGGCGGACTGGTCTGGCTCGCCGTGCTGGTCACCATCGGCGTGCGCTCCAACATCGCGGCGGCGGTGGCGGGCATGAACTTCACCGTCGCGCCCGCCCTGGTCCAGACGTACCTGCCGCTGTCGCTGAGCAACCTGCCCAACGCCATGTTCGGTCTCGGCGCCATCTTCATCGCCACCAATCCCGACGGTGTGGTGGCGACGCACGCGCGCCAGTTCAGCTGGATCGGCGTGCACGTGCGCTCCCTCTACTACCGCGTTCGCGGAGAGCGGCAGGCCGAAGCTCCGGAGGCGCCGGCGCAGAGCCGGCCTGTTCCATCCCGTCCTCCCGTCTCCACGGCGGCGCCCGCCCACCGCGCGGCTCCCGCCACGCCCGGCGTGCCGCTGCTGCGGGCGCAGGACGTCTCGGTCCGCTTCGGCGGCGTGCTCGCCCTCAAGGACGTCACCGTCGCCGTCCCCGAGGGACGCATCGTCGGGCTGGTCGGTCCCAACGGTGCCGGCAAGAGCACGCTCTTCGGAGTGCTGAGCGGCCTGCTGCGCCCGCAGACCGGCAACGTCGAGCTCGAAGGCCAGGACATCACCGCGCTGCCGCCGCACCGGCGCGCGCGACTCGGGGTCGCGCGGTCGTTCCAGCAGCCGGAGCTGTTCGACTCGCTGACCGTCGCCGAGCACATGATCCTCGGCATCCGCATGGGGCAGAACCCCCAGCGCGCCGCGGCCGACCTGGTCGGCGTGGCCGGCTGGAAACGGCAGAGTCCCGAGGAGACGCAGCGCGTCGAGTCGCTGCTCGAAGGGCTGGGCCTCAGCGAGATGACCAACCGTCCCTGCGTCGCGCTGCCCGCGGGCGCGTCGCGACTCGTCGAGGTCGGCCGCGCCCTGGCCATGCGTCCGCGCGTGGTGCTGCTCGACGAGCCCGCTGCGGGACTCGACGAGACCGAGACCGAGGAGCTGCAGGGCGCACTGGCGCGCGCCGCGCAGGAGGAGCGCGTCGCCTTCCTCGTCGTCGAGCACGACCTCGAGTTCGTCATGGGACTCTGCGAGATGGTCTACGTCATCGACTTCGGGTCGATCATCGCCAGCGGCTCGCCGGCGGAGGTGCGCAGCAGCCGCCTGGTGCACGAGGCATACCTCGGCGCCGAGTTCGCGGTGGAGGCCTGAGGTGATGGCGGTGCAGAGCGTCTCCAGCAACGGCACCGCGAAGAGCGCCACCGCCGGCGCGGCGGCGCTGCTCGACGTCGAGGGGCTGACCGTCCGCTACGGCGGGCAGTACCGCGCCGTCGCCGACGTGTCCTTCTCCGTCGGCGAGGGCGAGATGCTCGCCGTGCTGGGACCCAACGGCGCCGGCAAGTCGTCGGTGGCGCGCGCCCTCGCCGGACTGGTCAAGACGAGCGGCGGCCGCATCAGCTACGCGGGCGAGGACGTCAGCGCCATGCCGCCGCACCGCCGCAGCCGGATGGGACTGGTCTACATCCCCGAGGGCCGCGGCGTCTTCCCCACCTTGACGGTGATGGAGAACCTGCGCCTGGCGACCCGCACGGTGAGCGACCTCGACGAGCGCAGGGCGATGCTCGACCGCGTGTTCACGCTGTTCCCCGTGCTCGCCTCGCGGTCGAAGCAGAGCGCGGGCACGCTGTCGGGCGGCGAGCAGCAGATGCTCGCGCTGGCGCGCGCGGTCGGTGCGGGTGCGCGGCTCGTCATCGCCGACGAGCTCTCCCTCGGGCTGGCCCCGCTGCTGGTCGACGTCGTCTTCCAGAGCATCGCGCTGGCCAAGCAACAGGGCACGTCGGTGATCCTCATCGAGCAGTTCGTCGACCGCGCCCTGCGCATGGCGGATCGCTGCCTGATCCTGGGCAGGGGGAGGGTGGTCTGGAGTGGCCTGCCCGGCGAGGCCGGCCACGAGGTGCGCGCCCGCTACCTCGGGCGCTCCGAATGACACACCGGTTGGCAGCAACCCTGAGGAGGTCGCCCACGTGAGCACATCGACAGGCAGACGGATGGTTCCAAGTCGGCGGATCTGCGGAAGCGCCGCGATGGCCCTGGGCCTCACCCTCGCCGCCTGCGGGAGCTCCTCCTCCGGCACGGGCAACGGCGCCTCCGCGCCCGGCGTCAGCGCCAACTCCATCACCATCGGCGTCATCCTCTCCCAGACGGGGTTCTACGCGGCCGAGGGCGGCGGGTTCTTCAAGTCCTTCAAGGCGGTGGTCGACGCGCAGAACGACAAGGGCGGCGTCAACAACCGCAAGATCAACCTGGTCATCCAGAACGACCAGTCCACCGTGGCCGCCAACCTCAGCGCCGCCAAGAGCCTGGTGGAGACGCAGAACGCGTTCATGGTCGTCGACATCTCGGGAACCCAGCCCAGCGGCGGCCAGTACCTGAGCCAGAAGGGCGTCCCCGTGGTCGCCGCCCCTGTCGACGTCAGCGTCTCGACGTACTCCACGTTCTTCGCGCCCAACGGCGGGCTCAACCCCAACCCCAAGGTGACCAACACCACCTCGGCGGAGATGTTCAAGTCGCTGGGCGTCAAGAAGGTCGGCTCGCTGGGTCTCACCGTGTCGGTCGCCTCGCAGAACTCCGCCACCGCCGCCGTGGACGCGGCGGGCCAGGCGGGGCTGGAGAAGGGCTACATCAACACCACCGTGCAGGTGGGCAACACCAACTGGACGGCGTACGTGCTCGGCTTCAAGAACAGCAACACCGACGGCTACCAGGGAGCCATGGACACGCCCGACACCCTCAGCTTCCTGACGGCGGCGCAGCAGCAGGGCGTCTCCCTGACGTCGATCCAGGCGCAGCTGTACATCAACCAGTACCTCACCGGTCCGACCGCCGCCGTGATGCAGGGCATGTACGCGGCCGCGCAGTGGGACCCGGTGCTCACCGACGCACCGGTGAAGCAGGAGATCGACACCCTCAACAAGTACGGCGATCCCACCCAGGCGCCGGACAACTGGACGTCGTCCGGCTACACCATGGGACTGCTGCTGATCAAGGCGCTCGAGGTGGCCGGGCAGAACCCGACTCGGCAGGCGGTGCTGACCAACCTGCGCGCCGTCACCAACTGGGACGCCGGCGGCCTGGCGCCGCAACCGATCGACCTCTCCAAGGAGATCTCCGACCCGCCCGCGTCGGGCGCCTGCGCCTGGCTGGTGAAGGCCCAGGGGCAGACCTTCAGCCCGGTGAGCAACACCCCTGTCTGCACCCAGAAGATCACGCTTCCCTAACAGAGTCCTGTGCGTCGCAGCACGTGTGAGGAGGACAGTCCAGTGACGAGATCCAGAGCCAGCCGGCTTCGGCCGACACGGCGCCGCGTCAGCGGCTGCGCGGCGATGACGCTCGGCGTCGTCCTGGCCGCCTGCGGCAGCTCGAGCAGCGGCTCGGGGTCGTCGGCTCCCGGCGTCAGCAGCAACTCCGTCACCATCGGCGTGATCCTGTCGCAGACCGGCTTCTACGCGGCCGAGGGCGGCGGCATGTACAAGGCGTTCAAGGCGGTGGTCGACTGGAAGAACGCGCAGGGCGGCGTCAACAACCGCAAGATCAACCTCATCGTGCAGAACGACCAGTCGACGGTGGCCGCCAACCTCAGCGCCGCCAAGAGCCTGGTCCAGACGCAGGGGTCCTTCCTCATCGTCGACATCTCCGGCACGCAGCCGAGCGGCGGGCAGTACCTGAGCCAGCAGGGCGTCCCGGTCATCTCCGATCCGGTCGACACCAGCATCTCGACGTACTCCACGTTCTTCGCGCCCAACGGCGGCGCCAACACCAACCCCAAGATCTCCACCACCACGACCGCCGAGATGTTCAAGCAGCTCGGCGTCAAGAAGGTGGGCTCGCTGGGCCTGACCATCTCGCTGTCGTCGCAGAATGCGGCCACCGGCGCGGTGGCCGCGGCGGGGATGGCCGGCCTGGAGCAGGGCTACCTCAACACCACCGTGCAGGTGGGCAACACCAACTGGACGGCGTACGTGCTCGGCTTCAAGAACAGCAACACCGACGGCTACCAG
>DASRDZ010000045.1:0-49330 GCA_035652335.1 Candidatus Dormiibacterota bacterium
CCCGAGCAGTACGGCGGCAGCGGCATGGACGAGGTCGACATGGTGCTGGTGCTCGAGGAGGCGGGACGCCACGTGCTGCCCGAGCCGGTGCTCGAGTCCGCCGCGCTGGCCGCGCCGCTGCTGGCGCGCGCCGGCTCCGACGAGCTGCAGCAGCGGTGGCTGCCCCGGCTCGCCGACGGCTCGGCGGTGGCCACCGTCGGACTCGCCTCGCAGCCCTACGTCAGCGACGCCACCGCCGACCTGGTCATCCTCGAACGCGACGGCCAGGTCCACGCGCTGCCCCAGGATCGCGTCACCGCGCAACCGTTGAAGTCGATCGACCCGGCGCGGCGCATCTTCAAGGTGACCGCGGAGACCGGCGACGACACTCTCCTGGGCACGTCGGAGCAGCTGGGGCCGTGGCTCTTCGACCACGCTGCGGCGGCGACGGCGACGCAACTGGTCGGCATCGCCGGCGCGCTGCTCGACCAGACCGTCGAGTACGTCAAGCAGCGTGAGCAGTTCGGGCGCAAGGTGGGCTCGTTCCAGGCGGTGCAGCACCGTCTCGCCGAGATGCTGCTGCAGGTCGAGTCGGCGCGCTCCGCGGTGTACTACGCCGCCTACGCGCTGGCCAACGACCTGCCCGACGCCTCGGTGGCCGCGTCGGTCGCCAAGGCGGCGGCCAACGACGCCGAGCGCTTCGCCAACCAGAATGCGCTGCAGCTGCACGGCGGCATCGGCTTCACCTGGGAGCACGACCTGCACCTGTGGCTGAAGCGCGGCAAGGCGCTGGAGTGGTCGTACGGCGACGCCGACCTCCACCGCAAGCGCATCGCCGACTGGGTCTACGCGCAGAACGGCGCGTAGCGCCGGGCTACAGCGCCAGCGGCCGGGTCGGCGCCATCACCGCCATCGGGTCCTTCTTCCAGTCGACGCCGGTGTCGACGTAGAGCTCCAGCTCGTTGCCGTCGGGGTCGAGGACGTAGAGCGAGTGGGTGACGGTGTGGTCGCTGGCGCCGACCACGCGAACGCCCGCCTCCTGGACGCGCTTCAGCGCGGCACGCAGCTCGTCGTCGCTGTCGCCCACCTTGAGGCCGAAGTGGTACATGCCGACGCGACGGCCGTGCGGGATGGGCTGCGCCTCCTCGCCGACCTCGATGAGCAGCAGCTCGTGGTGGGTGCGGCCGCTGCTGAAGGCGGAGGCGGGCATGCCGGGCACGTCGGGCACGACCTGGTGCCAGCCGAGGACGTCGCGATAGAAGGCCACCGAGCGTTCCAGGTTGCGCACGTACAGAACGATGTGACCGAGTTCCTTGATCTCCATGCCCGTAGTATGGATCGAGTTCGTCATCCGCTCGCCCGGCCCCTCCGAGGTGGAGCCGGGCTACGCCTTCTCGGGCGCCTCCTCGGGGAGGTCGGGCACCGTCCGCGGCAGGTCGCCGGGCACGCCCGGGTCGACGGGGTTCTCGACGGGCGGGGAGGGCGGCTGGGGGACGGTCGGCGGCTGCGGCTGCTCGACCGGGGTCGAGGGCATCTCGACGGGTGACGGTCCGGGCTGCGGAGTGTGCGCCGTGGGCAACGCGATCGCGTCGAACGCACCGAAGTCAGGCACCATGAGCGCACTCACGTTAGTATGGCGTTCCGCTGACGGTCAACGTGCCAGTCAGATACGGGCCAAAACCCGCTGTCGCCGTGGCAGGGAGGGTCAGGTGGAGCTGTCTGTGGGGACGGGCCAGGAGCACTCCCAGGCCGCCCCCTTCCGGGTGCTCGGGCCCGGCTCGGTGAGCGCGGTGGTGAGCATCGACGAGCACGGGCACGTGGTCGGCTGGAGCCCCGAGGCGGAGGCCGTCTTCGGCTGGACGGCGGACGAGATGCTGGGGCGCAAGCTGTCCGAGCGGGCCATCCCGCGGCGCTTCCGCGCCGCCCACGAGGACGGCCTGCGGCGCTTCCGCGAGGGCGGCGAGCCGGTGGCCACCGGACGCGTCCTCGAGACCACGGCGGTGCGGGCCGACGGCTCCGAGTTCCCCGTCGAGCTGAGCATCTCCCCACCCTGGCCGGCAGCCGGGGGCACCCAGGTCTTCACCGCCTTCGTCCGCGACCTCACCGAGCGCCGGCGGCTGGAGCAGCTCCACCGCATGCAGTACCAGGTCACCCGGGTGCTCACCGAGGCCTCAGGACTCGACGCCGCCGCCCCCGCCGTGCTCGCCGCCGTGGGCAGCACCATCGGCTGGGAGGCCGGGCTCCTCTGGGTGCTCGACCGTGACCACGAGCGGCTGCACCTGCTCACCGTCTGGGCCCGCCCGGGCCTCGACATCGAGGAGTTCACCCGCCAGAGCCGAGCCATGAGCTTCGCCGCCGAGTCCGGGCTGCCCGGCGAGGTCTGGAGCAGCGCGGCTCCGATGTCGGTGACCGACTTCAGCGAGCGGCCCGGGTTCCCGCGAGCACCGGCGGCGAAGCGGGCCGGCCTGCGCGGCGCGGTGGGGTTCCCGATGAGCGGCGCCCAGGGGGTGATCGGCGTCGTCGAGTTCTTCAGCGCCGAGGTGCAGCCGCCGGACGCGCTGCTGCTCACCGCCATGTCGGACATCGGCCACCAGCTCGGCCAGTTCATCGAGCACCGCCTCGCCGAGGAGCTCCTCCGCCGCCGCCTCCACGAGCTCGAGGTGCTGCAGGGCGCCGCCCACGCGCTGAGCGCCTCGCTCGACCTCGACGTCGTGCTCGACGCGGTGGCCCGCTCCGCCGCCGAGGCGCTCGACGCTCCCCGCGCCACAGTGCTCCGCCTCGACGGCGAGGAGCTCGTCATCGCCGGCGAGTACGACGACCAGGGCATGAGCGTGCGCGGACGGCGCTGGCCCATCGCCGACCTGCCGGGCGCCGAGGCGGTGCTGCGCGGCGAGCAGTGGAACGGCTCGCTGGACGAGGTGGGCGCGGCGCTGCGCAGCGTCACCGACCGCACCGGCGTGGCCGCGGTGGCCATGGCCCCGGTCCGCTCCGGCACCGAGCCCTTCGGCATCCTCGCGCTTCTCTCGCGCCGGCCGCGAACGCTCAACGAGAGCGAGGCGCGCCTGCTCGACGGCATCGCCAGCCTGGCCAGCCTGGCCGTGGGCAACGCCGAGAGCTTCCGCCTGGAGCGCGAGCACGGCCTGCGCATGCAGGCGCTGGAGAGCGCCAAGTCCCAGTTCCTCAACCTCGCCTCGCACGAGCTGCGCAGCCCGCTGACGGTGCTGCGCGGCTACATGTCGATGATCGCCGACGGCTCCTTCGGCGACCTGCCCCAGGGCGTGGCCCACATCGTGCCCATGCTCACCGGCAAGCTGGCCCAGATGAACGCGCTGATCGACGAGATGCTCGACGCCGCGCGCCTCGAGGACGACCGCCTGCAGCTGCGCATCGAGCAGGTCGACCTCTGCGAGGTGGTGCGCGAGTGCGTGCGACGCGCCGAGGCCACGCTGCAGCGCAACCAAAGCATCGCCGTCGCCGGCTGCGACGCACCGGTGATCGTCGAGGCGGACGCACCGCGACTGGCCACCGCGCTCGCCAACCTGGTCGACAACGCGGTGAAGTACTCGCCCGCAGGGGGTGACGTCGACTGCACGATGTCGCGCAACGGCACCCACGTGCACGTCGCGGTGCGCGACCGCGGCCTGGGCATCGCGTCCAAGGACATGGAGAGGCTGTTCACCCGCTTCGGGCGCATCGTGACGGCGGAGAACTCGCACATCCCCGGCACGGGGCTCGGGCTCTACCTGGCGCGGGAGCTGGTGCGCATGCAGGGCGGCGACATCACCGTCTCGTCGGCGCCGGGCGTGGGCAGCACCTTCACGCTGTCGCTGCCGCTGCTCGACCCTCGACCCAGATCGTCTGCACGTTGACGAACTCGCGGATGCCGAAGCCGGAGAGCTCGCGCC
The DNA here is from genome assembly GCA_035652335.1 of Candidatus Dormiibacterota bacterium. Lineage (GTDB taxonomy): Bacteria > Chloroflexota > Dormibacteria > Aeolococcales > Aeolococcaceae > DASRDZ01. The sequence continues at coordinate 3,885 of DASRDZ010000045.1, forward strand.
CGTAGCCGCTGCGCTTGACGCCGCCGAAGGGGATGCGCGGGTCGGAGTGGGTCATCCCGTTGACGAAGACGCCGCCGGTGTCGAGCCGCCGCGCCAGGGCGATGCCACGTTCGACGTCGCGCGTCCAGAGGTTGCCGCCCAGCCCGAACTGGGAGGCGTTGGCGACCTCGACCGCCTGCTCCTCGTCGCGCACGCGCATCACCGCGGCGACGGGGCCGAAGGTCTCCTCGCGGAAGGCGGTGCTCTCGGTGGTGCAGCCGGTGAGGACGGTGGCCTCGTGGTACCAGCCGCGCTCGCCGGTGCGGTGCCCGCCGGCGGCCACGCGAGCGCCCTCGGCCACGGCGCGCCGCACCTGGTCCTCCAGCGCCTCGCGCAGGTCCTCACGTGCCATCGGACCCATCTGCGTCCGCTCGTCGCGCGGATCGCCGACCCGCAGAGCCTTCGCGTGCGCGGCGAGCCGCTCCTCGTACTCCTCGGCGACGGCGTCGACGACGATGAAGCGCTTGGCGGCGATGCAGCTCTGGCCGCAGTTCTGGAAGCGCGACCGCGCGCCCACCTCGGCCGCCCGCTCCAGGTCGGCGTCGCCGAGGACGATGAAGGCGTCCGACCCGCCCAGCTCCAGCACCGTCTTCTTGAGCTGCTCACCGGCGGTGCGCGCGACGCTGCTGCCGGTGGCATCGCTGCCGGTGAGCGTCACCGCGCGGATGCGCGCGTCCTCGATGACGCGCGACACCGCACCGCCGGGGACGAGCAGGGTGCGGAACACGCCGTCGGGGAAACCCGCGCGGCGGAAGACGTCCTCGATCTCCAGCGCACAGCGCGTGACGTTGGCGGCGTGCTTCAGCACCGCGGTGTTGCCCGCCATCAGCGACGGCGCCGCGAAGCGGAAGACCTGCCAGAGCGGGAAGTTCCACGGCATCACCGCCAGCACCACACCGATGGGCTCGAAGGCGACGAAGCTGTCCGGCGAGTCGCTCGGCATGGGGATGTCGCCAAGGAGCTCCTCCGCGTGCTCGGCATAGTGGTCGCAGCAGAAGGCGCACTTCTCCACCTCGGCGCGTGACTCGGCGAGGGTCTTGCCCATCTCGCGCGTGATCACGCCGGCGAGGCGCTCGGCGTCGCGGCGCAGCACCGCCGCCGCGTCGCGCATGGCGTCGGCGCGCTGCGCGAAGCTGCGCCTGCGCCAGTCTGGGAAGGCGCCGTGCGCCTCGGCGACGGCGGCGTCGACCTCGGCGTCCGCCATCGGCTGGAACTCCTCGATCAGCTCGCCGCTGGAGGGGTCGATCGAGCGCAGGGTGCGGGTTGTCGTGGGCATGGCGTTCATGATAGTCGCAGTATCATGTGTGGCTCGGTCCGTCCGGCGACGGCGCCGGAACGGCCGCTGCGGCGCACAATGCCCGCCAGATGGAAGCGATGGAGCAGCGGGACCCCACCGACGTGTCCGGCCAGGACGGCGCCGCGGCGGAGCACACCGTTCGCATCACGCGCGCGGACGTCCTCTGCCTCGGCCCGCTCATCGTCCTCACCATCTTCTCGTGGGTGATGCTCCCCATCGCCCCCTCCCTGCTCGGCCCCCACCCGCTGCTGCTCAGCGCCCTGCACGGCAGCGAGAGCTCCATGATCGCCGCCGGCGCGGCGGCCCGTTTGGGCAACGCGCCGCTCTGGCTGGTCTGCGTCGCCCCCATCGCCATCCTCATGATCCGCGACCCCTTCCTCTACTGGACGGGCCGGCGCTACGGCCGTCGCGCCATCGACTACCTGGCGGCGAACGACCCGCGCTGGCGCAAGCGCTGGGCGAGAGGCGAGCGCTGGTTCCAGCGCTGGGGCGTGTGGGCGATCGCGTTCGGGTACTACATCCCCTTCATCCCCGCCGTGCTCTTCTACCTCGCCGCCGGCGAGTCGCGGATGCGCTTTCGCGTCTTCATCGTCGCCGACCTGGTCGGCACGCTGACCTGGATCGGCATCCACGTCGGCGCCGGCTACGCGATCGGCAAGCCCGCCACCGACCTGGCCAACAGCATCTCTCACTACGGCCTGTGGGCCGCCCTCGGCATCATCGTCCTGGCGGTGGTGTGGTCGGTGTACAGCAACCTGCGCCGGCCCGCGGTCGCCGAGGCGAGGGTCGACTAGACCGTCTCGGCCTCGGCCACCTCGGCCTGCAGCGCCTCGGCGACGGGCGCCGTCCTGCGCCGGATCTCCTCCTTGCCGCGCAGAAGCGAGAGCGGCGCGCTGAGAAACGAGATGGCCGCCAGCACGAAGAGCGTCACGCGCACGCCCGCGATGAAGGGATCGACCTGCGCGTCGCTGAGCCCGGTGGTGACGCCGCTGAAGATCTTGAGCATCACCGCGGTGGGCAGCGCCGAGGTGATGATGGCGAGCACGAAGGCGATGGAGAACATCGAGCCGACGAAGGCGGTCAGCATGCGCACACCCGAGGCGACACCGCGCTGCTCGGGGCGCACCGCCGCCATGATCGAGGACGCGTTGGGCGAGGTGAAGATGCCCGCGCCCATGCCGACCAGGCCCATGCCCACGGCGAGCAGCGGATAGCTGGTGTCGTGTCCGATCACCCCGCCCATCACCGCCAGCCCCACACCGGTGAGGGCGAGGCCGAGCGTCGCCGGGATGCGCGAGCCGATGCGGTCGCTGATCCATCCCGACACCGGTGAGGCGAGGAACATCAGCGCCGCCAGGGGAGTCACCAGCAGTCCCGCGGTGACCGGGTCGCGCTGCTGCGGACCCTGGAAGTAGAAGACGAGCAGGAAGAGCAGGCCCATCCGGCTGGTCGCGTTGAGCACCTGCGAGAGGTTGCCGATGGCGAAGATGCGCGAGCGGAAGAGGCCGAGGTCGAGCAGCGGCTCGGCCGCATGCCGTTCGATGTGGAGGAAGAGCGGCAGGCCGACGGCGAAGGCGACGCCGCCGCCGACCACCTCCGGCTGCGTCCAGCCCAGGATGCCGCCCATGGAGAGGAAGAGCAGGAGGCCGGAGAGTCCGGCGAGGAACACCAGGTTGCCGAGCCAGTCGATGCGCTGGCGGCGAGCGCTGCGCACCGGTTCGCGCAGCACGAGCCACGCCCAGACGCTGCCGACCACAGCCACCGGCACGTTGAACCAGAACACCCACTGCCAGCCCAGCGAGGTGAGCCATCCGCCCAGCACCGGCCCCACGGCTGAGCCGACGGCGACGACCATGCCGTTGATGCCGAGGGCGAGGCCGAGCTGCTGCTTGGGGAAGGCGTCGGTGACGATTGCGCTGGAGTTGGCCACCATCAGCGCACCGCCGATGCCGCCCAGGGCGCGCAGCAGGATCAGCTCCCAGGCGTTGCCGGCGAACCCGCACAGCAGTGCGGTCGCGGTGAAGACGAGGAAGCCGGTGACGAAGAGCCGCTTGCGTCCCCACATGTCGCCGAGGCGGCCCACGGTGAGCACCGCGGCCGTCTGCGCCAGCATGTAGGACAGCAGCACCCAGGTGACGTCGAGCACGCCGATGTGCAGCGAGCGCATCAGGTCGGGCAGCGCGATCACCAGCGTCGACATGTTGAGCGCGGCGAGAAGCGCGCCGAGGCTGGTGCTGCTCAGCGCCCACCAGCGGTAGCCGCGCGTCTCGGCGTGGCCGCGGCCGCCCCGCGCGGTTGCGCCGGCGCGCAAGGAATGCAGGGCGCTCACGGGCGCGCCTCCTGCTCGCGGGCCAGCTCGGCGTCGAGGTGGTCGATGCGCTGCAGCCGCTCCCGGTAGTCGGCGAGCAGCTCCTCGAGGGCGCGGCGCTTGCGCTCGATCAGGGCCAGCTGCCGGGTGAGCACGGCGCGCGACTCGGTGAGCATGCCGCGCTTGGCGGTGGCGTCCCGGCTGGCGAAGTAGCGCTCGCGGATGCCGTCGCGCTCGGTCTCGGCCTCCAGCCAGCCGGCGATCTCGCCGAGGGAGAGGCCGGCGGAGTCCTTGAGGGCGCTGATCCGCTCCAGGCGGGCGACGTCCGCCTCGCTGAAGAGGCGGTAGCCTCCCCCGGAGCGGCCGCTGGGACTGACCAGGCCGAGCTCCTCGTAGTAGCGAATGGTGCGCTTGGTGAGACCGGTGCGCTGGGCGACGGCCTCGATGCGGAGGGCCTGGGAGGTGGGAAGCGGCTCGACGGCTGCCATTCTGGTTCGACAGTTTACGTCAACGTCAATCTTGTGCGTGCTGCCCCAGGCAGGCCCCGGTCGCCGGGGCGACGCGGTAACCTTCGCCGGGCGCCCCTCGTTTCCCGGGCGCAGCAGGCCGGCGTCTGGTGACCCGGCCACGCCTTGGCGGCTCCCCAGCGCCGCGCCGGGCCCCGACGCCCCAGGGCGCTTCCCCAGCCACCTCCCTGAGGGGGATTCCACATCCAGCTCACCGCGGCTCCACGGCGCCGTCGCCGTCGCGCCTCCAGGTACAAGGCCCGCATCGGCTGGCTCACCCCCAAGCGGGCGGCGATCCTCGCCGCCACCGGCATCCTTCTCTTCGCCGGCGTCTACGTCGGGCGGGTCGCCTGGCAGCTCGGCTTCATCTTCCACCGCAACCCCATCGCCGCCATCGGCGACGTGCTGGGCGGCAGCGGCGGGTCGAGCGTCGGCCAGAAGGCGCAGAGCCTGCAGCGCATCAACATCGCCTTCTACGGCTACGGCGGCGACGGACACGACGGCGCCTACCTCTCCGACTCGATCATGGTGGTGTCGATCCAGCCGGAGGCGTCGGGACCGCCGCAGGTCGCCGAGATCAGCATCCCGCGCGACTGGTACGTGCCCATCGACCTGGGCAACGGGACCACCTACCACGGCCGCGTCAACGAGGCCTACTCGGACGGACAGACCAACACGTATCCCAACCGGGCCGCGCAGTTCAAGGGCGACACCGGTGGGGGCGCGCTGGCCGACGCCACCCTCGAGTCGCTGCTGGGCATCCACATCGACCACTTCGTCGGCATCGACTTCCACGCCTTCCAGTACGCCGTCGACGCGGTCGGCGGCATCGACGTCAACGTCCCCGACACCTTCACCGACACGCAATACCCCGCGGGCGAATGCGACCAGGGCAACTGCGGCTACATGACCGTGCACTTCAACAAGGGGCCGCAGCACATGGACGGCGCCACCGCGCTGATCTTCTCCCGCTCCCGCCACTCCGCCGACAACGGCGAGGGCAGCGACTTCGCGCGCAGCCGCCGGCAGCAGCTGGTCATCCAGGCGCTGAAGAACAAGGTGGTGTCGATCGACGGCATCGGCAAGCTGCCCGACCTCCTCGGCGCCCTGGGCGGCCACGTCATCACCGACATGGGCATCGGCGACGCCGAGGCCCTCTATGCCCTGGTCAAGAGCGTCGACACCTCGACCATCGAGCGCATCAGCGTCGACGACACCAACTTCCTCTACGAGTGCGGCTATCCGGCCAACTGCGGCGCGGCATACCTCTTCGCCCACGACCCGACGTACGCGTCGATCCAGCACTACGTGCAGAACGTCTTCCCGTCTCCCGCCGCGATCGCGGAGAAGGCGCCGGTGACCGTCGTCGACGCCAGCGGGCGGGGCGCGGGCGCCTCGGGCCGATGGAGCTCGCTGCTCGACTCGGTGCGGATCAACGCCAAGGACGGTGGGGCCGCGGCGGTGAGCCGAACGACGCACGTCATCGTCAGCGGCAGCGGCGTGTCGCAGACGGCGCAGTACCTGGCGACGATGTTCGGCGTGCCCGTGGAGACGGCGACGCCGGCGGCAGGAGCTGCGGCGGTGTCCCCGTCGCCCACCGCTGCGCCCCCCGCGCCGGCGGGGGTGACCGTGATCCTCGGCGCCGACGAGGAGCGGGCCTTCAACCACGACCAGGGTGCGGAGAACGCAGGGTCGGGCTCGGGCGGCTCGGTGGGCGGGCCGGTGGCGACGCCGCGGCCGACGCACGTCGCCACCCCGGCGCCGCCGACGGCGACGCCCAGGCCGACGTCGACGCCGACGCCGGTCCTGCCGCCGATCACCCCCACGCCGGCGCCGACGCCCACGTCCGCTCCTCCTCCCACGCCGACGCCCAAGCCGCACCCCTAGAGCGGCGTCGATCGCGGCTGTGACGGCGGGGTCACGCGGGGCAAAGGGCTGTGCAGGGAGGGCCGCGCCTCGGTGGCCCGCTGCGCCGTTGTGTGGGCGCTCTGCTATCCCTTTCCGGTGCAGCGCTGATTTCGGGATGAGAGGGAGTTCGCATGCGCTCTGGGATGCTCCGTTCGGTGGCCGCGCTGGCGGCGGCGGCGGCTCTCCTGCCGATGGCGGCTCGTGCTGACCAGCCGGTCGGTGCCACCGCGAACGCGAGCACGGCCGCGCTGGGGCTGAGCATCAATCCCGCGGCACTGCTGGGCATCCCGACGACCGACGTGCAGGCACTGCCGTCGACGCTGCGCAGCCTCCTGCTCACCGCCCTGAACCCCGTGACCGTGCAGGTGGACGGCGCCAATGCCACCGCCTCGCGCACGGCGACCACGGCGGACCTGGTGTCGGGACACGGCGACGCCACGCCGGTCTCGCTCGACCTCGCCTCGCTGTCGCAGCTGCTCACCGAGCTCCACTCGGTGCTGAGCGGGCTGGCGGGTGCGGTGACCGTGCCGTCGCTGGCCTCGACGCTGTCGGACGTGGCCACCGTGACCGGCAACAGCACGGTGATGGGTCTGCTGCCCGCGGGCCTGCAGACGGAGCTGCAGACTCTCGACACCGAGCTGGGCTCGCTGTCGGGCAAGCTCGCCGCGCTCTCCACCGATGCCACCGCGGCGGTCGACCAGCTGCAGACCACGCTCGGCCAGCAGCTCGGCGCGCTGCTGCAGTATGCAACCGGCGTGCAGGCGGACATCAACGCGGCGCATCCCGCCGGCCAGGTGCAGACGGCGGCGGCGCTGACGGTGCCCCCATCGGTGAGCCTGCCGCCACTGGTGTCGACGCTGCCGGTGATCGCGCAGCTCGCACCCTTCGGCGCCACCGCGGTGACCGCAGCCGGAGCGACGCAGCTCGGCGCCAGCGGCCCGCAGGCATCGTCGAACGAGGCGACGACCTCGCTGTCGGTGGCGCCGGCGCTCGACCTCACCAATCTGCGGGCCGACATGACCGCGATCACCACGCTGCTCTCGCAGGTGGGCACGACCGCCGCCGCCATCGTGCCGCAGCTCTCCGCCGTGCAGGCGATCATCTCGACCGCGCTGCCGGGCGGGCTGAGCCTCTCCTCGCTGGTGAGCGACGTCAACGCCGCGGCGGCACCCGCCGACCAGCTCAGCACCGTGGCGCAGGACCTGCAGCTGGAGAAGATGCTCTCCTGCCAGACGCTGGGCACCGGTTCGTGCGTCATCGCATCCACGGCGATCACGCCGTCGGGCAGCGGGCTGCATTCGGTCGCCACCAGCAAGCTGGTCGACATGTCGGTGCTGCCGATGGACGCGACGCTGGCCTCGGCACTGAGCGTGCTCGGCGCCTCGGCGGGGACGCCGCTGCTCGACGTGCAGGGCGTGCAGGCGTCGAGCGACGCCGTCATCGACGGCACCACCAGCACCGCCACCGCGAGCGGTGACGTCACCTACATCTCCGTGGCGGGAATGGTGGTGATGGACCACGGGCAGATCAACACGGCGGCGCTCGCCCCGTACGTGCCGGCGGCGGAGCTGCAGGCGGTGGCTGCCGGGATTCCCGTCGGCGAGCCGATGAACCTGGAGATCACCACACCCGCCGGTGTGCTCACCCTGCAGATCACCCTGGGCACCCAGCAGCGCGTCTACACCGCCGCCCAGCACCAGAGCGCGAGCATCGGCAAGATGCAGGTGCGCCTGCTCAACGGCAGCGCCACCGGCGCCAACCCGGTGCAGCAGCTCGGCGCCGCGCAGGCGGGGCCCATCGTCACCATGAACACCGCCTCGGTGTCGAGCGAGGTGCTCGGCACCTCGACCGGGAGCACCGGGACGCTGGCGCCGACCAGCAGCGGCAGCAACGTCGCCATGGGCCAGACCGGCATGCTCGGGGCCTCGGGGTTGCTGGCGGGCCTCGGTCTCCTGGGCGTCGGCGCAGCGCTGCGGCGGAGGACGCGCCGGGCGGCGTAGTGAGGTTGCCGCCGCGGCGGCTACAGTGCGTCCGTCATGGACGTGCTGGTGCTGTCGCGGGAGGACGTGGTGCGGCTGCTCTCTGTCGAGCAACTGCTCGACGCGCTGGCCGACGGGTTCGTGCGGCTCAGCGCGGGTGAGGTGTCGGCGCCGCCTCGCGTTGCGGCGTCGGCGCCGTCCGGGATTCTGGCCGCGATGCCGGGGTATCTGCCGGGCGCGGGCGGAGGCCTGGAGGTGAAGCTGGTCTCGGTGTTCCCTGGCAACCACGCGCTGGGGCTGCCGTCGCATCAGGCGCTGATCACGGTGTTCTCGGCGGAGACGGGTGCGCCGGAGGCGGTGATGGACGGCGAGCACATCACGGCGGTGCGCACAGCCGCGTCGTCGGCGCTGGCCGCGCGGGTGCTGGCGCGCCCGGACGCGCGAGTGCTGGCGGTGCTGGGCGCGGGGGTGCAGGGACGTGCACACCTGCGGGCGATGTCGTCGGTGTTGCCGTTGGCGTCGGTGCGCGTTGCGTCGCGCACGTTCACGCATGCGGAGGCGCTGGCCACTGAGGATCCGCGGGCGGTTGCGGTGCCGTCGTTCGAGGAGGCGGTGCGCGGGGCGGACGTCGTGTGCTGCTGCACCGATGCGGGGACGCCTGTGCTGCGGCGTTCGTGGCTTTCGTCGGGCGCGCATGTGAGCTCCGTCGGCGCGTCGGCTTCGGGGCCGGAGGTGGATGCGGAGACGATCGCTGCGGGGTTGGTGGTGGTGGAGTCGCGTGTGGCGTGCTCGCCATGGCCGGCGGGGGCGCACGAGTTGGCGGGCGTTGCTCCGGCGGCGGTGGTGGAGCTGGGCGAGGTGCTGTCGGGGGCGCATCCGGGGCGGACGTCGGCGACGCAGCTCACGGTGTGGAAGTCGATGGGGCACGCGGTGGAGGATGCGGTGGCGGCGCGGCTCGTACTGGATGCGGCGCGGGCCGCGGGCGCGGGGACGGTGGTGCGGCTGTGAGGGCCGGTCTGTTCGGTTGACGTAGCCCCACATGGGTGTGTAAGTTGGCGGCCGCCCTGACGATGCGGTGGGGCGACCGGGCATGCACGGCGGCTTTTCGCATGCGGTGTTGTGGAAGGGGTGTTCCTCTGTGCGGCGGTTCGCATGGCAGGTGGGCGGGGTCGGGGTGGCGCTCGCGGGCGTGGTGGGGTTGGGGGTTGTCGCCTTCGGGTGCGGGAGCGGCGGGCCGGCGCCGGTGCGGGTGAGCGCGTCGCCCTCCGCGCGGGCGACGGCGACGGTTGATCCGCGCGTGGCGGAGGTGGAGGCGGCGGTGCGGAGGTATGTGCAGGCCCTTCAGGACTCTGCTCGGACCGGAAGTGCAGCCTCCGTCGACTTGCTCGTGGTGCCCGGGTCCCAAGCAGCCGGCAACGCGTCGATCCTTGCCGACCTGAGCCGGCAGAACCACTACAACTTCATATCGTCACGAATTGACTTCGACCCGCAGTCGTGGCAGATCAACGTACTCGTCAACACCGCCACGGCCACCGTGACCTACTCACTCTACGGCCACTTGGCCGACTGGCCTTCACTGCGTCCGCGCGATTCAGACCATCAGTCACCAGGCGTCCTCCTCAATCTGCAGCTTGAGCTGCACGGTGATCAGTGGCTCATCACTCGAAGCTCGTAGTCGTCATACTCGGCGCGCTGGCCTTGTGGCCCAATGCCGCGAATGCCGATCCACCCGGCAGCATCTCGCTGACAGTGGGACTGCAGTCGAAGCAACTGGGCAACACGGTCGCCGACTATCTGCAAATGACGAGCACCGGCAACTTCATCACCGCCTCCGGCCCGGTGCCACCGCGCCGCGGCGCTGCATACTGCTACTGGAGCGATTGGACATTGATCCGCGTCAACGCCGTCTCCCACGAGCGCACATACGGCGTCTCCATCTACGACGGCTGCAACAACGACGCCCAAGTGTTCCCGGTACCACAAGACATCCGCCAGGGCAGCTGCAACAACGACGACTCCCTCTATCCCTCCGGCAAGTACTCCGTGTGCCCGATCATCCCGCAAGGTCACGTCCCCGCCGGCCTCCCCTTCGACCACCGCTGCGAAGCCCTCACCGAGGTCGACACCTCCCTCCACACCAGCATCACCCCGCAGACATACGACCCCACCCAACCCACAACGCTGACCGTCTCCACCAGCTTCGCCAGCGACATCGCACAGCGCCTGTCCGAGGGCACGTGCACGGACGTGCTCGACTGGCAAGCAATCTCCTGGACCCTCCGCTGGTCCGACGGCGCCATCGACCACCTCCCCGCGTCGGGGCGCGACGGGATCACCAGGACGCACACCCTGCAGCCCACCCAGGCAGGCAGCGGCCCTCAGCAATCGGACCTCACCGTCGTCGCCCACCTGCACGTCATCGGCCAGGCGCTCGACTTCGACCAGGCCGGCAACCTGGTCGTCCGCAACGTCGACGGATACGTTGACGTGAGCAACCACGACACCGCCAGCGGCGACGGCGCCGCTCCCGTCCACGTGCCGCCGCAACTCGCCAGCGGCGCGATCGCGGTCGGCCAATCCGGCGACGGCACACTCGCACCGCCCGACGAGGGCGCCTCACCACAACAACGCGCGGTCACGCTGCGCGGCCGCCTGCTCGCCCTCTACCCGCGCCCCATCGTCCTCCGCCCCGGCGTCGAGCTGGTCGACGGCGCCGACGTCGGACACGCGATCTCCACCGTCGTCGCCTGGCAATACACCGGGACCACGACCGAGGCCCCTCCTGACGAGGCCACCCGCCCCGGCGCGCGCGGCAGTCCCACCACCCCGATCGTCGTCCAGTACGACCACGCCGAGCGCACCGACGCCCTCGGCCGCCCGATCGACGAGACCGTCCCCATCACCATGTTGGTGCGCACCACATATCCCGACGGCACCACCCTCGACACGACGCTGCGCGGAGTGATCGACGTCGCCATCTGGTACGCCGGCCTCACCCAGACGGGCTGAACACGCGCACCAGCGGGGTCGTCACCGAAGGATAAGGCACCCCGGGCTCGTTCGCGTCCGCGCGGGCGACGGGGAGTACAACGAATCGGAGGCTACTCCGGGTTGTCGAATGCTCCGGCAACCTGCGCTGTGAGGGACTGCACATTGAAGCAAGTGCTCGGCACGCTGGTGGGAACGAACGCGCCGCCACCCTCGCCGATGGACTGCTGGGTCGCGAGTGTTTGACCGCTCCCGGTGATCACGCCCCCCGATGTGCTGACCGCCACCGCCAACCCCGCACGAAGCCAGCCGAACTGGCCGGTCATGGTTCCATCGTGGGAGATCACTCCGTCGTCGTCCACGTATCCGCCCGACAGTGTGAAGCTGCCGTCTGCCGTCCCGGTGGTTCCGAGCGGACAAGCTTCGGTGTAGTCGAACGTCGCGGACAGGTTCGGGAGGTTGCCAACGCTCGCCGTGGGATCGGGCCAGATGACCACGAAGGGGTGTCCATTGCCGTCAAGGCCAGCCGCCGTTCCTGACAGCGTTCCGTTGAACGAGCCTCCGCAGCTCGCGACAGGGCACGGATAAGTGGGCAGGGTCAGCGCGCCTTCCCAACTTCCTCCTGTGCTCGCTGCCGCTCGCGCGCCGGTCGCTGGCACGACCCCCGCGAGGACTGCAGCCGTCACCGCCATCAAGACATACCGCCGCTTCAGCCAGTCCCGCATCGTATGACTCCTCCGCTTTCCTCAGATGGCAGCCAAGCGGCCAGGTCCCGGGCCCCTAGCGTTGGTGCATTGACGGCCGACACACGCTCATGGACAACGGCTCGCCCACGTCACACCCCCATCCGCCGAGCATCGCAACCCCTTGCCGCTCAACAGCGTCAGCACCGTTCCACCGGGGAGGGCAATGATAGCGAGGCTCCGTGGCAGCGCCTGATCGGCGCCGGTCACGTCAGCCCACGCGTCCCCCGCGGGTGAGGACCACAGCACGAGGGAACCCGCACCGCGATGCATGATCGCCCACACGCGACCGTCCGCGGGTGCCACGGAGAGCACAGATGTCCCAGCCGGGATGCTGGGCTCCGAAAAGGTCGATGCTCCATCCCGCGACACCGCGATGCCCTGACCCCATGATGCGGTGCTGACGGTGTCAGAGGGGGCCGTCGCCAGCAGGAGCGATTGAGGTGGCGGCGTGCCCCTCACGGCGCAACGTGCCCCCACTGTGCACGCAAAGATCTGACGAGCGGACGTTTGTCCCGCCGCGAGGTCCCCGACGGCCACGGTGCCGGGAGGGGCCAGCACCGTCACCGATACGGCCTCGGACATCACAGGCGTCGCCAAGCTCGCGGGATAGCCAAACCACGTGGGATAGAGAAGCATTGGTGTGGCAGCCGAGGGTGTGGCATCGACCGCGATGGACGCTACCTCGGCCTGACCGGCAACGAAGACACTGTCGTCGCCATGGTCGAAGGCGGCTGCGAGAGCCACATGACCAGCTGGCCCCGCAAGCGGTGTCGCCACATCCCCAAAGCGATCAACCACGAACGTCGATGTGCCTGTCTGCGCATTCGTGCCAATGAAGATGCGTGAGTCGGCGGGATACGTCGGCGGGAGCGCGAGCTGCTCTGCCCCTGCCGGCGCCGGTGAGCTCGCGGCCGTCCACGATGCACCACCGTCCGTCGATTCGAAGAGGACTTGGCAAGCGCACGCCTGCCCCAGCCCAAGCGCGACGATCGTGTGTGTCGCGGTGTAGTCGGCCGGCGCCGTCGCAGTCTCGAGTTGCGCGTCCTCCGGCACCTCGCTGCCTGCGACGTGCGTGGACAGGGGGAGGGTGAGCCCAGGCCGGTCGTCTGCAGGGGATGCCGATCCCATCGCGGACGCGTTGGTTGGGTGCGGCGAGCGGGCCAAGACAGCGACCTCACGCTGGCCTCCTACAGGCGGCGACACGACCGGTGCGATCGGGTCCGACAGCGTCGCCGCAGCGACCGGAGCGGGACCCGGCCTCCCGAGGGCATCGGAAGCGACACCCGCAACGAGGACGGCGGCCGCAGTGGCCGCGGCCAGTTGAGTCAGCGGATCGGCCTTCGGCCAACCGGGCGCAGGAAGCCGTCGGTGCCGCCAGGCGAGCAATCGACGAGACGGACCATGCGCCTCATTCTTGATGGCGAGCCAGAAGCCCGACGCCGTGAGATGGCCTTCCTTCATCAGTTGCTTCGCCCGCCTGCGAGCATGGTGGAGGCGGATGCGAATAGCCTCTGCGGTCGTATTCTGCATCTTGGCGATCTCGGCCGAACTCCTGCCCTTCGCCGCCTCGATGAACACCTCCCGCGACCGCGGCCCGAGCCGGTCCACGGCTCGTGCAAGTGCGCCGGTGAGCGGTCCTAGGAGTCTGTCGACCGGAATGGCTTCGAGCCGCGACCGCCGTTCGGCACGCTGGCACTCCCGCCACAGTGCCTTGGTCGCGTAGCGCAGACCGTGCGGGAAGGACGGCTGCTCGATGCGCAACAGCCACGCGACCGTGCGTTCCACCGCGTCCTCGATGACGTTGTCGTCGACCTCACCGAGGTAATGTCGTGCGTAGTCGCGGAGAAGCCGTCCATGCATCGCGAGCATCACCGCCATGTCTTCACGGCTGTCCACCGCAACGACCGGAAGAGCGCGACGCGCGCTTGGACTGCGCTGGTGCGCCCCGGTGGCCGCCTCGCGACTCATTCCCTCACCTTCCTGGGTCCGGCCCGCACGGCGTGGATGGACCAGCAGGATTTTGCGCCATGGGACCGCTCGATGTCACGGCGAGTCCCGCTCTTTGGCAGCTGGTGCGGCGACAAGCTTCGGCGCTCCCGTTCGACGCGCGAGGCCATTGCACCATGTGCCACGTGTTTGTTATCGTCGGCCAAGTTCCGTATGGGGAACGGGCTGACCAGCGGTCAGAGGAAGGAAGTAGCTGAACGACCTGGCGGTCAACACCCGGATGAGGTGATTGCTCCACCAGTGGCGGGAGGGATCGAACGGCGTGACCTGGGCGGGGACGTCTTCTGAGGACAACGGGAGGGGCGCCCGGGACTTGGGCGCCCACTCCCCAGCCATCCTTCGGGCAGCCGGGAGCAGCGCTTCCGGCTGCCTCTACCTTCCATCCCTTCCAACAGCCGGGAAGTGTAGCGATTACGCCGTGTTGTCACCTTCCTTTGGCCGTCCGCCGTCCAGCGGTGCTGGCTCCGGCGGTCAGCCTCAGTCCCCGAGAGGGGTTGTGGGGGCGGCATGCCCTGCCATGGCCCCACACGCGGGCCGGCTCTCACGGAGGGCGGCCTAGAGAGGAGCGCGACGAACGGACACACCAATCCGTCTGCTGTGCCTCTAGTGGGGGAACCGGGTTTGCCCCCGGTCCCCCCGGAGGCTTCGATCCACCCCCGCACTTCACCGGCCCGAAAGGACCGCCACGGGGGCAGCGTCTAACCGACATAGGAGTCAACCACAATGGCCTTCAAAAGGCACCTGCTCTCGCTCACGGCGGCTGGTAGTCTGGCCCTCGGAGCCGGAGCCGTCATCGCGCCACTGCATGCCTTCGCCGGACCGCCCGGCGCAGTCTCGGCCACGTGCGACGACGGCCAAAACGGGAACATGGAGTTCCCGATCCTCTCCAGCCCGGCCGAGTTGGCGTTTGAGATCGGCTCGAACGGCAACCTGGCGTCGGGCCACTTCGCCCTGTGCTATTCGACCACGCAGGAGAACACCAGCGCCCCCGAGACGGCGGGCGGAGTTGTCTTTGTGGACGCTCCGGGCAATGGCTACCCAGGATCGGACACTCTGGGTTGCATCTCCGACCCGAGCACCCCGGTCGCGGTCAACTGCTCGTTCTCGACGACTCCGACCGTCTCTGAGAGCGGCTCGAATCTGACCCTCACGATCCCGTTCAGTGTGTGCGCTGGCGTGGGAACATGCCCGACGTTGTCGAACCCCGGCAATGCGCCCTACACCACGGGGGCTATCATCGGCACGATCAGCCAGCAGAGCTGTGGGACCAACCCCAGCTGCACAAGCGCTGCCTACACTCTGTCCGCTCTCTGTGTCCAGGTGGACGGGATCGACGTCACCCGGTGCGACGCCGACACCTTCCTCGGCGGCGTGACCACAACCGGCAGTTCCCCGGTGAATGTCGGCCCGCTTGGTGGCTGCGGCGCGCTCATTTGCACGCCTTCGTACCTGGGCACGTCCGGCTCGCAGCTCGCCACCATCTACGTCCCAGGGACCACGATCACCGAACCGATCTACGGCGAGGGTGTCTGCGTCCTGCGCTCGGGTTCGCAACCGAACCCGGACCCCTGCACGCAGTAGGCCCAACCTCGAATGAAGTTCCGCAGCGCAACAGTACTGATCCTGTCCGCGCTCCTTCTCGGTGCGTGCGGCAGCGGCACACATTCGCTCCGACCCGGCGCCAGCGCGTCCGATGGCGGTAGCGGCGCTGTCGGAACGAGTCCAACCGGATCGCCGGACGGAGGCACACCACCTCCGTCCGGCTTCCCAGGCAGCACTGCGGTACCGGGTTCGTCCGGCGGCGGAAGCGGCCTGCCAGCCAGAAGCGCAGCTCCCGATCACGGCGCCCCAGCATCACCCGCTCCGTCTGCCCCCGCCACGACCGGCATCTCGGCGCCGCAGGGGCTCTGCCCTCCACCCCCGCCACCAAGCAGTGCGCCGTGTCCCAGCCCGTGCACCTGTCCCGACTACACGTACCTCGGCTGCCAGAAATGGGCGACAGACTCGGGCGGCTCGGTCACTCTGCACTACCGCATCAATCCCAGCGGTTCCGGGTCGGCGCTCAGCTCGGACCAGATCGTCCAGGCCATCACCACCGCTGCGGACGTGTGGGCGCAGGCCGATCCCGCGCTGCACCTGATCTACGACGGGACAACGACAGAGTCGCCGGGCAGCCCGGCAGGGGGCAACGACAACGACGTCATCGGCTTCGTGACGAGCACCGGCGCTCCGTACGCAGACGCCGTCACGGATCACTCACCGTCGAACGGCTGCACCCCCTATACGGGCTTCGATATTCGCGTGGCGGCGGGAAACTCGACTGGCTTGCTATGGAACCCATGCGATCCGGCGCACAACAATCCGTGCACCGACAACCCCAACGGCGGCGGTTTCGACCTCCAGGCGATCCTGACACATGAATGGGGTCATGTCGTCGGCCTCGGTCACCCGGTGGTCCAGGGTCATGACGACTCGCAGCTGACGATGGTCTCGAGCTCGGGATGTGCTGGCTGCCGCCATGCCGATACGCTCGCCTATGGCGACGTGCTCGGGGAGCGCTCCCTGTACCCAACCTCGGCGCCATTTCCGGCGCTGTATAGCCCGTGATGCGCAGCGTCGCCGTTGCGTGTGCCGTCCCTCTCGTCGGAGTCGGACTCGCGGCAATGGTCGCCGTGGGACATAGCCGTACCACCCCGAGCGAGGTGCCCGCTGCGGCCCATGACCGGCAGGGAGGGGCGACACCGACGAGCGGAAGTGATACTCCGCAGCCGACCGGGGGTGTCCCAGGCGGCGTGCTCAGAGATACAGCGCCGTCATCCGACCCGCTGAGGACGCGGCCAGCCGCCGAGCCGTCAGCCCCGCCGACTTCCGCTGCCGTGGCAGTCGTGGTGTCGGTGGCCTTTGCCTGCGTCCAGCCAGGCGCTCAGCAAACCGTCGTCGTCAGGAGCCGCCCGGGCTTGCAGGTCACGGTGAACCTGCGGTACGCCGACGGGCACATGGGGGACGCCTATGGAGGGCTCGCTGTCGCGCAAACGATCGGCCCCGATGGAACGTATCGCGAGACGTGGACGTTGCCTCCGGCAGCCCCCGCAGGTCCAGCAACCGTCTATGCCGGGGTCGCCTCGACCTCTGGGCCCCGAGCAGCGGGCACCGGTACGGGCACCTTCACCATCGCCGACCGCTGTTGACATCGCGTAGCTGACAGCGCCTTGGTGAGGCTTCCATCACCTGGTCACCGGGCTCTGCTGGCACCTGTCCATGTGACGGCGCCGGCGACGGCGCTCACCCGAACAGCGGCACCACGTGCCCGGTGACATCCCCGCTCGCCGCATCATCGCCGCGGCCACCCGAACGGTGCCCCGCCCCGACCGCCGCGAACAGCGCAGAGAACACCGTGCCCTCCATCGGCTTGGCGAACAGGTACCCCTGCCCCATCCCGCACAGCAGGGGCCGCAGCTCCGCCAGCTGCTCGGAGCGCTCGATCCCCTCCGCGATCATGCTGAGCCCGAGCGTCTGCCCCAGCCGCACGATCGCCGCCGCGAAGGCGCCGCCGTCGCCGTCGCCGCCGAGTCCGTCGATGAAGGCCTTGTCGATCTTGAGGATGTCGACCGGCAGCTCGCGCAGCGAACTCAGTGACGAATAGCCCGTTCCGAAATCGTCGATGGCGAGCCGCACGCCAAGCTGGCGCAGGCCCACCAGGGCTTCGCGGACGCGCTCGTCGTTCTCGACCATCACGCTCTCGGTGATCTCCAGCACCAGCCGGTGCGGGTCGAAGCCGGTCTCGGCGACGACGGTGGCCACCTCGGCGACGAAGTCCTCGCGGTGCAGCTGGCGCCCGGAGAGGTTGACGGTGAGCACGAAGTCGGGGGCGGAGCGGCTCCAGGCCGCCGCCTCGGCGCACGAGCGGCGCAGCACGAACCGGCCGATGGAGTTGATCAGTCCCGTCTCCTCCGCGAGGGGGACGAACTCGGCGGGGGCCACCAGGCCGCGGCGCGGATGCACCCACCGCAGCAGTGCCTCGACGCCGACGATCGACTCGTCGTGCAGGGCGACGATGGGCTGGTAGTGCACCACCAGCTCGCCGTTCTCCAGGGCGCGCTCCAGGTCGAGCTTGAGCAGATGGCGCTCGCGGACCTGCTCCTGCATCGAGGTCTCGAACATCTCCCAGGTGCCCTTGCCGCCCGCCTTGGCGCGGTACATGGCGATGTCGGCGTCGCGGAGCAGCTCGTCGGCGAGCAGGCGCTCGGGAGTGGCGATGACCACGCCGATGGAGGCGTGGATCAGCACGCGCGTGCCGTCGACGGTGAAGGGCGCGCGCAGGGCGCTGATCATGCGATCGGCGACGGCGGCGGCGTCGGACGGGCTGCGCATCTCGTCGAGGAGGATGGCGAACTCGTCGCCGCCGAGGCGGGCGGCGGTGTCGGCGGGGCGCAGGCAGCCCCGCAGGCGGTCGGCGACCAGGGTGAGCAGTCGATCGCCGACGGCGTGGCCGAGGCTGTCGTTGACGGTCTTGAAGTCGTCGAGGTCGAGGAAGAGCACCGCAGGGCCGAGTGGCGAGCGGTCGCGGCGCTGCAGCGTCTCCTCGAGCCGGAGCGTCAGCAGGGCGCGGTTGGCGAGGCCGGTCAGCGAGTCGTGGAAGGCCAGCTCCTGCATCTCGGCTTCGAGGCGCCCGTTCTCGATGGAGACGCTGGCCTGTCCGGCGAACGTCTCCAGGAGGGTGAGGTCGTCGCGCTCGAACGAGGCCACGTCGCTGTGGCGGTCGGCGACGAGCAGTACGCCGAGCACGCCGGCGTCACCGCTGATGGGCACCAGCATGGCGTCGCGATGGCCGCGGGCCACGACCATGTCGTTCCAGGCGTCGTGGCGGCGGCCGCGCGTCATCAGGAAGCCGCAGCGGCGCTTGGCGACCATGGTGGTCAGGTCGTCGAGCGGCGCCGTGGTCTCCACCATGTCGCTGTCGGGGCGAAGCTGGAAGCGCGCCACCATGCCGCCATGCACCGCTGGCAGAAGCGTCAGCTCCGCGACGTCGGCGCGGAACATCTCGCGGGCGCGCGTCAGCAGGGTGGTGATGGTGGCGTTGACCCCGCGTGAGCGCTGGAAGGCGCGGCTCGAGGTGTAGAGCATCTCGATGCGCTCGTGCTTCTCCCGCTCCTCGATGTAGCGGCGGTAGAAGACGACCAGGCCGATCACCGGCAGCATCGCCAGCGCCGCCGACACCGCGTCGTGCCACAGCACGCGCGACGCCGCCAGCCCGACCACCGTGTTGAGCCCCGTGATCGCCAGCGAGGTGGGCAGCAGCTCGGGCAGGCGCCGGAACTGCCATTCGTTGCTGGCCAGCGAGGCGACCGCCTGCACCCACACCGCGGAGAAGAGCGACGCCGTGGCGGTGGCCGCGAGCGTGGCCAGGCAGGCGCGCAGCGAGAGCGCATCGGCGCCGCCCAGCGCGGCGCGGAAGACGAGCACCAGCAGGCCGGTCTCCAGCGCGAACATGCTGACGTTGAAGGCCAGCTTCAGCGCCGGTTGGCGGCGGTGCAGGGCGAGCGCCGCGGCCGATCCGGCGATGCGGCCGAGCAGCAGCGCCCAGGGCGCCGCGAAGAACAGGCCGAGAACGACGGGGACCTCGGCCATGGCCATGGTGTGCGCGTGCCGGCGGAGATGGATGTGCACCGCGTAGGACTCGGCGAAGGCGATGAACAGCGCCAGCAGCCACCAGGGAATGCTCACCGGCGCCGTCAGGGCGGGCAGGCCGGCGACGCCCCGGACGGCGACGAGGGCGCCGAGCGCCGCCGTCAGCGCCGTGAACGCCCAGGGTGTGGAGTGACGGGCGCGCGTCACGACGCGCGCCCCCCACTCGCTTCCCTTTCTCCCCACAACCCCTCCACGCATGTGATCAGCTCCATGCGGCGTCCGACCACACGGCGTCGCTCCACGAGTTGTTCGACCAGCTGTTGTTGCTCCAGCTGTTGTTGCTCCAGGAGTTGTTCGACCAGCTGTTGTTGCTCCAGCTGTTGTTGCTCCACGAGTTGTTCGACCAGCTGTTGTTGGTCCAGGGGCCGTCGTTCCAGGCCCGCCCGGTCCAGCCGTCGCTGGTGACCATCGTCCCCCAGCCGCCGGCGGTCCAGGCGACGCCGTTGAACACGCCGCCGGTCCAGATCGAGCCGCTGGCCAGGGAGCTGGCCATGCTGGCGGTGTTGACGGGGAGGCCGAAGATGTCGACCTCGCCCTGCAGGGCGACGCCGTTCCAGCTCAGCCGCGCCGAGCCGCGCGCGCCGTCGAGCGAGCCGGTGCCGGTGGCGGGCGCGAAGGCCTGCACCGCCAGGGCGGGCACGGCGGTCAGCGCGCTGCGCAGGTTGAGCTCACCGGCGCCCTGCAGCGTGCGCGACGCGCCCGCCAGCGGGAACGCGGTCGAGGTGAGCAGGTTCTTCACCTGGTCCGGCGTCAGCAGGGGGTTCTCGGAGAGCAGCAACGCGGCCGCACCGGAGGCCACCGCCGCCGACATCGAGGTGCCGCTGCCGCGGAAGAAGCGCGAGGCCACCACCGCGGTCGGGTTGTTGACGTCGATGTACGAGCCCGGGTCGCGCAGGCTGACCACGTGGGCGCCCGGCGCGACCAGGTCGGGGTTGCGGTTGCCGTCGCCGCCCGCGGAGTAGGGCGACACGGTGTCGTCGCCGAGGGTGGCGGTGCCCATGTCGTCGGACGAGCCGACGGCGATGACGTAGGGGTCGTCGGCGGGGTCGAGGACGCCGGTCTTCCAGCCGCTGTTGCCGGTGGCGCCGACCACCACGATGCCCGCGTGCCAGGCGGTCTCGGCCGCGTAGGCGAGCGGGTCGTACACGTAGCTCTGATAGCTGTCGGTGCCGAACGACATGTTGACGACGCGGATGTTGAAGCCCGGGTCGGCGTGGTGGACGACCACCCAGTCGATGGCCGCGAGCACCTGCGAGACGTCGGTGTTGCCGTGCGAGTCGGCGACCTTGATCGACACCACGCGGGCGTCGGGGGCGGTGCCCAGGAAGTCGGTGGAGTCGCCGGCGTACTGGCCGGTGACGGCGCTGTTGTCGCGGCCGGCGATCATGCCCGCCATGAAGGTGCCGTGGCCGTAGGTGTCGAGGTTGGTCAGGTTCGGCCGCTGCGAGTCGAAGGAGAGGTCGGGTCCGTACACGACCTTGCCGGCCACCTGCAGCCCGTTGACCGGCACCACGCCGGTGTCGATGAGGGCGACGTCGACGCCCTTGCCGGTGTAGCCCGCCTGCCAGAAGGTCTGCGCACCGCTGTCGAGCGTCGTGTTGTACAGGGAGCCGAGGTCGGTGACCGGGCTCCACGTCCCGCCGCGACCCCAGCCGCTGCCCTGCATGTGCACCGGCAGGTTCGGCGTGACCTCGACGACGCCGGGCTCGTGCTGCAGGGTGCCGACCTGGTCGACGGGAACCGTTGCCGACACCCCGTCGACGATGCCGATGGCGCGGACCACGTGCCCGCCGACCGCCCCGACCGCCTGCTGCGCCGCCGCCCCACCGCCCGGCTGACCACGGACGATCACGGACACCTGCGTCCCCAGCCAGTCGCCGACCATGCGCGCGACGGGCGTGAGCGCCGGAACCATCAGCAGCGCGGCCAGCATCACGCAGAGAACGCGACAGCGAGCCTGCGCCCGCCGATCCAGGGCGAGGAAGGACGGCATCGGCTGGATCCCCCTTTCGAGCGAAGCTCCCGATCGCCGCGCGGCCCACCCCTCTCGGATCCCCGTTGTGCCTGCCGGGCGGCGGCTTCGTCTGCCCACGAGGATGGCAGGGCCAGTTCGCGGAGCCCTTCGCTTCTGGCAAGCAACGGTAAAGCCGGTGTAACGGCCGTGTAGCGCAAGTCGCGGGGATGCGGCGGGCGGCGACGGGGCCGGCACGCTGGCGTCATCGCCGTGACAGCAGTCGTCGCTGGATCCACAAACACCCGTGCGACGCCACATAGGCACGGCACCCCCTTCCGGCGGAGCGTGAGCAAGGGAGCGCGACAGCTGCGCGACGGCTCGGCGGGCGCCCCGGAAGGGCTGGAGGGTGCTCAGTGCATCTCGCAAGACGCCTCGTCCGCGGACGCGGGCAACCGCAGGCACGCGCGGGGGACATTCCCGCGGGCGGGCTTGACATCGGCGGCCGGCGACGTACCGTCGCATGGTCGGCGGGTCGCCGGAGCTTGGGAAGGAAGGGAGCGGTGCTGGTCAGCGTCCTCGCCGCACAGGTGTGCGCCTGCACGGTCGCCCATGCGCAGGTGGCCACCTGCACGGGCATCGTGCGGCCGAACCCCGCCCCCAACACCTTCGCCAGCAACATGTGGGCGGGCGCGATCCGCAGCGCCGCGGCCAGTGACATGGGCGGCATCTGGGGCGACGTCCTCGACCCCGCGAAGATCCCGGTCAAGACGAGCAACTTCCAGCTCGGCGACTACGCCTGGGTGATGCTGGCCAGCGGCGCCGACAAGAACAACGTCTACGGCCTCGACTGGGTGCAGATCGGGACGGGCTGGGCGGGCTCGAGCGCCAACCAGGAATACGTCTGGGAACAGCTCAACAACCCGCAGGAGCCGCTCTTCAACTACGAGCAGCCCGTGGTCAATCCGGCCTGGATCCACTACACGTTGAGCTTCGATCCCTGCAACGCCTGCACCTACGACCAGTACAACCACCCGGCCACCGGCTGGAGCTACGCCTGGTACAGCGTCCAGAACCTCTCGTCCCCCGGGACGCTGCTCAAGGAGGTGCCCATCACCTTCCATCCCACCAGCGCGGAGTACGCCGCCGAGACCAACAACTACGGCGACCAGATCGGCGGCACGATGGACGGGCCGCAGCGGATCAGCAGTCTCGCCTACTACTACCCGGCGGGGAGCGGGACCTGGTACTGGATGGGCACCGACGACAGCGCGGGCATGACGGCGTGGGCGCCGGACAACACGTCGCCCTACGCGGTGTCCGAGCCGCCACAGGCCTACTACAACTCGGGCGGCGCCACCACGGACCTGGTGATCTACGACAAGAGGTGCCCGTCGTGACACGCGCCACCATTCGTCTCCAGAGGCTGGCCCGCGGCAGGATGCGCCTCACCCTGGCCGCGGCAGGGCTCGCGGTCGCGGCTGCCGGGGGCGCCGTCGCGATTCACACGACGGCTCCGTCGAACGGCGCAGCCCACGCGGCGGCGGCCACGTCGATGGCCGATCAGTTCGGCATCCCGGGCCTGACCGACGCCACCTTCGCCCACGACGGGGTGACGCTGCACGCGCCGAGCAATCCCAATCCGGCGGTCACCAAGCAGAAGGCGGAGGCGGCGGCGAACGCGTTCGGGTCGCCGGCCGCGACGGTGGTGGCCGCGGTGCTCGCCGACGTCGACAGCAGGTACATGCAGGACGGCCAGGACCCGCACGGCTTCGACAATCCCCGGCTGTGCTGGGTCGTCGTCCTCAAGACGAGCACCGTTCTCGCTCCGGAGGGCCGCGTCATCGGGACGTTCACGCCCTCCCCGGAGAACATGGAGATCGCCATGCTGGACGCCAAGACCGGGCGGATCATCGGGATCTTCCGTGACGGGGACATGCCCGTCATCAAGTAGAGGGGCGCCGGACCGAAGGGCCGTGGGAGCGATCCCGCGGCCCTTCCTCGTCTCAGCCCGCCGCCCGCGCCACCCGTGCGGGCACCTTGCGCTTCTCCAGCAACCGCAGCACCGCGCGCTCCTCGTCGCGCAGCCCCTCGCCACGGGTGGCGCGCTCGGGCGAGGGAGCATGCATGCGCACGCGCAGCAGCGAGCCGTCCATGTGCGCGTCGACGACGTCGGGGTGCACGTAGCACTTGCGCGCGATGGTGGCGGTGTTGCCAAGCTGCCTGGCGACGCGCTCGATCGCCTCCTTCACCTGGCGCCTGCCCTCGCGCTCGGACGGCACGGCCCCCATCTCGCGGAGGAAGCAGGCGGCGAGAACGGTGCCGACCCAGGTGCGGAAGTCCTTGGCGGTGAAGTCGTCGCCGGCGACGTCGCGCAGGTAGTCGTTGACGTCCTCGGAGGACACGGCGCGGCGCTCGCCGTCGTCGTCCAGGTACTGGAAGAGCTCGTGGCCGGGAAGCTCCTGGCACTGACGGACGATGCGCGCCAGGCGCCGGTC
This sequence comes from Candidatus Dormiibacterota bacterium, assembly GCA_035652335.1. Taxonomy (GTDB): domain Bacteria; phylum Chloroflexota; class Dormibacteria; order Aeolococcales; family Aeolococcaceae; genus DASRDZ01. Next base: position 27,800 of record DASRDZ010000045.1, read on the forward strand.
GTGCACCGCCACCGCGTGCGTCTTGCCCGACTTGCCGCGGAACTCGAACTTCACGGTGGCGCCGCGCACCGAGGCGTGGCGGGTGCGCATCGTGGTGAGGCCATAGGAGTGGTTCTCGCGCGCGTACTCCTCGTTGCCGACGCGGATCGCCGTGGTGTCGAGCAGCCGGACGACGGTGGCCAGCACCTTCTCCCGCGGCAGCCCCTCGCGCGCCAGGTCGGCGGCGACGCGCTCGCGGATGCGCGGCAGGGCGCGGCCGAAGGCGATCATGCGCTCGTACTTGGCCTCGTCGCGCACCGCACGCCAGCGCTCGTGGTAGCGGTACTGCTTGCGGCCACGCGCGTCGCGACCGGTGGCCTGGAGGTGGCCGTTGGCGGACGGCGAGATCCACACGTCGGTCCACGCGGGCGGGATGGCCAGATGGCGGATGCGCTGGATCTCCGCGGCGTCGCGCAGCGGCGTGCCGTCCGGCGCGGTGAAGACCCAGCCGTCGCCGCGGCGGGCGCGGCGGATGCCGGGCGTGGTGTCGCTGACATAGCGCAGCCCGGCCTCACGCGCGTCGGCGACGGCGTCCGCGGTGGCCACCGTCATCGGTGGTTGTAGAACTCCACCGTCCAGCGCCACTCCTGCTGCGCCTCGTCGTTCCACCACGAGCGCAGGATGCCCACCTCGCCGCCGGGCAGCAGCACCGGCATGCCGTGGTCGGCCTCCGTGGGCCACACCGTCGAGCGTTCGATGCGCGAGCCCACCCGGCGCAGCAGCACGATCGGCATGTCGCGCTCGCCGCGGAGGTCGTCGCCGCGCGCGACCACGCTGTCGCCCTCGCGCACCTCGACGCGCAGCACCGGCGGCGCGGCGTGCACCAGCATCACGTCGGTCGGTGCCGTCATCCCCCGCGCGAACGACACGCCCTGTGACCCCGCCTCCGGGTACCACAGATCCCACACCTGGATCGCACTCATGCGGGCGCTCCGAACTCCACGACGTCGGAGAGGTCGATGCGCACCGGCGGCACGAGCTGGTCGAAGGTGCACTCGGCGGGCGGCTTGTCGGTGCGCCAGTGATGGAAGCGCGCGGCGTGGCGGAAGCGCGGGCCCTGCATGTAGTCGAACGACACCTCGCAGACCAGCTCGGGGGCCACCGGGATCCAGGACTCGTCGCGCTTGCCCTGCGTCCAGCGCGAAGGACCGCCCGGCGTCCGGCCGTACCCGAAGCTCGACCCGCCCTCGTAGGGCCTGAGCTTCTCCAGCAGCGCGCGCCGCTCCGCCGCGTTGAACGACGACGTGTGCCCGACGAGGTGCAGCGTGCCGTCGTCGCCGTACAACCCGAGCAGCAGCGAGGCGACGCCCGCACCCTCGTTGACGGCCAGCCGGTAGCCGCCGACGACGCAGTCGACGGTGCGCCGGTGCTTCACCTTCACCCACAGCCGCTGGCCCTCGACGTAGCGCTGCGACGCCTGCTTCGCGATGACGCCGTCGAGCCCCGCGCCCTCGTAGCGCGTGAACCACTCGGCCGCCTCGTCCGCATCGGCCGTCTGCGGCGTGATGGCGACGCTCGGCGTCGCCCGCAGCGACGAGATCAGCCGCGCGCGCCGCTCGCTCCCCGGCAGCGGGCGCAGGTCCTCGCCGCCCACCGCCAGGAGGTCGAAGGCGATGAACGACGCCGGCGTCTCCACCGACAGGCGCTTGATCCGCGACGCCGCGGGATGGATGCGCTGCTGCAGGGCGTCGAAGTCGAGCCCGCGCTCGCCCGCGATGACGATCTCCCCGTCGACCACGGCCCGCTCCGGCAGGGCGAGACGGAGCTGCTCGACGACCTCGGGGAAGTAGCGGTCGAGGGTCTGCCCGTTGCGGCTGTCGATGCGCACCGAGTCGCCGTCGCGGAAGACGATGGCGCGGAAGCCGTCCCACTTCGGCTCGTAGAGCCAGCCCTCCCCTCGCGGGATGTCGAGCTGCAGCTTGGCCAGCATCGGGGAGAGCGGCGGAGAGATGGGCAGCATCAGTCGGGCGTCACCACGCGCTGCGCTCCCGCGTAGACGTTCATCGTCGCCTCACGCAGGAAACCCACCAGCGTCATCCCCGCCTCCTCGGCGAGGTCGACCGCCAGCGACGACGGCGCCGACACCGCCGCGAGCAGCGGGATGCCGGCCATCAGCGCCTTCTGGGTCAGCTCGAAGGAGGCGCGCCCCGACACCATGAGCAGGTGCGAGCGCAGCGGCAGGCGCCGCGAGGTCGCCGCCCAGCCCACCACCTTGTCGACCGCGTTGTGCCGTCCCACGTCCTCGCGCAGGCAGAGCAGATCGCCGCCGGCGCTGAACAACCCCGCCGCATGCAGGCCGCCGGTGCGCGAGAACACCTGCTGCGCCTCTCGAATCCGCGCCGGCAGCGACGACAGCAGCGCCGGCGTCACGCGCAGCGGATCGTCGCCGACCGGCCAGGCGGCGCGCGTGCGGATGGCGTCGATGCTCGCCTTGCCGCACAGCCCGCACGACGACGTCGTGTAGAAGTTGCGCGCCGCACCCGCGCCGAGCGGCGGCGCATCGGGTCGCAGGGTGACGTCGAGAACGTTCATCTCGCCGCTGTCCTTCCACGAGCAGGTCTGGATCAGCTCCACCTGCTCGGGAGCGGTCACCACACCTTCGCTGAGCAGGAAGCCGACGCAGAGCTCGAAGTCGTTGCCCGGCGTGCGCATCGTGACCGCCAGTGGCGCGCCGCCGACGCGGATCTCCAGCGGCTCCTCGGCGACGACGTCGTCGCCGCGCCACTGCACCGTCCCCTCCCCCACCCGCAGCAGGCGGCGGCGGACGGTGCGGCTAGGCATCGCGCGCGCCCACCTCCGGCTCCTCCGCCTCGGGCAGCTCCGCGTGCCCGACGCGACGCCACAGCGGCAACGCGCTGACCCGCTCGCGCACCCGCCCCTCGACGACGTGCCAGCGGTCCATCAGCCCGACGCGCTCCTCCTCCGGCGGCGACTCGACGCGCGGCAGCGGCATGCCCGCAAGCCAGGCGCGCGCCAGCTCGCGTCCGCGCGCGACCGCGGGCTCGGCGCGCTGGAAGTCGAGAGTCGAGCCCAGGCCGCCGACCTCGATGAGGTGCAGCGGCACGCCCGCGCCCGCCGCGGCGGCGAGCGAGCGGCGGCGCTGGTGCACCTGGGAGACGAGGGTCATGCGATCGATGATCTCACCCAGTCCCACCGGCGGGGTCTCCACCTCCGAGGTGCTGGCGTCGATGAGCACGATGGTGCGCGCGCCGCGTCGCACGGCCTCGTGCACGCCGAAGTTGTCGACGACACCGCCGTCGACGAGCAGGCGGTCGCGCAGCGCGACGGGCGGCAGCACCGTGGGGATGGCGCTCGAGGCGCGCACCGCGGGTGCCACGGGACCGCGGTGGAAGTAGACGAGGTCGGCGGTGAGCAGGTCGGTGGCGCCGACGGTGAGCGGGATGCCCAGCTCCTCGAACCGCGTCTCGCCGAAGCCGCGCGCCAGCAGGTGCTCGACGCGCTCCGCGCTGATGGCCGCGCTGCGCCGCCAGGCCAGGGCACCCGCGTAGCCGAGCCACATTCCCTTGAAGATGCCACGCACCTCGGGATCGGCCCACCATCGCGCCAGCCCTTCCGCGCCCTCGACGGTGGGGTGCGAGGCCAGCCAGGCGCCGTTCCAGGCGCCGATCGAGGTGCCCACGATGAAGTCGGGACGCAGGCCGCTGCGCAGCAGCTCGACGACCACGCCCGCCTGGGCGGCGCCGCGCGCCCCGCCACCGCTCAGGCACAGCGCCACCGGCGGGCGCAGCGCGTCGACCCGCGCCCGGGCCGGGCTGCTGCCGTTCTCCATCCCGCGGAGCCTACGCCGGACGGGGCGCGCGCGGCACGTTGCGCCGCCGCGGGCCGCGTGCCATCCTGTGCGCCCTCAGCGGCCGGCCCCTGCCATGCGGCGGGAATGGAGGGCATCTAGCCATGGGACTGACGGTTCTGCTGACCATCCACGGGATCGGCTTCCAGCAGTTCCCCGACGACGCCGGCGGTGTGGCCGGCTACGCGGACGGGCTGCATGCCAAGCTGGTGACCATCCTCGGCGAGTCGCTGCTGGGACCGGACCCCAACCGCCTCGCGGCCGGAGTGCGCGGCCCGGTGTACGTGCAGAGCAGCTACCCGCCCGACCAGGCCAACGCGCGCGAGGGCGGGCTCGTCCGTCTCGACCAGCCGCTGGCCGCGCCGGGCAGCGCCGCGGCCCATGTGGCCCTGGTGTACGTGCACAGCGAGGACACCAGGCCGCTCCCGGGCGCGCTGGCGGAGACGGTGGCGCGCGGCATCTTCGAGGTGAGCCACTACGCCACCGCGCGCGGCGCGGTGAGCATGCTGTTCCACGACGTCAGCGCCGCCCTGCGCCACGGTCCCTCGGCCACCGACCCCGCCGGCGAGGGGGAGCTGAAGGTGCGCAGCGACGCGGTGCGCGGGCATCACCCGCTGGTGCGCCTCCTGCAGGCGGCCACGCCGACGACGGCGCCGCACGGCTCCGGTGTGCTCGACGTCCTCCGCACCGTCGAGGACGACGTCGCCGGCTACGTGTCGCGCAACGACCTGCGCCAGCGGGTGCGCGACTTCGTGCAGGCGGCGCTGATCCGGCTGGCGCAGCGCGGCGACGTCGACGCCATCGTCGTCAACGCGCACAGCCAGGGGACCGTCGTCTCCTTCGACGTGGTGCGCGGAGTGGAGGCGGACATCGCAGCCAGGATCCGCTGGCTGATCACGGCCGGCAGCCCGCTGCGCAAGTACGCGGAGATGCTGGCCTGGGGCACCGACGTCGGCTCCATCGCGGGGATCCCGCAGTGGCTCAACGCCTGGGACGCCCTCGATCCCGTCGCCGACCCGCTCGGCCCCGACGCCACCTGGCGGCGCGGCCAGCCGGTCACCGCGCAGACGCTGCAGGGGCTGTTCCGCTCCGTCGACTGGGTGCGCGGCACCGACACCGCCGCGGGCGTCGTCGACTGCCAGGTCGACAACGTGCGGTACGTGCCCGGCGGCGGTCTGCGCGCCCACGACTACTGGGGTGACGTGCCGCAGTTCGTCACCCCGCTGGCGGCGGTGCTGCGCGACCTTGCGGCAGGGCCGGGCACGATGACGGCGGCGCAGTTCGCCTCGACGTTCGCTGCGCCCGAGCCCGGCTAGGCGGCGCCCCTCAGTCGGGGAGCGCCAGGGCCAAGGCGAAGCGCCCGCGGGGATCCGTGTGCCACTGGACGACGCGCATGGCGGCGTCGCGCAGCATCGCCTCGCCCGACTCGCGGGTGAACTTGCAGGAGATCTCGGTGCGCACCGTCTCACCCTGCGCGAAGTCGACGCGCATCTCCGCGCCGGGGATGTCCACGGTCAGGTCACGTGCGGCCCGCAGGTGCATCTCGATGCGCGACTCCGCGTCGTTCCACACCGCGACGTGGGCGAAGTCGTCGAGGTCGAACGTCCCCTGCAGCTCGCGGTTGATCACCCGCAGCACGTTGCGGTTGAACTCGGCGGTGACGCCGGAGGAGTCGTCATAGGCCGCGATCAGCTCCTCGCGTGGCTTGACCAGGTCGAGGCCGATGAGGAATGCGTCGCCGGGCGCGAGCAGGCCGCGCACGTCGGCGAGGAAGCGTCGGCGCTCGGTGCCGTCGAGGTTGCCGATGGTGCTGCCGAGGAAGGCGACCAGGCGGCGGCCGAGCCGCGGGATGTAGGAGAGGTGGGTGGCGAAGTCGCCGACCAAACCGTAGATGCAGAGCCACGGGTAGTCGTCGAGCAGGCCGTGCGCGGCGTGCGACAGCGCGGCGTCGCTGACGTCGAAGGGGACGAAGGTGGCCAGGCTGCCCTCGGCGCGGGCGGCGTCGAGGAGGATGCGCGTCTTGGCGCAGGAGCCGGCGCCCAGCTCGACCAGCGACTCCGGACGCACCGCCGCGGCGACGGTGCGCGCGCAGTCGTTGAGGATCCGCGTCTCGGTGCGCGTCTGGTAGTACTCGGGGAGCTCGGTGATCCGGTCGAAGAGCTGCGAGCCGTGCTCGTCGTAGAACCAGCGCGGCGGCAGCGTCTTGGGGGTGGCGGCGAGGCCGTGATGCACGTCGGCGACGAGGTCGGCGCGCGCGCTGCGCCCGACGGTGTGCACCGCCAGAGTGAGCGGTGCGAGTCCCAGGGTCATGGCGCTCCTCCGTCGCCGGCGCAGCGGAAGCCGGCGAAGATCTGGCGGCGGATCGGGTAGTCCCAGTTGCGGAAGCCGGCGCGGCTCACCGAGGCGCGCGCCGCCCACGACGCGCCGCGGAGCACCTTGTACTCGGGACCGAAGAAGACCTCGCTGTACTCCCTGTAGGGGAAGGCGCGGAAGCCCGGATAGGGCCGGAAGTCGGAGGCCGTCCACTCCCAGACGTCGCCGACCATCTGCTCGCACCCGAAGGCGCTGGCGCCGAGCGGGTAGGCGCCGCACGGCGCCGCGCCGAGGAGTCGCTGGTCGAGGTTGGCGTGCGCCGGCGTCGGTGCGTGGTCGCCCCACGGGTAACGCCGCCTGCGCTGCAGGGCGGGATCCCAGGTCGCGGCCACCTCCCACTCCGCCTCGGTGGGCAGCCGCCGCCCCGCCCAGCGGCAGTACGCCTCCGCCTCGTGCCAGCACACGTGCATCACCGGCGCGCGCATGTCGACCGCCACGTCGTGGCCGAAGCGCTCGGTCCGCCAGCCGTCGCCGTCGCGGCGCCAGTGCTTCGGCGACTCGGCGCCCGCCTCGCTGCGCCAGGTCCACCCCGCCTCGCTCCAGAGCTCGCGCCGCGCATAGCCGCCGTCATCCACGAATGCCGCGTACTGGCCACAGGTGACGGGAAAGCGGTCGATGCGGTACGCGTCCAGGTGCACCTCCGTACACGGGTGCTCGTTGTCGTACGGCGCGTGGTCGTCGGTGCCGATGGGGTACGTGCCCGCCGGGATCGACACCGCGTCGAGCAGCACCTCGCGCTGCGGCTCGGGCAGCGGGGGGAGCGGCACGCCGTACCCGCCGTCGAGGAGCTGCAGCGTCTGCAGGATGGTCTCGCAGTGCTGGTGCTCGTGCTGGACGATCATGTCGTACACGAAGCCGTCGCGCAGCAGCGGGTCGACCTCGCCGTTGCCCTCCAGCCGCACCTCGTCGAGCAGCGACAGCGAGCGTGCGTCGACGGCGTCCCGGTACGCCGCCACCTCCCGCCGGGTCAGCAGCGGCAGGGAGGCGCGCACCCGGCGCGGGTTCTCGAAGGCGTCGTAGTGGTGCATGCGCGCCTCGTCGACCGGTGCGGCGCCGCTGAGCTGCTGCACCAGCCAGAGCTCCTGGTAGACGGCGATGTGCCCGTAGTCCCAGACCAGCGGGCTCATGATCGGGTCGTGCTGGCGGTGCAGCCTCGCGTCGTCGACGGGTTCGAGCAGGGCGTCGGTGCGCGCATGGGCGTCGACGAGGTCGGCGGCGAGGCGCTGCTTCAGGTCCATGCGGTCCAGTCCTGCGGGTCGCGACGGAAGCGCTCCAACAGCTCGTCGCCGGGACAGCGGCCGTGCGCGGTCCATCCGGCGGCGAACTCGGCGATGCGATCGGCGGCGTTCGCCGGCAGCCACCCTCGCGGCGCACGGTGTGCTGCTGCGGCGGCGACGGAGAGGAGCTGACAGGCGGTGGCGCGCAGGGAGCCGTCGCGCACGCCGTCGCGTGCGGCGCGGGCCCATGCGGAGGAGCAGGTGCCGTCCCAGGTGGGCACCGCGTCCATCGCCCGCCACAGCGCCTCGTCGTCGACGCACAGCGCGGCGAGGGTGCAGATGGCAACGTCGCGCCAGCGCGCGGGCAGGGCGTCGAGGTAGCGCACCTCGAGGTACCCGCGCGGGCGCACCGGCGGGAAGAGCGTGGTGAGGTGATGGACGATGTCCTCGTCGTCGGGACGCGCCTCGCCGCTGGCCAGCCACTGATCCAGGGTCACGCCGGACGGCGGCATGTCCTGTGCGCCGCCGCGCGGCAGCGGCATGACCGCCGCGCCGAGGGCGAACTGCTCGTACGCGGCCGTCCAGTCGCAGCCGAGGTCGCCGCCGTCGAAGGCGGTGCGCGTGGGATCGAGCTGCTGCCAGATCGCCAGGCGGGTGCTGCTCATCCCGGTGGGACGGCCGGCCAGCAGCGGGGACGCCGCGAAGGCCGCAGACAGTGCGGGCCCGACCACGTTGAGGACGCGCCAGCGCAGCAGCGACGGATCCAGGTCGAGGCACACCTGCAGTGAGGCGGTGAGCCGCATCATCCGCCGCCCGCCGGCACCCACGCTGTCGAAGCGCGACTGCATGGCGCGGTAGCGCGGCGCCTCGGTCTGCAGCGCGACGGCGTCGACGTCGTGCCAGGGGGACACCGCCGCGTCGAGGAGCACGAAGCCGCCGGCCTCCGCACACTTGCGCGCTCGCGCAATCATCACGTCGATGACACGCAGCGCTTCGGCCACGCCGCCGCTGCACGGCGGGCTCAGCTCGAGCTGCCCTCCCGGCTCGAAGGTGACGCAGGCGTCGTCGATCAGCGCGGGATCAGCGCGGCGCAGCGCGGCGAGGGTGTCGAGACGGGGGACGGGACGGGGGCCGTCCGCCGTGATCCGGACCGGGAGCAGCTCGATCTCGGCGCCCACCCGTCCCGGTCCGGCGACCCCGCTCCACGTCGGGGTCAGCAGCGCGCGGACGCGCTCGGTGAGGGTGGCGCTCGGCGAGGTCGCGGCGGAGGTCACGTCGGCACCGACGGCGCCCGGCGGCGCTGCCTGCCGACGGTGGCAGCCCGGCTGGCCACCATGAGCAGCCGCAGCGGCTCACGGCGCGGGTCGTTGGCCGCCGGGCGGGAGCCCGCCCACGCCTCTGCTGCCGGCCGCACGATCACGGCGGGTCAGTCTGCTCCTTCGGTACCCCCGGCGACATGATCGACCTCGGCAAGGCCCGGCGCCACCTCCGCAACCCTGGCGGGCAGGGCGTCGCGGACCGTGGCGATCAGCTCCTCGACGACGCGGGACAGCGGCGCCATGGAGCGCTCCGCCCGCGCCAGGATGATGGCGCCCTCCAGCGCGGCGATCATCAGGGTCCCGAGCGACCGCGCTCGGTCCGGCTCCGCCCCGCTTCGCTCCAGCGCCGCGGCGAAGATGCTCTCCCAGGCGCGGAAGGCGTCCGCCGCGGCATCCCGCGCCGCCGGCAGCCGCTCCCCCTCGAGCGTGGCGGCGACGACGGGGCAGCCCGCCTCGAAACCGCTCTCGGACAGCACCCTGTGCCACCACGCGCCGAAACCGCGCAGGGCGGCCTCCGGGTCGCCGCGCTCGTGGGCGGCGATCATCGAGGCGGCGATGTAGTCGCCAGCATAGCGGGTCGCCTCGACCACCAGCTCAGCCTTCCCGCCCGGGAAGTGGTGGTAGATCGACCCGCGCGGCGCGCTCGATCGGGCCAGCACCTCGGTGAACGAGGTGGCCTCGACGCCGCGCTCGCGCATCAGCAGCGCTGCGCTGCGGATCATCCGGTCGCGGGGGCTCGGCTTGCTCATGGGCTTGACTATGACGGTCGGCATAGTACACCATGCCGGAGCGCTGTTATGACGTACGTCATAGCGCCGCCTCGTGGATCCCAGGGAAGGAGACAGCGCCATGAGCAGGAGGCTCCTCGCCGCCGCCGCCATTGCCGCGGCTTCTCTTCCGGCCCAGGTTGCGGGCGCCGCGGCCGCGTCGGGCCAGCCGCCCGGCGCCACCCTGACCTCGGCGTGCACCGAGAACCAGGCCTTCGTCGACGGCGACCCCGCCGCGGTGGCCGCCGTGCTCCCGGCGCACTACACCGCCGTGCTCGACCCCGCCACCGACCGCCCCCTGCTCTTCTTCCGCGCCGAGCACTGCGACTCCATCGCCACCGGCCTGAGCGACGAGCCGGGCACGATCGCCGACTTCGGCGTCGTGGTGCAGAGCCCCGACGGGATCGGCTGCGCGTCCGCCGCACCCGTGCTTGGCATGGTCAAGGGCGACGTGCCGCCGGTGTGCAACTGGTACACCCTGGCCTGGCTCTCCACCGATCCGGCGCTGGTGCGCGCCTTCGAGGCCGGCCTCGATGATTTCCCCGCAGTGCAATCGTCGTCACTCGCCTATTCGCTCGGGGCCCTCGACCCGGCGAGCGGCGGTGCGCCCTTCCACTTCGACGCGCCGGCCTCCACCGGCACCCCCTTCGCCATGGACTCGATCACCCGGGCGCGGCCCGGCCAGCTCTCCGTGCGAGGCGGCTACTGGACCGACGTCGCGCAGGGCACCGTGGAGGTGGCCGTGTCCAGCGACACGCTCAGCTCCGGCGACGCCACCGGCACGGTGTCCGCACCAGCCGGCACGCCGGTCGCCCGCCTGCTGGGCGGCACCCAGGCGCAGTTCCTGCCCGGATACTCGGCGCTCTCGGCGGAGCGGTGGGATCGCGCCGTCTACCGCCGCCAGCTCCTCTGGCCGGCGCCGGGCGAGACGAGCTTCTCCGGCTCCTGCTCGCTGCAGGGCACGGTGACCTTCGACCCGCCCGCCGGCGACGTGCCGCAACCGCTCGCCTACAGCTACGACGCCACCGGCACCTGCACGGGGACGCTCGACGGGCGCTCCGTCAACGCGATGCCGGTCACGGTGCACCACGCAGGACACAGCGAGGGCGGCTGCATCCAGGCGCAGACGACGGACGTGGGCACCGGCTCCGTCACCTTCGCGTCCGGAGAGTCGATCGACTACACGGTCGACTTCACCACCGACCTCACCACCGTCAGCTTCACCATCTACGGTGCGCGGTCCGGCATCGCACCGGGGTCCGCGACCTTCGTCACATCGCGCACCGCGCCCGACATCTCGGCGCAGTGCGCGACGCAGAGCGTGCAGACGGCGGCCATGGACGCATCGCTGAGCACGCAGACGCCGCTGGTCAGCCTCACCCGGCCCAGGCCGGCAACGGGCTGCGCGGGATGCCGCGAGGTCACGGCGGCCGCCGTCGGCGCGAACGTCGTCGCGTCCCTCGCCGCCGCCGGCGCGTCGCTGCCCGAGACGGCGGCGGCGGATGCGCGACCGGAGGCCGGCGCGGCCGCGGCAGTGCTCCTGGCGTGCATCGCCGTCAGAGGACGGCGCCGGACCCGCGCGGGCCGGTAGCCACGGGCGCTCTCAGCGCCGCGCCGCAGGGCTCCTCGCGCTCTCGGCCAGCCAGGTGAACAGCGCCGCCGCCCACGCCTCCGACCCGGCCATCTCCTCGGGATGGCACTGCACGGCGAGCACGGGGCGGTCGCCCAGCTCGACGCCCTCGACGAGACCGTCCTCACTGCGCGCCGACACCACAAGTCCGCGCCCGAGATCGCGCAGCGCCTGGTGGTGGACGCTGTTCCAGCGCAGCGTCTCTGCACCGACGGCGCGGTGCAGCGCGGTGCCGGGGACGACGGCGACGTCGTGCACCGGTGCGGCCCGATCGTTGCCGTCGTGCCCGTGCATGCCGGCGCGCTGCACGTCGATGTCCTGCCACAGCGTGCCGCCCAGGGCGACGTTGAGCAGCTGGATGCCGCGGCAGATGCCCAAGAGCGGCTTGCCCTCCTCGACGGCCCACCGGGTGAGCAGCAGCTCGGCCGCGTCGAGCTCGGGCGCGGTGCTGAGGTGGCAGTCGTCGCGTGCCGTCTCGCCGTAGCGCGACGGCTCGACGTCGGGGCCGCCCGGAAGGAGCACGGCGTCGCAGCGGTCGTACAGGGCGCGGAGGACGCGCTCGTCGCCGACCGGGGGGATGGCCAGGGGCACGGCACCCGCGGCGACGAGGCCGTCGACGTAGCGCTGGTTCTGCACGTAGCGCGGCGGCGTGCCGTCGAGGCGCTGCGGGCGGAGGGTGATGCCCGCGACGATTGGGGCGGACTGCATGACCGGTTCATGCTAGCGCCTGGCGGCTTTCACCGCGTGGTGTGGCGGCGCTACCGTGTTCCGCGACGCGATGCACTGGTTCTCGGCCCCCGACCAATGGCTGAGCCGGCTGGCGATCCAGCGCGGGCTCGCCCTCTGCTACCTGCTCGCCTTCCTCAACGCGCTGAACCAGTTCCGGCCGCTGCTCGGCGAGAACGGCCTGCTGCCGGCGCCGCGGTACCTGGGGCTGACCGGCTTCCGCGTGGCGCCGTCGCTCTTCCACTGGCGCTACTCGGACCGGCTGCTCGCCGTGGTGGCATGGACCGGCATCGTGCTCGCGGTGTGCGAGATGGCGACGCTGCCCGAACGCGCTCCGCTGGTGGTGTCGATGCTGGTGTGGCTGGCGATGTGGGCGCTGTACATGTCGATCGTCAACGTGGGCCAGGTCTTCTACGGCTTCGGCTGGGAGTCTCTGCTGCTGGAGGCGGGTTTCCTGGCGACCTTCCTCGGCAATCTCGACACGGCGCCGCCCGTGATCGTGCTGTGGCTGTTCCGCTGGCTGCTCTTCCGCGTCGAGTTCGGCGCGGGACTCATCAAGATGCGCGGCGACCGCTGCTGGCGCCGGCTGACCTGCCTCGACTACCACCACGAGACCCAGCCCATGCCCAACCCGCTGAGCTGGTGGTTCCACCGTCTGCCGCGGCCGCTGCATCGCGTCGAGGTGCTGGGCAACCACGTCGCCCAGCTGGGTGCACCGCTGCTGCTCTTCACCCCGCAGCCGTTCGCCGAGATCGGCGCGGCGGCGATGGCTCTCACCCAGGCGTGGCTGGTGCTGAGCGGCAACTTCGCATGGCTCAACCTGGTGACCATCGTGCTCGCCTTCTCGGCGATCGGCGACTCCTGGCTGCACCGCGTGCTGCCGCTGTCGCCACCCGCGCATCTGGGCGCGCCCGGTCCGGCGTGGTTCGTCGCGGTGGTGCTGCTGATGGCGGCGCTGATCGTCTTCCTCAGCTGGTGGCCGGCGCGCAACATGGTGTCACGCGGGCAATCCATGAACGCATCGTTCAACCCGCTTCACCTGGTCAACACCTACGGCGCCTTCGGCAGCGTCACCAAGGTGCGCCACGAGGTGGTCATCGAAGGCACGGCGTCGCCGCTCCCCGCCGGCGGCGCCGAGTGGCGCGAGTACGAGTTCAAGGGCAAGCCCGGCGACCCGGGACGCCGTCCGCCGCAGGTGGCCCCGTACCACCTGCGGCTGGACTGGCTGATGTGGTTCGCTGCGCTCTCGCCCGGCTACGCGCGCAGCTGGATGCTGCCCCTGCTGCAACGTCTTCTCGACGGCGACCGCGCCACCCTGAAGCTGCTGCGCCGCAACCCGTTTCCCGACGAGCCGCCGCGCCACGTGCGCGCCCTGCTCTACCGCTACCGCTTCACCACCTGGCGGGAGCGGAGGCAGAGCGGCACGTGGTGGTCACGGCAGCTCGTCGGTGAGTACGTGTCGGCTGAGCTCAGCTCGCTGAGCCGAGACCGATCCCGCCGCTGATCGCGGCTGTGGTGACACCCGTGCTGCTGCAGAGCGTGGGGTCGGGCGGCTGGAAGGTGAGCGTGCCGAAGGCGCTGTCGCCGCTGTTGCGCGTCGTGCTGACGGTGTGGGTCGACGGCGGCGGCGCCTGGGTCGGCCCGGTGTAGCTCAGCAGGCTGAGGGTGGCGCTGGGCACGACCGTGCCGCTCAGCGAGACACCCGCGGCGACGCCCGTGGTCGTGTAGCTCACCACCGTCGTGGTGCCGTCAGCCCAGTTGCTGAAGGCGGTGCCGCTGGTGGTGCTGCTCGCGCAGCTGCCGTTGCCGGTCGGCACCGGCTCCTGGTACGTGGCGGTGGCGGTGCCGGAATGCGTGCCCGTCGAATCCGTGTACGTCCAGCTGTAGCCGACCGCGACGGTCTTCCCCGCCTCCACCGTTCCCGTCGCCGGGGCGGTCGAGTCGGTGCTCTGGCAGCCGGTGAGGTTCCCTCCGAAGCTGTAGGTGAAGTTCTGTGCCGTGGTGCCGAGTCCCGGCGAGAACGCGGCCGTGCCCGCCAGCTGACACATTCCCCCTCCGGTGGTTGCCCCGGCCGGTGCGGGCAGCGCGACTCCGAGTGCGAGCGCTCCCACTGTTCCCGCCATGACGCCCAGACGGCGAATGCCCACGATGCGATACCTCCTTCCTGTGCACGGTTGCGGCGTTTGTTGGTGTTCTCCCCTGCGCGTTCCCTTCTACGCAGTGCGTACCCGCGCCGTCAAATGTTGCAACGCGGCGGAAACGCGCGAATGCAGCGTTCAGCGAAGGGTCGGCGGGCGGGCGGCTGCGCTGCGCGCAGGCAGATATCAGGCGCGGCCGAGCTGGCTGGTCAGCGCGGGGTACACGACGAGATGCCGGAACGGCTGGATGGCGGCGAGGTACGCGGCGCCGAGGAGGCCGCGCGGCTTGACGTACACGCCCATCCGCCCGCGATAGCGGCCGCGTCCCTCCTCGACCCAGGCGAGCTGGAGCACGCCGTGCACGGTGGCGTTGGACAGCTCGGCCGCCCACTCGTCGTCCGTCTGGTACAGCGGCACGAAGCCGTGTCCGGGCCCGCCGGCGGCGCGCGAGCCGGTGCCGCGCAGGTGGGCGGGCAGGCGGACGCTCAACGTGGTCTCGGTGCAGCCGGGAATGGGTCGGGGCCCGGCGTCGTCCCAACCGAGAATTGCGCCGAGGCGAAATCGTAGGGCGAAGAGCGCGCGCGTCAGCGGCGAGCCGGACCTGGCGGGATCGAAGGACGAGGCGACGTGGAGGAAGGCCTCGAAGTCCTCGCGGGCGCCGTACGCGGGCAGGCTCCAGGCGTCGAGCAGCGCGAAGTCGGGGGCGATCTCGGAGATCACCCAGGGATGCGCCTGGTGGACGGCGTTCGGCACTCTCACGACGCGGTCCTCTGAGCGCGCCCGCGGACCGACGACGGAGCCTGAGCGCGCACCGCATGTCGCACCAGCGCGATCGCGACTCGGCGATGGATCGGTGCGACCGCCGCCCAGACATGCACCGCCAGCGGGCGCTCGTAGCGGACGAAGGTGGCGAAGGAGAGCCGCCCTCCGTCGCGGTGCAGCACGATGTGGCCGGACAGCAGCGAGGACGACGCTTCCAGCCGCAGCCAGCGGTCACCGCGCGCCGCGATGCGCCAGCCGAAGAGGTTGTCACGCGACGCTCGCAGCGACGGACGGAAGCCAAGGACCACGCACTGGATTGCGCCGGCAGCGCCGACGACCGCACGCATTCGCAGTCCGTCCGGCCACAGCACCACGTGGGCGAGCTGTTCCGGCGACATCGCCGCCAGGCGGGCGCCACTCGCGGTCACGATGTCGGCGTAGTCCGCATGCGCGAAGGTGTCGAGGCGCCGGATCGAAGCGGGCACGTCCCGCTCCAGGACGGCGTCGGAGACGGCGTTGCGCCTGCTCATCGCGGTGTCCTCCTCGGGCGGCGTGCTGCGCCGCGATCGCGCTCCGGCCCCTCCACGAAGATCTTCTGCAGCGCCTGGGGTGCGAACGACTCGCCGCGGGTGAAGCCGCTCAACCCCGCGTCGACGGCGGCGAAGAACCCGCGCAGCACCTCCAGCCGCTGGGCGATGAAGGCGAGCTGCTGCGCATCGGGAGCGTCGCGTCCGCCGTGCGACGCGGCGGCCGCGCGCTCGGTCTCCTCCGCCGCGGCCAGCACCTGCCGCAGGTTCCAGCGGAAGCGCCGCTCCATGATCTCCTGCATGACCCGCCAGAGGTCGGTGGCGGCCTCGTAGTGGTCCTTGCGCGAGCCGGGCACGCGGAGCTGGCGCACCAGCTGCCACTCGATGAGGCCGCGAACCTGCACCGAGACGTTCCCCTTGCTCTGCTGCAGCTCGGTGGTGACGTCGTCGAGGGACATGGGCCCGCGGTGCAGGTAGAGCAGCCCGAAGATGCGGCCCTGCAGCTGGGTGAGCACGCCGGAGGTGGCCGCCGCCGCCCCCATCCCCTCGACGAACAGCGCCGTCAGCCGGTCCATGGCGCCTCAGCCTCCGTACCGAACATTCCGATATTTCAGAATGTTAGCGCAGGTGGCACCCCGCCCTGTCAAGCCCACCCCGCGCGTGGCTCCGGGTTACGAACGCACCGGCGCCTGCGTGGTCCCGAACCACCGGGCGCGCCGGCTGGCCCCGAAGTCGTGCTTCTCAACCGCGCGGGCCGTCGAAGGCTCCCAGTACGTCCCGACCGGCGCGGGCCCCGAGAAGAAGTCGACGTCGACGCGTCCGACACGACCCCCGCCGAACTCGATGTAGCAGGAGCCACGCCCGTCGTACGGGCTCGGAGCGCCACCGCGGATCGCCGCCAGCACCGCCGCGGCGGCGACGCGACCCTGCCCCTCCGCGAACACGCCCGCCTTGGGCACACCCACGGAGACGACGTCGCCCACCGCGTACACGCCGGCGACCTGGGTCTCCATCGTCGCAGCGCTCACCGGCACGAACCCGTCGGCGGCGAGGTCGAAGCTGCGTGCGACCACGTCGGGGACGCGATGCCTGGGCACGCCGAGGAACAGGTCGAACGGCATCTCCGCGCCGTCGTCGAGCACCGCGACCCGCCGCCCCGGTTCCAGGTGCGTGACCAGCCGCCCCGGCCGGAACTCGATGCGCCGCTCCGCAAACGCCGCCACCAGCGCACGCGACGTCTCCGGCGACGGCGGCACCGGAGATCCGAGGGGAATGCTGAAGGCGATCTCGCAGGCATCGCGAACGCCGCGCGACACCAGCATGTCGTGGGTCAGCAGCGCCGCCTCGCTGGGCGCCGGCGGGCATTTGAAGGGCGTGCCACACACGCCGACCACAATGCGGCCGCGCTCGAATCGCGCCAGCGGCTCGACCAGTCGCTCCGCACCGGCGACGGAGTAGAACTCGTTGCCCGCCTCGGCGAGTCCTGGCGTGGCCGCGACGTCGTAGTCGGCGCCCAGGGCGATCACGAGGAAGTCGCCCTGGTGCACACCGGCGTCGGTGGTGACCCGGCGTGCAGCGGGATCGATCGCGGTGATCGTCTCCTGCACGTAGCGCATCCCGCGCTTGGCGATGTCGCGGTAGTCGAGGCGGACCGCCGCCGGCGTGGTGCGACCGAACATCACGTCGAGCTTCGAGAAGCCGAAGACGAACGCGGGGTTCCTGTCGATCAGGGTCAGGTCGAGGTCGTCACCGAGCTCCTCCGAGAGGACGGTGGCGAGCTCCAACCCCCCAAACCCCGCGCCGAGGACGATCACCCGGGGCTGCACCGCCGGATCGTAGCACCCTGACCGAGGCCGCAAGACCGTAAGAGCGGGCGGAGTCCGTACAGACATGACTGGCACCCTCCGCCACTGCGCGACACGTCTGCTCACCGCCACGGGCGCGTTCCTCATGGCCGTTGCTCCCGCAGCGGCCGCCACGGGGACGGGGCCGCAGCCCGGCACCCCCGAGTACCTGCAGCGAGACGCGGCCAACATGGCCGCCGCCTACGGGCGCCAGACCGCCTCGGACGGCCAGCTCATGAACCCCGAGTACAGCCCGAGTTCGACCAGGAGGTGGGCGTCGAGGAGGCGAGCAAGCTGCAGGCGCAGGCAGCCTACCCCGGCCGCCCCGCGGTGACGCTCGGACTGCTGATCCCCGGAGGCGAGATGGGCAACCCGTTTCGCTGGACGGGGTGGAACGGCGTGCGCGGGCATGACCAGGACGTCTCCTACCTCAACCGCTACGGTGCGCTGATCCGAGCCCGGGTCTTCTCCCCCGTCGACGGTGCCACCGACCCGGACACCGGCCGTCCGCTGCATCCGCCCTATCCCGGCGCGGTGATCGTCCCCGGCAGCCTGCAGGGGACGCGCGCGATGTACGACTGGGCGGGTGAGGACCTCGCGGAGCGCGGCTACGTCGTCCTCGACTTCGACGCGCAGGGCGAGGGCACCAGCCAGAGCCTCCCCGCGCAGTGCGGCGGCGCCTCGCCCGGCGAGCAGACACAGTGCGGCGGCTTCCCCTTCCAGCAGCAGGCGAACTTCGAGTACGGCGCCAGCGACGCCGTCGACTTCTTCTGGAGCACGCCCGTCGCGCCCTACAGCGGCTCGCGCAACGCAGGCACCACCGCGCCCGGCGCCGACGGGACCGACGCCTACAACCCCGACTGGTCGCTCTTCGACCGCAGTCCCGACCCGCGCGCCGCCACGGCGGGGCGTCCCTACCGCTTCGCGCTGATCGGGCATTCGCTGGGAGCCACCGCCGCCAGCATCGTGGGCAACCTCGACCCGCGCGTCAGCGCCATCGTGGCGTGGGACAAGCTGTGCGCTCCGTGCACGAGTGTCACCGGCGCGACGGCGAAGCCGGTGGTGCCCGCGCTGGCCGTGCAATCGGAGTACTTCCTGAATCCTGAGCCCTACGACGTCTCGGCCGGGCCGAGCGGCGCGTCGGCTCCGGACCCGAGCAAGGCGCCCGATCCCTATCGCGAGGTCCGCAGCGGCTACCAGGCGTACGCGCGCGCCGGCGTCGACAGCATGCTCCTCGTGCTGCGCGATTCGACGCACCTCGAGTACACCGACATCCCCTACATCCTGCCCGCCTCCCGCTACGGCCAGGATGTCACCAGCCACTACCAGTCGGCGTGGCTCGACAAGTACCTGAAGCACGACCACAGCGCCGACGCCCGCCTGGCGGCGACGTCGTTCGACGTGCTGGAGCCGAAGGGGAAGGGTGTGTGGGGCGACACGCCCGTCCTGCAGCGGGACGGCTCGCTGAGCTTCTACTTCTGCTCCGCGTGGCGGTACCACAGCGCAGGCGGCGCGCTCGTCGAGGCGGTCGATCCCGTTGGAGACGGGTGCGACGCCGCGACCGTGGACGGCCCTTCGGGCACCGTGCATGCAAATGCCGCGCCGCCACCGGGCACGACCGTGCCCGAGGCGAGCAGCCTGGCGAGCCTCACCGCGCTGCCGTCGACTGCGGCGGCCGCCGCACCCACCGCCGCGGCCGGCGTCGCCGCGGCCGGGCTGCTCCTCCTCGTCCGATCGCGACGGCGCTCGGCCCGGTCACGCCGCTGAACCCCTCAGCTCGCCGCGAAGACCACGGTGACGGTGACGGTGTAGAGCCCGTTGCCGGTGACCACGCCCGCGCCCCCGCCCATGCCGCCCGCCGACTGCCCCGGCATCGTGTAGGACGTCGAGCTGGACGCCTCGGACACCGAGACGACGTCGCCGAGCGTCCTGCCCGCGAGCTGCGCCCAGCTCGCGGCATGGGCGCGCGCGTCCTTCATCGCGGCGTCGCGCGCGGGACCGGCGATGGCGCTGACGTCGTTGCGCCGGAAGTCGATGCTCTGCACCCATAACACGTTGGGAAGGGCCGTCGCCGCGTTGCCGACGACGCTGCCCACTTTGGTGATGTCACGCAGCACGGCGGTCACGCCGTTGCGCACCTCCCAGCCGTCGTTGCGCTGCAGCGTCTGGTTCCAGTGCTCGTTGATGCTGTACTGCGTGGTGGCGATGTCGGCGCGCGCGACACCGCTCCCGGTGAGTGAGCTGACCAGCTTGGCCGAGGCGCCCTGGGCCGCGTCGATCGCGTCGGAGGTGGTGACGCCGGTCATGGTGACGCCGAGGGTGATCACGACGCTGTCCGGCTGGGCCGTGACGCTGCCCGTGCCGGTGACGGTGACGGTCGGCTGCGTGGTGACGGCGCCGGTCGCCGGCAGGCTCGCCACGGGTGTCGAGGCGGCGCCGCCGCCACTCGTCGAGCTCGCGCCGCTGCTGCTCGGTGCGCCCGAGCTGCCACAGGCGGCGAGAACGGCGCCGAAGGCCGCCACCGCCGTCAGAGCGAGGAGCCGGTTCATGGCCTTCCCCTTGAAGAGCACGTGCTTCCGATCCTCACGGTGCGCCGCAGGGGTCCCGGGCGCCAGGGTCGATGTCCCCGGGCCGAGGGCCCAGAGCTTGCTACCGCGTGACGGGGTCGCCCGGTGCCGTGCCACCGGGCAGCCGGACACGGACCGTGGTGCCCACACCCACCCGGCTCTCGACCGTCACCGTCCCGCCGTGCGCCTCGACGACGTCGCGCACGATCGCAAGGCCCAGGCCGGAGCCGCCCGACGCGGCGCCGCGCACGAAGCGGTCGAACACGCGGGGCAGCAGGTCCGGCGGGATGCCCTCACCGTCGTCGCTGACGGTGATCTCGACACCCTCGGATGAGCGACGAGCCGCCACGCGCACCGTGCCACCGGCGCGCGTGTGGCGCACGGCGTTGCTCACCAGGTTGGCCAGAACGCTGCTGAGCCTCACCGGGTCGCCGCTCACGGTCGACACCTCGCCGCCGACGTCGTCGACCAGCGCGATCCCGGCAGCGCTCGCGGTCGGTCGAAACGTCTCCAGGGTCTCGTGCACCAGCTCGGCGACGTCGACGGGCTCGCGGGCGAGCTGCAGCGCACCGGCGTCGGCGAGCGCCGACGTTCGCAGGTCTTCGACCAGCTTCTCCAGCGTCCTGGTTGCGGCCAGGATCGGCTGCATCTGCGCGGGGTCGGCGGGGTAGACGCCGTCGGCGATGCCCTCGGCCTGGCCGCGGATGATGGTGAGCGGCGTGCGCAGCTCGTGGGCGACGTCGGCGAGGACGGAGCGGCGCTGCACCTCGTCCGCCTCGAGGCGGGCGCTCATGCTGTTGATGGCGCGGGCCACGGCACGCAGCTCGCGCGGACCGCGCACCGGCACGCGCGCCGAGTAGTCGCCCGTCTCGATGCGCTGCGCGGCCTCCACCAGCTGCTGCCCCGGGACGGTGACGCGCCGGAAGATCCGCACGGCGAGGATGACCGCGACGATTCCCAGGAGCAGCGCCGCCCCCGACGCGGAGCGCGCGAAGGGCGCCGACCCGACCACACCGAGCAGCGCCAGCACCAGCCAGACGAACGCCGACCCGATCGCGCCGAGAAGGACGAGCACCAGCAGCAGGAAGCACCCGAAGCGCCGCGCGATGCGACGGCGGGAGCGGCGCCACGCCTCAGGGCCGCGTGGTGGCCACGGCTCGTTCCCCGGCCACCACGGCGGCCTGCCACCCTCGCGGTGCATCCACTGCGGCGGACGGTGCCCGCGGGGATGGCGCGGTGTCGGATCCTCGTCGCTCACTCGGCGACCCGGTAGCCGACGCCGAAGACGGTCTGCAGGTGGCGCGGCGCGTGAGGGTCGGCCTCGATCTTGCGGCGGATGTTCTTGACGTGCGCGTCGACGGCGCGCTCGTAGGACTCCACCGCGACGCCGTGGATGGCGTCGAGGAGCTGCGCCCGGGTGAACACCCGACCGGGCTGGCGCGCCATGTGGAGCAGCAGCGCGAACTCCGTTGCGGTGAGCTCCACCGGCCGGCCGTCGACGCTCACCTCCATGCGCGACGCGTCGAGGACCAGGTGATCACCGGCGCGGACGACGTCGCCCTGCATGCGCGCAGTGTCGCTGCGGCGCAGGACGGCCCGCACCCGCGCCACCAGCTCGCGCGGGCTGAACGGCTTCGACACGTAGTCGTCGGCGCCCAGCTCCAGGCCGGCGACGCGGTCGGCCTCCTCGGTGCGCGCGGTGAGCATGATGATCGGGACGGCGGCGGTGCGACGCAGCTCGCGAGCGACGTCGAGACCGTCGATGCCGGGCAGGCCCAGGTCGAGGACGATGATGTCTGGCCTGTCGCGGTGTG